>NZ_JBIRTB010000001.1:231425-758882 GCF_044334475.1 Streptomyces sp. NPDC020780 | reverse complement strand
AAGGACCTCGACAATCCTCATTCTTGCTGGTCAGAGGCACTTTCTGCGTTTCTGATCAACCACTGGACAGCCCACCTCGTGAAAGCGCGAGGCTAACGAACGTCGCCTCCGACATGTCCCGGGGCCAGTACATCGACCCGCGCGCAGCCCGGGTCACGTTCAAGGGCTACGCCGAAAAGTGGCTCAGGGCGCACAGCGCGGACCTGTCGAGCCAAATCGTCACCGAGCAACGGCTACGCCTGCACGCCTTCCCCGTCCTCGGGTCGCGCCCGCTCGACTCCTTCCGGCCGGAACACCTTCGCGACCTGGTGAGCGCCCTTGAGGCCAACCCGGGAGTGAGCGGGGCGTACGCACGCAACATCTACGGCGACGTTCGAGCCGTACTGAGTGCAGCCGTGGACGACGGACTCCTCCCCCGCAACCCGTGCTCCGCGAAGTCCGTGCGCCCGCCGTCGGTCGAACGACGGCGGGTCATTCCGTGGCTGCCCTCACAGGTTCAGGCGGTCCGCCAAGCCCTTCCTGAGCGCTATCGCACCATGGTGGACGCAGGTGCTGGCTGCGGACTCCGACAGGGCGAGATCGTGGGACTGGCTGAGGACGCGATCGATTTCGAAGCTGGGCTGCTGAGGATCGTACGCCAAGTGAAGCTGATCCGAGGCGCGGCAGTATTTGCCCCTCCAAAGTGCTCGAAGGAACGAGACGTACCACTGCCATCATTCGTAGCCGAGGCCCTACGCGTACATATGGACACCTGCAAGCCGGTCCAGGTCACCCTGCCTTGGCGGAGGCCTGACGGCCCTAGGGTGACGGCTCGGCTCCTGTTCACGAACACGGCATCCGGAGTCGTTTGGCGGAGCAACTTCAACATTCAGGAATGGAAACCAGCCCTCGCCTCGGCAGGCATCATCTCAAAGCCTCAAAAAGGGATTCCGTACCCGTCGGCGAGAGAGCATGGAATGCACGCCCTTCGACATTTCTACGCTTCCACTCTCTTGGACGCAGGCGAGAGCATCAGGGCTGTCAGCGAGTATCTCGGACACACCGACCCGGCCCTGACCCTGCGCGTGTACGCTCACCTGCTGCCGATCAGCAGCAAGCGAACCCGGGAAACAATGAATTCAGTCCTGGGCGATTAGGCGACCGACGAGAAAGCGGCTGCTCGCTTTCCAGAAATGGAGGGCGAGCAGCCGCGACCAGGAATCTACAAATCAGGCGGAAACTCTACGAAACCAGGGCACGAAAGGCATTGGTCACAAGAAACACGCACTCCAGGCAAAAAATTGGGGCCAAACGCCCCCGCGAGATCATCAATTTCGATAGGCATTTCAACAAAACGCGAGTCAGGGTAAGCAGGTTTCCTGACGATACTTACCTCATGACCTTGCATGCCAGATCTTTCATCGACCACGTAAACCACTCGTGCTCGATAGAGCGTATCGTGCCGATGCTTGCATTCCTTTCCACTGCAAACGCGACAGGGCCCGGTCGCATCGGCCCCGCCTCGAACCCAGTAGCTTCGATCCCTGAAATGCAGACATCTATCAGAAGAAACATCCTCGCGACAGATCGAACAGAAGCGAGTTGCAGTAAACCCAATCGAAATACCCATTCGCTTATGGGCAATAGCAACTGGACACCTTTGTGAATAATTTCCCTCACTAAAGGAGAGAGCGCAGCCAAGCGCCTTATGCTTCCATTTTCCTATCTCATGCATGAGGCGATGCTGCTGTTCTTCCATTTCGCTATCTTCGGCCCACCAAAAGGCTCGTGCCGCAGAGAGCAAAGCAGCCTTGATCGCAGCCGATGCCCTCACCTTATCCTTGGCAACCAGGCGTTGCGCATCCCTAAACGCCTGCTTCGCTCGCCGCCTATGCGCTCGGATCTCGGCCTCAAGGTGCGCCTGCTGCAAGTCAGCGGCTGGACCAGCGTCGCTACCTTCCTCGGGCGCATCGGGGGCATCCACGCGCACAGACCGGTTGGGTTTAGAGTCCATGGTATCGCCGCTTTATTCAGAAAGTTCAGGGTCATCAGACTGCGGGCTCAACTGTCCAACCGCTTCAGCCACATCCTCCCCTGCGCCTTCAAGTTCATACCACTCCTGCGAACCGTCCGCATTCTGACGTGTAAGGCGCAGGCGCACAGGCGAACTAGCGTGACGCCTCCGCAAGAGCAGCCTAATCCCGTCATAAGCGCCAGCGGAAAGAATCCCGATGACCGCATCAATCGCGTACTGAAGGTGGCTCTTCTCCCCCAACCACTGCCGCTCGTCAGAATCATGGGCGAAGGAGGCGTCGAGGCCTTCGAACTTCAGTGCTTTGACAAGATCCAGAGTGGTGTCGTGGTACCGGGGAGCCCCAGAGACGTAGCCCCGGGGGAGCACAACTACATCACGGGCCGAACTGCCTGGGACTGTTGAGTAGAGCGGATCGATCCGCCGGACGCTCAGCGAAGTTGCCATAGCGTGATATTACGCAATGCTCGCCGTGATGGTGGGCCACTTGTGAGAAAGCGGGCGACGCCTGGAAACATCGTGAGGATCCAGCACAGAGACGGCCCACAGACGGCCCCGACGCTGGACAACACCGCTTGTTCGTGTTGAACACGCAGGTCAGGGGCACTTCAAGGCCAACTACGTACCAGTTCTCCGGGCTTAGGCATGGTTCATCCAGTGTCGCAGACAGAGGAGCGAGGGCCCGCCGCCCTGTGGACGACGGACCCTCGCTCGAGAACAACCAGGTGGGACGGGGTGCGACCGGTGGTCTCAGCCGGATCCCACGAACAGCACCAGCAGCAGCCAGACCACCGGAGCCGTCGGCAGGAGCGAGTCGAGGCGGTCCATGATGCCGCCGTGGCCGGGCAGCAGCGTGCCCATGTCCTTGATCCCGAGATCGCGCTTGATCATGGACTCGCCGAGGTCCCCGAGGGTGGCGCTGACGGCGACGGCCAGGCCCAGCAGCAGCCCCTGCCACCACCTGCCGTCGTCGATCAGCAACTCCATGCACAGCGCGCCGGCGGCCATGGCGAAGGCCACCGCGCCGAGCAGGCCCTCGCGAGTCTTGCCCGGGCTGATGCGGGGGGCGAGCTTGTGCGTACCGAAGCGCCAGCCGACGGCGTACGCACCCGTGTCGCTGACCACGGTGAGCAGGAGGAAGGTCAGCACCCGCCACGGACCGTCGTCCGAGGTGAGCATCATGGCGACGAACGTGGCCAGGAACGGCACGTAGAACACGGCGAAGACACCGGCCGTGACGTCCTTGAGGTAGCCGTCGGGCGGCTCTGTCATCCGCCGGACGAGCACCGCGAGGGTCGTGAGCGCCATGGCGATCCAGGCGCCCTCCGCCTCCCCCACGTAGCCGGCGACGACCATGGCGGCACCGCCGACGGCGAGCGGGACGAGGGGGGCGTTGATCCCCTTGCGCTCCTTGAGTCGCGAGGTGAGCTCCCAGAGGCCGACCACCACCGCCAGCACGATCACGCCGACGAAGACGGCCTTCACGACGAACAGCGAGCCGGCGACGACCGCGCCGAGACCGACACCGACCCCTATGGCGGCACGCAGATCACGTCCCGCACGCTTCTTCGGCGGCGTGGGCGGCTGCGAGGGGCTGGACATGGGTACCTGCGGCATCTCGTCACGGAACAAGGGGCCGCTGACGCGTGCGGCGTCCCCGTTCCGGTCATCGCGGTCGTGAGCGTCTCTACCTGCGTCGGGACCGTCCGGCACGATGGGCATGGGCCGAGTCTGCTGGGCGCCGTGCACATCGTATGCAGGACCCGCCGGGGCGCCCCCCATCTCGGGAGCGCGCCAGGAACCGGCTCCCTGCGGGGCGCCCCAGGAAGAGTCGTTCATCAGACTTCGAGCAGCTCGGCTTCCTTGTGCTTGAGCAGCTCGTCCACCTGCGCGACGTACTTCGCGGTGGTGTCGTCGAGCTCCTTCTCCGCGCGACGGACCTCGTCCTCGCCGGACTCCTTGTCCTTGACGAGCTTGTCGAGCGACTCCTTGGCCTTGCGGCGGATGGAGCGGATCGAGATCTTGGAGTCCTCGGCCTTGGTCTTGGCGACCTTGATGTACTCCTTGCGACGGTCCTGCGTGAGCTCGGGGAACGTCACCCGGATGATGTTGCCGTCGTTGCTCGGGTTGACGCCCAGGTCGGAGTCCCGGATCGCCTGCTCGATGTTGCGCAGCGCGGTCTTGTCGAACGGGGTCACCACGGCCATCCGCGGCTCGGGGACCGAGAACGAGGCGAGCTGGTTGATCGGGGTCAGCGCGCCGTAGTAGTCGGCGACGATCTTGTTGAACATCGCCGGGTGCGCACGGCCCGTACGGATCGCGGCAAAGTCCTCTTTGGCGACGACGACGGCCTTCTCCATCTTCTCCTCGGCCTCGAGGAGGATTTCTTCGATCACCACGTGCTCCTGCGTGTCTTGGGTGGACCCGGCATCGTCGGGTCCTGCGGATCCTGCGTCGCGTCCTCACCTGCACGGTGTCCGACCGGCAGGCCGTTGTCCATCCTGCGGGCCGTCAGGCCCTGGTGCTCTCGTCGCTCACGAGCGTGCCGATCTTCTCACCCTTGACCGCGCGTGCGATATTGCCCTCCGCCGTCAGCTCGAATACGAGGATCGGCAGCTGGTTGTCACGGCAGAGGGTGATGGCCGTGGCGTCGGCGACCTTGAGATCGCGGGCGATCACCTCGCCGTACTCCAGGGCGTCGAACTTCACCGCCGCGGGGTTGGTCCGGGGGTCGGAGTCGTAGACCCCGTCCACCCCGTTCTTCCCCATCAGCAGCGCCTCGGCGTCGATCTCCAGGGCGCGCTGGGCAGCGGTCGTGTCGGTGGAGAAGTACGGCATGCCCATACCGGCGCCGAAGATCACGACGCGGCCCTTCTCCAGGTGCCTGACGGCCCGGAGCGGGATGTACGGCTCCGCGACCTGGCCCATCGTGATGGCCGTCTGGACGCGGGAGTCGATGCCTTCCTTCTCCAGGAAGTCCTGCAGCGCGAGGCAGTTCATGACCGTGCCGAGCATGCCCATGTAGTCGGACCGCGCCCGGTCCATACCCCGCTGCTGGAGCTCGGCGCCACGGAAGAAGTTGCCGCCGCCGATGACGATCGCGATCTCCGCGCCGTCGCGTACGACCGCGGCGATCTCGCGGGCGATGGCGTGCACGACGTCGGGGTCGACACCGAGACCCCCGCCGCCGGCGAACGCCTCACCGGACAGCTTCAGCATGAAGCGTCCGGAAACCTTGCCGTCGTCGCGCTTGTGGTCACCCTGTGTGGCGTCCGCGCCCTTGTTCATGGAGATTCTCCTCGTGCACATACGAAGAAGGCCATTGCCGGTGGGTCTGTCGTCCCTACAGCGGCAATGGCCTCCTCGTCAGATCTGCGGTCGTACGGCATGAGTGCGGCCGACGACTGCACCGGACCCTGTCCGGGTCCACCGTTGTTCGCGGACGGACTCAGATGCCGACCTTGATGCGCGAGAAGCGCGTCAGGCTGACACCGGCCTCGTCCAGAACCTTCTGGACCGACTTCTTGTTGTCCTTGGCGAAGGCCTGCTCGAGGACGACGACCTCCTTGAAGAAGCCGTTGACGCGACCCTCGACGATCTTGGGCAGTGCGGCCTCGGGCTTGCCCTCCTCGCGCGAGGTGGCCTCGGCGACACGACGCTCGTTCTCGACCGTCTCGGCCGGGACCTCGTCGCGGTTGAGGTACTTCGGGGCGAAGGCGGCGATGTGCTGCGCGACGTCCTTGGCGACCTCGGCGTTCTCCTTGTCCAGCTGGACAAGGACGCCGACCTGCGGCGGGAGGTCGGGCATCGTGCGGTGCATGTACGCAGCCACGTAACCGCCGGTGAACTGCGCGAAGCGGTCCAGGACGATCTTCTCGCCGAGGTTGGCGTTGGCCTCGTCCACGTACGCCTGGACGGTCTTGCCGGCCTCGATCTCGGACGCGAGGAGCGTCTCGATGTCGGCCGGGGAGGTCGCGGCGACGTGGGCGGCGAGCGTGTTGGCCACGTTCTGGAACTTCTCGCCCTTGGCGACGAAGTCCGTCTCGCACTTCAGCTCGAGCAGGACGCCGGACGTCTTGTCCTCGGAGATGAGGGAGACGACGGCACCGTTCTCGGCGGAACGGCCCTCGCGCTTGGCGACGCCCTTCTGGCCCTTGATACGGAGCGCCTCGACGGCGCCGTCGACGTTGCCGTCGGCCTCGTCGAGCGCCTTCTTGCAGTCCATCATGCCGGCGCCGGTGAGCTCGCGGAGCTTCTTGACGTCAGCGGCGGTGTAGTTCGCCATGAGTCTGTGTTCTCTCTCGAAGTCTGAAAGATCTACGGGTGGACGGCGGGGGCGATGCCTGCGCACCGGCCCCCGCCGTCTTAAGCCGTGACTGACGGGTGTCAGGCCTGCTCGGCGTCGGCGGCCGGAGCCTCGGCCGCGGGAGCCTCGGCGGCCGGAGCCTCGGTGGCGGCCTCGGCCTGCTCGGCGGCGATGGCGGCCGGCGCGGCGTCGGCGTCGGCGTCCTTCTCGGTCTCGACCGAGGACTGGACCTCGGCGTCGTCCTTCTTCTCGCCCTCGAGCAGGTCGCGCTCCCACTCGGCGAGGGGCTCGCCGGCAGCCTTCTCGCCCGGCTTCGAGTCACCGGTGGCGGCACCGGAACGGGCGATGAGGCCCTCGGCGACGGCGTCGGCGATCACGCGGGTGAGCAGGGTGACGGAGCGGATCGCGTCGTCGTTGCCCGGAATCTTGTAGTCGACCTCGTCGGGGTCGCAGTTGGTGTCGAGGATCGCGACGACCGGGATGTGGAGCTTGCGCGCCTCACCGACGGCGATGTGCTCCTTCTTGGTGTCGACGATCCAGACGGCGCTGGGCACCTTCTGCATCTCCCGGATACCACCGAGGGTCTTCTCCAGCTTGGCCTTCTCGCGGGAGAGGACCAGGAGCTCCTTCTTGGTGAGGCCCGAGGCGGCCACGTCCTCGAAGTCGATGAGCTCGAGCTCCTTCAGACGCTGAAGGCGCTTGTAGACGGTGGAGAAGTTGGTGAGCATGCCACCGAGCCAGCGCTGGTTGACATACGGCATGCCGACCCGCGTCGCCTGCTCGGCGATGGCCTCCTGGGCCTGCTTCTTCGTACCCACGAACATGATGGAGCCGCCGTGGGCGACGGTCTCCTTGACGAACTCGTAGGCGCGGTCGATGTACGACAGCGACTGGAGCAGGTCGATGATGTAGATGCCGTTGCGCTCGGTGAAGATGAACCGCTTCATCTTCGGGTTCCAGCGACGGGTCTGGTGACCGAAGTGGACGCCGCTTTCCAGCAGCTCCCGCATTGTGACGACGGCCATGGCCGTACTCCTTGAGGTACTCGGTTGTCGCGACCGCAGGATTGCTGTCGCGCCTGACGCCCCGACGCGCCGTGCCACAAGGGACCGAGGAGCGCGGCCACCGTCCGCTGAGAGGGAGGTGGCGGGGCGTGCGAAGTCGACCCGGTGACCCGGATCGCCAGAAGAAGTGTACGGGACCCGCCGGGTGCCGGGTGACGACGATGTCCACAAGCGGTCGGTTGTCCACAGATCCGGGCCGTGATCCCCGCGGTGGCGGTCGCGGGGGCATCGTTCGGTCATGCGCCGCACACCCGAGACGCCCCGTCGCCGGCCCCGGTCCGCAGGGCCGGCCCTGCGGACCTCGCCGGCCTCCCTGATCCTGCTCCCGGTCCTGCTCCTGGTGCTGGTGGTGGGGCCGGTGCCGGGCACGCCCGCGTCGCTGCCGGGGCAGTCGGCAGCCGGCGGACCCACCGCGCCACCGGCGCCTGTGTCGGTGCCGGTGTCTGTACCCGTGCCGGGATATGCGTCCGCGCCCACTCCCGTCCCCAGATACGCGTCCGCGTCCACTCCCGGGCTGCCTGCACCAGGGCCCCTACCGGACGGCGACCGGTCATGGCCGCTGGCGGGCCGGCCCCTCGTCGTACGGGGCTGGGAACCGCCGGCCGGTCCGTACGGGCCTGGCCACCGCGGGGTCGACCTCGCAGCCCGTCCGGGCACCGCCGTACTGGCTGCCGGCCCGGGCCGGGTCCTGTTCGCGGGGCCGGTCGCGGGACGCGGGGTGGTCTCGGTCGAGGTGTCCGGCAGCGGGGAGCCGCCGCTGCGCTTCACGTACGAGCCGGTCAGGCCCGGGGTCGGGAAGGGCGACACGGTGGCCGCGGGTCAGGTGGTGGGTGCGGTCGGCCCCGGTCCCTCCCACTGCGCCACGGGCTGTCTGCACTGGGGACTGCGGCGGGGTGAGGTCTACCTTGATCCCCTGTCGATGCTCCCGCCGTCGCTGCTGCGACGGGGCCCCTCCCGGCTGCTGCCGGTGGTCGGCGTGCCGCTGCCCGAACCCGGGCCCCCTGCGGCCGCATCGCCCGAAGCCGCACAGGTACGCGAGAGCGCACCGAAACCCGCGCGATTCACGCGGCGCACGCCGCACACTTGCCGGACGGTTGGACGGACGCACGGACGCACGGACGGTTGGACGGTTGGACGGACGCGCTCACGGACGGCCGGACGGTTGGATGGACGGACGTACCCAGCAGTTCCCGCTGGGTACGGAAGATCTCGCGGACCCGGTGGATTTCGGCCGGTCCTGCCGGCATGGGGGACCACGGCCGGCTTGCGGGTCCGGCGGGCACGGATACGGCGGGTACACGAACGCCCGCTCCCGAACCCCTCGCCCAGCAGCCGCGAAACCTCTTCGTGCAGCTGCCCGAAGAACAGGCACATCGCCGGCACGGAGAGACAACGGCCCGGGCAGGCAGCAGCCGACTGCACTGCTCACTACGCCCGGTTCCGGAGATCAGCCAGGCCTCACCGGGAGCGGTGGTACGACGAGGCTCCCGGGTGGCAGGGCGAGGCGTCCCCCGGGTCGCAGGGCAAGAGGTTCCCGGCTCGCTGCGTCAGCCCCGGACGCCGCGCAGGATCATCGCCACAGCCGTATCCGCGACCACACCCGGCTCCTCCGCCGCACCCAGCTCGATCCGGCGCACCGCTGCGTCCACCGAGCCCTGCAGCAGCATGGCCGCCAGCCTGGGCTCCGCGTGGCCGAGGGCGGCCAGCGCCTCGACGATCATGGCGATCAGCCCGCCGTGCGCGGCCCGGATCCTCTCCCGCGCTCCGGCGTCCAGCTCGCTCGCGGAGATGGCGACGACAGCCCGGTGCCGCCGGTCCCCGACGAGCTCCAGCTGCTTGCGGACGTACGCCTCGATCTTTCCCTCGGGCCTGACCGCCCGCGCCATCGCGTTCTCGACCTCGGCGGCCCATACGGGGAAGTCGACGGCGCAGAGCTCCTCGACCACCGCCGCACGGGAACGGAAGTACTCATAGACGGAGGACCTGGCGAGCCCCGTGCGCTCGGCGAGGGCGGGGAAGGTCAGCGCCTCCGTGCCGCCCTCGGACAGCAGGGAGCGTGCGGCGTCCAGGAGGGCGCCGCGCTGCATGGTCCGGTGCTCGGCCACGGAGGCCGCTCGAATCCTGGGCACCCCACCACTCTACGGCGGCAGGTGTTCGAAGGGGGGTGCGCGTCCACCACCGGATGGCCGAACCCGCCCCGGATCAGCGTCCGGCGTCGGCCAGTTTCGCCCGGAGCTGGAGCACCGACTTGGTGTGGATCTGACTGACCCGGCTCTCGGTGACGCCGAGGACGTTGCCGATCTCGGCGAGGGTGAGGCCCTCGTAGTAGTAGAGGGTGACGACGGTCTTCTCCCGTTCGGGGAGCGTGTTGATGGCGCGGGCCAGCAGCCGTCTGAGCTCCCGCCCCTCGACGACCTCGACGGGATCGTCGGCGGCGGTGTCCTCGAGGGTGTCCATGAGGCTCAGCCGGTCGCCGCCCTCGCCGCCGACATGCAGGAGATCCTCCAGCGCCACCACATTGGCGAGGGACAACTGGCTGAAAACGGCGTGCAGATCCTCCAGGGCGATGCCCATCTCCGCGGCTACCTCGCTCTCCGAGGGCGTGCGCCGCAGCCGTGCCTCCAGCGTGGCGTAGGCGCGTTCCACGTTGCGCGCCTTCTGCCGGACGGACCGCGGGATCCAGTCCAGCGCCCGCAGTTCGTCGATCATCGCGCCGCGGATCCTCGTGATCGCGTACGTCTCGAACTTGATGGCGCGCTCGATGTCGAACTTCTCGATGGCGTCGATCAGCCCGAAGACCCCCGAGGAGACGAAGTCGGCCTGCTCCACGTTGGACGGCAGTCCCACACTCACCCGGCCGGCGACGTACTTCACGAGCGGTGAGTAGTGAAGAATCAGCTGCTCCCGCAGCCGCTCGTCTCCGGTGGTCTTGTACGAACGCCACAACTCGTCGAGCGAGGAAGGGGCGGGAGGGCGCACAGTGCCACGCGCAGCCGGTGGAACTGCCGCGCGGTCAGACCCGGAGGTGTGCTGGGGCATGTGGTGCCTTGAGCCGTTCTGCTGTGGAGTGCTGGGACGTGTCTCTGGGGTCGAATTCCTTGTGAGCGTAGCGTGACTGAGTTGTTGCGGTGAGCACGGGACAAGGGATCCGCGCGGTGCGTTTCCCCCACATTTCCCGCACTGCCGGACACGGCTGACGGCACGGGACGTCACCGCGCCCGCCGGTGCCGGAGGCCCGAGCGGATACCACCCGGGTCAAGGCATCACCTTTTCACCCGAATGCCCGAGGTCAAGTACCGCCTCGCCGCATGTCCTCCGCCCGAAGGGGTACCTGCGTCAACCGCCATCCGTCGCCCTCGCGTTCGACGAACCCCAGTGAGTGCAGTTCGTACAACCGGCCGAGGGCTTCGTCCGTCGAGGTACCGGCTGTCCGGGCGACGTCGCGACCGCCCATGGAACCCTTCCGCGGCAGGGCGTCGAGAACCTGCGCGGAGAGGTCGTCCAGCAGGTCGCGGGGCAGGACGGGGCCGCGCCTCTCCGGTGCGAGATCACCGATCTCCCCCACCAGTTCGGCGATCTCGGCGGCATCGGTGACCAGAACGCCCTCCCCGCGGAGCAGTTCGTGGACCCCGGCGGACAGGCCACTGGTCGCCGGGCCGGGAACTCCCATGGTGAAGCGCCCCAGGCGCTGCGCGTTCCTCGCGGTGACCAGCGAACCGCTGCGGTACTCGGCCTCCACCACGACGGTGCCTCGCGTGAGCGCGGCGATCACCCGGTTGCGGAGGATGAACCTGCTGCGCGTCGGGTGGTCCGCGGGCGGCAACTCACCCATGACGATGCCTTGTTCCGCGATGCGCCCGATCAGTTCGGCGTGGCCCCTGGGATACGCGACGTCCACGCCGCAGGCGAGCACCGCCATGGTCGCCCCGCCGGCGGCGAGCGCCCCCCGGTGGGCGGCGCCGTCCACCCCGAACGCCGCGCCCGAGACCACCACCCAGCCGCGCTCGGCCAGACCGGCACCGAGTGTGGCCGCCATGTGCGCCCCATACGGTGTGCAGGCCCGTGCTCCGACCACCGCGACCGACCGCAGCGCCCAGAGGCGCAGGTCGGCCCCGCCCCGCACCCAGAGTCCGATCGGCCGCGCGTCGCCCAGGTCGTCGAGCTGGCTCGGCCACTCGCCGTCGCCGGGGCAGACGAATCGCCCGCCCACCGCGGCCACGTGCGCGAGGTCCCGCACCGGATCGGCCGTCGCGGCCCGCAGTCGGTAACCGGCCAGCCGTGGCTCGGTCATGCCCTTCAGCGTCCGCGCCGATCCGTCTCCACTCATGAGACGCCGCATCAGCTCCACCGGCCCGATCTCCCGGAGCCAGCGGCCCCCACGCTCGTCCCCCGGCTCGAACACGCGGGTCAGGGCGACTCGCGCCCGCCGGTCCCCCTCGATACCGGCCGGCGGGCCGTTCACGAGGTGCCCGCCCTCATCGGAACGCCCCGGTGCAGTCCCGTCCGCAACTCCAGCGCAACCGCGATGTCGGAGGCGTCCGGGCGGTCGGCGGCCCTCAGATCCGCGACCGTCCACGCCACCCGCAGGACCCGGTCCAGGCCGCGGGCCGTGAGGATCCCCCGCTCCATGTCCCGTTCGGCCGCCATCAGCGCCCCGGGCGCCGCGATCAGCCGGGTCCGCAGCTCATGGCCGGGAACCTCGCTGTTCGTGGTCCACGGGGTGCCGGCGAGCCGGTCCGCAGCCCGCGCCCTGGCCTCCAGCACCCGGGCGGCGACCACGGCCGAGGACTCGCCCCGGCCGCCGTGTCCCATCAGGTCGGCCCGGCTGACCGGCTCGACCTCGACCCGCAGATCCACCCGGTCGAGCAACGGCCCGGAGAGCCGCGCCTGATAGCGGCGGATCGCGGACGGCGGGCAGTCACACCCCGCACCGGCCAGGCTGTGTCTGCCGCACGGACAGGGGTTCGCGGCCAGCACCATCAGGAAGCGCGCGGGCAGCCGCACCACACCCGCGGCGCGTGCGACCACGACGTGCCCGGATTCCAGGGGCTGGCGCAGGGCGTCCAACGCACGCCCCGAGAATTCGGGAGCCTCGTCCAGGAACAGCACACCCCGGTGCGCCAGCGAGACCGCGCCCGGTCTCGGCAGCCCGTTGCCCCCGCCGATGAGCGACTGCATCGTCGCCGAGTGGTGCGGTGCGCAGTAGGGCGCTCTGCCCACCAGGGGTTCACCCGGTGGGAGGATGCCCGCCACCGAGTGCACCGCCGTCACTTCGAGGGACTCCCGCTGGGTCAACGGTGGCAGGATCGCCGTGATGCGTTCGGCCAGCATCGTCTTGCCCGCCCCGGGCGGCCCGGAGAGCAGCAGATGGTGCCCGCCCGCCGCCGCGACCTCCAGGGCCTTGCGGGCCCTCACCTGACCCGCGACGTCGGCCAGGTCCGGGCGGTGCCCCGCCCCCTGCCCGCCGGGCGGCGTGAGCCCCGTCCCGATACCCGCGCCCGGCACCAGCAGTCCGGCCACCATGGTGTCGGGCCGGCCCCGCCGTGCGGCCGGCTCGTCGGGCACCGGCTCGTCGCCGAGCACCGCGATCAGCTGTCGCAGGCTGCGCACGCCGAGGACCGATACGCCTGGGACGAGCGCGGCCTCGCCCGCGGTCTGTTCAGGCACGACGACGTGTTCGTACCCCGCCTCGGCGGCCGCGAGCACCGCGGGCAGCACCCCGCGCACCGGCCGCACCCGCCCGTCCAGGCCCAGCTCCCCGATCATCACCACATCGGCGATGGCCGCCGGATCGATCCGCTCCGCCGCGCCCAGCACGGCGCACGCCACGGCGAGATCGAAGCCCGAACCGGCCTTGGGTACGGAGGCCGGGGACAGTCCCACGGTGAGCTTCTTCTGCGGCCACTCGGCCCCGGAGTTGACGACGGCCGCCCTGACCCGGTCCCGGCTCTCCACGAGACTCTTGTCCGGCAGGCCGACCAACGTGAAGGCGGCGACGCCCGGCTCCAGATCGGCCTGGACCTCCACCACCACGCCCTCGACTCCCACGAGCGCCACCGAACACGCTCGCGCGAACCCCATCAGGCCACGCCCCGCACATGCTCCGTGACAGGGCCTCCGCGCCTGGGCAGGACCACGCCGACCAGGTCGATCCGGACGCCGCCGGGCGGCGGACCCCCGTGCCGGTCCAGCCAGATCTCGGCAAGTCGGCGCAGCCGGTCCGCCTTGGCCGGGGTGACGGCCTCCATGGGCTGTTCGAAGGAGGCCGCCCTGCGGGTCTTCACCTCGCAGACGACCACCGCGTCACCGTCTCTCGCGACGATGTCGATCTCCCCGGCGCGACAGCGCCAGTTACGGTCCAGTACGGCCATTCCGGCGTCGGTCAGCAGCCGCGCCGCCAGATCCTCGCCGTACCGCCCGAGTGCCGTCCGTGCGTTCATTTCGGCACCACCTCCGGCACCGACTCTGACGCGCCCCGCCCGATCTGTTGGATCTTGGTGGACAACCCGGTCGTTGTGGATATCACGGCCGCCCGGACGAGTGAAACGGCGTCGGGACTGCACAGCACAGCCGGCAGTGCGGTACCGCCGACAAGGCGGTACCGCCGCCGATCAGCTGCCCGGCAGTTCGAGGTCGCTCTTGTTGAGCTCCTCGATATTCACGTCCTTGAACGTGAGGACCCGGACCTGCTTGACGAACCTGGCGGGCCGGTACATGTCCCAGACCCACGCGTCCGCCATGGAAACCTCGAAAAAGACCTCACCCTGGACCGAGTGCACCTGCATCTCGTAGTCGTTGGTGAGGTAGAAGCGCCGTTCGGTCTCGATCACGTATTTGAACAGACCGACGACATCGCGGTACTCCCGGTAGAGCTTCAGCTCCATCTCGGTCTCGTACTTCTCGAGGTCCTCGGCGCTCATGGCATGTTCCCCTTCAGCCGTGCGTCCCCCTATTGTGCGCCAGCCTCACACACCCCTGGCCGATTAGACGATTTCCGGGGCGAGAACCAGCGGAACGCGCGGGGGCCCCTCGTCCAGCAGCGTGCGCAGCAGCTCGGCGAGCCTGGTCGGATACACCGTCTCACGCGTCGCGGAGAGTTCGGCGGAGGTCCACCACCTCAGACCGGCGATGCTGCGCCGCTCCAGTTCGGTGAGGCCTCTCCGGTGGGTGGCGGTGTGGGTCGTCCGGGCCAGGAAGTACCACTCGTCCTGGTTCCAGCGACGCCCGTCGAAGGGGAACGAACAGACGCGCGTCCACAGCACGGGCCCGAGGGCGACGTCCGTGATCCCGGTCTCCTCGGCGAGCTCGCGCAGCGCCGCCTCCTCCCGGCTCTCCTCGCCCTCCATGCCTCCGCCCGGCGTGAACCACCAGGTCGTCGCCGGATCCGCGGGCTCGAAGCCGTGCAGCAGCAGGACCCGGTCCTCGGGATCCAGGAGCACGATCCGTGCGACCCTGCGCGTCTCAGTGAGCACCGGTGGACACCCCGGGCCGCTTCTTCCCGCGTGCCGAACGGGCCGTGAGCGGTCCGTGGGCGGCTCCGCCCAGGATGAGCAGCAGGCCCACTCCCAGCGCGCCGAGCTGCAGCGGCAGCGGACCGCCGGAGGACACCCCGCCGGGCAGGGCGGCGAAGGCCGCGGGCCGGTCGATCATGCCGTTCATGGGCCAGGCCACCGCGTCGACCCGGGCCTCCACGGCGCTGCGCGGCACCGAGCCCTGACCCGGATCCGCCAGGTGCACCCGGGAGTCGAGTGATTCGCCGCGCTCGTCCCCGAGCAGGAAGAGCTGCCCGTCGGGCACCTCCGCCGTGAAGTCCTGGCCCGAGGCCGGGCTGCCCTTCCCGGCCGTCTTCCCGTCGCCGGCCCGGCCGGCGCCCTCGCCGCCCCACACGTGCAGATACGGCTCCTCGATGGGTGTGCCGTTGATCGTGAGACGGCCTTCGCTGTCGCAGCAGGCGACCTTGTCGCCGCCCACGCCGACGACTCTCTTCACCATCGGTACGTCGCCCCAGGTCTTGTCCGTGAAGACGACCACGTCACCGCGGCGCACCTCGTCGCCGTCCACGCGCTCCGCGAGCACCCGGTCCCCGGCGTTCACCGTGGGCGTCATCGACCCGGTCGGCACCGTGTACGGCTTGTACACCACCGCTCCCCAGGCGAAGCCGCCGAGGAAGAGCACACAGCCGAGGGCCACGGCCAGGTTCGACAACGTGTTGCCGAGCCGGCCGTGGCCCTCTCCCGTACGTCCTGTTCCGCTCATCCCAGCGCTCCCCCATCGGAGATCGACAATCGCTGATCCGAGGGGGAACCCTACCCGGCGGTACGCCCGCCGGTCAGCCTCCGGCGACGCCGGAGCACGAGGGGAAGCGCTCCGGCCGCACCGAGTGCAACCGGCACGGCGGCAGCGGCAGCCGCGTTCAGGCCCGGCTGGTCGAAGGTGCTCGGGACCGGCAGGGTCGCCCAGCGGTTCACCGGCCAGGCGATGACGATGGCCCGGCCCACCACCTCGTCCGTGGAGACGGTGCCCTGTCCCGGAAGCTCCTGGTGGTACCGGGAGTCCAGGGAGTTCTGACGGTGGTCGCCCATCACCCAGATCCGTCCCTCGGGCACGTGGATCGGCCCGAACGGCTGGTCGTCGCACGCACTGTTGCCCTCGAAGATGAACGACTTGTCGTCCAGCGCCTTGCCGTTGACCGTCACGGGCCCGTTCTTCTTGCACTCCACGGTGTCGCCGCCCACCGCGATGACCCGCTTGATCAGGTCCTTCTCCTCCGCGGACGGCATCAGCCCGATGAAGCTCAGGAACTTCTGCACCGCGTTGGGCTCCGGCGTCGCGGTGTCCTCGAGCCAGCCTCCCGGGTCGTGGAAGACGACGACCTCGCCGCGCTCCGGCTCCGAGCCGAACCACGGCGTCAGCTTGTCCACCAGCACCCGGTCACCCCGCTGCAGCGTGTTCTGCATGGAGTCCGAGGGGATCGAGAACGCCTGTACCAGGAACGTCTTGATCAGCAGTGCGAGTACGAGCGCGATACCGATGAGGAGCGGCAGTTCCTTCCAGAACGAACGCGGCCTGCGTTGCGCGGAACCGGCGTCTCCCGAGGAGTCGCCGCCCGGGTCCTCACCCGGCGGGAAGGCACCGCCCGCGGAGCCGCCGTCACCCGCCGCATCCGGTTCCCCGCCGTTCGAAGGCCGGTCCTCGGGCCCGTCGTGTCCGGATCGTGCGCCGACCGCCAAATCCCCCACATCCACTCCTCACTCCGTGCCACCGCCCGCGCCAGAACCGGCGCAGGCCCACCACTCCCATAACGAGCGGGAGTTCCGCAGGGGTCGGGAGCAGGACCGATCCGTTGCGATCCTGGGAGGACACACTATTCGACGGGCCGGGGGCCGCCGTCGTCCCGGCGCGCCCGTCCGGGACCGATGCGTACGTCGCGGGCTCCTCCAGCCTGCGCCAGTGGGCGAACGGCCAGGCGATGACGACGGCCCGGCCCACGACCTCGTCCTGGGAGACCGTGCCGTTGCCCGGGTCGTCGAGGTGGAAGCGCGAGTCGGCGGAATTGGACCGGTGGTCGCCCATGACGAAGATCCGGCCCGGTGGAACCTTTACCTCGAATTGGAGAGTGGACGGCCCGCTGTCCGGATGCAGGTACGGCTCGTCGAGCGCCGTGCCGTTGACCGTGACCCTGCCGTCCGCTCCGCAGCACTTGACGGTGTCGCCGCCGACGGCCACCACCCGCTTGATCAGGTCCTGCTCGTCGTCGGAGGGCAGCAACCCGATGAAGGTCAGCAGTTGCTCGGCCTGTGCGATACCGGCCGGCGGCTTCCCCGTGGGGGCTTCCTCCTTGGGCAGCCACCCGCCGGGGTCCTTGAAGACCACGACGTCACCACGCTGAGGTTCGGAGCCGAACCACGGCGTCAGCTTGTCCACCAGCACCCGGTCCCCGATCCGGATGGTCTGCTCCATCGATCCGGAAGGGATCACGAAGGCCTGGACGAGGAAGGTCTTGAGCACCAGTGCGATCACCAGGGCCACCAGGATGAGGAGGGGGATCTCCCTGAGCGCGGACCGGCGCCTGCGGCGCTTCACCTTGCGGGCCAGTCTGCGGCGCTCGGCCCTGGTCGGCAGCGAGCGGGTGGCGGTGGGCCGCGATCCGTCGGGCAGCGGTAGGTCCGTCTCCGGCGCTCCGCGCCTGCGGCCCCGGTTACCCATGTCCGGCGCCCGTGGGCCGTACGCCGGCGAAGGCGTCGGTCCCGGCGAGGGAGCCGAGCCTACCGATCGGCCAGCCGAGCCAGTCCACCCGCCCGATCACCTGGTCGACGGGCACCATGCCGCCGCCGGGCTGCCCCAGGTGGTCACGGGAGTCCCGGGACCTGCTCCGGTGATCGCCCATCATCCACAGCGTGCCGTCGGGGACCACGATGTCGAAGGGCACGTCGGACGGCCTGTCGCCCGGCTGCAGATAGTCCTCGTCCAGCGCGCTGCCGTTCACCTGGAGCCTCCCCTGCCTGTCGCAGCAGACCACCCGGTCGCCCCCCACGCCCACCACCCGCTTCACGAAGTCGGTCTCGGCGGGCTCGGTCAGCCCCAGGGAGGCGGCCGCTCCGCTCAGCAGCGCGATGACGGGGTTCTCCGCAGGCGGCTCCCGCACGAAGGAGCCTGTGCCGTCGAAGACGATCACGTCACCGCGTTCCGGCTCGGAGCCGAAACGGTACGCCAGTTTGTTGACGAGCAGGCGGTCCCCGACCCGCAGCGTGGGCTCCATCGAGCCACTGGGAATGAGGAAGGGCTGCAGCACGAACGCGCTGAAGAGGAGCAGAGCGCCCGTGGTGAGCGCGCCGAGGAAGGCGGCCCGGCTCCAGGACGTCGACGCGGGGAAGCGCTCCGGGACATGCGTGGAGCGCGACCCCTCCTCCTGTCCCTCGGCGGGGCAGGAGGAGCGATCGCGCTCCGTGTGCTGTGCTTCCGTGTCCATCGGGGCCGCATCCTATCCGGCCGCGCTGTGGACGCCGGAGGTGAATCAGCGGTCGCGCTTCTCCTTGATCTTCGCGGCCTTGCCGCGCAGCTCACGGAGGAAGTAAAGCTTGGCGCGACGGACGTCACCGCGGGTGACGAGCTCGATCTTCTCGAAGATCGGGCTGTGCACCGGGAACGTGCGCTCGACGCCGACGCTGAAGGAGACCTTGCGGACCGTGAAGGTCTCGCTGACGCCCGAGCCCTGACGGCGGATGACGATGCCCTTGAACTGCTGGATACGGGAGCGGTTGCCCTCGATCACGCGCACGTGGACGTTGACCGTGTCACCGGGGCGGAACGCCGGGAGGTCGGTACGGAGCGAGGCGGCGTTGACGCCATCGAGCAGGGAAGTCATGTTGTCTGCTTTCTTCGCCGATGCCACAGGTCATCGACGGGAGAGAGTGAGGTTCGGATGCTGATCACCTCGGGCGGGCGGCTTTCCCCCTGTGGCAGGGGCGCACACCGGACGCACAGCGGACCTATTCTTCCACGGCCTCGGGCCTGCGCCAAAATCGCCCGCCGGGCTCCGGCGACCAGCCGAGGATGGAGAGGATCTCGCGATCCTTCTTGTCGAAGCCGGCCGCCTCGCACCGCTCGATGAGATCGGGCCTGTTGAGGGCGGTACGGCGGAAGGCCTCGTCCCGGCGCCACCGGGCGATACGGCCGTGATGGCCGCTGAGCAGCACGTCCGGGACCCCGCGGCCGCGCCACCTGGGCGGCTTCGTGTAGACGGGCCCCTCCAGCAGGTCGGCCATGGCTCCGGGCGCGAAGGAGTCGTCCCGGTGCGACTCGGCGTTGCCCAGGACTCCGGGCAGCAGCCTGGCCACGGCCTCGGTGATCACCAGGCAGGCCGCTTCCCCGCCCGCCAGGACGTAATCCCCGATGGACACCTCCACGACGGGCATCCTGGTGGCGTACTCGTCCATCACGCGGCGGTCGATGCCCTCGTACCGGGCGGGGGCGAAGACCAGCCACGGCCGCTCGGACAGCGCGACGGCCAGTTCCTGGGTGAAGGGCCGCCCGCTGGGTGTGGGAACCACGAGGACCGGGCCGTGCGCGCCGGCCTCGTACCCGTCGGCCAGGACGTCGTCCAGGGCCTCACCCCAGGGCTCGGTCTTCATGACCATGCCGGGGCCGCCGCCGTACGGGGTGTCGTCCACGGTGTTGTGCCGGTCGTACGTCCAGTCCCGCAGGTCGTGGACGTGCACGTCGAGACGGCCGCCGGCGCGCGCCTTGCCGACGAGCGAGACGTTCAGCGGTTCCAGGTACTCGGGGAAGATCGTGACGACGTCGAGCCGCATCACGCGTCACCCTGTTTCGCCTCGCCGGAAGCCGAAGCCTCGCCCGGCAGCGAGCCGGAAGGCCCGCCGTCCGCCCCTCCGGAAGACCCGTCCTCGCTCTCAACGTCACGCGCGGAGGCGACCACGGCCTCGCTCTCGTCGATCAGACCGGGCGGCGGGGTGATGACGGCCCGCTGCTCCTCGAGGTCGATCTCGGTGACGATCTCCTCGACGAACGGGATCATCACCTCGCTTCCGTCCGGGCGCTCCACGATGAACAGGTCCTGGGAGGGCAGATGGGTGATCTCGGTGATCCGGCCGATCTCCGTGCCGTCCGCGAGCACCACGTCGAGGTCCATCAGCTGGTGGTCGTAGAACTCCTCGGGGTCCTCCGGCAGTTCGGCCGGGTCCACCTCGGCGATCAGCAGGGTGTTGCGGAGTGCCTCGGCGGCCGTACGGTCGCGTACGCCCTCGAAGCGCAGCAGCAGCCTGCCGCTGTGCACCCGCCCCGTCTCGATCGTCAGGGGCCCGGTCTCCGGCGGTTCCGTGGCCAGGACGGCCCCGGGCCCGAGCCGGAGCTCGGGCTCGTCGGTGCGCACCTCGACGGTGACCTCGCCCTTGATGCCGTGGGCGCGACCGATCCGCGCCACTACCAACTGCACGCTGTTCTCCCGTTGATCATGTACTGAGGAGGCGGTGATGTACGGACGACAAAGGCCGGGGACGGCTCGAAAGCCCTCCCCGGCCCCGGCCGGTGTTCAACTCTTTCAGCGAACCTGGTCCACATCGACGAGGTCGACCCGGATACCACGTCCGCCGATGGCACCCACGACGGTACGCAGGGCGCGCGCGGTGCGGCCGTTACGGCCGATCACCTTGCCGAGGTCGTCGGGGTGGACCCGGACCTCCAGCACCCGTCCACGGCGCAGGTCACGCGAGGCGACCTGCACATCGTCGGGGTTGTCGACGATGCCCTTCACGAGGTGCTCAAGAGCCTCCTCGAGCATGCTCAGGCCTCGGTCGACTCGGTGGACGCGGCAGCGTCGGCCGCCTCGTCCGCCTTCTTGTCCGACTTCTTGGCCTTCTGGGTGATGGCCTCACCCTTGGCCTCGTCGCCGTCCGTGTTCAGGGCCTCGAACAGGGCACGCTTGTCGGCCTTGGGCTCCGGCTGCAGCAGCGGCGCGGGGGCCGGAAGGCCCTTGTGGGCCTGCCAGTCACCGGTGAGCTTCAGGATCGCGAGAACCGGCTCGGTCGGCTGGGCGCCGACGGACAGCCAGTACTGCGCGCGCTCCGAGTTGACCTCGATGCGCGAGGGGTTCTGCACCGGGTGGTACAGGCCGATCTCCTCGATGGCCCGGCCGTCACGGCGGGTACGGGAGTCGGCGACGACGATGCGGTAGTGAGGCGAACGGATCTTGCCCAGACGCTTCAGCTTGATCTTGACTGCCACGGAAGTGGTGTCTCCTGGTCTCTGACGTGGTTGGGCACAAAAGATGCCACGTGGGGTTGCGGTACTCGGGTGCCCGATGGACGCGTCAGCCGGAGGAGAGAGGGGTCCTGTGCGACTGTCGAGTACAGCTGACCATTGTGCCACACCACATCGGATCACCCCACCGCGACCGCCCCTTCGGGGATCCGGAAGGGCTTGCCGCACCCCCCGCAGACGATCGGCGCCTGGGCGAGGACCGACGGGACGACCCGGACGTTGCGCCCGCAGTCGCAGACGGCCTTCACCCGCACGCCCCCTCCGGAGGACCCGTGCCGGGCGGCGGGGCCACGGAAGGAGCGCTTGGTGTCCGCGGCGGTGGCCACGGTGTGCGCCTTGAGCGCGCGCTGCAGCCGTTCCGCGGTCGGACGGTATCTGCGTTTGGCCTCGGGATTCAGCGTCACCAACGAGAATCCGCTACTGGGATGGGGCTCCTCGGCATGATCGAGGCCCAGCTCCTCGGCGATCGCGAGGAAGCGTCGGTTGTGGTAGCGGCCGGCCCGGGAGGTGTCCCGGACCCCTCTCGCGGCGGCGATGCCGTGGACTGCCTCGTGGAGCAGTCGTTCGAAGGAGAGCTCGGCGCCACAGGCGGACGAGGATTCTCCGATCAGGGACTCTGGCGCGGCAAGATCGGGCAGCTCGGGGTGGTACCGCTGAATGTCGGCCCACGCCTGTGCCAGCTCTGCGGCAAGTACAGGTGGTGTCGTGCTCACGTCGTGACAACGAGCCTGACTGCTCCGGTGTTCCTATTCCGGGGCATCCCAAATAATTTGCACGTACCAGTCAGTTGCCGTTGATGGGTCCGGACGAGGGCGGGTGACCAGATCTGCGGAGAAGTCACACAGCTCCCACCAAGGCGGTACGTAGCGTGCTGTACGCACCTGGGAGTCCGTGGCGTACGCACCCGGGCGTAGAAGGTCCGTCGGCAGGTCCTCGACGACGCCCCCTACCGACCCTACCCGGCGCGCGGGGGCAGCCCCGAACGCCCCCGCGCGGCCGGGCGGCGAGGCTCTCGACGTGCTGCCTCCCGCGTGTCGGGTAAGACTGTGAGGAAGCGAGCAGCGGGCGTGCCGGTCCCGGCCCCGCCGTCCCGACCGGAGCCGGGGGCGCACGACCGGAGCACGCGGGCACTGCCGTCCGACCCATCCACCCCCTGGACGGAACCGCTGAGGCGGGGTTCTCTGGCATACGGGGGTTGCGGGCGCACACACACCAGGGGGAGCGAACTCGGGCACGACCGAACTCTCGGCGGATTGGGGCGCATTCCATGACACCAACGCTCGTCCGGCACCGCAGGTATGCGGACTCGTCCGCCCCGGTGGACGCCGGAACCCGTGCCCGTGACTGGGCCGAGATCCAGGAGCGCATGCTGGCACCGCTCTACGAAGCGGTGTTCGACCGGCTCGAAGTGGGAACCGGCACCCGGATGCTCTCCATCGGCTGCGGTTCCGGGCTCGCGCTGCTGATCGCGGCCTCGCGAGGGGCGCGCGTCACCGGCGTCGACACCGACCGTGAACGGCTCGCCCTGGCGCGCGAGCGCCTCCTGTCCGACCCACGGCACGAGCCGGGTCCGGGCGGTGCGGAGCCGCGGGCGAGGCTCGTCGAGGGCGCCCCCGCGGCGGCCACGCCGACCGGACAGGCGCCGTACAACCTGCTCACCGTCTTCCAGCCGATCGGCTGCGCGACCGGTGACTCCGACGGACTCGCGCCCACGCTGGCCTCGGCCGTCCCGCTGGCCGTGCGCGGAGCGACCGTGGTGCTCACCGGGTGGGGGCCGCCGGAGCGCTGTGCCACCGCCCCGGTGCTCCGGGTGGCTAGCCGGCTCGCCGAGACGGCGCGTACGCCGCGTACCGAAGACGGCTGGCGGCCGGCGCTGCGGGACGATCTGGAGGAGGTCGCGGCACGGGCCGGGCTGAAGCCGGACGGCTCCGGCCGGGTGTCCTGCCCGTTCGGTTACGCGGACGTGGACAGCGCGGTGCGCGGTCTGCTCTCGACCGGGCTGTTCGAGGCGGCGATCCGGGCGACGGACCGCTCCCAGGTCGAGAAGGAGGTCGCGGAGGCGCTCCATCCGCACCTGCGGCCCGACGGCACGGTCTGGATGCCGAACGTCTTCCGCTACCTGGTGTGCGTCACGTAGACGCGGAGCGGGACCGCGTACCCGGCACGTGCGACGGGACCCGCCGCCCGGCCACGAGGACGGTGAAGGGGCGCCCCGCCGGCTTGGGTCCCAGCCGACGTCCGGTACTTCCCCAAGGGCACCGACCTCGCCGTCCCCACCCGCGAGCACGTCCACACCCGCGAGCACCTCGACGCCGTCGCCGCCGAACTGAACGGCCGACCACGCAAGGCGCTCGGCTGGGAAATCCCAGCCGAGCGCCTGCGTGAACTGCTCACGGCCTGATCAACACGACCACGTGGTGCAACGCCCCCTGAAAAGCACCCGGGCAGGGTGCCGCTTCACAGGTGTTACGGGTCCGCCCGGGGGCGCCGGTCAGCCCATGAACTTCTTGAACTCGTCAGGCAGCTCGAAGTTCTTGTCCTCCTGGGCGGGGAGACCGAACGCACCGGCCTGCGCCGCCTGCTCGCGGCGGGCCGCAGCGGCCTGCTCCTCCGCCTTGCGCTTCATCGGGTTGCCGCTCTTGCGCTTCCCCTTGGCCTGCTTGACCTGCTTCTTCTGCCGGCCGGGACCGCCACCCATCCCCGGCATCCCCGGCATCCCGGGCATGCCGCCGCCCTGGGCCATCTTCGACATCATCTTGCGGGCCTCGAAGAACCGTTCGACGAGGTTCTTGACGGCGGAGACGTCGACTCCCGAGCCCTTGGCGATACGGGCCCGGCGCGAACCGTTGATGATCGTCGGCTCGGCGCGTTCCTTCGGGGTCATCGACTTGATGATCGCCGCGGTGCGGTCCACGTCCCGCTCGTCGATGTTGTTGATCTGGTCCTTGATCTGACCCATGCCGGGCAGCATCCCGAGCAGCTTGGAGATGGAGCCCATCTTCCTGACCTGCTCCATCTGCGCCAGGAAGTCGTCGAGCGTGAAGTCCTTGCCCTTGCTCGACGCCAGCTTGGAGGCCATTTTGGCGGCCTCTTCCTGGCTGAACGTCTTCTCCGCCTGCTCGATCAGGGTGAGCAGGTCACCCATGTCGAGGATGCGGGAGGCCATGCGGTCGGGGTGGAAGGCGTCGAAGTCTTCGAGCTTCTCACCGTTCGACGCGAACATGATCTGCTTGCCCGTGACGTGGGCGATCGAGAGGGCGGCACCACCGCGGGCGTCACCGTCGAGCTTGGAGAGGACCACGCCGTCGAAGCCGACACCGTCGCGGAAGGCCTCGGCGGTGTTGACCGCGTCCTGGCCGATCATCGCGTCGACGACGAAGAGGATCTCGTCGGGGCTGACGGCGTCGCGGATGTCCGCGGCCTGGCGCATCAGCTCCTCGTCGATGCCGAGGCGGCCGGCGGTGTCGACGATCACGATGTCGTGGACCTTGGCCTTCGCGAACTCGACGGAGTCCTGGGCGACCTTGACCGGGTCGCCCACACCGTTGCCCGGCTCCGGCGCGTACACCGCTACACCGGCGCGGTCGGCCACGACACTCAGCTGGTTGACGGCGTTGGGGCGCTGGAGGTCACAGGCGACGAGCAGCGGGGAGTGGCCCTGACCCTTGAGCCAGAGGCCGAGCTTTCCGGCGAGGGTGGTCTTACCGGCACCCTGCAGGCCCGCGAGCATGATCACGGTCGGCGGGTTCTTGGCGAACCTGAGCCGCCGGGTCTCGCCGCCGAGGATGCCGACGAGCTCCTCGTTGACGATCTTGATCATCTGCTGCGCCGGATTCAGCGCTTGGGAAACCTCGGCGCCGCGCGCCCGCTCCTTGACCTTGGCGATGAAGGACCGGACCACGGGCAGGGCGACATCGGCTTCGAGCAGGGCGATACGGATCTCGCGAGCCGTGGCGTCGATGTCCGCCTCGGACAAGCGGCCCTTGCCCCTGAGGTTTTTGAAAGTCGCGCTAAGGCGGTCGGAGAGAGTATCGAACACGGCGCTCGTCGGTCCTCGGGGTCGGGGTCGGGTGATTGGTTCCTAGAGTATCCGGCTCGGGCAGACGTCGGCCCTCGCCGGTCGTATCCGACCGGCGAGGGCCGTCGACCCCGCACGCGCAGGGAGCACGTATCCTCTCCCGGCGCGAACGACGGGGACGCCGGGGACGCCGGGGGCATTCCCCGGGCCGGGGACCACCCGTACCCGCTCGACGCGTGACGGGTGCCGCTCGTCACGCCCTCATCGCAGGGCGTCCTCCAGCGTCTTCGCCAGCGCCGTCGCCTCGACGGCGGACAGCACCGTGCCGTCCTGACGGGTGACGTAGACCGTGTCCACGGCGTTCGCCCCGAGCGTCGAGACATGGGCGCTACGGACCCGTACCGCGCTCTGTTCCAGGGCCCGGCCGATCCGGTACAGCAGTCCCGGTGCGTCCTGGGCGCGCACCTCGATCACCGTGGCGAGCCGCGAGCCCGTCGGCGCGACGCTCACCCGCGGTGGCGGAGCCGTCACCCCGCGCCGGCGCGGATAGGCGGCCTCTCGTTCGGCGAGCCTGGCCCGGATGTCCAGGGTGCCGTCGAGGGCGCGTACGAGGTCGGAGCGGAGCCGGGCGGCCTGCGGGAGGGAGCCGTACGCGGCCGCGACCCGCCAGCTGAGGACCAGCAGCCCGGCCGATCCGCCCAGCTCGGTCGGGAGGTCGACGGCCCGCAGGTCGGCGGCCCTGACGGTGAGCCGGTGCAGGGCGAGCACCCCGGCCGCCGCGGGCAGCACCCCGGGGCGGTCGGGCAGGGCGATGAGGAGTTCGACGCCGACGGGTTCCGGTTCGCCGTCCTGCGGGGCGGGTTCCGACTGGGTGCGCAGGGCGAGGACGGGTCCGCCGGTGCGCAGGGCCTCGACGGCCAGGCGCTCCTGTTCGGCGCTGGGGGCGAGTGGCTCCGGTGCGCCGGGTTCCTCGCCGGCCAGCAGCGCCGCGACGCGCCTGACGAGGTCGGTGACGAGGGAGGCTCGCCAGGAGCTCCAGGCGGCGGGTCCGGTGGCCAGGGCGTCGGCCTCGGTGAGGGCGTGCAGGAGCTCCAGGGTGGAGGCACTGCCCACGGCGGTGGCGACGGCGCGCACGGTGGCGGGATCGTCGAGGTCGCGCCGGGTGGCGGTCTCGACGAGCAGCAGGTGGTGGCGTACGAGGGTGGCCACGACACCCACGTCCTGCTTGTCGAAGCCGATACGGGTGGCCATGTCCCGGGCGATGACCTCTCCGGCGACGGAGTGGTCCCCCGGCCAGCCCTTGCCGATGTCGTGGAGCAGGGCCGCGACCAGGAGGAGGTCGGGGCGGCCGACGCGACGGGTGAGGGAGGAGGCCCGTACGGCCGTCTCCACGAGGTGGCGGTCGACGGTCCAGGTGTGGACGGGGTTGTGCTGGGGGCGGCAGTGGACCCGCTCCCAGTCGGGCAGCAGCCGGGTGACGATCCCCTCCGCCTCCAGGGCCTCCCACACCCCGACGGTGGCCTCCCCCGCCCCGAGCAGGGTGACGAGTTCCTCGCGTGCCTCGGCGGGCCAGGGCACGGGCAGCGGCCGGGCCGCTGTCCTGAGGTGGCGTACGAGGTGCCGGGAGAGCGGCAGTCCGGACTCGGCCGCCGCCGCGGCGGCCCGGAGGGTCAGGACCGGGTCGCGCTCGGGGCGTGCGGTGCGGGCGAGGACGACCTCGCCGTCGGCTTCGACGACGCCGTCGGCGAGCGGGGTGCGTTCCGGGGCGGCCTTGGCGCCGCCGAGCAGGGTCCGCAGCCTGGGCCGTGCGGAGCGGGCGCGCAGCACCCGGCTGACCTCGCGCCAGGTGACGTCGGTGGCGTACGAGACGGTCCGGGCGGCCTCGTACACCTGGCGCAGCAGTGCGTCGGAGTCGAGGAGGCCGAGGGAGCAGGCGACCTGTTCCTGCTCCTGGAGGGCGAGGCGGTCGGTGGCCCGGCCGGTGGCGAGGTGGAGGGCGTCGCGGACGTCCAGGAGGGTACGGCGTGCTTCGGCGAGGCCTTCGCGGGGGGCGTCGGCGACCCAGGAGGCGGCGACGGCCCGTAGGGCGGTGGCGTCCCGGAGGCCGCCGCGGGCCTCCTTCAGGTCGGGTTCCAGCAGGAACTGGAGCTCGCCCATGCGTGCGGCCCGTTCACGGCAGAGCGCGTCGAGGGCGGGGAGGCGCCGGGGGGCCTGGTTGCGCCAGTCGGCGAGGACCGCGGTGCGGAGTCCGGCGACGAGACCGAGGTCCCCGGCGACGGGCCGGGCGTCGAGGAGCCCGAGGTGGACCTTGAGGTCCTCCCCCGCGGTCGCGCGCGCCTCGGCGGGGGTGCGTACGGAGTGGTCGAGTGCCAGGCCCAGGTCCCAGACCGGGTACCAGATCCGGTCGGCGAGTGCCGCGACGGCCGCAGCGTCGGCGCCGCCGTCGTGCAGGAGGACGAGGTCGAGGTCGCTGCGCGGGGAGAGCTCGCCGCGCCCGTACCCGCCGACGGCGACGAGGGCGGCGCCCCGGACGCCCGTCGCCTCGGCGGCGGAGGAGAACAGTGCGCTCAGCCAGTCGTCGGTGAGGCGGGCGAGGGCCGCACGGCGCGGCGGCCCGGACCGCGTCCTCTCCTGAAGAAGGCGCAGTCGGGCCGCCGCGTAGCCGCTGGGTCCCGAGTCCTCGGATTCGGTGGTCACTCCGGTGCTCGTCACCCGGCTGCCTTTCCGTCTGTTCGGCCGGCGCCGTGGCCGGCGCCTGATCCGTCGGTCAGAGTGCGTCCGGGCCGCGTTCGCCGGTCCGTACGCGGACCGCGGTCTCGACCGGGACGCTCCAGACCTTCCCGTCCCCGATCTTGCCCGTACGGGCCGCCTTGACGACGACGTCGATGAGCTGTTCGGCGTCCTCGTCCTCGACGAGGACCTCGATGCGGATCTTCGGTACGAGGTCGACGGTGTACTCGGCTCCGCGGTAGACCTCGGTGTGGCCGCGCTGACGCCCGTAGCCGCTGGCCTCCGTGACCGTGAGGCCCTGGACGCCGAAGGCCTGGAGGGCCTCCTTGATCTCGTCCAGCCTGTGCGGCTTCACGACTGCGGTGATGAGCTTCATGCGTCCACCTTCTTGTTCGTCGGGGCGGCCGTCGTACCGGGCGCCGGCGCCGTGGTGCGGGGGGCCGAGCCGCCGCCCGCGCCGCTGAAGTCGTATGCGGTCTCGGCGTGCTCGACCTGGTCGATGCCGGAGACCTCGTCGTCCTCGCTGACCCGCATCCCGATCGTCTTGTCGAGGAGGAAGGCGAGGAGGGCGGAGACGACCAGGGAGTAGGCGAGGACCGCGAAGACTCCGACGGCCTGCTTGCCGAGCTGGTCGAGGCCACCGCCGTAGAAGAGGCCCTTGGCGTCGGACTGCACACCGCCGGTGGCGAAGAGGCCGATGAGGAGGGAGCCCAGGATGCCACCGACGAGGTGGACCCCGACGACGTCGAGGGAGTCGTCGTAGCCGAACCGGTACTTGAGGCCGACGGCCATGGCGCACAGGACGCCTGCGATGACACCGATCGCGATGGCGCCGAGCGGGCTGACGGCGCCGCCCGCCGGGGTGATGGCGACGAGACCGGCGACGGCGCCGGAGGCGGCGCCCAGGGTGGTGAAGGAGCCGTGGCGGATCTTCTCGTAGGCGAGCCAGCCCAGGACGGCCGCGCCGGCGGCGACCTGGGTGTTGAGGAACATGACAGCGCCGACCCCGTCGTCGTTGCCGAGCCACGAACCCGCGTTGAAGCCGAACCAGCCGAACCACAGGAGGGCGGCGCCGAGCATGACGAGCGGCAGGCTGTGCGGCCGCATCGGGTCCTTCTTGAAGCCGACCCGCTTGCCGATGACGAGGATCACACCGAGTGCGGCGGCACCGGCGTTGATGTGGACGGCCGTACCCCCGGCGAAGTCGATGACACCCAGCTCGAAGAGCCAGCCGCCGGCGCCCCAGACCCAGTGCGCGACCGGGAAGTAGACGACGGTGACCCACAGGGTGATGAACAGGGCCCAGGAGGTGAACTTGACCCGGTCGGCGAGGGCGCCGCTGATGAGGGCCGGGGTGAGCACGGCGAACATCAGCTGGAAGACCGCGAAGACGTAGACGGGGATGGTGTAGCCGTCCCACAGCTCGGTGACACCGATGCCGCTGAGGCCCACGAAGTCGGAGCTCCAGCCGACGAGGGAGCCGACGTCGGTGCCGAAGGCGAGGCTGAATCCGTAGAGCACCCACAGGATCGTGACGATCCCGAGGCTGATGAAGCTCATCATCAGCATGTTGAGGGTGCTCTTGACGCGGACCATGCCTCCGTAGAAGAAGGCGAGACCGGGGGTCATGAGCATCACCAGAGCGGTGCAGACGAGCATGAACCCTGTGTTGGCGGCAGACAGCTCGGGGGCGTCTGCGGCAAGCGTCGTGATGCCTGGGGGCATCGGCGTCTCCTCGTCGTCGGTGCGGCCACGTGCGGGGGAGCGGGACCACTGGGAAAAGATGCGGGCCGGTTATGCGTCTTGAGATTGGCTCAGCACGGTTTCCACGGATGCCGCACGGTGTTTCACCGCAGTGACGAAGGCACCGGGCGTGTTACGTCCGGATGAACCCGGGGTGGCGGGCCCGGTG
The DNA here is from genome assembly GCF_044334475.1 of Streptomyces sp. NPDC020780. Classification (NCBI taxonomy): domain Bacteria; kingdom Bacillati; phylum Actinomycetota; class Actinomycetes; order Kitasatosporales; family Streptomycetaceae; genus Streptomyces; species Streptomyces sp. NPDC020780. Next base: position 729,065 of record NZ_JBIRTB010000001.1, on the reverse strand, counting down.
TGCTGCCTACCATGCGGCCCGCGCCGCATACGGTGCGCGACGGCCGGGGCGCGGCAGGACATGGACCGGCCACGGCAGCCGTCCGCTGACCTGGCGATGGGGGAGCCGGGTCGGGGTGTACGGGACGCTGTCGTGGCCGGTGGTACGGGGTGTGCTCAGACCGCTTCGGCGGTCTCCGGGAGCTGTTCGGTGAGCAGGTCGGTGAGCCGGGCCACCTCGGGGAGGTCGCCGAAGTCCCTGGCCGCGGTGTCGACGGTCTTGCGCAGCCGGGTGTTGACCCGCTCGGACCGGACCCTCCTGGCGATCTTCATGGCCTGGGCGGCCCGCACGGCGGACTCCTCGGGTTCACGCTTGAGGAGGTGCACGGTGGCCATGCCGATCAGGTTGAGGGCGTAGGACCTCTGGTGCTCGGCGTCCTCGCCGAACAGTTCCACGGCGCGGGCCATGACGGGTTCGGCGAGCGAGGCGTACGTGGGACTGCGACCGGCCACATAGGCGAGGTCACGGTAGGAGTGGGCGTTCTCGCCGTGCAGCTCGGCGTCGGAGAAGAAGCGGATCCAGTCGGGCTCCTCCTCGTCGTCGAGGACGGCGTCGGCGAAGGTGTCCTCGGCCATCCGGACGGCCCGCTTGCACTTGCTCGGCTGGCCCGTGTTGGCGTACGCCCGGGCCTCCATCGCATACAGCATGGCCTGGGTGCGTCCGGTGGCGCAGTCCCGGCTTCCGTACTGCGCGAGGTGGATGAGTTCGAGCGCGTCGTCGGGCCGCCCGAGGTGGATCATCTGGCGGCTCATGCTCGACAGGATGTACGAACCCAGCGGCTTGTCACCGGCCTCCTTGGAGGCGTGCAGGGCCAGCACGAAGTACTTCTGGGCGGTGGGCTGGAGGCCGACGTCGTAACTCATCCAGCCCGCCAGTTCGGCCAGTTCGGCGGCGCAGCGGAAGAGCCGTCGCGCGGTCGCCTCGGGATGCGGCTCCTGCAAGAGGTCGGTGACCTCGTGGAGCTGGCCGACGACGGCCTTGCGGCGCAGGCCCCCGCCGCACTGGGCGTCCCACTGGCGGAACATCGCCGTGGTGGACTCCAGCAGATCCAGCTGGGGTGGGGAGAGGCGCGAGGGCCGGCCGGCGGTGGATACCGGTCCCGGGTCCGCCGGTGCGGAGGGGGATACGGGCACCAGCCAGCGCTGCATCGGCTCGATGAGCGTGGGGCCCGCCGCCAGGGCCAGGGAGCTGCCGAGGAAGCCGCGCCGGGCGAGCATCAGGTCGCTGCGGGAGAACTCGCTGAGCAGGGCGACGGTCTGCGGGCCGGCCCAGGGCAGGTCGACCCCGGCGACCGAGGGCGACTGGTGGGCGGTCCGAAGTCCGAGCTCCTCGACGGCCACCACGGCGCCGAAGCGCTCGGAGAAGAGCTCGGAGAGGATGCGCGGGATCGGTTCGCGGGGTTGTTCGCCGTCGAGCCAGCGCCGCACCCGGGACGTGTCGGTGCTGATGTGGTGGGCGCCCATCTGGCGCGCCCGTCGGTTCACCTGGCGGGCGAGTTCGCCCTTCGACCAGCCGCTGCGGACGAACCACGATCCCAACTGCTCGTTGGGGCGCTTTCCGGCATTCGTCCCGCCTGCGCCGCTGCCACCCACTGGAACGCCCCCATCCCGCCGAAACCTGTCGCCGCGAACCTCTATCAGAATGCTGTGCGTGGGTGCCGTCCGTACGGCCGTCGCCGCCGTCGAACAGTAAGTCGGATTGCCCGGGGCATACCCCTGAGCGCACATGCAATTGCAGACTCGGATACCGACAGTAATCCACCGATCACCGCTGCGGCGAGGGCGATCACAGAAACGCCACCATTCGCCACCCCTTCGGATGAACGCACCACGCCCCGGCCGCGATTGACTTGACAGAGCGCGACCAGTGACGCGCGGATTGAAGCATTCAGGGGCGCGTGCCGAGGGCGCACGCCCTGCGGCATCACCCCGCGCCGCCGCATCGCCGGCGCCGGACGACGTCTGGGGCTCCGGGGTCGTAACCACCGCTGAGTCGGACCCGTTGGAGGGGGCATGGGCTTCACGATCGGCGGCATCCACGAGAGGCGGGCGGGCTCGCGGCGCCGCGGCCGGACGGCCGGGGCGACGGCGGTGGCCGAGTACACCGGGCTCTGGGGCTGGGCTGTGGCACCGGGCGCCCGGGCCGCGTCCGGTGCCTGTTCGTGCGGCGACGCCGCGTGCCCCGCTCCCGGGGCGCATCCGCTGGGCTTCGCCCCCGAGGTTCCGGCGGGCGCGCCCTTCCGGGTCGCCGCTGACGTCTGGGCGCGGGTGCCGGGTGCCTCGATGCTGCTACCCGTGGGACGGACCTTCGACGTGCTCGACGTCCCCGAGGGCGCCGGGCGGCGCGCCCTGGCCCGGATGGAGCGGATGGGCCTGCCGCTGGGGCCGGTGACGGTGACGCCGTCCGGACGGACCCAGTTCTTCGTCGCCCCCGGGGCCGCGGCCGGGCTGCCCGGGCTGCTCTACCGGATGGGCTGGGACGACGCGGACCTGGATCTGCGGGCCCTGGGCCCGGGGTCCTACATCACGGCTCCCCCGTCGGACCTGGGCGGCCTCGGCCCGGTCGGCTGGCTGCGCGAGCCGGTGCGGGAGACGGCCGCCACTCCCCCGCAGGCACGCCTGCTGCTGGGCACCCTGGCGTACATATGCCACCGCTGGTGAACGCCGAAGGGCGGTGACTCCTCCCGTGTTTCCGGGGAGGGTGCACCGCCCTTCGGGCGTCACGGCAGGTACGGGGGTCAGTCGCCGATCAGGGCGTCGACGAAGGCGCCCGGCTCGAACGGGGCCAGATCGTCCGGCCCCTCGCCGAGGCCGATGAGCTTCACGGGCACACCGAGCTCGCGCTGGACGGCGATGACGATGCCGCCCTTGGCGGTGCCGTCCAGCTTGGTGAGGACGATGCCGCTGATGTCGACGACCTCCGCGAAGACCCGGGCCTGCACCAGGCCGTTCTGCCCGGTCGTGGCGTCGAGGACGAGGAGGATCTCGTCGAGCGGTCCGTGCTTCTCCACGACCCTCTTGACCTTGCCGAGCTCGTCCATGAGGCCCGTCTTGGTGTGCAGCCGGCCCGCCGTGTCGATGAGCACCACGTCGGCGCCCTCGGCGATGCCCTCCTTCACGGCGTCGAAGGCGATCGACGCCGGGTCGCCGCCCTCGGGGCCGCGGACCGTACGGGCGCCGACGCGCTCGCCCCAGGTCTGGAGCTGGTCGGCGGCGGCGGCACGGAAGGTGTCGGCCGCGCCGAGCAGGACGCTGCGGCCGTCCGCGACGAGCACCCGGGCGAGCTTGCCCGTGGTGGTGGTCTTGCCGGTGCCGTTGACCCCGACGACCATCACGACGCCCGGCGTCTCCTCGCCGCCCTCCGTACGGACCGTGCGGTCGAAGTCGGGGCCCAGCAGGGCGACGAGTTCCTCGCGCAGCAGCGCGCGCAGCCCTTCGGGCGTACGGGTGCCGAGGACACGGACCCGTTCACGGAGCCGCTCCACCAGTTCCTGGGTGGGGGCGACGCCGACGTCGGCGGTGAGGAGTGTGTCCTCGATCTCCTCCCAGGTGTCCTCGTCGAGGTTGTCGCGGGACAGGAGCGTGAGCAGCCCCTTGCCCAGGGAGTTCTGCGAACGGGCGAGCCGGGCGCGGAGCCGTACCAGACGGCCCGCGGTGGGCTCGGGCACTTCGAGCGCGGGAGCCTCCGGCTCGACGACCACCGGGGCTTCCTCGACGGGGACCTCGGTGCCGGGGAGACCGACCTCCTCGATGGTGCGCCGCGCTTCGTCGCGCGGCGCCTCGGGTTCCTCGCCGACGCGTGGTTCGGCGGGGGGAGTGATGGTCGGCGTGCTCGACGGCGCCGAGGGCGGCAGCTGCTTCTTCTTGCGGCTGCTGACCACGAGCCCGCTGATCAGGCCGACCGCGACCAGGGCGATGACTACAGCAAGGATGACGATGTCCATAACGCGTCCAGTATCGGCCACGGCCGTGGTCCGGGCGCGGTTGCGGAGAAGGTGTGAGGGCCGCTTGATGCGTTATGCACCGTTTGGGAGTACACGCCTGCTGGTGCCTGGGGAGAACCGTGGCCTGAGCCCGATGACAGGCGCCGAGCAGATCCGGGGTCGCGCTCCCTTCCCGAGGTGGGTGGCGGTGGCTGTACGAGGAGGTCTCGCCGCAAGGCTCCCGGTCACCCGCTGGGCCGAAGACCGATGACGGGTGCCGGCCGTCGGCGTGCCCACACCGGTGCTTCCGTCCGGACCGGTCGGGCGGGGTCGATCGCCGGGAAGCGCGGGGGCGCGCCCGGCACGGGGCCTCGCGGCGGTCTTCGGCCGCCGCGGCACCCTCGCGCCCTGCGCCCTGATCCCCGCGCCCAGCGCCCCGCGCCCCGCGCCCTGTCGGCGTACGCGCTTCTCGCCGCTCCCGCGGCCGTGCGCTCTCGAGGGGGCACCCGGGCCGGTCCACGACAGCGCACCGCCCCGGTCCGGCGCGGGGCCGGACCGGGGCGGTGGCCGGTGCCGAGGAGAGGGACAGCGGGGATCAGCCCATCTCCTCCAGCGCCTTGCCCTTGGTCTCCTTCACGAACTTGAGCACGAAGGGGATCGACAGCACGGCGAAGCAGGTGTAGATGATGTACGTGCCCGAGAGGTTCCACTCGGCCAGGCTCGGGAAGCTGGCGGTGATCGCCCAGTTGGCGATCCACTGCGCCGAGGCGGCGACACCGAGGGCCGCGGCGCGGATGCGGTTGGGGAACATCTCGCCGAGGAAGACCCAGACCACGACCCCCCACGAGAGGGCGAAGAAGAGCACGAACACGTGGGCGGCGATCAGGGCGACGATGCCTTCCGCGGTCGGAAGCTTGCCGTCGACCAGGTCCGCGGAGAAGGCCCAGGCCTCGAAGGCCAGCGCGACGGCCATGCCGGTGGATCCGACGAGCGCGAGAGGCCGCCGGCCCACCCGGTCGACGAGGATCATCGCGATCACGGTGCCGATGATGTTGATGATCGACGTGGTGAACGAGTAGAAGAACGAGGCGGACGGGTCGATGCCGACGGACTGCCAGAGCGTCGCCGAGTAGTAGAACGCCACGTTGATGCCGACGAGCTGCTGGAAAACCGAGAGGCCGATACCGACCCAGACGATCGGCAGGAATCCGAGGCGGCTCCCGAGCAGGTCGCTGAACTTCGACTTGTGCTCGCGGCGCATGGCCGTCTCGATCTCGAGGACGCGCGCGTCGAGGTCGACGTTCTTGCCCTCGACCTCTTCCAGGATCTTGCGGGCCCGCTCTTTCTTCCCCACGGAGATCAGGAAGCGCGGCGACTCGGGGATCGCGAACGACAGGAGCCCGTACAGGACGGCGGGGACGACCATCACGCCGAGCATCCACTGCCAGGCCTCGAAGCCGAGGATCTTGCCGCGCTGGTCGCCGTCGGCGATCTGCAGGATGCCGTAGTTGACCAGCTGCGAGATGGCGATACCGACGACGATCGCGGCCTGCTGGAAGGAGCCCAGGCGGCCGCGGTAGGCGGGCGGCGAGACCTCGGCGATGTAGGCCGGGCCGATGACGGAGGCCATGCCGATGGCGAAGCCACCGATGATGCGCCACATGGCGAGGTCCCACAGCGCGAACGGCAGCGCGGAGCCGACGGCGCTGATGGTGAAGAGCACCGAGGCGATCTGCATGCAGCGGATGCGGCCGATCCGGTCCGCGATGCGTCCTGCCGTGGCCGCTCCGATCGCACAGCCGATCAGAGCGATGGCGATGACCTGGGCCAGGGTCCCCGAGCCGATGTCGTAGCGGTGACGGATGGCCTCCACGGCGCCGTTGATCACGGAGCTGTCGTAGCCGAAGAGGAAGCCGCCCATCGCTGCGGCTGCCGTGATGAAGATGACATGGCCGAGATGGTCCGGGTGCGCCTGTCTGGCTCCCGACTCCGGTCCGCGCTCTGTGCTGGTCACATGAATCTCCTGATGCCTGGCCGCAACGTCAGGCGTGGGGGGTGAGCCTTCCCAGTGGCGCACAACTTGCCGTCGACCACCACTTGAAGGCAAAAACAACATTGCCGAGAGTATGCGTTCAAGTTTCGAAGTCAATACCGGGGCATGGCCCGCGGTTACTCCCACATACCCCGAGACTTCCGACAGGCGCGTTGAAGGCTTGTAGATTCGGTGAAGACCGTGTGATCGACACACGTACCGCCGATCGGTCTCAGCGCAGGCGCTGGCTGATCACCTTGGAGACCCCGTCGCCCTGCATGGAGACGCCGTACAGCGCGTCCGCGACCTCCATCGTGCGCTTCTGGTGGGTGATCACGATGAGCTGGGAGCTCTCCTGGAGCTCCTCCATGATCCGGATCAGGCGCTGCAGATTGGTGTCGTCGAGCGCCGCCTCGACCTCGTCCATGACGTAGAAGGGGCTCGGCCTCGCCTTGAAGATGGAGACCAGGAGGGCCACGGCCGTCAGGGACCGCTCGCCGCCGGACAGCAGCGAGAGCCGTTTGACCTTCTTGCCCGGCGGCCTGGCCTCGACGTCCAGTCCGGTCGTCAGCATGTGGTCCGGATCGGTGAGGACGAGACGCCCCTCGCCCCCGGGGAAGAGCCGAGAGAAGACGCCTTCGAACTCGCGCGCCGTGTCGCGGAACGCCTCCGTGAACACCTGCTCCACCCGCTCGTCGACCTCCTTGATCACCTGCATCAGATCGGCCCGTGTCTTCTTCAGGTCTTCAAGCTGCTCGGAGAGGAACGTGTGCCGCTCCTCGAGCGCCGAAAACTCCTCGAGGGCGAGCGGATTCACCTTCCCGAGTTGCTGATACGCCCGTTCAGCCGCCTTCAGCCGTCTCTCCTGCTCGGTCCTGACGAACGGCACCGGCTGATTGCGGGGGTGGTCCGGATCCTGTGGCAGCTCCTCACCGTCGGCCGCCGGGGACGGCGGCACCAGCTGGTCGGGGCCGTACTCGGCGGCCAGACCGGCCGGCTCCACGCCGAACTCCTCCAGTGCCTTCGTCTCCAGCTGCTCCACGCGCAACCGCTTCTCGGCCCCGAGCACCTCGCCCCGGTGCACCGAGTCGGTGAGCCGGTCGAGCTCCGTCTTGAGGTCCCGGCCCCGGCCGCGTTCGGCGGCCAGCTCCCGCTCCCGCTCGGCCTTGGCCGCCTCCGCAGTGGCCCGCTCCTGCTGCGCCCGTACGACGGACACCTCGATGTGCGCCAGCAGCTGGCGGGCGCCGGACGCCACCGCCGTGGCGACCGCGGCCTCGTGGCGCAGCCGGGCGCGGCGCTGCTCGGCACGGACGCGGGCCTCGCGCTCGGCCCTGGCCCCGCGGTCCAGGGCGTCGGCCCGCCCGGCGAGGCCCTTGACCCGCTCCTCGTGGGTGCGGACCTGGAGACGGGCCTCCATCTCGGTCTGGCGGGCGTTGGCCCCGTCAGCGGCGAGCCGGTCACGTACGGAGGTGTCCGGTTCCTCCTCCACCGGCGTCTCCTGCGCGACCAGCAGCCGCTCCGCGAGCTCCTCGGCCTCCTCCGTGGCCCGCTCCAGCGCCTCTTGGGCGCGGGCCGCGGACGCGGTCATCCGTTCGGCCTCCCCGGCGGCGCCGCGGGCCTGGCCGGCCAGCCTGCCGAGTTGCTGGGCCACGCCGGACTTCTCCCGGTCGGCGGCCCGGCGCCGCTCCCCCAGCTCCTCCACCTCGGCGGCCGCCCGGTCACGCAGGGCGGCCGACCTGCACTGGGACGCGGCCAGTTCCTCGCACCGCACGGCCAGCTCGGCCAGCTCCGCGGCGGCCTCGTCGACGGAGGCCTGCACCTCCAGCAGGCTGGGGGCTCCGGCTGATCCGCCGTGCGCGAAGTGGGAGCCCAGTACGTCGCCCTCAGCCGTCACCGCGGTCAGCCCGGGGTGCGCCGCGACCAGGTCCTCGGCGTCCTCCAGCGTCCCCACGACGACCATGTCACGCACCAGCCGCCGCACGGCCGCCATGAGTTCGGCGGGCCCCTGCACCAGTGCGGCGACGGCCGGCGCGGCGGCTCCCTCCGTGGTGAGAGCCCGGCCGGTCGCCGGGGACGCCGTCTCCCCCGTCCGGGCCACCGGCAGGGCGTGGGCGCTCCCGCCTGTCCGGCCGGGCAGGAAACCGGCGGCCGGCTCGTCACCGGAGGCCGGTCGGAGTGCGGGCGCCTCACCGAGCGCGGGCACGTCACCGGGTGCGGGCACGTCATCGGCGGTCGGTCCCGATACGTGTGCCTCACCGAGTGCGGGCACATCACCGGACGCGTACACCGGGGCCGCGGGCGAGGTGGTCAGTTCCGCACTCGGGGCGGGGACCTGCCCGCCCCCGCTGCCGGCCGGTACCAGGGCCGCGCGCCCGCCGTCCTGCTTGCGCAGCAGGCGGATCGCCTCCGCCGCCGTGGCCGGGTCCGTCACCGCGACGGCGTCGGCCGCCGCACCCAGCGCCGCCGCCACCGCGACCTCGTACCCGGCGGAGACCGTGAGCAGTTCCGCCGCCGGCCCGAGGATTCCCGGCAGCCGGTCGCCCGCGCCGAGCAGGGCGCCCGTGCCGTCCTTACGCCGCAGCCCCAGGGAGAGCGCCTCGTGCCGGGCCGCGACCGCGGCGCGCTTGCGCTCCGCCGCGGTGGCCGCGTCCCGCGCGCCGCCGAGGGCGGTCTCCGCCCGGGCGAGTTCCCGCTTGGCGGCGTCGTGCCGCTCGGCCAGTTCCGCGTCGTCCGCGTCCAGGCCCTCGACCTCGGCCTTGAGCTGCTCGTACTCCTCCTGCGCGGCGACCGCCCGTTCCTGGGCGGCGTCCCGGGACGCGGCCAGCCGGTCGATCTCGGCCTGCGCCGAACCGGCCCGGCTGCGGGCGGCGTTGACCTGGCCGTTGAGCCGGGCGAGGCCCTCGCGCTGGTCGGCGATGGCCCGGGCCGCGTCCCGGAGCCGGCGCTCCTCCGCCGCCAACTCGCGTTCCAGTTCGGCCCGGTGCGCGGTGGTGTCCTCCAGGGCGTGCTCCGCCGCTTCGAGTGCGGCCTCCAGTTCCGCCTCCTGCTCGCGGATCCGGGCGGCCTCGCGCTCCATGTCCTGCGGGTCTCGCCCGCGCCGCTCCTCCTCCTGTGGCGCGGTGGCGCTCTTCACGCGCGCGTCGGCGAGCGAGACCGTGCCCCGTACCCGCTCGGCCAGCTGCGAGAGTTCGTACCAGGTCTGCTGAGCCCGCTGAAGGCGCGGCGCCAGCCTCCGGACCTCGTCCTCCAGGTCCGCCTCACGGGCGAGTGCCGCCTTGAGTTCGCCCTCCGCCGCTTCCCTGCGCCGCTTGAGGGCAGCCTCGTCGGCGATCTCGCCGCGCAGCGCCTCACGGAGGCGCGCCAGGTCGTCGGCGAGGAGGCGGAGCCGCGCGTCGCGCAGGTCGGCCTGGATGACGGCGGCCCTGCGGGCCACGGCGGCCTGCCGGCCGAGGGGTTTGAGCTGGCGCCGCAGTTCGTCGGTCAGGTCCTGGACCCGGGCGAGATTGGCGCCCATCGCCTCCAGCTTCCGCAACGCCTTCTCCTTGCGCTTGCGGTGCTTGAGCACGCCGGCCGCCTCTTCGATGAAGGCGCGGCGCCCCATGGGATCGGCCTGCAGGACGGAGTCCAGCCGGCCCTGCCCGACGACGACGTGCATCTCGCGGCCGATACCGGAGTCCGAAAGGAGTTCCTGGATGTCGAGCAGCCGGCAGGTGTCGCCATTGATCTGGTATTCGCTGCCGCCGTTGCGGAACATGATCCGGGTGATCGTCACTTCGGCGTACTCGATGGGCAGTGCACCGTCAGAATTGTCGATGGTCAACGACACTTCCGCGCGGCCCAGCGGTGGCCTGCCGGTGGTGCCGGCGAAGATCACGTCTTCCATCTTGCCGCCGCGCAGGGATTTGGCCCCCTGCTCCCCCATGACCCAGGAGAGAGCGTCCACCACATTGGATTTGCCGGAGCCGTTGGGCCCGACCACGCAGGTGATCCCCGGCTCGAAGCGCAGGGTCGTGGCGGAGGCGAATGACTTGAAACCACGTAGGGTCAGGGCCTTGAGGTGCACGCCGCCGGACTCTACCTTTCCCTCCCGGTTTCGCTGACGAAGGCGCAGGGCACATCAGACGGTAAGCGAAGAGCGCTCCATCAGGGGCAGGCCGGGGGGAATGAAAAAAGGGACGCCGAAGCGTCCCTTGTCCATCGTGCAGAGTCGGCGTGACGGATCGCGTGCGGCCAGGGATGACGAGCATTCCTCGGCGCCCAGGACGACGATCCGTGACGAAGACATTCCGGTGGTGATCTCGAGCGAGTGGCACGAGCTGTCCGACCGGCCCTGCCGGGCCGGCGATCAGGTCAGCGCGGGCTCCGCCTGGGGTACGTCGATGTCGATGCTGTCGAGCAGCGACTCCTGGTGCTGTGCGGCGGCGCTGAGCGCGTCGTTCTCGTCCTGGATCCGGGCAAGCTCGGATTCAAGATCCTGGACGCGCTGCTGAAGCCGTCGCATCTCGGCGAGGAGTCGCGGGTCGGAACCGCCGACGTAACCGAGAAGCGCCTTTGCCATGATGGATGGTCCTCCACACTGAGTGACCGACCGATGCGGTGTGGGTCGTGAGGGAATCGCACCCGCGGTGCTCGGCAGTGGCCGGTCGTCACTGCGGCTCTGCTGTCAACCAGCACTGCCGAACAGCCAAGGTGCGCGGGGATTTCAGCGTCTCACCAAAAAGTTTGACGGTCAACACGATCACGCCCCGTGAGGAGGGTGTCCCGGGGGCGCACGCCTGGACGATCATTCGGCGCGGCTCTCCTGCGGGACCCCGAGGGGCGTGGAGATCTTCGTTAATGCCGCACCCTCGCATGACATCCACTTCTTGGCAACCATGCTCCGCCGACGGCTGCTTTCGCAGGTCATTTCGGGTGCGCGCTTCCCGGGGCCCCTCGCGCCCGCCCCTCGCCACGCGCCGCACTCACAGAGGATCGGCCCCGCCTCCGCCGCCCGGATCAGCGGATCGCGAATCCTTCATAACCACCCCGGGGCGTGTCCCAGATCTCAGTCACACCTTCCACCTGGCCGGGTGTGTCGCCGGTTGCGAGCCAGTCGAGGAGACGGTGGCAATTCTCACGCGGCCCTTCCGCGACGACCTGGACACGGCCGTCGTCCAGATTGAGGGCGAAGCCGGTAAGACTTCCGATCTCCAAAGCATTTGCCCTGGTGAACCAGCGGAACCCTACTTGCTGTACTCGGCCGCGTACCCATACGACGAGTCGTGCGTCTTCGTTCATGCCCGAACGCTAACCGCCCAATTGATCGAGGAGCGCGTCGCCCGAATACGCCATGGCGTACAGTCCCGTCGCAATAGCTCACCCGATCGGGTGAGCCGGACGGTGGACACGGTGTCGTCGTAGCGGCGCTCCGAGCACGAGGAAGGCACAGCGCATGGGACGCCATCGACGCGCAGGCGCAGCCCCCGCAGCTGAGCAGCAAGCCGCGCGCGCTGCCGAAGCACCCCGCGGTTCCCGCCGGAAGAGGCGGAGCGGAGTGCCCCTGCGCACCGGCCTGCTCGGGGTCTCCGCGGCCGTGGCCGTCGGCGCCGTCGCCGTCGCGTCGGGTCTGCTGCCGGGTGGCGACACCTACAGCATCAGCGGTGGCTCCGCCCCGGACCAGGTCCGCACGGGCGGCGCTCCCGACCTGCTGACCCAGGGTGGCTCCTCCGCAGATCCCACCGGGCGCGCCTCCGCCTCCGCGTCCGCCCAGGCCGGAAGGGGTACGGACCGTTCCGCGGCGCCGTCGAAGTCCCCCTCCGCCACCCCGGACGGCAAGCCGTCGCCCACCGCGTCGAAGCAAGTCCGCCGGCAGACGGAGAAGCCGGCCGCCACGAGGAAGCCGGCACCGGCCAGGACGCCGGAGCGGACCACGGCACCGTCCGCGGAAGCGAAGAAGAGTGCGCCCCCGGCTTCGAAGGCCCCGGCGGCTCCCCGGGCCACCCCCGCCTCGCCGAGCCACGCACCCTCCTCACCGGCCGCCGCCTCCGCGCAGGACGCCGTGCTCGCTCTCGTGAACGAGGAGCGCTCCAAGGTCGGCTGCCGCCCGGTCACCGCCAGCGCGTCCCTGACCGCTCTGGCCCAGGACTTCAGCGAGGACATGGCCGCGCGCGGCTTCTTCGACCACACCGATCCGGACGGCGCCACCCCCTGGGACCGCGCGGCGAAGGCCGGTGTGACGGGGCTCGGCGGCGAGAACATAGCCCGCGGCCAGGCCGACGCACAGGCCGTGATGGACGCCTGGATGAACAGCGACGGCCATCGCGCAAACATTCTCAACTGCGATTACACGACACTCGGCGTGGGTGTGCACTTCGGCTCCGGCGGCCCCTGGTGGACGCAGGACTTCGGCTTCTGAGGCCCGGCCGGCCGGTCCCGCCCGAGCGCGACCGGTGGGAGGGGCAAGGCCGACCGGACGAACCGGCGCCTCACTCATGCGGTGAAGGCGCGACAGCCCCCGAGCTGCGGCCTTGCCCACGCGCATCCTACGGTCCAGCACTCTCCGCGAGTAAGCGCTGTACGGGCGTAAGCTGGCGCCATGGACGAGTCGGAGACGAACGGCGACGGCCTGAACGGCGACGGCCTCTGCCCCTTCGATGTCTTCTCCCGTCAGTGCCCCTCGCGCAAAACACTGGAGCACGTCACGGGCCGCTGGGGCGGTCTCACCCTGGGGGCCCTCCTCGAGAGCGGCCTCCGCTTCAACGAACTGCGCCGCCGCGTCGACGGGGTCAGCGAGAAGATGCTCTCCCAGACCCTGCACGCCCTGGAGCGCGACGGCCTGGTGCTCCGGGAGGCCCGCCCCACCAACCCGCCGCGCGTCGACTACGAGCTGACCGGTCTGGGGCGTGAGGTGGCGGGCAGGCTGCTGGACCTCATCCAGCTCGTGGAGGGCCGGATGCCCGAGGTGCTCGACGCGCGCGGCCGTTACGACGCCGCCCGCGAGGGCTGACCCCGCCGGCCCGTACGGTCCCCGCGCGTTCAGCCCGCCCGCGGCGGGCGCTGGCAGCGGGGGCAGAAGTAGCTGGACCGGTTCATCCACGGCCGGCGGCGCATCGGCGTACCGCAGCGGTGGCAGGGCTCGCCCTCGCGGCCGTACGCGTCGAGCGACCGGTCGAAGTAGCCGGATTCACCGTTCACGTTGACGTACAGACTGTCGAAGCTGGTCCCGCCCTGGTCGAGGGCCTCGCGCATCACGTCCCGGACATGGCCGAGCAGCCCGGCGGTCACGGGGCGGGTCAGCGTCGCCGTCGGCCGTTCGTAGTGGATCCTGCTGCGCCAGAGCGCCTCGTCCGCGTAGATGTTGCCGACTCCGCTGATCAGCGACTGGTCGAGCAGGGCGCGTTTGACCGTCGTACGGCGCAGGCGCAGCGCCGTGTGGAACGCGGTGTCGTCGAAGGCCGGGTCCAGGGGGTCGCGGGCGATGTGCGCGATGACGTCGGGCAGTCCCTCGGGGGTGTTGTCGTGGAGCGAGAGCCCCCCGAAGGTGCGCTGGTCGACGAAGCGCAGCTCCGTGCCGAGGACGTCGTCGAAACGGAATCTGATGCGCAGGTGCTTCTCGTCCGGGGCCGCCTCCGGCCGCACGAGCAGTTGGCCGCTCATGCCGAGGTGGCCGAGCATCGAGAACTCCCCCTCGTCGAGGGGGACCCAGAGGTACTTGCCGCGGCGCATCGCCGTGCCGAAGCGCAAGCCGCGGAGGCGGGCCGCGAAGTCCACCCCACCCGCGAGGTGCCGGCGCACGGCACGCGGGTGCAGCACCTCGACCTCGTCGACGGTGCGCCCGGCGACCCAGCGCTCCAGGCCCCGTCGCACGACCTCGACCTCGGGCAGTTCCGGCACGGTGAACACTCCTTCGGGACGGGAAGACACAGCGAGAGCCCCCCGGTGCACCAGGCACCGAGGGGCTCCCCGAAACGCTCAGGCCGGAGCGGCGTCCGTGTGCGGCGCCGGAGTGGCAGGGGTGTCGGCGGCCCCTGCCTCCGCGGCGGTCTTCGCCGCCGCCTCCCGTGCCTCCGCGGCGGCGCTGATCTCGCGCCAGGCGGATTCCGCCGCCTGCTGCTCCGCTTCCTTCTTGCTACGGCCGGTGCCGGTGCCGTACGAGACACCACCGACGCGAGCGGCAGCAGTAAAGGTCTTCTCGTGGTCGGGGCCGGTCTCCGTGACGAGGTACTCGGGGACTCCGAGGCTCTCGCTCGCGGTGAGCTCCTGGAGACTGGTCTTCCAGTCCAGGCCGGCTCCGAGGTTCGAGGACCTGTCGATCAGCGGGTCGAAGAGCCGGTGAACCAGCTCCGAGGCCGCGCCGAGGCCCTGGTCGAGATAGACGGCGCCGATCACCGCTTCCAGGGTGTCGGCGAGGATGGAAGCCTTGTCCCGGCCCCCCGTACCCTCTTCACCGCGGCCGAGCCGGATGAAGGAGCCGAGTTCGAGGCCGCGGCCCACTTCCGCAAGCGCACGCGAGTTGACCACCGCGGCCCGCAACTTGGCCAGCTGGCCTTCGGGCAGGTCGGGGTGGGTGCGGTACAGCGTGTCCGTGACCACCAGGCCGAGCACCGAATCCCCGAGGAATTCGAGCCGCTCGTTGGTGGGCAGACCGCCGTTCTCGTACGCGTACGAACGGTGGGTCAGCGCACGCACCAGAAGGGCGGACTCGAGGTGATACCCGAGCCGCCCTTCCAGAAGCGTGTGGGACGAGGCTGTGTTGACGTTGTCTGCCTGCTTCTTGGCGCTGGACAACTCAGACATCGGGCCTCTCACCAGCCGCTCAGACCTCGAGGACCTGGCGCTTGTTGTAGGTGCCGCAGCTCGGGCACGCAATGTGCTGGAGCTTCGGCTCCTGGCAACGCTCGCACGAAACCAGGGTGGGGACCGCAGCCTTCCACTGCGACCGGCGGTGGCGCGTGTTGCTGCGCGACATCTTCCGCTTCGGAACAGCCACGGCTACTTCTCCTGCTTCTCGTCGACGCCCGGTTCGGCGCCGCCCATGTTGTCCTTCTCGCCGTCCTGAACGGTCTCGGCGAGTCCTTGCAGTGCCGCCCAACGGATGTCGACGGCATCGTGGTGGTGGCCCGGATTCTCGTCCAGCCTGATTCCGCACTCGGAACACAGACCGGCACAGGTCTCCTTGCACACCGGCTGCAGCGGCAGTGCGAGCACCACCGCGTCGCGCAGCACAGGCTCGAGGTCGAACAAGCCGTCCTCGAGAAAGAACCTGTCCTCGTCGTCCTCGGCGTCGTCGACCGGGTCCGCGGTCCTGCTGCGGTTCCGGTCATCGGCGTCAGGGTACGAGAACATCTCCTGGAAGTCCGCTTCCACATCGAGGTGCAGCGGCTCCAGACACCTTACGCACTCCCCCTCGGCCGTCGCACGGGCGGTACCCGTGACGAGCACCCCTTCCATGACCGATTCGAGGCGGAGGTCCAGCGCCAGGGGCGCGTTCTCCGGCACACCGATGACCCCGTCGATACCGAGGTCCTTCGGCGCCTCGACCGAGCGGGTCAGCCGCTTCAGGGCACCAGGACGCCGACCCAGCTCCCGCGTATCGAACACGAGGGGGTTGCGGTGGTCGAGGTGGCCGTTCAGGGCTTCTCCTGCTTTCGGGATCATGCGCGAGGTGGGGCTTCGGGAGGGCCGCCCCGGTCCGGAGAGGATGCGGGCAGCCGGGATCGCGGACATACGCGCGACCGAAGAGCCAGGATACTGGACGTACCGCCCAGCTCCCAATCCGGTCCGCCCGCCCCCCGGGCCCCGGCCTCAGCGGCCTTGCTCGTACCGGCGGAGCTGCTCCAGGTCGATCATGCTCGTGTCGAACAGACTGGTCTCGTCGAGCGCGCTCTCACCCTGCTGCGCGGGCGCCTGGGCCTGCTGCGGCCAGGCGTGGTCCTGCTGCTGGTTCGGGTCGTAACCGCTGTGCTGCTGGTTCGGGTCGTAACCGCCCTGCTGCTGGTAGGCGGCGTACGGGTCGGGCTGCTGGTAGGCGGGATAGGGGTCCGCCTGCGGGAGCGGCTGGTCCTGGTAGGCGTACGTCTGCGCGTACTGCGGCTCGGGCTGCGCCTGGACGGGGAAGCCGGTCTGCGAGGGGTCCTGGTAGTCGGCCGCCGGCGCGTAGTCCGGCTGTGCGGGCTCGGTGTACTGCGGCTGCGGAGCCGGTGTGGCGAGCTCCGCGAGACCCGCCCAGTGGTCCTCGTCACTGGTGCGCAGCGTGGCGCCCCCGGCCTCCTGCGCCGCCATGTGCGCCCCGAGCTCGTCGGTGGCCACCCGGCCGTGCAGCTTCTGCCTGCCGCGGCCGACGGCCTCCAGCGTCTTGGCCAGCACGGCCTCGAAGGCGCCGAGTTTCGTGTCGACATAGTCGTCCGCGCGCCGCCTGAGCGTCTCGGGGTCCGCGCTGCGCTCGGGCGCCTCCGCGAAGTCCGGGTCCTCGTAGCCCTGCTCGTCGAGCCCCTCGCCGCGGCCCAGGAGCTTCTCCCGGCCGCGGTCGACGGAGCCGATGGTCTTGGTGAGGACGACCTCGAAGTTGGCGAGCTTGCTGTCGACGTACTCGTCGGCCTCGGCCCGGACCTGGTCGGCCTCCCGGCGGGCCTCGGACAGGATCCGGTCCGCCTCCGCCTGGGAGCGCCGGGCGATCTCGGTGCCGGAGATCAGGGAGCCCCGCTCGGCGCGGGCCGACTCGATGATCCGCTGGGCCTCCTGCCGGGCCTGCTCGACGAGCTGCTCCCTGCCGCCGATGAGCTCCTCGGCGTGGGCGAGGGAACCGGGCAGGGCCTCGCGCACCTCCTCGAGCAGCGCGAGCAGCTCGGCGCGGTTGACCACGCAGGAGGCCGACATGGGCATGGAGCGGGCGTTCCCGACCGTTTCGACGATCTCGTCGAGCTTCTTCTGCACGTCCACCGTGTGCTCGCCACTCTCTGCTGCTGTTGGAGACGGACGGGACGACTGTAAGGCCAGTCGCCTCCCGCCCGACACCTGGTGACGGGTGGTCAGCCCGTCACGCGCGGCGCAGCCGTTCCACCAGGGCGTCGTGGACCGCCGGGGGCAGCAGGTGCGAGACGTCGCCTCCCCAGGTGGCGACCTCCTTGACCAGGGAGGACGACAGGAAGCTGTAGGTGGGGTTCGTGGGCACGAAGAGCGTTTCCACCCCCGAGAGCCCGTTGTTCATCTGGGCCATCTGCAGTTCGTAGTCGAAGTCGCTGACGGCGCGCAGGCCCTTCACGATGGCCGGGATCTCGCGCTGCTTGCAGAAGTCGACCAGCAGGCCGTGGAAGGACTCGACCTGGACGTTGCCGAAGTCGGCGGTGACCTCGCGGATCAGCTCGATCCGCTCCTCGACCGTGAACAGCCCCTTCTTGGACTGGTTGATCATCACCGCGACGTGCACGACGTCGTACAGCTTCGAGGCTCGGCCGATGATGTCGAGATGTCCGTTGGTGATGGGGTCGAACGACCCCGGACAGACGGCGCGGCGCAACGTGGTTCCCTCGCTCTCCGGTGCGGTCATCGTGCGTCGTCGCACGTGGAAGCGGCGCGACCGTACCAAAGCGTTCCCTCGCCGTAACGACGGGCCCGCAGTGGCTCGAATCCCGGCGGCCAGCTGAATTCTCCGCCCCGTGTGCTCCGTTCCACCGTGACGAGGGCTTCGCCGGAGAGCCACCCCTCAGCACGGAGTGTGAGCAGGATCTCGCCAAGATCGTCATCTGTGACGGCGTACGGCGGATCGAGGAACACCACGTCGTACGGCATCTCCGGTGCCGGACCTGTCACGATCTGCTCGGCTTTGCCTGCCCGGACCTCGGCACCCGGCAGGCCCAGGGTGCGGACGTTGTCGCGGACGGTGCGGACGGCCTTGGCGTCGACCTCGACGAGCAGCGTGTGGGACGCCCCGCGCGAGAGCGCCTCCAGGCCCACGGCGCCGGAGCCGGCGTACAGATCGGCGACGCGGATGCCGTCGAGCGTGCCCAGGAGCGCCTCCCACGTGGAGAACAGGCCCTCGCGCGCCCGGTCGGAGGTGGGTCGGGTGCCGGTGCCGGGCGGGACGGCCAAGCGGCGGCCGCCGGCCTCACCTGCGATCACGCGGGTCATGGGTGTCTGGTCCTCGGGTCGCGGGCGGCGCGCAGGACGGGACGCGCGCCGTGCTCCCACGATATGGCGTCGGGGTGGATGCGGCCCTCACCCCTTGTCGAGGTACTCCTCGCGCTCCTTGTCCAGGAGGGCGTCCAGCGCGGTGCGCAGCTCCGGCAGGCCGTCGAGGTCCGGATCGGCCGCGACGACGCGGACGGCCTCCTCGCGGGCCGCCGCGATGACCTCCTCGTCGTCGATGACGCTGAGCACCCGCAGGGAGGAGCGGACGCCGGACTGGGCCTGGCCGAGGACATCGCCCTCGCGGCGCTGTTCGAGGTCGATCCGGGAGAGCTCGAAGCCGTCGAGGGTGGCGGCGACCGCGGAGAGCCGGGCCCTGGCGGGACTCGCCTCGTGGGCCTCGCTGACCAGCAGGCAGAGGCCGGGGGCCGAGCCGCGCCCGACCCGTCCGCGCAGCTGGTGCAGCTGGGAGACGCCGAAGCGGTCGGCGTCCATGATGACCATCGCGGTGGCGTTGGGAACGTTGACCCCGACCTCGATGACGGTGGTGGCGACCAGCACGTCGACCTCGCCGGCGGCGAACCGGCGCATCACGGCGTCCTTGTCGTCGGGGTGCATCCTGCCGTGGAGCACCTCGATCCGCAGACCGGCCAGGGGACCCCGGGAGAGCTGGTCCGCGATCTCCAGGACCGCGAGCGGCGGGCGTTTCCCGGCCTCGTCCTCGGGGGCCGTCTGCTTCTTCTTCCCCTTCTTCCCCTCCGCCTCGTCGGCGTCGTCACCGATGCGGGGGCACACCACGTACGCCTGGTGGCCGTTCTCGGTCTCCTCGCGGACGCGCTCCCAGGCGCGGCTGAGGAAGTGGGGTTTGTCCTTGGCGGGGACGACATGGCTGGCGATGGGCGAACGGCCGGCCGGCAGCTGGTCCAGGACGGAGGTCTCCAGGTCACCGAAGACCGTCATCGCGACGGTGCGGGGGATGGGGGTGGCGGTCATCACGAGGAGGTGCGGCGGCTGCTTCCCCTTGGAGCGCAGGGCGTCGCGCTGCTCCACGCCGAAGCGGTGCTGTTCGTCGACGACGACGAGGCCGAGGTCGTGGAACTTGACCTTGTCCTCGATCAGCGCGTGGGTGCCGATGACGATCCCGGCCTCGCCGGTGACCAGGTCGAGCAGTGCCTGGCGGCGGGCCGCGGTGCCCATGGAGCCGGTCAGCAGGACGACCTTGGTGCCCCGGGCGGAGCCGCCGGGCGCCCGCCCGGCGCCCGGCCGCGGCCCCTCGTCGGGAGGCGCTTCGCTCCACAGTCCCCAGTTCCCGGCCAGCTCGCCCATCATCTCGGTGATGGAGCGGTGGTGCTGCTGGGCGAGGACCTCGGTGGGGGCCAGCAGCGCGGTCTGCCCGCCGGCGTCGACGACCCGGAGCATGGCGCGCAGGGCGACCAGGGTCTTGCCGGAGCCCACCTCACCCTGGAGCAGCCGGTGCATGGGGTGCTCGGTCGCCAGGTCACCGAAGATCTCCTCGGTGACCTTCTGCTGGCCCGCGGTCAGGGTGAAGGGGAGACCGGCGTCGAAGGAGTCGAGGATGCCGTCGGCGACGGCTCCCCGGGCGACCGCCGGGAGCTGCTTGTCGGCGTACCGCCGGCGGGCGAGGGCCACCTGGAGGACGAACGCCTCGTCCCACCGCAGCCGCTCGCGCGCGGCGGCGATGTCCGCCTTGGTACGCGGCCGGTGGATCTTGAGCAGGGCCTCGGGCAGCGGGACGAACCCCCGCCCTTCGCGCAGGGACGCCGGCAGCGGGTCCACGGCGTCCCCCGCGCTCGGCAGAACGGTGTCGACGGCCTTGGCGATACGCCAGGAGTCGAGCTGCTTGCAGGCCGGGTAGATCGGCAGGAGCTGCCCGGCGAAGGCGTCGACGGCCTCGGTCGCCTCGTCCTCGCCATGGGCGTCGAGGAGTTGGTACGTGGGGTGGGCGAGCTGCATCCTGCGGTTGAAGACGGACACCTTGCCGGCGAACATCGCGCGCCGGCCGGGCAGGAGCTCCTTGTGGGGCTTGTGGACGCCGTGTCCGAAGAAGACCAGCTGGAGCCTGCCGCTGCCGTCGGTGAGGGTGACTTCGAGGCGTTTGCCGCGGCCGTTGTTGAACATCATGATCCGCGCGTCGGCGACCTGGGCGACGACCGTCACGTGCTCGTCCAGCGGGAGTTCGGCGAGCGCCGTGAGGCGGCCGCGCTCCTCGTAGCGCCGCGGGTAGTGGTGCAGCAGGTCACCGACCGTGTGCAGGTCGAGGTGTTCGGCCATCACCTTCGCGGTGGCTCCGCCGAGCAGCTTCTTGAGGGGTTCGTCGAAAGCGGACACGCGGTCCATTGCACACCACACCACTGACAGATGTCGCGGGGCGCCGGACCACGGAGGGTCGTCACTCGACGCCGATCAGCAGGGGTGCCGTCTGGTGGCCGCCCCGGTAGACCACCGTGTCGACGGCCAGGTGGCCGTCGCGGACGTGCGCGCACAGGGCGTCGGCGACGGCGTCGGGGACGCCCTCGCCGAGGACGAGGGTGACGAGTTCGCCGCCGGCCGACAGCATCCGGTCCAGGACCGTGCGGGCGGTGCCGGGGACGTCCTCGCCGATCACGGCGACGTCCCCGTCGATCAGGCCGAGGACGTCACCGGCCTGGCAGACGCCGGCCATGGTCCACGACTGCCTTTCGGCGACGGCCAGTTCGGCGTACCGGGTGGCGCCTGCCGCCGCTGTCATGGCGACGACGTCCTCGTCGAAGCTGCGGTCCGGTTCGTGGACGGCGAGCGCGGCGAGGCCCTGGACGGCGGCGCGGGTGGGGATGAGGGCCACGCGGACGCCTTCGGTCCTGGCCTGCTCGGCGGCCGCGGCGGCGGTGTGGCGCAGCTGGGCGTCGTTGGGCAGCAGGACCACCTCGCGGGCGTGGGCCCGGCGGATCGCGTCGACCAGCTCCCCGCTGGCGGGCGGCTCTCCCGGGCGTGCCAGCACGGCGGTGGCTCCCGCCTCCGCGCAGAGGCCCGAGAGGCCGTCGCCGGGGACGACCACGACGACCGCGCGCTGGGCCGGCTCCTGGCGGGTACGGACGCGGTCGGCGGCGAAGTGGGTGATCCGGATGCGGTAGGGCCGGCCGGCCTCGACCCCGGCCTCGACGGCCGCCCCGGCGTCGTCGACATGGACGTGGACGTTCCACAGGCCGTCGCCGCCGACCACCACGAGGGACTCCCCCAGGGCGTCGAGCCGGCCGCGCAGCCGGGCGACGTCGTCGTCCCCGGCCTCCAGCAGGTAGATCACCTCGAAGGCGGGGCCGCCCTCGGGGTCCGGCTCGGCGCAGTTCCCGGTCAGGAGCAGGGCGTCGGGGTCCGCCGTCCTCACCACCTGGGCCGGGGCCCGGCCGCCGACCGCCTCCAGCAGCGCCCCGAGGACGGCCACCAGGCCCTGCCCGCCGGCGTCCACGACGCCCGCGCGCCCGAGGACGGCGAGCCGGGCGGGAGTCGCGGCCAGGGCGGTGAGCGCGCCTTCGTACGCCGCGTGGAGCACCTCGGTGAGGTCCGTGGCCGGGGCGGTGGCGGCCGCGGCTTCGGCGGACGCGGTGGCCACGGTCAGCACGGTGCCCTCGACGGGGTGGGCGACGGCCTGCCGGGCGGCGGCGGCGGCCTCGGTCAGCGCCCTGCGCAGGTGGTCCGCGTCGCCGCCCTCGGCCAGCACGCCCGCCATACCCCGCAGCAACTGGGCCAGGATGGTCCCGGAGTTGCCGCGGGCACCGATCAGGGCCCCGTGTGCCATGGCGCGTACGGCGTCGGCGGGGGCGGGCGAGGTGCTGCCGGTCTCGTGGGCGGCGAAGACGGCTTCGACGGCCGCCGCCGCCGACTCGACGGTCAGGTAGAGGTTGGTGCCGGTGTCCCCGTCGGCGACCGGGAAGACGTTGATCGCGTCGATCGCCCGGCGCTCGCGGCCCAGTGCCTCCAGGGCCAGGGAGCACCAGGTGCGCACCGCGACGGCGTCCACATCGTCGGGGGGCTGCGGCACCGTCGGTCCTCCTTGGGGCGGCCGTGGGGGGCGGGCTGCACCGCAGGGTAGCCCTGCGGGGAGCGTCCGCCGGGGACAGGGGCGGGACAGCCGGCCCGGCAACCCGTGGTAGTTTCGTATCTCCGGAGCAGGCGTTGTATGCTGCTTCGGTTGCCCGGCGAGAGTCGGGCCATTCCTCCGGTACCGCCACTTCAGTAAAATGATTCCGGCGCGCCGGAATTCACTGTAAGTGCATCTGAAGTCTTTGGAGTGACCCGTGGCTGCCAACTGCGACGTTTGCGGCAAGGGGCCGAGCTTCGGCAACAGCATTTCGCACTCGCACCGCCGTACGTCCCGTCGCTGGAATCCCAACATCCAGCGCGTGCGTGCCGTGGTCGGTCGGACGCCGAAGCGGCTCAACGTCTGCACCTCGTGCATCAAGGCCGGCAAGGTCGCGCGCTGACGTTCCCGTCGTAGCGCAGCCTTCCGGTTGCCCAAAAGGCCGGTCCACCTCGGTGGACCGGCCTTTTGCCACGCTCCGGGGCAGGTACGCCTCAGCCGGTCGCCGTACCGCTGCGCGTCGCCCACCCGTGGTCGACGGGGCCGATGCCGCCGCCCAGCGCGAACCCCGCCCGGATCGCGCCGGTGACGTACGCCTTCGCGCCCCGTACGGCGGTCGGCACGTCCTGGCCCCCGGCGAGCCCGCACGCGATCGCGGACGCCAGGGTGCACCCCGTGCCGTGGGTGTGCCGGTTGTCGAGCCGGGGTGCGCGCAGCCAGTGTTCCTCGCTGCCGTCCGTCAGGAGGTCCACGGCCTCGCCCGGCAGGTGCCCGCCCTTGACGACCACCCAGCGCGGCCCGTAGGAGAGCATCGCGGCAGCGGCTCGCCGCATCCCCTGTTCGTCGGTGACCTCGACACCCGTGAGCTGGGCCACCTCGTCGAGGTTCGGGGTGGCCACCGTCGCACGGGGCAGCAGTTCGGTGCGTACGGAGTCCAGCGCCTCGGCCGCGAGCAGCGCGTCGCCGTGCTTGGAGACTCCCACCGGATCCACGACGACGGGGGCGTCCGTCTCCGCGAGGAGCGCGGCGACGGTCCCGACGAGTGCGGCCGAGGACAGCATGCCGGTCTTCACGGCCTGGACGCCGATGTCGTCGACGACACTGCGGTACTGGGCGCGCACGGCCTCCACCGAGAGGTCCCAGGCCCCCTGCACGCCCAGCGAGTTCTGGGCCGTCACCGCGGTCAGCACGCTCATCCCGTGGGCGCCGAGGGCGAGCATCGTCTTCAGGTCGGCCTGGATGCCCGCACCGCCGCCGGAATCGGATCCGGCGACGGTGAGCACGCGGGGCGGTACGGCGGTGTTCCCGGTCATGACCGGGAATCTACTGGGCGTCCTCTATCGACCCGAAATGGTCCCAGCCGCCCTTGCTGCTCCACGGGGCCCCGTCGACGGTGACCTGCGGCAGGGCCGACGGGTTGAGGACCTCGCCGATCACCCTCCAGCGGGCGGGGAGCTTCACGTCCGGCGGGAACGTCGCCACGATCGCGTGGTCCTCCCCTCCGGTGAGCACCCACTGCAGCGGGTCCACGCCGACGGCCTGCCCGATGTCGGACATCTGCGAGGGGATGTCGATGAGCCCGGAGCGCAGATCGATGCGGACCTTGCTGGCCTCCGCGATGTGCCCGAGATCGGCGACGAGCCCGTCACTGACGTCGGTCATCGCGGTGGCGCCGAGTCCCGCGGCCGCGGGCCCCGCGTGGTAGGGCGGTTCGGGACGCCGGTGGGCCTCCACGAAGGCGCGCGGCGAGCGGAAGCCCCGGGACAGCACGGCGAACCCGGCGGCCGACCAGCCGAGCCAGCCGGTGACGGCCACCACGTCTCCGGGCCGGGCGCCGGCCCGGGTGACGGGCTCGTGGTTGCGCAGGTCGCCGAGCGCGGTGATCGAGACGGTGATGGTGTCGCCGCCCACGACGTCGCCGCCGACGACGGCCGCCCCGGCGACCTGGCACTCGTCCCGCAGCCCGTCCATGAGCTCGGTGGCCCAGGTGACGGGGAGATCGGCGGGTACGACCAGACCCAGGAGCAGAGCGGTCGGTACGGCGCCCATGGCCGCGATGTCGGCGAGGTTCTGCGCGGCCGCCTTGCGCCCGACGTCGTACGCCGTCGACCAGTCGCGGCGGAAGTGCCGCCCTTCCAGCAGGATGTCCGTACTGGCCACGACCCTGCGGTCGGGGGCGGCCACGACCGCGGCGTCGTCGCCGGGTCCCAGCCGCACCGCCGGAGTGGTGGTGAGCCGGGACGTGAGCTCTCTGATGAGCCCGAACTCCCCCAACTCGCCCACGGTTCCCTTCACCGAGTCTCACCTCTCATCTATCGCACCGGACAGGTGTCCGGGCTGCTTCAGCGGCCGGTTGTCCGGGCCGTGGACGGGCGGGTGACGGGTGCCGGCAGCCCCTCGGCGTACGGGCATCGTCCCTCTTCCGCTCCGGCGGGCCCGCGGTCGCGGGCCCTCGCCGCTGTCGGTAACGTCAGGAGATACGTCAACTTCTGTGGTGCGTACGCCACACCGTCGGCGTCAACAGGCCCGCAGGTCTCCCCGCGGCCCGCGGCGACGCGATACCGTGGCGTCCCTTTCCCCCACATGATCCTCGTGGCCGTCCTGGAGGTTCCGTGGTACAGGCGTACATCCTCATCCAGACCGAGGTGGGCAAGGCGTCGTTCGTCGCCGAGACCATCGCAAAACTCCCGGGAGTGATCCAGGCGGAAGACGTCACAGGCCCCTACGACGTGATCGTGCGCGCGCAGGCCGACACGGTCGACGCCCTCGGTCGCATGGTGGTCGCCAAGGTCCAGCAGGTGGACGGCATCACCCGAACCCTGACCTGCCCGATCGTCCACCTCTGACCCCCGTCTACGCTGGGCCGGTGACGTACAACTGCCGCCGGTTCCGCCGCTCCGTACTGCTCGGTCCGTCCGCCGCTCTGGCCGTCCTGGCCGCGGCGGGCTGCTCCGCGGGGGACGCGGCTCCCTCGGTCGCGGTCCCCACGCCCTCGTCGGAGGAAGCCGCGTACTGCGAGGCGCTGCACAAGGAGCTGCCCAGGACCGTCACCGGCCTGGAGCGGAGTGATCCCGGACCGGAGTCGGTACTGACCGCCGGCTGGGGGGACGGGGCGATCGTACTGCGCTGCGGCGTGCCCCGGCCCCCGAAGATGGATGACGCCCAGTCCAAGGGTGTCGACGCGGACGGCGTCAACTGGCTGCTGGAGCAGCGGGATGACGTCGGTCCCCGGTTCACGACGACGTACCGCAAGGCGTACGTCGAGGTCACGCTCTCGAAGGCGTACGCCCACGACATCACCCCGCTGTCGGCGTTCGCCGCCCCGGTCAGGAAGACGGTCCCCGGCAGCGTCTGAGGCGTGACCGGCCCTGCCTGCCCCCGAAGGGCGTCGTCCGGTGCGCGCGAGTGCCCGGTGGGCGTCCTCGCACCGGACGTACGCGGACGGCACCGGCCACGCGCCCGGTACGCGCGCGAGGCACCCGGCCGGGCGGCACCTCGCGGGCGCACCCGGCCCGGTACGGGTCAGCGCAGGCCGGTGGAGCGGTCGAGCGCCGCCTGGATGAGCCGGTCCACCAGCTCCGCGTAGTCCACACCGCTCTCCTGCCACATGCGGGGGAACATGGAGATCGGGGTGAAGCCGGGCATGGTGTTGATCTCGTTGATGACGAAGTCGCCGTCCTCGGTGAGGAAGAAGTCGGCGCGCACCAGGCCTTCGCAGGACGCGGCTTCGAAGGCCTCGACGGCGAGCCGCCGCACCTCGGCGGTCTGCTCCTCGGTCAGGGGCGCGGGGACCAGGCCGGCCGCCGAGTCGATGTACTTGGCCTCGAAGTCGTAGAACTCGTGGGCGGTGACGGGGGGAATTTCGGCGGGGACGCTCGCGCGGGGCCCGTCCTCGAACTCCAGCACGCCGCACTCGATCTCTCGGCCGCGCAGCAGGGACTCCACCAGGAACTTGGGGTCGTGCCGGCGGGCCTCCTCGATCGCCTCGTCGAGGCCGGAGGGATCGTCGACCTTGGTGATGCCCATGGAGGAGCCGCCGCGGGCGGGCTTCACGAAGAGGGGCCAGCCCTGCTCGGCGGCGAACTCCATGAGGCGCTTGCGGGCGGCGGGCCGGTCCGACTCCCACTCGCGGGGGCGGACGACCTCGTACGGGCCGACCGGCAGCCCGAAGGAGGTGAACACCCGCTTCATGTACTCCTTGTCCTGGCCGACCGCCGAGGCGAGGACGCCCGCGCCGACGTAAGGGACACCGGAGAGCTCCAGGAGCCCCTGTAGCGTGCCGTCCTCGCCGTACGGACCGTGCAGCACGGGGAAGACGACGTCGACCTCGCCGAGCGCCCTGGGCAGCGCCCCCGGCTCGCTGACGAGGACGTCGCGGTTGCCGGGGTCGACGGAGAGCGTCACCGATCCGTTCGCGGACTCGGCCAGTTGGTCCACGTCGGGGACCTGCCGGTCCGCGATCGCCATGCGGGCCGGATCGTCGGCCGTGAGGACCCACCGCCCGTCCCTGGTGATACCGATCGGCAGGACGTCGTACTTCGTCCGGTCGACGGCCCTCATGACGGCGCCGGCGGTGACGACGGAGATGCCGTGTTCGGAGCTCCGGCCGCCGAACACGACGGCCACACGCGGCTTGCGGCGCTGCTCGGAGCTCCCGGAGGTCGGCTCGGCGCTCTCAGGGCTCTGGGGGAGGTTCTGGCTGCTCATATCGCGTCGAGCGTACCTGCTGGTAGAGCTCGAGTCAGCGCCGCTCGGGCTTGGCGCTGCGCGACATCAGCTCCTTGACCGCGACGACCGGCGACTTGCCCTCGTGGACGATTCCGACGACCGTCTCGGTGATCGGCATGTCGACCCCGTGCCTGCGCGCCAGATCGAGCACGGATTCGCAGGACTTGACCCCCTCGGCGGTCTGGTTCGTGACGGCGACGGTCTCCTGGAGCGTCATCCCCCGGCCGAGGTTGGTGCCGAAGGTGTGGTTGCGCGACAGCGGCGAGGAGCAGGTCGCCACCAGGTCGCCCAGCCCCGCGAGCCCGGAGAAGGTCAGCGGGTCGGCGCCCATGGCGAGGCCCAGCCGGGTGGTCTCGGCGAGGCCGCGGGTGATGAGCGAGCCCTTGGCGTTGTCGCCGAGGCCCATGCCGTCGGCGATGCCCACGGCGAGGCCGATGACGTTCTTCACCGCGCCGCCGAGCTCGCAGCCGACCACGTCGGTGTTGGTGTAGGGCCGGAAGTACGGGGTGTGGCAGGCGGCCTGGAGGCGCCGGGCGACGGTCTCGTCGGCGCAGGCGACGACGGCGGCCGCGGGCCGGCGTTCGGCGATCTCCTTGGCGAGGTTGGGGCCGGTGACGACGGCGACGCGGTCGGCGGTGGCCCCGGTGACGTCCTCGATGACCTCGCTCATCCGCTTGGCGGTGCCGAGTTCGACGCCCTTCATCAGGGAGACGAGGACCGTGCCCGCCTCCAGGTGCGGTGCCCAGTCCGCGAGGTTGGCGCGCAGTGTCTGGGAGGGCACGGCCAGGACCGCGAAGTCGGCGCCGCGCAGGGCCTCCGCCGCGTCGGTGGTGGCCCGGACCGAGGCGGGGAGCTCAATTCCCGGCAGGTACCCGGGGTTGGTGTGCGTCGTGTTGACCGCCTCGGCGACTTCGGCGCGACGGCCCCAGAGGGTGACCTCACAGCCTGCGTCGGCGAGGACCACGCCGAAGGCCGTACCCCATGAGCCGGTTCCGAAGACGGCCGCTTTGCCGGGGTGCGTCACGTGGGTCCCTTTCCCTCTGCCTTGCGCCGCTGCTGCGCACGGGCCTTGCGGTGATCGTAGAGCTCGGCCGGGGCCTTCTCGCCGCGCAGGTCCTCCAGCTCGGCCGTGACGGCCGCCATGATCGCCTCGGTCGCCTGACGCAGCACCTCGGGGGTCTGCTCCAGTCCGTAGAAGCGGGAGAGGTCGACCGGCGGCCCGGCCTGCACCGAGAGGGTCTTGCGGGGGAACAGCCGGAGCCTTCTCTCCTTGGCGTAGGGCGGCATCGCGAGGTTGGCGCCCCACTGGGCGACGGGGATGACGGGGGCCTTGGTCATCAGCGCGACCCGGGCGGCGCCGGTCTTGCCGGCCATCGGCCACATGTCGGGGTCACGGGTGAGGGTGCCCTCGGGGTAGAAGGCGACGCACTCGCCCCGCTCGATGGCGTCGACGGCGGCGCGGAAGGCGTCGAGCGCGTCGGTCGTCTCGCGGTAGACGGGGATCTGTCCGGTGCCGCGCAGGATCATTCCGACGAAGGGCGTCCTGAACAGTCCGGCCTTCGCGAGGAGCCTCGGTACCCGGCCCGTGTTGTACTGGAAATGCCCGTACGAAAGCGGGTCGAGGTAGGAGTTGTGATTGACGGCGGTGATGAATCCGCCCTCGGCCGGAATGTGTTCCATCCCCCGCCAGTCGCGCTTGAACAGAACCACCAGGGGCGGTTTTGCGATGGCTGCCGCCAGGCGGTACCAGAAGCCGATTCTGCGGCGGGACACTCGGACGCCTTCCTCTAGGAACTGATCTGCTGCCCGGCCGATGACGGTGACATGCCGCCCCGGGCCCCTCTTGTGTGGAGAACACCGTACGCCTCACCGGTGGGGGCGGACCTCCGGGTCGTCGTACCGGCAGGCGAGAATAACGGCCGCGGAAGTCCGGTACGCGTATGGAGAGGGAGATCGCCACGAACACCGACCCGACCGGCCCCTGGTCCCTGGTCGTCCCGCTCAAACCGCTCGCACGGGCCAAGAGCAGGCTGGGGCGTACGGCGGGTGAGGAACTGCGCCCGCGCCTCGCCCTGGCGTTCGCCCTCGACACGGTGTCGGCGGCGCTGTCCTGCCCGGCGGTACGGGATGTGGTGGTCGTCACGGACGATCCCGTGGCCGGTCCGGCGCTGGCCGCGCTCGGGGCGCGCACGGTGGCGGACTCACCGGCGGCCGGTCTTGACGCCGCTCTGGAGCACGGCGTGCGGTCGGTGCTCTCGCGGCGACCCGCAGCGGCGGTGGCCGCGCTCAACGCGGACCTCCCCGCACTACGGCCCGGCGAATTGGCGCGGGTACTCGATTTCGCCTCCGCATTCCCCCGCGCATTTGTCAGCGACGCACAGGGAATCGGTACGACATTTCTGTCGGCGATGCCGGGCGTGGAATTGCGGCCGTCGTTCGGCGGGCCGTCCCGGGCTCGGCACCTTGCGTCGGGCGCGGGCGAGATCGCCGCTCAGGGACTCGATTCGGTGCGCAGGGACGTGGACACGGGCGACGACCTGCGGGTGGCGCTGGCACTGGGCGTGGGGCGGTTCACCGCCGGTCTGACGACCTCCGTCGCCCCGGTCACCGACCGCTAGTGCCGTGACCAGCGATGTTCGCCCCATGAGGCGACGGGGCGAAGCTTGCCGGGAGGGGCACTAGGCTGCGGTGCATGCAGGCGACCTCGTACACGTACGACCCCGGGAACCGGACCGGCAGTGTGCTGCTCGACGACGGCACCCCGGTGGACTTCGACGCCCCCGCCTTCGACGCCGGCGGCCTGCGGCTGCTGCGGCCGGGGCAGCGGGTACGGATCGAGACCGAGGGCGAGGGCGCCTCGGTGCGCATCACCCTGGTGACGCTCCAGACGTTCTGAGCGGCTCCTGACAGCCCGCGGGCCGGGCTCCCCGAGGGGAGCCCGGCCCGGCGCGTAGGAGAAGCGAGCGGCGCCCGGTCTCACTTCTTGCGTGCGGTGGCCTTCTTGGCCGCGGTCGTGCGTGCCGTGGTCTTCTTCGCGGGCGCCTTCTTCGCCGTGGCCTTCTTGGCGGGCGCGGTCTTGGCGGCGACGGCCTTCTTCGTCGTGGCCTTCTTCGCCGGGGCGGTCTTCTTCGCCGCCGGGGTGGCCTTCTTCGCCGCCGCGGAGGTCTTCTTCGCGGCGGGCGCGGTCTTCTTCGCCGCGGCCGTGCTCTTGCGCGCCGTGGCCTTCTTGGCGGTGGCCTTCTTCGCGGCCGCCTTCGCCGTCGTACGGGTGGAAGAACCGCCCGACAGGCTGCCCTTGGGTGCCTTCTTGACCGACACCTCGCCCCCCTTGGGGAGCTTCTTGGAGCCGCTCACCAGGTCCTTGAAGCCCTGTCCCGCACGGAAACGGGGGACGGACGTCTTCTTGACCCGTACGCGCTCACCCGTCTGCGGGTTGCGGGCGTAGCGGGCGGGGCGGTCGACCTTCTCGAACGAGCCGAAGCCGGTGACCGAGACACGATCCCCCGCGACAACCGCACGGACGATCGCGTCGAGCACCACGTCGACGGCGTCAGCGGCCTGCTGACGGCCACCGACCTTGTCGGCAATCGCTTCTACGAGCTGCGCCTTGTTCACGTCTTCCCCTTCGGAGACATCGCCGGAACCATATCGTTCAGGCCTTTTCGCACGTTAGGCAGATATATACCGCAAATCAAACACGAAACGGGCTAATCACCCCAGTGCCGCAACGAAGTCGACCGCCGCGCAGTTCCGCGGAGTCAGTCACCTTCGGGGAATCGGCCCTCGTCGAGGTCCTTCATCAACCGGTCCAGACGCCTTGCCGCGCCAGGGAGATCGTGCTTAGCCGCGGCCGTGACGACCAACAGCTTCCGGGAGAGCGCCATCCGTACGTCCTCCGGGACTTGCAGTGCGCGCACCTTCGCGTGCGCTTCCTTCAGTCGGTCGGCGACGATGCCGTAGAGCTCGAGTTGGCTGTCGCGTCCCATGCACCGATTGTGCCATCTGGGGCGAGTTGTCGCCCGAGGGGGTCTCAACAAGCGACTGCGCCCCCTGCCGGGAGGCAGGGGGCGCGGCTCGGGAAAAGCGCTGCTCAGGCGTCAATCGTGCGCGGCTTGTGGGACGGCCTGGCCGCCTCGTACGTCGCGATGTCCGCTTCGTTCTGAAGGGTGAGGCTGATGTCGTCCAGGCCGTTCAGCAGGCGCCAGCGGGCGTTCTCGTCGAGCTCGAAGCCGGCCGTCAGCGTGGATCCGTCGGGGGCCTGGGCCAGGACCTGGCGCTTCTCGAGGTCGACGGTGACCTCGGCGGTCGGGTCGGCCTCCGTGATCTCCCAGAGCCGGTCGACGACCGCCTGGTCGAGGACGACGGTCAACAAACCGTTCTTCAGCGAGTTGCCGCGGAAGATGTCGGCGAACCTGGAGGAGATGACGGTCCTGAAGCCGTAGTTCTGCAGGGCCCAGACCGCGTGCTCGCGGGAGGATCCCGTGCCGAAGTCGGGGCCGGCCACCAGGACCGAGGCACCGTCGCGCTCGGGGCGGTTGAGGACGAAGTCCTCGTCCTTGCGCCAGGCCTCGAACAGGCCGTCCTCGAAGCCGTCGCGGGTGACCTTCTTCAGCCAGTGCGCGGGGATGATCTGGTCGGTGTCGACGTTGCTGCGGCGCAGCGGGACGGCACGGCCGGTGTGTGCGGTGAATGCTTCCATGGCTATCGGACTCCGGCAGGCGTACGGGCTTCGGACAGGTCGGCGGGCGAGGCCAGATGGCCCAGCACGGCGGTGGCGGCGGCGACCTGCGGTGAGACGAGGTGGGTGCGGCCGCCCTTGCCCTGCCTGCCCTCGAAGTTGCGGTTCGAGGTGGAGGCGGAGCGCTCGCCGGGGGCCAGCTGGTCGGGGTTCATGCCGAGGCACATCGAGCAGCCCGCGTGCCGCCATTCGGCGCCGGCGGCGGTGAAGACCTTGTCCAGGCCCTCCTCCACGGCCTGCAGGGCCACCCGGACGGATCCGGGGACGACCAGCATCCGTACGCCGTCGGCGACTTTGCGCCCCTCGATGACCGAGGCGGCGTTGCGCAGGTCCTCGATGCGGCCGTTGGTGCACGAACCTACGAAGACGGTGTCCACGCTGATCTCGCGCAGCGGCTGCCCGGCGGTCAACCCCATGTACTCCAGGGCCTTTTCGGCTGCGTGGCGCTCCGAGGCGTCCTCGTACGAAGAGGGGTCGGGGACGCTGGCCGACAGGGGCGCGCCCTGGCCGGGGTTGGTGCCCCAGGTGACGAACGGCGCGAGTTCCGCGGCGTCGATGACGACCTCGGCGTCGAAGACGGCGTCGTCGTCGGTGCGCAGCGTCTTCCAGTACGCGACGGCGGCGTCCCAGTCCTCGCCCCGGGGGGCGTGGTCGCGGCCCCGGAGGTAGTCGAACGTGGTGGCGTCGGGGGCGATCATGCCCGCGCGGGCGCCCGCCTCGATCGACATGTTGCAGATGGTCATCCGGGCCTCCATCGAGAGCTTCTCGATGGCGGATCCGCGGTATTCGATGATGTAGCCCTGGCCGCCGCCGGTGCCGATCCGGGCGATGATCGCCAGGATCAGGTCCTTGGCGGTGACGCTGTCGGGGAGTTCGCCCTCGACGGTGATCGCCATCGTCCTGGGGCGGGCCATCGGCAGGGTCTGGGTGGCCAGGACGTGCTCGACCTGACTGGTGCCGATACCGAAGGCCAGCGCACCGAACGCGCCGTGGGTGGAGGTGTGCGAGTCACCGCAGACGACCGTGGTGCCGGGCTGGGTCAGGCCGAGCTGGGGGCCCACCACGTGCACGACGCCCTGCTCGACGTCGCCGAGCGGGTGCAGCCGGACGCCGAAGTCCGCACAGTTCTTGCGCAGGGTCTCCAGCTGGGCGCGC
The DNA here is from genome assembly GCF_044334475.1 of Streptomyces sp. NPDC020780. Lineage (NCBI taxonomy): Bacteria > Bacillati > Actinomycetota > Actinomycetes > Kitasatosporales > Streptomycetaceae > Streptomyces > Streptomyces sp. NPDC020780. The sequence goes on along the minus strand of NZ_JBIRTB010000001.1, from coordinate 696,274 downwards.
GAGACGGGGTCGGCGATCGGCTTGTCGATGTCGAGGGTCGGGGTGTTGTGGTCCTCGGTGGCGATGGTGAGGTCGAGGCGCCGCACCGGCCGGCCGGCCTGGCGCAGGCCGTCGAAGGCCTGCGGGCTGGTCACCTCGTGCAGCAGGTGCAGATCGATGAAGAGAAGGTCGGGCTCGCCCTCCGCGCGCCGGACGACGTGGTCGTCCCAGACCTTCTCCGCGAGTGTCCTACCCATCGCTTTCCCTCCGGCCGGCGTCCTCGCCGGCCCAACTAGAGATTTCGGTGCGCCACCGTCCGGACCCCCGAGCGGTGCGGCGACTACGAGCCGTGGTGGGGCCGCCCGTACAGGTTCGCAACTTCCGGGGAAAATTGAACTTGCGTTTCACAGAGTGAGACGCGAATATCGTCGTATGGACAACTCTAGCGGCGTCGGCGTTCTCGACAAGGCAGCTCTGGTATTGAGCGCCCTGGAGTCCGGTCCGGCCACCCTCGCCGGGCTGGTCGCGGCGACAGGGCTCGCACGGCCCACGGCACATCGGCTGGCCGTGGCACTCGAACACCACCGCATGGTGGCGAGGGACATGCAGGGCCGTTTCATTCTCGGCCCCCGGCTCGGGGAACTCGCGGCCGCGGCCGGCGAGGACCGCCTCCTGGCGACGGCCGGGCCCGTGCTCACCCACCTGCGCGACATCACGGGCGAGAGCGCGCAGCTCTACCGCAGGCAGGGCGACATGCGGATCTGCGTGGCCGCCGCGGAGCGGCTGTCCGGACTGCGGGACACCGTGCCGGTGGGCTCCACGCTCACGATGAAGGCGGGCTCCTCCGCGCAGATCCTGATGGCCTGGGAGGAGCCGGAACGCCTGCACCGGGGCCTGCAGGGCGCCCGCTTCACGGCGACGGCACTGTCGGGTGTGCGGCGCCGGGGCTGGGCCCAGTCGATCGGTGAGCGCGAGCCCGGTGTGGCCTCGGTGTCGGCTCCGGTCCGCGGACCGTCGAACCGCGTGGTCGCCGCCGTCTCCGTGTCCGGGCCGATCGAGCGGCTGACCCGCCATCCCGGCCGGATGCACGCCCAGGCGGTCATCGACTCGGCCGCGCGGCTGAGCGAGGCGCTGCGCCGCACCGGCTGACACACCCGCACCGCTGACACATCCGCACCGCTCCTTCCGGCCGCCCCAGTGTCGTGGCGGCCCCAAGTCACCTGCCCCGTAACTGAGATGAGCCGGAGCGCTCCTTGCGGGGCGCCTGCGCGCCTGCGGGGACGCGCCCGCCCGCGTACACGAAGAAGGCCCTCCACCGAGGTGAAGGGCCTTTCCCTACTGCCGTGTTGTACCCCCGACCGGATTCGAACCGGCGCTACTGCCGTGAGAGGGCAGCGTGCTAGGCCGCTACACAACGGGGGCTTGTCCTACGGTCTTGCGCTGGGCTACCAGGACTCGAACCTAGAATGACGGTACCAGAAACCGTAGTGTTGCCAATTACACCATAGCCCATGGTGATTCACGTACCCCCGACCGGATTCGAACCGGCGCTACTGCCGTGAGAGGGCAGCGTGCTAGGCCGCTACACAACGGGGGCCCTAGCGATCCTCATCCGGCGTGAGCCGGATGATGTCTCCGCGGGAGCGTGGGTGCGACCCTGACGTTCTCGCGGGATGGATCTGTACCCCCGACCGGATTCGAACCGGCGCTACTGCCGTGAGAGGGCAGCGTGCTAGGCCGCTACACAACGGGGGCTTGTACTTCGATCTTGCGCTGGGCTACCAGGACTCGAACCTAGAATGACGGTACCAGAAACCGTAGTGTTGCCAATTACACCATAGCCCACTGAAACGCAACCCCTGAGGGCTTTGTCTCTGTCGCGCTTCCCGACCGGATCTTCCGGCCCGCTCGGGCGGCGCAGGAAGAACATTACCTGAAGGTGTCCGGCGCTCCAAAACGGGTATCGCCCGCCAGCAGGCCGGGAAGCTCGTCGAGCCCGGTGATCCGGACCAGCTCGGGCCGGCCGCCGAGCCCCGCGCGGTCCAGCCAGATCCCGGTGAGCCCCGCGGCCACGGCACCGCCCGCGTCGATGTCGGGCTCGTTACCCACGTACGCCACCTCGTGCGGGTCCAGCGCGAGCGCCCGGCACGCCGCGTGGAACGCCGCCGCCTCCGGCTTGGAGACCCCGAGCTCCACAGCGCACACCACCGCCTCGAAGCGGTCCCGCACGCCGAGTGCCCGCAGCTTGCGGTCCTGGTTGTGGATGCTGGAGTTCGACAGGACGGCGTGCCGGAAGCTTCCCGCCAGGCGGTCCAGGGCCGGCAGGGTATCCGGGAAGAGCTGCCAGGCGGCCTCGTAGTGGGCGGCGTGCCGGCCGAACCAGCTGTCCGCCTCCCCGTCGCTCAGCCACCTCCCCAGGAACGCCCGTACACGCTCCCGCCGCTGCCCCGGGAAGTCGATCTCCCCGGCGGCGAAACGCGCCCACTGCACGTCCGTGACCGCTTTCCAGGCGTCCAGTGCCTGGCGCGTGGAGGCGTACCCCTCGGGCAGACCCTCGATCTCCAGATGCTTGCGCATCCCGACGCGGTCGGCCCCCGAGTAGTCGAAGATCGTGTCGTCGATGTCCCACAGGACGGCGCGGATGGCCATGGTCCCGAACCTACCGCCCGCCCTCGCCGCCCGCTGCGAAGTGCCGGAACTCCGCCGCGGATGTGGGCCTTCCCGTCCGGAAAACGCCGGTGGGCGGTCACGGGACGCGCCCGTGACCGCCCACCCGGGGCATCGGCTACGCGGCCAGCTTCGCCAGCGCCGCGTCGATGCGGGCGATCGTCTTCTCGCGGCCCAGGATCTCCAGGGACTCGAAGAGCGGGAGGCCCACCGTACGGCCGGTGACGGCCACGCGGACCGGGGCCTGCGCCTTGCCGAGCTTCAGGCCGTGCTGCTCGCCTGCGGCCAGGACGGCGGCCTTGAGGGCCTCGGCGTGCCACTCGGCGGCGATCAGCTCGGCACGGGCCGTCACGAGGAGGGCGTCGGAGCCCTCCTTCATGGCCTTGTTCCAGGACGCCTCGTCCTCGACGGGCTCGTCCAGGAAGAGGAAGTCGACGTTGGCCGTGATGTCGGAGAGAACGGTCACACGGGTCTGCGCGTGCGGGGCGATCTCGGCGAACTGCGCGGCGTCGAACGCCTCGGGGTCCCAGGGGGCGAACGGAGCCCTCAGCCACGGACCGCACGCCTCGGTGAACGCCTTCACGTCCATCGCGCGCAGGTGCTCGGCGTTGATGTGCTCGCACTTCTTCAGGTCGAAGCGGGCCGGGTTGGCGTTGACGTCGGCGATGTCGAACGCGGCGACCAGCTCGTCGCGGGTGAAGATGTCGCGGTCCTCGGCGATCGACCAGCCCAGCAGCGAGAGGTAGTTGAGCAGCCCCTCGGGCAGGAAACCGCGCTCGCGGTAGAGGTTGAGCGAGGCCTGCGGGTCACGCTTGGAGAGCTTCTTGTTGCCCTCCCCCATGACGTAGGGGAGGTGACCGAAGGCGGGGGTGTCCTTGGCGATGCCCAGCTCGATGAGCGCCCGGTACAGGGCGATCTGGCGCGGGGTGGAGGAGAGCAGGTCCTCGCCGCGCAGGACGTGGGTGATCTCCATCAGCGCGTCGTCGACCGGGTTGACCAGCGTGTAGAGCGGGGCGCCGTTGGCGCGGACGATGCCGTAGTCCGGCACGTTCTCCGGCTGGACGGTGATGTCGCCGCGGACCAGGTCGGTGAAGGTGATCGCCTCGTCGGGCATCCGGAAGCGGACGATCGAGGTGCGGCCCTCGGCCTCGTACGCGGCCTTCCGCTCGTCGCTCAGGTCGCGGCAGTGACCGTCGTAGCCCGACGGCTTGCCGGCCGCGCGGGCGGCGTCGCGGCGGGTGTCGAGCTCCTCGGTGGTGCAGTAGCACGGGTAGGCGTACCCCCCGGCCAGCAGCTTGCCCGCGACGTCCTTGTAGAGGTCCATCCGCTGCGACTGGCGGTACGGGGCGTGCGGGCCGCCGGTCTCGGGGCCCTCGTCCCAGTCCAGTCCCAGCCATCGCATCGACTCCAGCAGCTGGTTGTAGGAGTCCTCGGAGTCACGGGCCGCGTCGGTGTCCTCGATACGGAAGACCAGGGTGCCCTGGTGATGCCGGGCGAAGGCCCAGTTGAACAGGGCGGTGCGGACCAGGCCCACGTGGGGGTTGCCGGTCGGGGAGGGACAGAAACGTACGCGGACTGGTGCGTTAACCACGCTTGATCACCTTGTTGGTGAGAGTGCCGATGCCTTCGATGGTGACGGCGACCTCGTCGCCGACGTGCAGGGGCCCGACCCCTGCGGGGGTTCCGGTGAGGATCACGTCGCCCGGAAGCAGCGTCATGGCTTCGGTGATGTGGACGACCAGGTCCTCGACGGACCGGATCATGTCGCTCGTGCGGCCGAGCTGGCGCTGCTCACCGTTGACCGTGGCCTGGATCGCCAGGTCGGAGGGGTCGATGTCCGTCTCCACCCAGGGCCCCAGGGGGCAGGAGGTGTCGAAGCCCTTCGCCCGGGCCCACTGGTTCTCACGGCGTTGGACGTCGCGGGCGGTGACGTCGTTGGCGCAGGTGTAACCGAAGATGACGTCCTTGACGCGCTCACGCGGGACTTCGCGGCACATGCGGCCGATCACCACGGCCAGCTCGGCCTCGTGGTGCAGCTCCTCCGAGAAGGAGGGGTACACGACGGAGTCGCCCGAGCCGATCACCGAGGTGGTGGGCTTGAAGAAGGCGACGGGCACATCCGGGACCTCGTTGCCGAGCTCGGCGGCGTGTTCCGCGTAGTTGCGGCCGATGGCCACGACCTTGTTGGGGAGCACGGGCGGCAGCAGCCGGACCTTCTTCAGCGGGACCTTGGTCCCGGAGAGTTCGAAGTCGGCGTACGGGATGCCCTTGATGATGTCGAGGACGAGGCTGTCGGGGCTGTCGCCCTCGACCGCGCCGAAGGCGACATTGCCGTCGATGGAGAACCTGGCGATGCGCACGGGATGCTGTCGCCCCTCACTTGCTGGCTGACTGAAGACTGACGCTCCAGGCTATCGCCTTGCCCGGCACGGTTCCCCCTGGCGGGAGCGCCGTCCGGTGCCGGTGCGGCGCGGTACGGCCGGAAGCCCTGGCAGCGGGGCCACCAGGGCTTTGTTCCGGAGCCGCGCGCCGAGGCGGGGCGGGTGCCGCGGGAGCCGGGCCGGGAGGAGGCCGGCCCGGCGTGTCAGTCGCCGGCCGGAGCGGGGGCTTCCATGAGGATGGTGCGGCGGGGGTTGGCCGTCTGGGTGGGCAGGTCGACCGCGTGCTCCGGCCGCTCCGGTGTGCGCAGCGCCTCGGCGTCCTTGAGGTGCGCCAGCGTGGTGCGCCGGGGGTTGGCAATGTTGCGGAACGTCATCGTCGTCTTCATCTGCCGTTCGGACCCTTGTCGCCGGGGCGCCGCCCGGAGGGGACGCCGGTTGTCGGTTTCGCTATCCCTGTAAAGCGCCAGGCTAAACATCCGATTCCCCCGCGGAGTCGGGATGAGACGGCGATCATGATGTGAGTTTGCTCACGAAGTTGCCGACAATTCACCCATAGCGGACGGCCGATGGCGCGATCCAAAACGGACAATGCGTAAGCGAATCTCTCATTCCGCTGCCGATCATGTCGACTGGGACACCCCGGAGCGCCGTGCGGCCCACCCTGAATCATCCGGTTCGTACCGGAACGCGCTCCACCGCTTGTTACGCGTCCATCACACCGTGTCATCCAGGTCACAGCCCGGTACGTGGGCCTTGTTGGAGATCCGCCACTGTGCTGGAATTCCACGCACCGCCGCGGGTTCAGACCCGGCGCGCAGGGGCGCAACGCAGCGCCGAGTGAGCGGCGGTGAGGGGGAAGTACGCCGGTCACTCACGACCACCATGGGGCGCGTCCAGCGCCCCGAGACGCCGACACCGTCCCGCCCGCACCAGCGGGAGGGACGCCTGGTCCAGAGGTTGCGACGCTAGTGCAGGGACGTTTCAAGAGGGATGGCATGGGGTCTCCCCAGCCCCGCCAGGGCCGAGGGGATGCTCCGGCGGATCAGGAGCCGCGCGGCGGGAACGACCGCGGTTCCTCGCCCCAGCATGCCCAGACTCCCGGGCAGTCCGCGGCCGGCGAGGGCGGCGACCGGGCCCAGCGTCCGGGAGCGGCGGGCGGAGGCGCCGACGCCGCGCCGTCCCTGAAGCCGGTCGGGCCCCCCAGCACCGGTTCCCGTATGGCGCTGCGCAACTGGCGCATCAGCACGCGTCTGGTCTCCCTGCTCGCCCTGCCGGTGGTCGCGGCGACCACGCTGGGCGGACTGCGCATCAACGAGTCCATGAACGACATGGACCAGCTCGAGCACATGCAGCTGCTCACCGAGATGACCAAGCAGGCGACCGCGCTGGCCAACGCGCTCCAGGAGGAGCGCGACAGTTCGGCCGGCCCCCTGTCCAACGGCGGTAAGGCCACCGACTTCGAGGTCTCCGAACCCCGCAAGCGGACCGACCGGGCCAAGGACGCCTTCTTCGAGGCCACCGACGAGATCGGCAACACCCCGGGCGACGCGGCCCTGGACAGCATCCACGCGAGCGTCAGCCAGATCGGCAACCAGCTCGGCGACATCACGAGCATCCGCAAGGACGCGTACGCGGCCGACGCCCCCAGCCTCAACACGATCGACCGGTACAGCCAGCTGATCACCTCGCTGCTGAGTCTGTCGCAGGACATGGCGCAGGCGACCAGCAACCCGGACATGATCAAGCGGACCCGCGCCCTGGCGGCCTTCTCCTCCTCCAAGGAGTACGCGTCGATCCAGCGCGCGGTCATCGCGGCGGCCCTGCCCGGCGGTGGCAGCACCAAGACGGACCTCGACGAGAACGAGCAGGCCTTCGGCCGCAACGCGCTCACCAAGGAAGACCTGGCGCGCAAGACGTTCGAGACGACGTACGAGACCACCGGCAACAGCTCGGCGGAGCTCATCGCCCCGCTGGAGAACGGCAACCCCGAGATCACGGCTGCCGACATGTACGCGAAGAAGGTGCTCGACAGCCCGCTGGGCATGGAGGGCAGCAAGACCCGCTCGTACAAGGACTGGTACGACCAGGCCTCGAACGAGATCCAGGCCATGAAGACCATCGAGTCGACCCTGCTGGGTCAGATGGACAGCAAGGCCCGTGAACTCCGTGAGGAGTCGCAGCGCGACGCCATCCTCAACGGTGCCGTCATCCTCATCGTCCTCGGCGTCTCGCTGGTCGGCGCCTTCGTCGTGGCGCGGTCCATGATCCGCTCGCTGCGGCGGCTGCAGGACACCGCGACCCGGGTCGCCCAGGACCGGCTGCCCGAGCTCGTCAAACAACTCTCCGAGACGGACCCGCAGGACGTCGACACCTCCGTCGAGTCGGTCGGTGTGCACTCCCGGGACGAGATCGGCAAGGTGGCCGCGGCCTTCGACGACGTGCACCGCGAGGCGGTCCGTCTGGCCGCCGAGCAGGCGCTGCTGCGAGGCAACGTCAACGCGATGTTCACCAACCTCTCGCGCCGCAGCCAGGGGCTCATCCAGCGTCAGCTCTCGCTCATCTCCGAACTGGAGTCCCGCGAGGCCGACCCGGACCAGCTGTCCTCGCTCTTCAAGCTCGACCACCTCGCGACCCGTATGCGCCGGAACGGCGAGAACCTCCTCGTCCTCGCGGGCGAGGAGCCCGGCCGCCGCTGGACGCGGCCCGTGCCGCTCGTCGACGTCCTCCGGGCCGCCGCCTCCGAGGTGGAGCAGTACGAGCGCATCGAACTGGCCGCGGTGCCCGCCACCGAAGTGGCCGGCCGCGTCGTCAACGACCTCGTGCACCTGCTCGCCGAGCTGCTGGAGAACGCCACGTCGTTCTCCTCGCCGCAGACGAAGGTCCGGGTCACCGGTCACGCGCTGCCCGACGGGCGGGTGCTCGTCGAGATCCACGACACCGGCATCGGCCTCTCCCCGGAGGACCTGGCCGCGATCAACGAGCGGCTCGCCTCGCCGCCCACCGTGGACGTCTCGGTCTCCCGCCGCATGGGCCTGTTCGTGGTCGGCCGGCTGTCGCTGCGCCACGGCATCCGGATCCAGCTGCGCCCCTCCGACTCCGGCGGTACGACCGCGCTGGTCATGCTGCCCATGGAGGTCGCGCACGGCGGCAAGCAGCCGCCGGCGAAGCCCGGTCAGGGACAGCAGGGCGGTGCCCCCGGCGGTCTCCTCGCCGGTGGCGCGGCCGGCGGCCAGCGCCCCGGCCTCGGTGGCGGCCCTGCGGCTCCCGCCGAGGGATTCGGGTCGGGTGCCCCGCGCGGAGTCGCTGCGGGCTCGGGTCCGCGGGCCGCGCTGCCCTCCCGTGACGGCGGGCCGCGCCCGCCGCAGCAGGGCGCCGACGCGGGCCGGCAGGGCCCCGGGCTGCCGAACCGGGGCAGGCCCGAGGCACCCCGTCAGGGCGGCGGGCTCTCCGGCGCCTTCGGCGGCACCCGGTCGGGCGCCCACGGCCGGCAGGACCCCTCCGGCGGTGCGGAAGCCAGCGGCACGAACCTGTTCGGTCACTCCGGTCCGGGTCAGCCCGGCCGGCAGAGCGGCCTGCCCGCACGCCAGGCCCCGCAGCCGCAGCAGGCACAGCACGACCAGGGCGGGCAGGGCGGCTTCCAGCAGCCCGGCGGCCCCGGGCGTCAGCTCCCGCCGTCCGGCGGACCGCGTGCGGAGCTGCCCGGTGGCACCCCGCAGCCGCAGCGCCCCCAGAGCACGAGCTGGGGCGTCGAGGAGCAGGGCGCGCCCCGTCGTACGCCGCTGGATTCCCCGCGCGGCCACGAGGACTCCGACACGGGCGCGTTCACCCGCCAGGGCGGCCCTGGCCGGCCGTTCGACACGCCGGACCAGCGCCCTCCGACGTACGACCGTCAGGGCCCCGACGCCACCGCCGAGTTCGCCCGCCCGGACTTCTCCGCGCCGCAGCCGCCGCAGGGTGCGGACCCGGCGAGCACGGCGCAGTTCGCCCGCCCCGACTTCGGCGCGCCCCGGCCGCAGGACCAGGGGTTCGGGAACCATCAGGCGCAGCAGGGCCAGAGCTTCGGCCAGGTCCCGCAGAACCAGGGCTTCGGCGGCCAGGACCAGAGCTTCGGCCAGGTCCCGCAGAACCAGGGCTTCGGCGGCCAGGACCAGGGCTTCGGCCAGGCGTCCCAGCACCAGCAGATGCACCCGCCCCGCCGGCAGGGCGGCCCCGACTTCGGCGCACCGCACGTGCCGGCCCCGTCCGCGGGTGAGCCGCCGCGCCGCCCGGCGCTGCCGGAGGCCCTGCCGCCGGCCGGTCCGGGTGACGGGCGCACGCCGCTCTACGACACGCTGGAGACGAACTGGTTCCACGGCCCGCAGCAGGGCGGCCAGCAGCCGCCCGCCGCCGAGCCGCAGGCACCGGACGCTCCGGAGTCCGCCGGGGACCCGGCTCCGTCCGCGCCCCGGCGCGGCGCGGCCGACACCGGCGCCACCAGTTCCTGGCGCGCTTCGCCCAACGACGAACTCGTACGGCAGGCGGAGCGGGTCAAGAAGCCCGCCGCAGGCGGGATCACCACGTCCGGGCTGCCTCGCCGGGTCCCACGTGCCAATTTGGTGCCGGGCACTGCTCAGCAGCAGAATCATCAGTCCGGACCTCAGGTCTCGCGTGCGCCCGATGACGTACGTGGCCGTCTGACCAATCTCCGCCGGGGCATCCAGCAGGGACGGCAGGCCAACAACGGCCCGTCTACCGGCAGTTTCCAACTCGGCCCCACTCACCAGCAGGAGCGTTAGTTGAGCCCCATGAGTCAGGCCGCGCAGAATCTGAACTGGCTGATCACCAACTTCGTGGACAACACCCCTGGGGTGTCGCACACGGTGGTGGTCTCCGCGGATGGCCTGCTGCTGGCGATGTCCGAAGGTTTCCCGCGTGACCGCGCCGATCAGCTGGCGGCCGTCGCCTCCGGTCTGACGTCGCTGACGGCGGGTGCCTCCCGGATCTTCGAAGGCGGCGCCGTGAGCCAGACCGTCGTGGAGATGGAACGCGGGTTCCTCTTCCTCATGTCCATCTCGGACGGATCCTCGCTCGCCGTTCTCGCCCACCCGGACGCGGACATCGGCCTGGTGGGATACGAGATGGCTCTCCTGGTCGACCGCGCGGGGACCGTACTCACCCCCGACCTCCGTGCCGAACTACAGGGGAGTCTGCTCCACTAGGCGGCCCCGCGGCAGTCACCTGACGCGATCCCCCCAGGTACTACTCAAAACCCTCACCCGTCCGGCCGTCCCAGTCCCCTCACCGGCCCCTTCCGACGGCAAGGCGACACCCTGCTGTCACGCCCGGAGGATTCATGACCCCGCCACCCGCCTCACCTGATCCGTACGGCGCACTGCACCACGCGTCGTACGACGGTGAAGGCGACCAGCCGCTGGTCCGTCCCTATGCCATGACCGGCGGCCGGACCCGGCCGCGTTACCAGCTCGCGATAGAGGCGCTGGTCAGCACGACGGCAGACCCCGCTCACCTCGGGACCCTGCTCCCGGAGCACCAGCGGATCTGCCACCTCTGCCGCGAGGTCAAGTCGGTGGCCGAGGTCTCGGCCCTGCTGTCCATGCCGCTGGGCGTGGCCAGGATCCTCGTGGCGGACCTGGCGGAAGCCGGCATGGTGGCCATCCACCAGCCGGGCAACGGAGAGGCCGGCGGCGCGCCGGATGTGACACTGCTCGAAAGGGTGCTCAGTGGACTTCGCAAGCTCTAGCGGCGGGACCGCCCGCGCCACCACATCGGCGAAGATCGTGGTGGCAGGGGGCTTCGGCGTGGGTAAGACCACGTTTGTCGGTGCCGTTTCGGAGATCAACCCGCTGCGCACCGAAGCCGTGATGACGTCCGCCTCCGCGGGCATCGACGACCTCACTCACACCGGCGACAAGACCACCACCACGGTGGCCATGGACTTCGGACGCATCACCCTGGACCAGGACCTGATCCTCTACCTGTTCGGCACCCCCGGACAGGACCGCTTCTGGTTCATGTGGGACGACCTGGTCCGCGGCGCCATCGGCGCCGTCGTCCTCGTCGACACCCGCCGCCTCGCCGACTGCTTCCCCGCCGTCGACTACTTCGAGAACAGCGGCCTCCCCTTCGTCATCGCCCTCAACGGCTTCGACGGACACCAGCCCTACACCCCCGACGAGGTCCGCGAAGCACTCCAGATCGGACCGGACACCCCCATCCTGACGACGGACGCCCGCCACCGGGCGGACGCCAAGAGCGCGCTGATCACCCTGGTCGAGCACGCCCTGATGGCAAGGCTCAAGTAACCGCAAGTCGGTATTGCCCTACGGAACTTGCTGTAGTCGCAAGGGGGCGGACTGTGTCCTTTGACACGATCCGCCCCCGTGTTCATAACGTTTCGACAGAGAATTGGAACCACATCGCCACCCGACGCATCCGATCGGTACCACTGCGCTCACATGAGCCCCGCCTTTTGACGGGGCTCGCTCTTTATGCCCGTTTTATCCAAGGCGTGAGCCACTCGGAATCCCTCATTCCGACTGTTTGGAACGCGACCCGTCCGCGTGCTGCAATGCCTCGAACTACCCAGTAGTACGGCCCCTGAACGATAATCCGGCACAACGTAGGTGCCGACGCCGAGAGGTTGTTGGTCGAGTGAGGCGAAGCAACGAGGGCTCCGCGGCGCAGCCGGAGCGGGGCAACTTCACCCCGCCGCCGCGCGCTGCGGTGTCGCCGTCACCGGAGCCGCCCCGGGCTGAACCGGCAGGTGGGGGCAGCAGCAGCCGGTTGTCACCGCGCAACTGGCGGGTGCCCACGCGGCTGAACGCGATCCTCCTCATCCCGGCCGTCGTCGGCCTGGTCATGGGCGGCTTCCAGGTGAAGGGGTCGATCGACACCTGGAACGAGGCCCAGGACGCCGAGAAGACGGCCCTGGTCGTCCGCGCCGCCGCGGAGTACGGACAGGCGCTGCTGAACGAGCGTGACCTCACCGCCCAGCCGCTGCTGTCCAACAAGCGCACCGCCGCCGAGGTCGAGCAGGCCCGGGCCACCACCGACGAGGCCGCGTCGAAGTTCGACACCGCCGTGCGGGGCATGCCGGCCAAGCGGGGCCTGGAGCGCCGCCTGAAGCTGTTCAAGGTCGAGGAGCCGCTCCTCCCCGAACTGCGCAAGGCCGCCTACGCCGAGGCGATGGACCCGGTGAAGACGGAAGAGGGCTACACCAAGGTCCAGCACTCGTTGATGGAGTTCTCCAACGAGCTCGGCCTCGGCACCGGCAACATCACCAGCTACGGCCGGACCGTCTACGCGATCGAGCTGGCCAAGGCTGCAGAATCGCTTCAGCGCTCGATCGGCATGCACCTCCTGGTGCGCCCGAGCCAGGAGGACGGCACGTTCAACGACCAGGTCAAGGCGTTCGGCTCGTACAACTACCTGGAGCAGATCGCCCTCGGCGAGTTCGTCTCCGGCGGTACGGAGGCCGACGCGGCCCGGCTCAAGGAGGTCATGGCGGCCAAGGCCGCCGAGGGTGCGAAGCGGCTCCAGGAGGCCAAGGCGCAGGCCGAGGCCGCCGGGGATCCGTTCGTCATACCGCCGAGCGTCGACGGCTCGGTCTTCGACGGCATGGCCCAGCAGATCGGGCAGGGCAAGGACCCGAAGCAGCTGAAGGCCAAGGGGATCACCCCCGAGACGTGGATGGCCGCCGCCACCGCGAAGTTCGACGGCTACACCACGGTCGAGAACGAACTCGTGGACAAGGCCGTGACCGAGGCGGCGGAGATCTCGTCCGCCGCGAAGACCGACGCCTTCGTCAACGGCGCGATCGTGCTCGTCGCCCTGCTGGCCGCCTTCGTCATCGCCGGCCTCATGGCCCGTCAGATGAGCCGCTCCATGCGCCGGCTGCGTACGGCCGCCTTCGGGATCGCCGAGCAGCGGCTGCCGATGCTGGTCGACCAGCTGTCGCGGACCGAGCCCGGCCGGGTGGACACCCGGGTGCAGCCCATCCCGATCGACAGCAGGGACGAGATCGGTGAGGTCGCCCGCGCCTTCGACCAGGTGCACCGCGAGGCGGTCCGGCTCGCGGCCGAGCAGGCCATGCTCCGGGGCAACGTCAACGCGATCTTCACCAACCTCTCGCGCCGCAACCAGTCGCTCATCGAGGGCCAGCTGACCCTCATCACCGACCTGGAGAACAACGAGGCCGACCCGGACCAGCTGGAGAGCCTCTTCAAGCTGGACCACCTGGCCACGCGTATGCGCCGCAACGGCGAGAACCTCCTCGTGCTCGCCGGCGAGGAGCCCGGCCGCCGCTGGAACCAGCCGGTGCCGCTGGTCGACGTGCTGCGGGCCGCGTCCTCCGAGGTGGAGTCCTACGAGCGCATCGAGCTCACCGGTGTACCGGAGAGCGAGATCCACGGCCAGGCCGTGACCGACCTCGTCCACCTGCTGGCCGAGCTGCTGGAGAACGCGACCACGTTCTCCTCGCCGCAGACCAAGGTGCGCGTGACGGCGACCCGGCTGCCGGACGGCCGGCTCATGGTCGAGATCCACGACAAGGGAATCGGCCTGACCGCCGAGGACTTCGCCGACATCAACCACAAGCTGGCCAACCCGCCGACGGTGGACGCAGCGGTGTCCCAGCGGATGGGCCTGTTCGTGGTCGGCCGGCTGGCCGACCGGCACGGGATCCGCGTCCAGCTGCGCCCCTCGGGCGAGCAGGCGGGGACGACGTCGCTGGTCATGCTGCCGGACGCGATCACCCATGGTGGTGGCGGCGAGGGGCTGCCGCAGGACGACTTCACGGTCTCCTCGATCATGCCCGCGCAGCAGCAGGCGTTCGACCCGATGCCGCCGCAGGTCCCCGTGCGTACGGCGGCGGAGCTCGGCTTCGACGACTCGCGCTACGAGACGCCGGCGGCGGACTCCCCGCGGCTGGACCCGGTCAACCGCTCGCTCATGCGGGAGGAGCGGCGGGCGGCCCTGGATGCGCAGACGGGCGGCGAACAGCCGGCGTTCCCCGGTGAGGACGCGGACCGGCAGGCCTACACCCAGGACAGCTTCGGCGCCCAGCAGTACGCGCCGCAGGCGTACGCCCAGGAGCCCCAGGCGTTCGCACAGCCCGCCTACGAGGGCGGCTACGAGCCGTACGGCGCCGAGGGCACTTTCCCCGGGCCCTCCCAGCAGGACGGCTATGCGGAGGCCGGGTACGCGGCTCCGCAGGAGTCGCAGGAGCAGTACGCCGACCCGTTCGCCCCGCAGTCCGGCCAGCCCCAGCAAGGCGATTGGGCGAACCAGGGTGCCTACCAGCAGACCTACGAGCCGCTTCCGCAGCCCGAAGCGGAATCTGCGTCCAGTGCTCCCGCCGAGCCGCAGGAACACGTAGGCTTCGACCGGCCGGGCCCGACCCCGAACAGTGGTCAGGAGCTCACGGAGGCGGGTCTTCCGCGCCGGGGCGCCGGCCAGCAGCACTGGCAGCCGACCGGTCGCGGAAGCGAGCAGGCGCCCGAGCAGCGGCAGCGGCCGCCGGAGCCGGCACAGCAGCAGGCGGCAGCGGCGAACGGCACCGACGACTGGCGCTCGGCCAACGACGAGCGCTGGGAGCGCGCCGAGAAGCTCCGGGAGCCGAAGGCGGGCGGGATCACCCCCTCCGGTCTTCCCCGGCGGGTGCCCAAGGCCAACCTGGTCGAGGGCACGGCGGAGCAGACCCAGCAGGGCGGCCCCCAGGTCTCCCGCGCCCCCGAGGACGTACGCGGCAGGTTGAGCAACCTGCGCCGGGGCGTCCAGCGGGGTCGCACCGCGGGGTCGGATACAAGTACTACCTACAACCAGGAGCGTTAGTGTGAGCCCGATGAGCCAGGCGGCGCAGAATCTCAACTGGTTGATCACCAACTTCGTGGACAACACCCCCGGGGTGTCGCACACGGTGGTGGTCTCCGCCGACGGACTCCTGCTGGCGATGTCCGAGGGATTCCCGCGTGACCGCGCCGATCAGCTGGCGGCCGTCGCCTCCGGTCTGACGTCGCTGACGGCGGGTGCCTCCCGGATCTTCGAGGGCGGCGCGGTCAATCAGACGGTTGTGGAGATGGAGCGGGGATTCCTCTTCCTCATGTCCATTTCTGACGGGTCCTCGCTCGCCGTTCTCGCCCACCCGGACGCCGATATCGGTCTGGTCGGGTACGAAATGGCACTGCTTGTCGACCGCGCCGGGAGTGTTCTCACACCGGACCTCCGCGCCGAACTCCAGGGAAGTCTTCTTAACTAACAGACAGACAGTGCGTTTCTCGTCACCGCACCATAAGGTGCGGTGGCGCGGCACCACTGGGACGACGACCGGCAGGCGGAGGAGGAAACGTGGCAGCACCCACAGACGGACACCCGTACGAGGGCGTCCAGCGGGTTTCGGGTGAGCAGGGTGACAACCGTTTCGGCACTCCCCCGACGCACGGCAGGCAGGGTTCGCAAGACTCTTACCAGCCGTATCAGTCGTACGAGCACCAGCAGAACGACGGCTGGCAGCAGCAGTCCCAGCAGAACGACCGCTGGCAGCAACAGCACCAGCAGGACACCGGCTGGCAGCAGCCCCGGCATGACGACGGCTGGCAGCAGCAGCCGGGGTCCGGGTGGCCTGAGCAGCAGCCGCACCATCAGCAGCCGCCGCAGCGGTACGAGGCGCCGCCCTCGCGCATCCAGCCGGTGCAGCGGCAGGCTCCGCAGCCGTCGGAGCCCGCGGCGCACAACCCGCTGGTCCGTCCGTACGCCATGACCGGTGGCCGGACCCGGCCGCGGTACCAGCTCGCCATCGAGGCGCTGGTCAGCACGACGGCCGATCCGGCCAGGCTGCAAGGGCAGTTGCCCGAGCACCAGCGGATCTGCCGGCTCTGCATCGAGATCAAGTCGGTCGCCGAGGTGTCGGCGCTCCTCTCGATCCCCCTCGGCGTTGCCCGGATCCTCGTCGCCGACCTGGCCGAGGCCGGACTCGTCGCTATCCATCAGCCCGGCGGCGACGAGGCCGCCGGCGGCCAACCAGATGTGACACTGCTCGAAAGGGTGCTCAGTGGACTTCGCAAGCTCTAGCGGCGGAGCGGCCCGCTCCACTACCTCGGCGAAGATCGTGGTGGCAGGGGGCTTCGGCGTGGGTAAGACCACGTTTGTCGGTGCCGTTTCGGAGATCAACCCGCTGCGCACCGAAGCCGTGATGACGTCCGCCTCCGCGGGCATCGACGACCTCACTCACACCGGCGACAAGACCACCACCACGGTGGCCATGGACTTCGGACGCATCACCCTGGACCAGGACCTGATCCTCTACCTGTTCGGCACCCCCGGACAGGACCGCTTCTGGTTCATGTGGGACGACCTGGTCCGCGGCGCCATCGGCGCCGTCGTCCTCGTCGACACCCGCCGCCTCGCCGACTGCTTCCCCGCCGTCGACTACTTCGAGAACAGCGGCCTCCCCTTCGTCATCGCCCTCAACGGCTTCGACGGACACCAGCCCTACACCCCCGACGAGGTCCGCGAAGCACTCCAGATCGGACCGGACACCCCCATCCTGACGACGGACGCCCGCCACCGGGCGGACGCCAAGAGCGCGCTGATCACCCTGGTCGAGCACGCCCTGATGGCCCGCCTGCGCTGATCGCGCCACCGAACCGGACGAAGGCCCCGTACTCCGAGGAGTACGGGGCCTTCGTCCGGTTCGGCCCCGGCAGGGCCGGGGAGCGGTCGCGGGGCCGCTCTCAGCCCTGCCAGCTGTGCGGGGCGCGGAAACCGGGGGTGCGCTCCAGACGGCGCCATCCGGCGGTGTCACGGCCCCGGCGGGCGGGCGTGGCGGGCTGGGAGGCGGCGCGGGCGAGCAGGACCGCGGTGATGGCCGCGAGCTCCTCGGGGCCCGCGTGGCCCTTCTCGACGCGCAGCACTGACTCGGCGGGGGTAGCACTCATGGGGTCTCCGTCTTCTGGGCAGCTGGTCGCGGGCGCCGTCAGGGTCACTGCGGCGGCTGCGGCTACTGCGGCGGGTTGCCGTGCTTGCGGGACGGCAGGTCGGCGTGCTTGTTGCGGAGCATCGCGAGAGAGGCGATCAGGACCTCGCGCGTCTCGGCGGGGTCGATGACGTCGTCGACCAGGCCGCGCTCCGCGGCGTAGTAGGGGTGCATCAGTTCGGCCTTGTACTCCTTGACCATGCGCGCCCGCATGGCTTCGGGGTCCTCGGCGTCCGCGATCTGACGGCGGAAGATGACGTTGGCGGCACCTTCGGCGCCCATGACCGCGATCTCGTTGGTCGGCCACGCGTAGGTGAGGTCGGCGCCGATGGACTGGCTGTCCATCACGATGTAAGCGCCTCCGTAGGCCTTGCGCAGGATCAGCGAGATCCGCGGCACGGTCGCGTTGCAGTAGGCGTACAGCAACTTCGCACCGTGGCGGATGATCCCACCGTGCTCCTGGTCGACGCCCGGCAGGAAGCCGGGTACGTCCAGAAGAGTGACGATCGGGATGTTGAAGGCGTCACACATCTGGACGAACCGCGCGGCCTTCTCGGACGCCTCGATGTCCAGGACGCCGGCCAGCGACTGGGGCTGGTTGGCCACGATGCCGACGACCTGGCCGTCCAGGCGGGCCAGCGCGCAGACGATGTTGCGCGCCCAGCGTTCGTGGACCTCGAGGAAGTCGCCGTCGTCGACGAGTTCCTCGATGACCTTGTGCATGTCGTAGGGGCGGTTGCCGTCAGCCGGGACGAGGTCGAGGAGGGCGTCGCCGCGCCGGTCTGCGGGGTCGTCGCTCGCCACGACCGGAGGGTTCTCCCGGTTGTTCGAGGGGAGCATGCCGATCAGGTAGCGGACCTCGGCGATGCAGGTCTCCTCGTCGTCGTACGCGAAGTGCGCGACGCCCGAGGTCTCGGCGTGCACGTCCGCGCCACCGAGCCCGTTCTGCGTGATCTCCTCACCGGTGACCGCCTTGACCACGTCCGGCCCCGTGATGAACATCTGCGAGGTCTCACGGACCATGAACACGAAGTCCGTCAGAGCCGGACTGTAGGCCGCGCCACCCGCGCACGGACCGAGCATCACACTGATCTGCGGGATCACACCCGAGGCCCGCGTGTTGCGCTGGAAGATGCCCCCGTACCCGGCGAGCGCGCTCACACCCTCCTGGATACGCGCCCCGGCACCGTCGTTCAGCGACACCAGCGGCGCCCCCGCCGAGATGGCCATGTCCATGATCTTATGGATCTTCGTCGCGTGCGCCTCACCCAGCGCACCCCCGAAAATCCGGAAATCATGCGCGTAGACGAAGACCGTCCGCCCCTCCACCGTCCCCCAGCCGGTGATCACACCGTCCGTGTACGGCCTCTTCGCCTCCAGGCCGAACCCCGTCGCCCGGTGCCGGCGCAACTGCTCGACCTCCTTGAACGACCCCTCGTCCAGCAGCAGCGCGATACGCTCCCGGGCCGTCAGCTTGCCCTTGGCATGCTGCGCCTCGGTCGCCCGGTCACCCGGCCCGCGCAGTGCCTGCTCGCGCAGCGCCAGCAGTTCGGCCACCCGGCCACGCGTGTCACTCGGCTCGCCCGGGATTTCGTCCACAACGGTCATGCATCGACCCTACGAACCCCGCCCCAAGAATCCCGCCGTCCACACCGGACAGTCTCCTGCCCCGTTTCCTGGTGGCACCTGACAGAAGTGGTAGGCCGTGCAGCCCATCCACCAGCTCACGGGGCTGTTCGATTGTGGAGCTCCAACAAACGGCCCGGTATGACGCACGTCACATCACGGTGTGCGCGCCACGCCGGGATCCACCGGTGCGGGGGAGGCGGGACCCCAGAATGGCAGAGGGCGGCGCCGGTTCCGGCGCCGCCCCCCGGGGTGTCCCGTCGGGGCACCCGCCGTGCTCAGCTCCCGCAGTGGAAGCGCGCGGCGCCCCAGTCGGCGTGGTCGTTCCCGTTGCCGTCCCCGCCGTCGCCGACCACCAGGTCGACGTACGCGGCGCCGGTCAGGTCGGCCGTGAGCGGCCATGCCGGGTCCGTCGCCCGCAGCACGGGTGAGGTCGCCCTGTCCGTGCCGTCCGCCCTGACGGAGAACGTCACGCTGCCGCGCGAGGTCTGCGCGTCGTCCACACCGACCTCGGCGGTGAAGGACGTGCACTTCCCGCCCAGGTAGTAGCGGACCTTCGACGGAGCGTGGGTGCCGAGGCCCTTCTCGTACGTGACGCCGCCGATCGTCAGCGGGCCTCCGTCGCCGGTGCCCGTCTCCCCGTTGGACAGGTTGCGCTCTACCGGCCCCCATCCGTTCTCGGACGCCGTCCAGTCCAGGTCACCGGCCCAGCTGTCGGTGACCGGCGGCGGGGGCAGGGTCCGCACGGTGGCCTGCGCGCCGAGGGTGCGCGGGGTGCCGTCGACCGTGTAGGAGGCCCGGGCGCGCAGGGTGTACGCCCGGTACTCGGCGTCCGCCGGCGGGGTGACCTCCCAGGTGCCGGTGGTCCGGCCCCCCGGAGCGACCGGGCCGGGGGTGACCGCGCCCGCGGGCCGGGCCGTCCAGCCGTCCGGGAGGTCCAGCGCCACCTCCACGCCGGTGGCCGCGGCCGTCTCGTGGTTGGTGAAGACCGCCTCGACGCTGTGGGGCTCGCCGGGCACGAGGGTCTCCGCCTCCGGTGCCACCGCGAGGGTCGCACAGGCGGCCCGTTCGCCGGCGGGGGTGGCTCCCAGGTCGGTCACGGTGAACCCGTCGAGGACGAAGTCGGCACCGTCGGGCGCGTCCCCGAGCTTGCGCAGTCCGGTCCAGGTGTCCCCGCAGCCGGCGGTGAGGGTCTGCGAGAAGTGGGCGGTGGTGAGCTGCCGGCCGATCGGCGTGGTCCGGGTCTCGGTCGAGACGGGTGTGCCGCCGGTACCGGTCCGGTCGTAGCCGTCGACCCACGCGTACGCCCCCGCGTGGCTGGACACGTAGTCGAACTCGACCTCGTAGCGGTGGCCGTCGGCCATCGGGACGGTCCAGGGCACGGTGCGGTGGACGAGGCCCGCGTTCTCCTCGTGGGACTTGAGGGACTCCTTGCCGTCGAGCACGTCGTCGACGAGCTTCCCGTTCCAGCCGGCCTGCGTGTACGGGGCGTGCAGCTGGGAGATGCTGGTGCGGGGGTCGGTGGAACCGCCCGCGTCGCCCTTCACGAAGGGCCCCCAGCCCTGGTCGACGTCCTCGAAGTCCTCGTACACGACGGTGCCCGGCTTCGTCGCCGGGGCGTTGGCGACGACGCGTACGTCGTCGGCCCGTACGCGCGCCGTGCTGCCGGCGTCCGCCTGGATCCGCAGGGTGGTCCGGCCGTCCGCGGGGGCGGTGAAGTTGACCTTGGCCCGCTGGAAGTAGGTGCCGTGCCGCTCGGAGGCGGCGACCTGGTCCTGGACCGTGGAGCGTTCCACGGTGACGGACCTCCCGCCGGCCGAGAGCGTGGTACGCCTGGTCTGTCCGGGTTCCACCTCGACGAGGGCCGAGGCGGTGTACCGCGCCCCGGGCTTCAGACCGGTGACGCGCTGCGAGACCGCGGCCGCCGCGCTCCCGGAGAGCCGGGCGCTGTGGTGGCCGAGGCTGTCGGTGTCACGGGTCACCGTGCCGGTCCGGGACCAGTCGTCCAGCCCGGCGTCGTTGAAGCCGGGGTCGGCGACAGGGGTGTCCTGTCCCCACCGGGGGTCGGCCGCCTTCGGTGCCGCGTCCGGGTAGAGGACGTACGGCTGTCCCGCGTCCGCCGTCAGTGTGATCCTCCCGCCGGCGGGCCGGACGGTGCCGGTCTTGACCCGGCCGTTGTCGGTGAGCTCGTAGACGGTGTACGGGCCGTGTCCAGGCACCTCCCAACTGGTCGTTCCGCCCACCTTGTTGTAGTGGTACAGCTTCCTGCCGCCGTCCCACGGCAGAAGGTAGCCGCTGCCGCTGAGGACCTTGCGGCCGTGCTCGTAGAAGGTCCGTCCGCCGCCCTCGACCGTGCCGCGGACGCCGCCGGTGAAGGTGATGTCGTTGCCCTGCCAGCGGGTGATCTTCTGCTGCTGGAGGTACTTGGCGGGCAGGTTCCGCTGCCAGATGTTGTCGTAGAAGGCGTTCCAGTCGGTCTCACCGGTCCAGCCCTCGAACTCCTCGAGGGCGCTCTGGCCGAGGACCGGGTCGTCGTTCCAGGTGTCCTTCTCGTTGTTCCGGATGAACCGGATGATCTTCGAGTTGAGGCCCTTGTTCGTCCTGCCGCCGTAGTTCAGGTCGTTGGCCCAGTGCGACCAGAGGGTGCCCCGCTCGAACTTGTCGGACCACTCGCTGGCCACGTTCCAGCCCTGCCGCTGCATGGTGCGCAGGGTGCGGTCGGCGATCCAGCCGTGCGAGTAGTAGACGTCGACGTAGAGCAGGCTGAGGTTGTGGTCCGTCTCGTCGCGCAGCTGCTGGAGCCGCCGGGCGAGGCCGCCGCTGTTGATGTCGCGGCGCTGGTCGATGTAGTAGCTCTGGTTGAGCCAGTTCCAACCGGGTTTCGTCCGGTCCACGAGCTGCTCGTCGAAGGCCTTGGCCTCGGGGTAGGACTCGGTGGCGTTGATGTGGACGCCGAAGGTGGCGCCCCATTTCCTGCCGCGCGCGAGGAGGGCGTTGAGGTCCTTCAGCCCGCCGGCCCGCTCATTGTAGTTCCCGCCGTAGTCGGGGTGGGCGGAGTCGTGGCCCTCGGAGCCGTAGCCCTTGAGCAGCGCGAGCTGACCGAGGCCGTCCGTGGCGAGCGAGATCCGCTTGACGTCGTCCAGGGTGCGCAGGAAGGGGTGAGTGGCCTGGCTGGCGAAGTTGAACGGGATGTGGGTCACGACCCTGTTCGCCGTGTCCTGTCCGCCTGGCGCCATGATGCCGATGCTCCGGAAGGCCACGGCACCGTCCTGCCAGTCGACCGCCCCGTCCCCGTTGGCGTCGGGGGTGACGACGACCTTGGCCCAGGGCAGGTCCGCGCCGCTCACCGGCGCGGGTGCTCCTTCGCCGCGGTAGGTCCACTGGCCCGACCCGACGCCGACGCGTACCGTGCCGTCGGCTTCCTTGCGGGTCTCGTGCCGGAGACGGGAGTCGTCGCCCCCGGTGGCGCCCGAGGGCTTGTCGTACGAGGAGTTGGACTCGATGGCCGCCGCGAGCGAGCCGGTGTTGACGATCGCGTAGGCGGCGCCGAGCGGCCCGGGGTCGGGTTGGGTGTCCGGGGTGATGTCCCGGAAGACGTCCGCGGTCTTCGTGGCGTCCGGGTCGAGGCGGGTGAAGGCCGTGGCGGCGCCGGCGTCGGTGGAGGCGACGGACATCAGGTCGTGGCCGGGTATCTCCAGGGTGCCCACCCGGAAGTCCCCGGTGTCCCGGACGGCGGTCACCGAGAAGGTGGTGGTGCGTCCGGCGAGGGTGAGTTCGGCCTCGATCTCGACGCCGGGCAGGCCGGGGAAGGCCAGGGTGTAACGGGCGGCGGCGGCGGTGAACCGGGGCGCGCCCTTGAGGTGCACCGGGTGCGCGGCGCCGTTGAGCGTGACGGTGGTGACGGGCCGGGTGCTGCCGGTGAGCCGGCCGCCGCCGGTCCGGTCGGTGTACGACAGGACGCGCGGGAAGTCGTCGGCGACGGCGACCGACAGCTCCCCGGACGTGAGGACGGCACCGGTGGCGGCGTCCGTGGCCGCGGCGGCGGGAGGCGGGTCTGCGGCCGCGGCGGGGAGGGCGGTCCCCGCGAGGGCCAGGACTGCGGCTGAGGCGGCGGCTGCTGCGGCTGCCGAACGGAATCTGGGCGACATGGGAACTGAGTAACGCGGGGCCGGGCCGCCCGGTCAACGGCTTCCGGCCCTGGGGGCCGTACCAGTCCAAGAGCCCCGCGCGTTAGTCCAAGTGCGGTACGGCGGAGGGTGGGAGCAGGGTGGGTGGTGCGTGGCGGGACGCGGGCCCGGGTGGCGCCCGGCGGACGGCCGAGGTGCCCAGGTGGACCGTCCTCGCGTTCAGTTCCTGTTCACGCGGAGCACACGCCGTTCGACCGAGAGCTCCCTAACTCCCTTCTGCAGCGCCGAGTTGTGAAGAAAGACGCAACCCTGAGAGCGCTCTCAGTCGTAACTCTTGACGGTCGCCACCGGCATGGCGAAAGTGGTGGGCACCGCAGACGACCCCCCCACTGCGCCACCTCCCCCATGCTTCCGTCTGCGGCCCCCACACCTCGGGAGTCCCTTCGTGATCTCACGCAGAATGTTCCTGACGGGCGCCGCCGCCTCCGCGACCGCGCTCTCCTACCCCCTCTGGGGCAGCGCCCTGAGCCCGCGCGCGTCGGCCGCGCCCGCCACGTGCGAACTCGCCCTGGAGAACCGTTCACTGCCCGGCACGGTGAACGCCTATGTCACCGGCCACGAGCAAGGCACCGACCGCTGGGTGCTCCTGCGTGCCGACGGCGGCGTCTACCGCCCCGACTCGCCCGGCGCCCCGCAGACCCCGCTGCCGGTGGACTGCGCCATCCCGCTGAAGCCCGCCGGCGCGGGCCCGGTCGTGCTGACACTTCCCCAGATGTACGGCGCCCGCGTGTACTTCGTACGGGACGACAAGCTGGACTTCTACCTGAACCCGGGCCCCGCCCTGGTGGAGCCCGCCTTCGCGACACCCACCGACCCGAACTACGGCCGCACCTGGTCGTTCTGCGAGTTCACCTTCAACCCGCAGCAGATCTACGCCAACATCAGCTACGTCGACCTGGTGACGGCCCTGCCCATCGGCCTCACCGTGGAGGGCGACGCCAGGCACACGGTGGCCCCGCTCCCGGACGGCGCGGTGCAGCGCATCGCCGACGACCTCACCGCCCAGGCCGCCGCCGACGGACAGCCCTGGGACAAGCTGGTCACCCGGGGCGCGGACGGGCGGGTGCTGCGTGTCGTCTCCCCGCAGAACCTGATGGCGCCGTTCTTCGACCGGCCGGACCAGATGCCGTTCCGGGACCTGTTCACCGCGCAGATCGACCAGGTCTGGGAGAAGTACCGCTCCACGGACCTGCGGATCGACCTGCAGGGCGGCCGGCCCACGCTCACCGGCCGGGTCAGCGGGGACGTCCTGACGTTCGAGGGCGGCCACACGTTCGTCAAGCCGACGTCGAAGGACATCTTCACCTGCAACCACGGGCCCTTCACGAACAACCCGGGCGACTCCGACGAGAAGAAGGCGATCCTGGCCCGGCTCGCGGCGGGCTTCAACCGGTCGATCATGCTGAGCCACCCCAGCCAGCCGAACGGCACCTCGGTGGCGGACTACTACAAGGGCGCGGTCACCAACCACTGGTCGCGCGTGGTCCACGCGAACTCCCCGATCGGCTACGCGTTCCCCTACGACGACGTACGCCCGGACGGCGAGCCGGACGTCTCCGGAGCCGCCCATGACGGCAACCCCCGCCGCTTCACGGTGAGCGTCGGTTCCTGACGGGCCCACGAGCCGCGCAGGCCCGCCCGCGTCCCCCGGACGCGGGCGGGCCTCGTGTGTTCTCCCCTGCGGGTCAGCAGCCGCCGCAGTTGTAGTACGTCACGTCCCAGTGGTTGCCCTCGTCCGCGTAGATGTTGCCGGAACCGGACTTGTACTGGGGGGCACCGTCGCCCCGCAGGCCGATGTAGCTGAACGTGCCCTTCACGTAGTTCGTGAGGCAGGTGCCCTTGGCGAAGTCGAGCTTGTAACCGTTCCAGTGCGAGTAGGTGCCGCTCGCGTGTCCGGTCTCCGTGCCGCCGGTGATGTTGAGCGCGCAGCCCGTGGCGCTCTTCAGGGTCTGGGCGCCCTGGGCGCTGGTCAGGTTCAGCTGCTCGAAGGACGTGCAGGTGGAGTTGTACCGGTCGGAGCAGCCACCCGACGACGACCAGGTGATCCCGGACGAGCTGAAGCGGGAGGTCGCCTGGGAGTGGGTCAGCTTGGTGACGGCGTGCGCCTCGGTCGCGCCACCGAGGACGCCGACGCCGGGCGCGAAGAGCGCGCCGAGGACGAGGGCGAGGGCGGTGAGGGCCGAGCGGAGTCGGGGGCGGGTCAACATGGGGCTTCCTCCTGCTCATGACAATCAGGGCAGGGAGATCCTGCCCTGTTCTACGCGCGTCCGCCAGTGGGCGGCAGCAGGACGGACAACCTGTGGGGCGAATTCCGGACCGGCCTGGACCCTTGCTGTTGAACTTTGAACAAAACAGGTCTACAGTGAATCTCGTTGAAGGTTAAACAAATACCTCGACAGCCACTCGTCTGAACCGTCCCCCGAGGAGGAGCCATGGCTCTGTTCACCCGTAAGAACAACGACGCCCCGTCCACCACCGCCACCCTCCCGGTGGACCCGGCGCTGGCCGCCCTGACCGGCGTGTACACGATCGACCCGGCTCACAGCAGCATCGGCTTCACCGTGCGCCACGCCATGGTCACCAACGTGCGCGGCTCCTTCGGTGAGCACGAGGGCACGCTGACGCTGGACGGCGCCGACCCGGCCAACTCCTCGGCCTCCGTGGACGTGAAGATCGCCAGCGTCGACACCGGCATCGCCGACCGTGACGGTCACCTGGTCAGCGGCGACTTCTTCGACGCCGAGAAGTTCCCCCTCATGACGTTCCGCTCCACCCGGGCGGAGCAGCTCGGCGGGGACACCTACCGGGTCACCGGCGAGCTCACCATCAAGGACGTCACGCGTCCGCTCGCCATCGACCTCGAGTTCAACGGCTCCGCCGTCGACCCTTACGGCAACCAGCGCGTGGGTTTCGAGGGCAGCGCCGAGATCCTGCGCTCCGACTGGGGCCTGACCTACAACGCGGCGCTGGAGACCGGCGGTGTGCTGGTCAGTGACAAGGTCAAGCTGAACTTCGACATCTCCGCGATCAAGGCCGCCCCGCAGGCAGCCTGATCCGCCGCACCACGCCGAGCGCCCGCCGTCCCCCTCGTGCGAGGGGGAGGCGGGCGCTCGGCGTGGCGCGGCGGCCGCGGGTGGCACCCGCGGCCCGGGACCGGTGATCAGTGAGGGCCTCGGGTCACCGCGTCCGCCGGAGCTTCAGCACGTTGTCGGTGCGCGTGGTGGGGTTCCCCTCGGGGTCGTTCTGGATCCGCTCGTACTCCTCGCTGAGCAGCACGTCCCACTGCCCCTCCGGCAGTTCGAGTGACGCCAGGACCTCGTCCGTCGTGGGGAGGACCACGTCGGGGTGGGGATTCTTCTCCCAGGCGGGGAAGCCCGCGTGGCCGACGACGAGGAGCACGCCTCCGGGCGCCACCGCCGAGGCGGCCCTGCGCAGGATCCGCTCGCGCGGAAGATCGCCCATGGAGTGCAGGAACGCGGCCGAGACCAGGTCGTACGCACCCTCGGGGAAGGTGGCGCCCAGGTCGTGCCACTGCCAGTCGACACGGTCGGCCACCCCGGCCTCCGCCGCGTGGCCGGCCGCCCGGTCCAGCGCGACGCGGGAGATGTCCGTGGCGGTGACCTGCCAGCCCCACCGGGCGAGCCACACCGCGTCGGCGCCCTCGCCGCACCCGAGGTCGAGCGCGCGCCCCGGCTTCATGCCCTCCACCTCGCGGACCAGCACGGTGTTCGGGTTGCCGCTCCAGATCCGGTCGCTCTCGCGGTACCGGTCGTCCCACATCTCGGCGTCGGTGCGCGCCGTCCCGGCCTCGGTGTGCGCCGTCCCGCCGGTCACCGCGCCCTCGGCGGTCGCGCCGCCGGTCGTCGAGTCATCGGTTGTCGGGTGCTCGTTCATCGGGTCTCCTGCAGTCCGTGTCGGCGGTCGCCGAGCACGCGCTCGGTGACCTTTCGCTCGGCCTCGGCCGAGAAGGGGGCTCGCCGGGTGTCGACCGCCCGGCGGGTGTCGTCGGTGACGAGGTCCATGTTGAGGGCCGCTGCCGCCTTGAGCCCGGCGGCGGCGGAGCCGATGACCTGCTCCATGGGGTTGGCGACGTTTCCGGCCACCCACACGCCGGGCACCTCGGTGGCTCCCGCAGGATCGGCCACGATGTGGGTGCCGATGACCTGGCCCCCCATCTCCAGCTCCGTGGGCGCCAGGCCCAGGCTCTCCAGGACGCCGGAACGCGCGGTGAAGCGTGGCTGGATCACGACTGCCTCACGCGGGATGAGCGTGCCGTCGGCCAGCCGCACCCCCGTGAGCCGGTCACCGGTCACCTCCACACCGGTCACCTCGCCTTCCACCACGGAGATGCCCCGCGCGGCCAGCTGCTCGTACTCCTCGTCGCCGAAGTCCTTCTGCTGGTGGCGGAAGAGCGCCACGTCGCCGGTCCACTGCCGCCACAGCAGGGCCTGGTGCACGGCCATCGGACCGGTGGCCAGGACGCCGACCGGCCGGTCGCCCACCTCCCAGCCGTGGCAGTACGGGCAGTGCAGCACCTCACGGCCCCAGCGCTCGGCCAGGCCGGGGACGGGCGGGAGCTCGTCGACGAGGCCGGTGGTGACGAGCAGCCGGCGCGCCTCGACGGGCTCACCGTCCTCCCTGACCACCCGGAATGCGCCGCCCGGCAGCCGTTCCGCGGCCACGGCCTTGCCTTGGACGATCTCGGCCCCGTAACCGGCCGCCTCCGCCCGGCCGGCGGCCAGCAGTTCCAGCGGCGGGACACCCTCACGGCCCAGGTAGTTGTGCGCGTGGGACGCCGGTGCGTTACGGGGGCTGCCCGAGTCGATCACGAGCACGGAGCGCCGCGCCCTGGCCAGTACCAGGGCCCCGCTCAGTCCGGCCGGCCCGCCCCCGATGATCACCACGTCGTAGCGCTGAGTCTTGTCGCTCATGCGAACACCTCCCTTTACGTGAGAGAGTGCGCCCGCAGGGCCGGACCGACAAACTTGCTTGCCGAAACTGCAAATTCGCACCACACGGTCTTACCCGGGTCCCGCTTCCCCACGCCCCACGCGTCGGCGAGCGCCCCGACGAGCACGAGCCCCCGCCCGCCCTCCGCCTCGGGTGCGGTGTGCGAGGGCCGAGCGACCTCCCCTCCCCCGCTGTCGTGCACCTCGACGCGGAGCACGGCACCCCACGTGAGGTGCACGCGGAACCCCCGACCGGGCGGGACGCCGTGGACCAGCGCGTTGGTGGCCAGCTCGCTCACGCAGAGCAGTACGTCCTCGACGTCCACCTCGCACGCCCAGTCGAGCAGTGCCTCACGCACGAACCGCCGTACGAGGGGGACGGACCTGCGCTCACGGCGGTAGAACGCCTCACGGAAGTGGACGAGTCGCGTTGTTTCATTCACGGGACGACTGTCACAGCCCGTCACTAGAGTTACCCAGCGCATCAGCCCGTACGTCGCGTTCGTACGGGTACTGACGGGTCGGGCCGGTTCGCGCACGGGAGAGGCACTGCATGCAATCGACGAAGAGGACCAAGCGGGTCACGTCCTGGCATCTGATCGGGGCCCAGCTCGCCGCCTTCCGCCGCGCGGCGGGGCTGACGCAGACCGCCCTGGCAGACCGGTTCTGCGTGGGCGAGGACACCATCGCCTCGATCGAGCAGGGCCGCCGGCCGCTCCAGGCGGACTTCGCCACACAGCTGGACGAACTACTGGAGACCAAGGGGGTGTTGAAGGTCGCGGTGGCGAAGGTGCCGCAGAAGGAGCGCTTTCCCGCGTTCGTCCAGGACTTCGTGGAGTACGAACAGGAGGCGGTGACGCTGCTCTGGTACGAGAACCAGGTGGTGCCGGGGCTGCTCCAGACGGAGGAGTACGCCCGGTTCCTGTTCTCGTGCCTCTACCCGCCGCTGGAGGAGGAGCAGCGGGAAGAGTGGGTGGCAGCCCGCCTGGGCCGGCAACGGCTCCTCGAACGCAAGCCGCGTCCGATGCTGCACTTCCTGCTGGAGGAGAGCATCCTGCGCGGCGAGATCGGTGGTCCCGCCCTGCGCCGGGACCAGATCCGGCACCTTCAGCAGTGCATGGAACTGCCGCATCTGGGCCTCCAGATCATGCCGATGCGACTGCCCAAACATGCCGGCCTGGCAGGACCCATGGTGCTGCTCGAGACACCTGACCACGACCACCTTGCGTACGTCGAGGGCCAGTTGACCAGCTTCCTGCATGACGACCCGGACGACGTCAGTGTGCTCCAGCAGAAATATGGGATGCTGCGTTCGCAGGCGCTCTCCGTCGCGAGCAGTGCCTGCCTACTGGCCGACCTGCTTGGAGAGTCATGACGCGCGCAGTACAGGGCACGGACCTCAGCTGGTTCAAGTCGAGCTACAGCAGCGACCAGGGCGGCGCCTGCGTCGAAGTCGCCTACGACTGGCGCAAGTCCAGTTACAGCGGCAGTGAGGGCGGCGACTGCGTCGAGGTCGCCGCGCACCCCGCCGCCGTACACGTCCGCGACTCCAAGGTCACCGACGGCCCGGTGCTCACCGTGCCCCCCGCCGCATGGACCGCGTTCCTCGGGGCCGCCGGCCGGCCCGCCGCGTAGGCGGGAGTATCCGCATGGCACTGGACCAGGAGCTGATCGCCGCGGCTTCCCGGCTCGCCGCGACCCTGCGCGGGAGCGAGGACCACTCGGTGGCAGCCGCGGCCCGCACCGGCGACGGCCGCATCGTCACGGGTGTGAACGTCTACCACTTCACGGGCGGCCCCTGTGCCGAACTGGTGGTGATCGGCGCGGCCGCCGCCGCGGGTGCCCGTGAACTCACCGGCATCGTGGCCGTCGGAAACGACGACCGCGGCGTGATGCCCCCGTGCGGGCGGTGCCGGCAGGTGCTGTCGGACTACTTCCCGGAGATCCGCGTCACGGTCGACACCGGCAACGGCCCGGAAGCGCTCCCCGTACGGGACCTGCTCCCGTACGCGTACAGCCTCACCGACACCGACTGATCAGGCGCCGGTCCGCCCGTCGACGAGTTCACGCACGATGTCGAGGTGGCCGTTGTGGCGGGACGTCTCCTCGACGAGATGGAGGATCACCCACCGGAGGTCGACGTGGCGGCCGTCGCCGATGGGACGCCTGGCCGTCGCGTCCAGGTCGTGGCCGGCCACCAGGCGACGGTAGCGGGCGCTCTGCTCCTCGTACTCGGCGAGAAGCCGGGGCAACGGGATGTCGACCGCTGTCCGCATCTCCGGGTCGGGGTCCTCGTCGGTCGCCTCGGCGAGCGGGCCCGCGAGCTCCTCGCCCAGGAACATCACCTGGACCCAGTAGTACTCGACCCACCGCAGATGGCTGATCAGACCGCACAGCGTCATCAGCGGCGAACCCGGGAGCGGGGCCTTGCGGGCGTCTTCGGGGGACACGCCCTCGCAGATGGCTCGCGCGGTGTCACGGGCGTAGTCCAGGAAGGTGACGAGCTGCGCGCGCTCGTCCCACGTGGGAGGGGTGTCGGTTCGTCGAGTCATCGCGGGGAGTCTCGCGCAGCTCGGAGCGGGTGTCGACCGGAATAGCCGTGAACGTGAGAACACGGACTTCGAAACCGGGCAGAACGCCCGCGTTTCCGTCCGTGGCCTCACAGTGAGCGGGGCGGGGGGCGCGGGGCGGGGCCCGGCGGCGGTCAGAAGCCGCCGCCGTCGAAGCCTCCGCCGCCACCGCCGAAGCCGCCGCCGTCGCCGAAGCCGCCGCCGCCGAAGCCTCCCGCGTCGAAGTCGGAGCCGGAGAAGTCACCGCCGCCCCAGTCGCCGCCCGTGCCTCCGCCGAAGTCGCCGCCGCCGTACTCGCCCGCGTACGCCGGGCTCGACAGCATCGAGCCGAGCATCGTGCCGACGAGCAGACCCGGCAGCAGGCCGCCGCCGAAGTAGCCGCCCGCCCAGGGGCCGTACGCCGGGCCCGCCTCCCAGTACGGGCGGCGGCGGCCGTCGCCGACGTCGACGGTACGGCTCATCGGGTCCTCGCCCTCACGCAGCCGGACCTCGTCCGCGCCGCAGACCGGGACCTCCCGGGACGCGCCTCCGGACGGGGTCCACCGCACGTCGGTGACCGAGGGGCCGTGGCGGGGGTCGAAGAAGCACGGCGGCCGGCGGGCGGGGATCTCGCGGTGCTTGCGGCGGGCGTCCAGGACGGCGAGGGAGAACCGGCCGTCCTCCAGGGCCTGGGTGACCCCGCGGACGTCGGACGGGTGCCGGGCGTTGCCCATTCTCGACTTGGCCTCCTCGTACGAGTCGAGCGCGCGCTCGTAGTCCGCGCGCATCGCGTCGTCGGCGCCCGCCTCCGCGGGATGGAAGTCGAGCCGGTCCAGGGTCTCGCCGTACGCCGTGATGTCCTCGTCCACGACGACCCGGAGCTTCTCCAGGGAGGCCTGTTCCTCGGCCTCCCTGCGCCTGCGGTTGCGATGGCCGACCGTGAGGGCGGCCGCCCCGCCGGCCACCACGACGCCGCCGAGCACGATCAGCCCGACCAGGGGTGCGCCGCTCGTGGTGCCGGTGCCGGTGCCCGTGCCGCCGCCGGACCACGAGGCGGGGGCGCTGCCCCGGGCCTGTTCGAGGGCCCGGTCGACGAAGGCGTTGAGCTGGGTGGTGGCGTTCGTGTCGGTGCCGGGCGCCTTGACGGCGGTGACGAGGTTCTGCACCGCCCGGGTCGGCATCACCTGCGGGTCGGCGCCCGCGTTGAAGCCGTCACCGAGGCGGACCGCGTACACACCCGTGATCCCGGTGTCGGCGCGCAGGTTCCGCAGGAGGTTGTCGGGTGGGTACTGGGACGTCGCGGGCAGCACGGCCACGAAGACCGGCTTGTCGGCGCCCTTGATCTTCTTCTCCAGGGCGGCCTTCTGGGAGGCCGGGAGCTGCCCGGCCGCCGCCGGGTCGACGTACACCGGGCCCTGACGCAGGGCCTGGGCGGCGTCACTGATGGTGGAGGGGGCGGCCAGGGCAGCGGGGGACATGGCCAGCACGGCCGCCGACAGCATCAGCAGCAGGCAGGCCCACAAGGGGGCGAACAGCCTTTTCCGCATACTCCGAAAGTAACCCGGACGGGCGATGAATGCCGCACCCGTCCGGGTCCTTCTCGTGCTTACGCGGCGCGGTACGCCGTGCGCAGCTTGGCCACCGCACCGGTCAGGTCACCGGTGAGCAGCAGGTGATCGGCGTCGGCGAACGGCGCGGACACCGCCTGCGTCAGCTTTCCGCCCGCCTTCCGCTGGACCAGCAGCCGCGCCTGTTCCACGATCGCCCGGCCCGCCGGGGTCTTCCCGAGGCCCGCCTTCTGGGTGAGGCGGGCGGTGGCAGCGAGGCCGGCGAGGGTGGCCTCGCCGGCCGTCGGGACCTTCTTCAGGGTGGTCAGGCCCCAGCCGTAGGGGAACTGCGGGTCGTACACCGCGTCACCGACGTTGACCGGCAGTTGCGACTCCGACTTCGGCCAGGTCACCGGGAGCTGCCCGGTGAAGGCGCGCTTGCCGTAGAGCACGTCGGCCACGCCGTCGCCCTCCGTGCCCGGCAGCCAGGAGGCCACCAGCGCGTCGATGTCCCCGAGCCGGTCGCCGATGAGCTGGGGGCGGCCGGAGACGACGAGGACGGCGCACTTCATCGCGGCGCAGACCGTGTCGACGGCCGCCTTGTCGGCGTCGGTCAGCTCCAGGTCGTGGCCGTTGCCGACGTCACCGATGCCCTCGGCGTACGGCTTCTCGCCGACGACGACGACTCCGACGTCGTACCCGTCGGTCGGGGCGGTGGCGTCCTGGGAGTAGGTGGCCGACGAGGTGTTCTTCCTGATGCCCTCCAGGATCGTGGTACCCGTGGTGGTCCTGCCCGAGGAGCCCTGCCAGCTGACGGTCCAGCCGCCGGCCTGGTTGCCGAGGTCGTCGGCGTTGGACCCGGCGACGTACACCTTCTGGGACGCCTTGAGCGGGAGGACGGCTCCGTCGTTCTTCAGGAGCACCTGGGACTTGGCGGCGGCCTCGCGGGCCACGGCCCGGTGGGCGGCCGAGCCGACGTCGTCCAGGTTGGAGGTGTCGGCGTACGGCTTCTCGAAGAGGCCGAGGCGGAACTTCTGGGTCAGTATCCGGGAGACCGCGTCGTCGATCCGGGCCTGGGTGATCCGGCCCGCGCCGGCCTCGTCCTGGAGCGTCCGCGTGAACTCCTGGTACGCGGTCGGGACCATGATCATGTCGAGGCCCGCGTTGACCGAGGTGCGGACGTCGCTCGCGTAGTCGCCTGGGATCTGGTCGATGGCCTGCCAGTCGCTGATGACGAAGCCCTCGAAGCCCATCCGGTCCTTGAGCACGCCGTTGATCATCTCGGCGTCGGCGTGCATCTTCACCGGGCCGGCGCCGTCGCCGATGATGTCCAGCGAGGAGTAGGAGGGCATGACCGTGCCGACGCCCCGCTTCACGGACTCGGCGAACGGCGCGAGGTGCACCGCTTCGAGCTCCTCGCGGGTGACCCGGGTGACGCCCTGGTCGATGGTGTACGAGCCGGTGGTGGACGAGCCGAACTCCGTGCCGCCGTCGCCGACGAAGTGCTTGGCGCTGGCCAGCACCTTGTCGTTGCGGTCCAGGTCCGTGCCCGAGGGGCGGCCCTGCATGCCGGTGATGACGGTCTCCATGGACTCGACGAGGGCCGGGTCCTCGCCGTAGGCCTCGTAGGACCGGCCCCAGCGCTCGTCACGGGTGACGCAGAGGCAGGGGGCGAAGTCCCACGGGATGCCGGTGGCGCGCACCTCGTTCGCGGTGACGGCGCCCGTCCTCTGCGCGAGCTCCGGGTCGCGTCCGGCACCGATGCCGATGTTGTGCGGCATGATCGTCGAACCGATGACGTTGTTGTGGCCGTGCACCGCGTCCACGCCGTAGATCAGCGGGATCTGGAAGCGCGTGGCCTGGGCGCGCAGCTGGTAGGCGTCGATCATCTTCGCCCAGGCGGCGGCCGTGTTCGGGGTGGGTACGGAGCCCCCGCCGGAGAGCAGCGAGCCGAGGTCGTACATGGCGATGTCACCCGGCGACCTGAGGGCGTTGCGCTCGGCCTGGGTCATCTGGCCGGCCTTCTCGGCCGGGGACATCCGCGACAGCAGGTCGGCGACGCGCTTCTTCACCGGCAGCTTCGCGTTCTGGTAGGGCAGCCCGTGGGCGTCGATGACGACCTGCGGGTTCTCCTTGGGCGGCTTGGCTCCGGTGACGGTGAGTTCGAGGGGGATCGTCTCGGCCGCCTCCGCTCCCCTGTCCTTCGTGGTGGCCACGGAGACGGTGTGCGAGGTGCCGGACGCGGTGCCTGCCGGGAAGGTGTACGTGCCGGTGACCGGCGTGTAGTCTCGGCCGGCCTCGGCGCTGCCGCCCTTGGTCGTGTACGCGACGGTGACGGGCTCCTCGATGGGGAGGGAGCCGGTGGTGGCGACGGAGACCTTGATGTCCGCCGTGCCACCCTCCGTGACCGGGTGCACCGCCGAGTCGACGACGACGCTCGACTTCAGGGCGGGATCGGCCTTGCCGTACAGCTCGACGGCGTCCATCGCGAACGCGCCGGGGGCGCCGGTCGGCAGCGTGAGCGCGTATCCCCACATCTCGTTCAGGCCGAGGACCTGGTCGATGCCGCCGACGGGCTGGTAGTCGGTCCGGTAGACGAAGTCCGCGAACGGGATCTCGACCTGGTGCCAGCCCTCCCAGTCGTCGGTGAACGAGGTGGTCCACAGTTCGGACGCGCCGCCGTTGGCCCCGCCGTCCTTGATCTCGAAGTGGATCCGCCTGCCCGAACCGGGCGGCAGGGGCGCGGTGTTCTGGCCGTACCACCAGAAACGGATGCCCTTGTGGGCGGTCCAGTCCTTCGGGGGCTGGTCCACGGCGAACTCGTGGCTGAGTCCGCCCCAGGCGCTGATGTCGTAGGTGCCCTGGAGGACCTTGGCGCCCTCGGGGGCGTCGGAGCGCTCGGCGAACGACAGCTTCGGCTGGTCGTCCGCGTCGCCGCCCCAGGTGAAGAGGGAGTCGGCGGGCGGGTTGCCGAGGGGGACCTCTCCCTCGAAGCGGTCCACGAGGACCGGCGCGGGCTCGTCCCCGCCGGCCGCTGCGCTGGGGACGGCTCCGGCGAGGAGTCCGGCGAGGACGGTGACGGCCGCGAGAGCGGCCGTGACCGGTCTCGCTGCCCCGCGGCGGGCGCGGGCTTGCGGTGTGCTCGGCATGTGCGATTCTCTTCCGTCCGGGTCGGTCGGTGCTGGTGTCACGGGTTCGGTCAGTGCTGCTGTCACGGGTTCAGGCGGTGCTGCTGCCGCGGGTGAGGTGGATCGTGTCGCGGTACCACTTGGCGCTGTCCTTGAGGGTCCGCACCTGGGTGTCGTAGTCCACGCGGACGATGCCGAACCGCTTGTCGTAGCCGTACGCCCACTCGAAGTTGTCCATCAGCGACCACGCGAAGTAGCCCCGGACGTCCGCCCCGCGCCGGCGCGCCTCGGACACGGCGGCGATGTGGTCGGCGAGGTAGGCGGTGCGGTCGGCGTCGGGGACGGTCCCGTCGGCCGCGACGGTGTCGTCGAACGCGGCCCCGTTCTCCGTGATGACGGTCGGCAGGGCGTAGTCCCTCTGGAGCCGCAGCAGCAGATCGGTGAGCTCACCCGGGGTGATCTCCCAGTCCATGGCCGTACGGGGCAGGTCGCGCTCCACCCCGCGGACGACGGGCAGGCCGTCGGCGCCGGTCGGTGAGCCGTCCTCGGTCACGCCGGAGAACAGGGCGCCCCGGTAGAAGTTGACGCCGAGGACGTCGAGGGGGGTGGCGATGGCGGCGAGGTCGCCGTCCCGGACGGGCAGTGCGATGCCCTGGGCCGCGAGGTCCTCGACGACGTCCTGCGGGTAGCGGCCGTGGACGATCGGGTCGAGGTAGAGGCGGGTGCCCATGCCGTCCGCCCGGCGGCAGGCCTCTCGGTCGGCCTCGCTGCCGGTCTCCGGGGTGGCGGTGCCGAGGTTGAGGGTGATGCCGAGTTCCAACGGGCGACTGCCCGCCGCCTCGCGCATCTGCCGGGCGGCTAGGCCGTGTCCCAGGAGCAGGTGGTGGACGGCGCCCATGGCGTCGCCCAGGTCGGTGCGCCCGGGGGCGTGCGCCCCGTAGGCGTAGCCGAGCATCGCCGAGCACCACGGCTCGTTCAGCGTCGTCCAGTGCTCGACCCGGTCGCCGAGCGCCTCGTAGGCGAGCATGGCGTACTCGGCGAAGCGCAGGGCGGTGTCGCGGGCCGGCCAGCCGCCCGCGTCCTCCAGCTCCTGCGGCAGGTCCCAGTGGTAGAGGGTGATCCAGGGGGTGACGTCCCTCCCCCGGAGCTCGTCGACCAGCCGCTTGTAGAAGTCGAGGCCCTTGGCGTTGGCCGGGCCCCGGCCGCCCGGCTGGATGCGCGGCCAGGCCAGCGAGAAGCGGTAGGTGTCGACGCCCAGGCCCGCGATCAGCTCCACGTCCTGGGGCATCCGGTGGTAGTGGTCGCAGGCCACGTCGCCGTGCTCCGCCTGGTGCACGGCGCCCGGGACCCGGCAGAAGGTGTCCCAGATGGACGGGGTCCGCCCGTCCTCCGAGGCCGCGCCCTCGATCTGGTACGAGGAGGTCGCCACACCCCAGCGGAAGTCGGCGGGGAGTCCCTGGACGGCGGCGGGCTGCGGGCTGCTGCGGGGCGTGACGAGGTTCATGGGTCTCCGTAACTCCTCTTGGCCGGTGGGTGGGTGGTGCTGGAGCGGTCAGTGGTGCAGCCAGCAGGCGACCTCGCGGTCCTGGGCGGCGTCCGGCGCGGCGAGGACCGGGACCCTGGCGGCGCACGGTTCGAACGCCT
This sequence comes from Streptomyces sp. NPDC020780, assembly GCF_044334475.1. Classification (NCBI taxonomy): domain Bacteria; kingdom Bacillati; phylum Actinomycetota; class Actinomycetes; order Kitasatosporales; family Streptomycetaceae; genus Streptomyces; species Streptomyces sp. NPDC020780. The sequence continues at coordinate 659,646 of NZ_JBIRTB010000001.1, read as the reverse complement.
TGGCGCAGCGGGGGTGGAAGGCGCAGCCGCTCGGCATCGCGGACAGGTGCGGGGGTGATCCGGGGATGCCGGTGAGCTCGCGGCGCGGGCCGTGCAGCGCGGGGAAGGAGTGCAGCAGGCCTTCGCTGTAGGGGTGGCGGGGGTCGCGGTAGATCTCGGCGGCGCCCGCCTGCTCCACGATCCTCCCCCCGTACATGATCGCGATCCGGTCGGAGAACTCGATCAGCAGCGAGATGTCGTGGGTGATGAACACGACGGAGAAGGAGAGGCGCTCCCGCAGTTCCACCAGCTTGCGCAGGATCTGCCGCTGCATCACGACGTCGAGGGCGGTCGTGGGCTCGTCCATGATGACGATCTCGGGCTCCAGGGCGAGCGCCATCGCGATCATCACGCGCTGGCGCATGCCGCCGGAGAGCTGGTGCGGATAGGCCGCGAGCCGGTCGGTGGAGATCCCGACGAGGCGCAGCAGTTCCTCGGCCCGCGCGGTCCGCTCGGCGGCCCGCATACCGGGGCGGTGCGCGGTGAGTACGTCGGTGAGCTGGCTGTGGACGGTGTGCACCGGGTTCAGCGAGTTCATGGCTCCCTGGAACACGAGGGACAGCTCCTGCCAGCGGAAGGCGCGCAGCTGCTCCGGGGACAGGGCGAGGATGTCGACGGTCCCCCCGCCCGGCCGGTGGTAGTGGACGTCGCCCCCGGTGATCACCCCGGGCGGGGAGAGCAGCCGGGTGACGGCGTACGCCAGGGTGGACTTCCCTGACCCCGACTCGCCCGCCAGGCCGAGGACTTCGCCGCGGTGCAGGGTGAGGTCGATGTTCCGCAGCGCGCGGACGCCGCCGGCGCCGGTGCCGTAGTCGACGTCCAGGCCGCTGATGGTGAGGATCGGCTCGGCGGTCATGCGCTGTGCTCCTTGCTGGGCTGTCCGGACGGCCCGGGCGTGCCGGGCGGCTCGGGCCCCTCGGGTGCTGCGGGTGCTGCGGTGCGGGCCACGGGGGTGAAGCCGACCCGCATGCGGACCGTGCGGGAGGCGCCCGTCGCGGTGCGCAGGCGCGGGTTGACGAACTCGTCGATGCCGAAGTTGATGAGGGAGAGAGCGGTGCCCAGCAGGGCGATGCACAGGCCGGCGGGTACGAACCACCACCAGGCCCCCTGGGCCAGCGCCTGGTTGGACTGGGCCCAGAAGAGCACGGTGCCCCAGTTCCAGTGGGAGATGTCGGCGACGCCGATGAAGGCGAGGGTGATCTCGGAGAGGATCGCGAAGATGACCGTGCCCACGAAGCCCGAGGCGATGACGGCGGTGAGGTTCGGCATGACCTCGAACAGGATGATCCGCCAGGTGGACTCGCCGGTGGCCCGGGCCGCCTCCACGTAGTCGCGCCGTCTGAGCGACAGGGTCTGGGCGCGCAGGACGCGCGAGCCCCAGGCCCACGAGGTGAGGGCGATGACGAAGGCGATCAGCAGGTCCCCGGTGTCCTCGACGAAGCTCGCGATGATGATGATCAGCGGCAGCCCGGGGATGACGAGGAAGACGTTGGAGAGCATGGAGAGGGCCTCGTCGGCGGCCCCGCCGAGGAATCCCGCGCTGACCCCGATGAGCACCGAGAGCACGGTGGCGAGGAAGCCGGCCAGGAATCCGACGACGAGGACCCCGCGGGTGCCGACGAGGATCTGGGAGAGGACGTCCTGCCCGGTGTGCGTGGTGCCGAACCAGTGCTCGGCGGACGGTGGTTGCAGCAGCTGGTCGCTCATCGCGTCGGGGTCGTACGGGGCGATCCACGGGCCGATGACGGCGAGGACCACGAAGACCAGCAGGATGAGCAGCCCGGTGCGGGTCTTGCCGCCGCGCAGGAAGCGGAACCTGGCCCGGCCGGCCGCGGCCGGGACGGGGTCCGTGACGACTACGTCGGTGGTGGTGACGGCCATAGTCAGGGCCTCTCTTCCGGGACAGGCCGGAACAGGGAGCGTGGTCTGGTGCATGCAGCCGCAAGGCGGAGGAGGGAGGCAACGCGGAGCGTTGTGGACTGACGACAACGCGGCGGATGTGCGTGCCAGGCCGCGCGAGCCCGGCCTGTCCCGGAAGAGAGGCCCACTATGCCTCCTTGCGGGTGCGCGGGTCGAGGAGGGCGTAGGCCATGTCGGCCAGCAGGTTCGCGGCGAGCACGGAGAGCGTGATGATCAGGAAGACGCCCTGCATGAGCGGGTAGTCCTTCGCGCCGACGGCCTGGAGCAGCCGGAAGCCGATGCCGGGGTAGTTGAAGACCATCTCGACCAGCAGGGTGCCGCTGACGATGAAGCCCAGGGAGAGGGCGAAGCCGGAGATGTTGGGCAGGACCGCGTTGCGGGCGGCGTAGGAGAACATCACCCGCCGCTCGGAGAGCCCCTTGGCCTGCGCCACCATGACGTAGTCCTCGGAGGAGACCGTCACCATCATGTTGCGCATACCGAGGATCCAGCCGGCGACGGCGCTGAGCACGATCGTGATGCCGGGCAGCACCCCGTGGTAGAGCGCGCTGGAGATGAACGGCCAGTCGAAGGCCGGGACCAGGGAGCTGTCGTAGCCGCCCTCGAAGGGGAACAGCGGCCATTTCACCGCGAACAGCGCGATCGCGATGAGCCCCAGCCAGAAGTAGGGGACGGACGAGATGAAGGTGGTGACGGGCAGCAGCCCGTCCAGCCAGGATCCGCGCCGCCAGCCGCTGTAGACGCCGATGCCGGTGCCGAGCAGGAAGCTGATGAGGGTGGTGATCCCGACGAGCGCCAGCGTCCAGGGCAGCGCGTCGGAGAGCACCTCGCCCACCGGGGTGGGGAAGTAGGTGAAGGACAGGCCCAGGTCGCCGTCGAGCAGGCTCGACCAGTAGTCGGTGTACTGCGACCAGAGGGACTGGTTCTCGTCGAGTCCGAACAGGGCCTTCAGTGAGGCGATGGCGCTGGTGTCGAGCTGTCCCTGGTAGCGGCTCATCAGAGCCTCGACGGGGTCGCCCGGCATCAGGCGCGGGATCAGGAAGTTGATGGTGATCGCGGCCCACGCGGTGACCGCGTAGAAGGCGAGCCTCTGGAGGACGTACTTCACTTCGCCGCCCCCTCGGCCGTGGTGCCGTCGTACAGCCAGCAGGCGGCCCATCGGCCGTCCGCCAGGTCGAAGCGCGGCGGCAGTCCGGTGCGGCAGCGCTCCATGGCCTTCGGGCAGCGGGGATGGAAGCGGCAGCCGGCCGGCGGGTCGATCAGGGAGGGCGGCTCCCCGCTCCCGGCCTCCTCCTGCGCCTGGGCGTCGGCGACCCGGTCGGGGTCCGGCGCGGAGGCGATCAGCAGCTGGGTGTAGGGGTGGGCGGGGTGCTGGGTGACGCTCTCGCTGTCCCCGCCCTCGACGAGCCGGCCCGCGTACATCACCAGGGTCGTGTCCGCGAAGTAGCGGGCGGACGCGATGTCGTGGGTGATGTAGAGGATCGCGAGGTTCAGCCGCTCCTTGAGGTCGCGCAGGAGGTTGAGGACGCCGAGCCGGATCGACACGTCCAGCATCGACACCGGCTCGTCGGCCAGCAGTACCTGGGGGTCGGCGCCGAGCGCGCGCGCGATCGCGACGCGCTGGCGCTGGCCTCCCGACAGCTCGTGCGGGAACGTGTCCAGGAACCGGTGAGGAGGAGTCAGCTGGACGCGTTCGAGCAGAGCCGCCAGGTTCTTCTCCAGCTCCTCGTCCCCGCTCCCCGCCCGGCCGTGGATCCTGAGGGCCCGGGTCAGGTGGTAGCGCACGGTGTGCACCGGGTTGAGCGAGGCGAACGGGTCCTGGAAGATCAGCTGGACCTGCTTGACATACCTGCGGAAGGACCGGCCGCGCCCGGCCCTGACCGCCGTACCGCCCAGCTCCACCTCGCCCGCGGTGAGCGGGTACAGCTGGGCGAGCAGCCGTGCGACGGTGGATTTGCCCGAGCCGGACTCCCCCACCAGAGCCGTGACGGTGCCGCGCCGGAGCTGCAGCGAGACGTCGTCGACGGCGTGGACGGAACGGTGCCTGCGGGCCAGGAGGTCGCCGACGGTACGCCGTACGGGGAAGTGCTTGGTGACTCCGCGTGCTTCGAGGACCACATCGGTCCCGGTGCGCACGTCTGCGGACTGTTCGGTGGTCATGGTCGGTTCTTCCCCGTGCTTAGAGGGTCCGGCAGTTGAGGGGCGGGAGACGGAGCGGGGTTGGGCGCGTGCAGCTGCAAGGCGGAGGATTGAGGCAACGCGGAGCGTTGTCGATCGACGACAACGCCGCAGATGCGCGCGCCCGACCCCGCGACGCCGCCCCCCAACTGCCGGCCCCTCTCACTTCTTGGCGGGCTTCAGGTTCAGCACGACTTCCAGCGCGTCGGGCTGGGTGTGCTGCGGCGCGGCGTACGGGTCGGCCTCGGTCGGCCAGCCCACCCAGTTCTTCGTGGAGTACTCGGCGCCGATGGGGGCCGCGGCCGTCGGGATGACGGGAGCCTGCTCGACCATGATCTTCTGCAGGGCGTTCATGGCGGTGGTGCGCGCGGCGTCGTCCGTGGCGTTGGCGTACTGCTTGAGCAGGGCGGTGGCCTCCGGGCTCTTGAACCGGCCGAAGTTGCCGAGCTGGGCGGTCTTGCCGACGGGCTGGAGGATCGCCCCGTCCATGATGTTCTGGTACATGTCGTACGGCGTGGCGCCGCTGTTGGTCCAGTGCAGGGTGGCGTCGAAGTTGCCGGTGGCGACGTCGGTCCCCCAGGCCTCCGCGGTCTGTGTCTTGACCTTGGCCTCGATGCCCAGCTGCTTGATGTTGTCCTTGATGATGGACAGCCCGGTGATGTAGTCGTTCCAGCCGGCCGGGTCGGTGAAGGTCAGCTCCACCGGCTTGCCGCCCGGGTCCTTCAGCACGCCGCCGCTGAGGGTGAAGCCCGCCTCGGCGAGGATCTTCTTGGCGCCGGCCACATCGGGCTCGGTGGTGGCGTTCCTGTACTCCGGCGCGAGGAACGCCTCACCGGCGGGCAGCGGGATGCCGGTGGGGTTGGTGATCTCCGGGTAGAGGGTCGCCTCGGCCTGGACATGGATGGCCTTGCGGTCGACGACCATGGCCATCGCCTTGCGCAGCACCGGGTTGTCGAACGGCTTGCGGGCGGTGTTGAACCAGAGTCCGTGGATACCGAGGCCGGAGGGGAACCAGAGCTTGTGGTTCTGGGGGTCCTTGGCGATGTACAGCTGCTTGTAGTTCGGCATGAAGACGAACGACCACTCGACCTTGCCGTTCGCCAGGGCCGTGGTCGCCGCGCTGTTGTCGTTGTACGCGGTGTAACGCAACTCCTTGACCTGGGTCTTGCCCTTCCAGTAGGTGGGCGTGGCGGTCAGGGTGGTGGTCTGCGGGGTGAAGGTCTTGAGCTGGTACGGGCCGGAGCCGACCGGGGTGCGGTTGGGCCAGGTCTCCGGGTTCTCGACCTTCTCCCAGATGTGCTTGGGCACGACGTAGGTCGTGATGATCTTGTTCTGGTTGACGAACTGCGATTCCTTGAAGGTCAGGACGACCTTCCCGCCCTCGACGGCGATCCCGTCGTACGGGATGCCGTTGCCGTTGAGCGCCGGGTGCTTCTTGAGCAGGTCGAAGGTGAACGCCACGTCGGCCGCGGTCAGCGGCTTGCCGTCGGCCCACTCGGCCCGCTCGTCCAGGGTGAAGGTGACCTTGCGGAAGTTGTCCTCCCAGGCCCAGTCGGTGGCGAGCCACGGGTCGCCCTTCTCCGTGGGGCGGACCTGGTTGGTCATCACCAGCGGCTCGTAGATCATGAACCGGTAGCCGAGGGTGGCGCCCGCCGAGGTGGCGAGGAACGGGTTGCTGTTGTTGGTCTGCGGTCCGTCCGGCTTGCCGAGGGTCAGCACCCCGGACGCGCCGGCTCCCCCTCCCTTGTTGGCACCCGAGTTGGCGGACGAGCAGCCGGCGGCGAGCGCGACCACGGCGGTGGCGGCTGAGAGCGCTCTCAGAGTGTGACGGCGGCGTACGGACATGACGACTCCAGGGGGACTGCGGCCGGGGGGAATCCGGGTGGTGGACAGCGCTCGACGCGCCGGGGTACGGGCGGTGCGGGGTGGGGCGGACCGCTACGGGCGGCGTGGTGCGGGCGGTTCGTGTGAGGTGGGTGGTGCGGGGGTGCTGGTGCGGGTGCGTGTGTGCGGGTCGGGGGCTGAGGGGGCGGGCGCGGGCCGTGGATCGTGGCCCCGCCCGTTACGGCGCCGAGTGACGCACGACCAGTTCGGTGGGCAGCACGACCGGTCCGTCCGGTACGGCGGTGCCGCCGAGGTGGGAGAGCAGCAGTCGCGCCGCGGCCTCGCCCATCCGTCGTGTGGGCTGGTGCACGGTGGTCAGCGGGGGTTCGGTGTGCTCGGCCATCGGGATGTCGTCGAAGCCGACCACCGCGATGTCGTCCGGCACTCGGCGGCCGGCGGCCCGCAGGGCCCTCAGCACCCCTGCCGCGGTGATGTCGTTGTGGGCGAAGACCGAGTCGAACTCCGTACCGGCGCAGAGGAGTTCCTCCACCGCGAGACGGCCGGACCGTTCGGTGAAGTCCCCGCGCGCGACGAGATCGGTGGGCAGGACCGCACGGAAGCCCGCGAGCCGGTCGCGTACGCAGCCGAAGTGCTCGGGGCCCGTGACGACCAGGGGTCTGGTGCGTCCGCCGGCCCGCAGATGGCGGGCCGCCGACGCGCCTCCCTCGTGATTGGTGGTCACGACGGAGGGGAACTCCGGATGGTGGCCGCGATCGTCGATGAGCACGATCGGCAGGCCGGACCGGTGCAGCTCGGTGAGGTGGGCGAGGGTGTTCTCCGGCTCGACGACGACGAGCCCGTCGAAGGCGCGCGCCGACACCTGGCTGGTGAAGCGCTCCACGGACTCCGCACCCCGGTTGCAGGTGAAGAGCAGCAGTCCGTAGTCGGCGGCCTCGACGGTGTCGACGACACCCTGCAGCACCTCACCCATCCACGGCCAGGTGAGCGAGGGCACCAGCATCCCGACCGTGCGGCTGCTGCCGCGGGCCAGTCCGACGGCGCCCGAGCTGGGCACGTAGCCGAGGTGTGCGATCACTTCACGAACACGAGCGGCCGTGGAACCGTCCACTTCCCCCTTGAGGTTGATGACCCGGGACACGGTCGTCTTGCTGACGCCGGCCTCACGGGCGACGTCGGCGATGGTGACACGCATCGGGGGCCTCCGGGGGCAAGGCAGGACAGGGCGGCCGAGAAGACGTCGGTACCGGTTCCGCAACCGGTACCGGAACCGGTTCCGGCGTTGCGGCTGGAGTTAACCGGGCCGGAACAGGGGCGTCAATACTTCACACCGAGATTGGTCGGGACAGACGTCCGGAGCAGCTTCGGGAAGCCACCCGTTCAGCTCTTGAACGCACCACCCTCTTGACGTGGGCACGTAAGAGCAGTTCACTCACGGCTCGTTCGACGGCACTTCCCCCACACCTCTGCCGAGAAAGGCAGCAGCCATGATGCGAACCAGCAGGGCGCTGAGAGTCCTCGTCGCGACGGCGCTCGCGACCGCGGGCCTCGCCGGCCTCTCCTCCGGTACGGCGCAGGCCGCCGGTGCGACCGTGAACATCGCGCTGACCACCACGGACGACGCCGGCGGGCGGCACGTCACCCGTGGCCTCCAGGCGCAGACACCGATCGCCTTCGGCGCCGGGAACGGCGGCACCGGCACGACCGTGACCGTCGACGAGAACACCCGCTACCAGACCTTCACCGGCGGCGGCGCCTCGTTCACGGACACGGCGGCCTGGCTGATGAAGGGCAGCGGTGCCCTCTCCCAGGAGACCCGCGACGCCACGATGAAGAAGCTCTTCTCCCCCACCGAAGGCATCGGGCTCTCGTTCGTACGCAATCCCATGGGCGGCTCCGACCTGGCACGGTTCGGCTACACCTACGACGACATGCCCGCCGGGCAGACGGACCCGAACCTCGCCCACTTCTCGATCGCACACGATCTGCAGGACGTGCTGCCGCTGACCAGGCAGGCGAAGCAGCTCAACCCGGCACTGACGACCGTCGCCTCACCGTGGACGGCGCCGGCCTGGATGAAGGACAGCGGTCAGCTCAACGGCGGGTGGCTGAAGGCCGAGAACTACGGGGCCTACGCCACCTACTTCGTGAAGTACCTCCAGGCGTGGAAGGACCAGGGTGTCCCGGTCGACTACGTCACCGCGCAGAACGAGCCGACCTGCTGCTCCGGCTATCCGTCGATGAGCTGGAACGGCTCCGGGCTCGCCTACTTCACCAAGAACGAGCTGCTGCCGAAGCTCCGGTCGGCCGGCCTGGCGGCCAAGGTCCTCGCGCACGACTGGAACTGGGACACCTACGACGCGTACGCCGCCCCCACGGTCGACGACGCGGCGGTGCGCAGCCACCCCAATTTCGGCGGGATCGCCTGGCACGGCTACGGCGGCGACATCGCGAAGCAGACGGCGGTGCACGACCGCTACCCGCAGCTCGACGCCTTCCAGACCGAGCACTCGGGCGGCACCTGGATCGCCGACCAGCAGCGCGAGGACATGCTGAACATCATCGACTACACCCGCAACTGGGCCAAGTCGGTGACCAAGTGGTCCCTCGCCGTAGACCAGGACCGGGGCCCGCACAACGGCGGCTGCGGCACCTGCGACGGCCTCGTCACCGTGCACAACGGGGACAGCAGGCACGGCCAGGTCGACTACACGGTCGAGTACTACACGATGGGCCACCTGACGAAGTTCGTCCGGCCCGGCGCCTCGCGCATCGCCTCCACCGCCAGCTCCACCGTGCCGAACGTGGCCTGGCGCAACCCCGACGGCTCCAAGGCCCTCATCGCCTACAACGGCTCCGCCTCCACCCGGCAGATGACCGTCAACTGGGGCGGCAGCACGTTCACCTACGCGCTGCCGGCCCGCACCTCGGCGACCTTCACCTGGTCGGGCGCCCAGTCCGGCACGCCGGGCACCACCGGAACCCTCACCGGCCTCGCGGGCAAGTGCCTGGACGCCACCGGCAACACCGGCGCGGACGGCACACCCGTCCAGCTCTGGGACTGCACCGGCGCGGCCAACCAGCGCTGGACCCTCTCCGGTGATGGCTCGGTCACGGTGCTCGGCGCCTGCCTGGACGTCACCTCGGGCTCGACGGCCGACGGAGCAAAGGTGCAGCTGTACACCTGCAACGGAACGGGCGCGCAGCGCTGGACGTACGACTCCGCGACCGGGGACCTGGTCAACACGGCGGCGGACAAGTGCCTCGACGTGGTGGACCACTCCTCGGCCAACGGAGCCCGTACGCAGATCTGGACCTGTACCGGAGCCGCCAACCAGAAGTGGCGGCTCGGCTGACGTCCTCCCGTCCGGGGCCCGGTTCCTCAGCCGCTGTGCACGATCTGGATCAGATTGCCGCAGGTGTCGTCCAGGACGGCGGTGGTGACCGGGCCCCTCTCCACCGGCTCCTGGGTGAAGCGCACCCCAAGGCCGCGCAGCCGCTCGAACTCCGCGGCCACGTCGTCCACGGCGAAGGACGCGGCGGGGATGCCGTCCTTGACCAGCGCCGACTTGTACGGCTTCACCGCGGGGTGGCCGTCGGGCTCCAGCAGCAGTTCGGTCCCGTCCGGGTCGTCGGGCGAGACCACGGTCAGCCAACGGGCCGCGCCCAGCGGGACCTCGGTCTTCTTCACGAAGCCCAGCACGTCGGTGTAGAAGCGCAGGGCCTTGTCCTGGTCGTCGACGAAGACGCTGGACAGGTGGATCCTCATGGGCTGCTCTCCGGGAGGTCGGGCCTGAGCCACCGGGGCGCGATGCGCTCAGGGGGGTCGGTGTGCGGACCGTGACCTGCCTATCACACCGGCGGCCCGCCCGTCCCGGCGTCGCGGCGTGCCGCACCGCCACTGCCACCGCCACCGCGTGGCCGGTGCGGTGACGGTGGGGCGGGACAGGCGGGCGGGGCCCTGCCCGGGCCCTCACCAGGCGGGTTCCGAAAGTCCCGCCGGGAAGAGCGCGGGACAGCCCTCAGTCGGTGGGCTCCACGCCGGCCCGCAGCAGGCCGTAGGTGTACGCGTCCTCCAGGGCCTGCCAGGACGCGGCGATCACGTTCTCGGCCACACCCACCGTCGCCCAGTCACCGGATCCGTCACCTGTGGTGATCAGTACCCGGGTGGTCGACTCGGTGCCCGTACGGCCCTCCAGGATGCGGACCTTGTAGTCGATCAGCTCCAGCTTGGCCAGCTGCGGGTAGATCCGCTCCAGCCCGACGCGCAGCGCCCGGTCCAGGGCGTTGACCGGGCCGTTGCCCTCGGCCGTGGCGACGATCCGCTCCCCCTTGGCCCAGAGCTTCACGGTCGCCTCGTTGGCGTGCGTACCGTCGGGGCGGTCCTCGACGATGGCCCGCCAGGACTCGACGCGGAAGTAGCGGCGCGGCCTGCCGTCGACCTCCGCGCGCAGCAGCAGCTCGAAGGAGGCGTCGGCGGCCTCGTAGGTGTAGCCCTTGAGCTCGCGCTCCTTGACCCGCTCGACGACGCGGCCGACCAGCGCCCGGTCGCCGCTCAGGTCGATCCCGAGCTCCTTGCCCTTGAGCTCGATCGAGGCGCGGCCCGCCATGTCGGACACCAGCATGCGCATGGTGTTGCCGACCATCTCCGGGTCGATGTGCTGGTACAGGTCCGGGTCGACCTTGATCGCCGAGGCGTGCAGTCCGGCCTTGTGGGCGAAGGCGGACACCCCGACGTAGGGCTGGTGCGTGGACGGCGTGAGGTTGACGACCTCGGCGATGGCGTGCGAGATGCGCGTCATCTCGGCGAGTGCGCCCTCGGGCAGGACGGTCTTGCCGTACTTGAGTTCCAGGGCTGCCACGACGGGGAAGAGGTTGGCGTTGCCGACCCGCTCGCCGTAGCCGTTGGCGGTGCACTGCACGTGCGTGGCGCCCGCGTCCACGGCGGCCAGGGTGTTGGCGACGGCGCATCCGGTGTCGTCCTGGGCGTGGATGCCGAGCCGCGCGCCGGTGTCGGCGAGGACGGTGGCGACGACGGCCTGGATCTGGGCGGGGAGCATGCCGCCGTTGGTGTCGCAGAGGATGACCACGTCGGCGCCGGCCTCGGACGCGGTGCGCACGACCGACGTGGCGTACTCCGGGTCGGCACGGTAGCCGTCGAAGAAGTGCTCGCAGTCGACGAAGACCCGGCGCCCCTGCTCCCGGAGGTGGGCGACGGTGTCGCGGACCATCTCCAGGTTCTCCTCGAGCGTGGTGCGCAGGGCCAGCTCCACGTGCCGGTCGTGGGACTTGGCGACCAGCGTGATCACCGGGGCACCGGAGTCCAGGAGCGCCTTGACCTGGGGGTCCTCGGCTGCCTTGCCGCCCGCCCTGCGGGTGGCGCCGAAGGCCACGAGCTGGGCGTGCTCGAAGGTGATCTCCTGCCGCGCCCGGGCGAAGAACTCGGTGTCGCGCGGGTTGGCGCCGGGCCAGCCGCCCTCGATGAAGCCCACGCCGAAGTCGTCCAGGTGCCGGGCGATGGTCAGCTTGTCCGCGACCGTCAGGTTGATGCCTTCACGCTGTGCACCGTCGCGCAGTGTGGTGTCGAAGACATGGAAGCTGTCGTCGGAGGCCGTGGCCTTGGTGGTCATGCTGATCTGACTCCTGTCGGGTGAGCGGATCCGGACGAATCGGCTCCACTTGCCCCCATCATCCCGCGTGCCTCGCCCCGGCCGTGGTGCGGGCCGGAAAACGAAAAAACCCCTCGCGGGTGCGAGAGGTCTGCGCGCGGGTCTGGGGCACGATGTCCGCTCCGTGCGTGGTGGTCACGGGGCGGTCACTGCGGACCGGCGCGCCTGCTGCCGATAATCATGGCGGTCCAGGACACGCACGCAGTCTTGCACAGCCCGGCCGCCGCACCCCTCCCCGTCTCAGGATGCGGGCGGAACGTCCACCGGGCCGGGTGCCGGGAGCGTTTCGTCCACGTACCGCCGCACCTGGTCCAGGACCCGCGCCCGGCCGGTTCCGGGGATACCGACGGTGACGTGGACGCTGAAGCCGTCCAGGAGGGCCCGGAGCCGGGTCGCGGCCCGGTCGGTGTCGACGGGGCGGAACTCGCCTCGCGAGACCCCCTCGGCCAGCAGTTCCACCAGGTCACGGTGCCAGGCGTCCTCGATCGCCGCCTGCCGGGCGCGGGCGTCGCCGTCGGCGTTCTGCGAGCGGTTCCACACCTCCAGCCAGAGCGTCCAGTGCGGGTCGCGGTGGCCGGCGGGGACGTACAGGGCGATGTACGCGTCGAGCCGCTCGCGGGCGGTGCCCGGGCCGGCGAGCAGGGCCCTGCGCTCCGCGCCGAGCCGTCCCTCGCTCCACTCCAGGGTCTGGAGCAGCAGTTCGTCCTTCGTGCGGAAGTAGTAGAGGAGGTGTCCGCTGCTCATGTGGACCTCGCGGCCCAGACCGGCCATGGTGAGGCCGTCCAGGCCGCGTTCGGCGACGGTGGCCATGACGGCGGCCAGGACGTCCTCCCGGGGCGGGGCGATGTTGCGGCGGCGCGGGGTGTCGGGCACGTTCTCAGATCCTGGGCTGTTGCTGCGTGACGCAGTGGATGCCTCCACCGCCGGCAAAGATCGTACGGGCGTCGACCGGTGTCACCGTACGGCCGGGGAACAGGTCGCCGAGAACGGCCGCCGCCTCGTCGTCCCTCGGGTCGTCGAAGGCGCAGAGGATCACGCCGTCGTTGCAGAGGTAGTGGTTGATGTAGGAGTGGTCCACCCAGCCGCCGTCGGGGCCCCGCAGAGTCGTGGGCGCCGGGATCTCCACGACCTCCAGGGGGCGTCCGCCCGCGTCGGTGGCGGCGCGCAGGAGCCGGACCGTCTCGCGGGTGACCTCGTGGTCCGGGTGGGACGGGTCGGGCTGGACATGCGCGAGGACCAGCCCGGGCCGGGCGAACGCGGCCACGATGTCGACATGGCCGAGGGTGCCGTACGTGCCGTAGTCGCCGGTCAGGCCGCGCGGCAGCCAGATGGCCCGCTCGGTGCCGAGCCGGGCGTGGATCTCCGCCTCGACGGCCTCCCGGGTCCAGCCGGGGTTGCGCTCCCTGCCGAGCTGGACGGTCTCGGTGAGCAGGACGGTCCCCTCCCCGTCGACGTGGATCGCGCCGCCCTCGTTGACCAGCGGCGAGCTGTGCACGGGCACACCGGCGAGCTCCGCGACACCGCGGGCGATGTGCCGGTCGTGCTCCCAGCGGGCCCAGCCCTGGGCTCCCCAGCCGTTGAACGTCCAGTCGACGGCGGCCAGCCGGGTGCCGTCGGTGACGAACGTGGGGCCGATGTCCCGCATCCAGGCGTCGTCCAGCGGACGGACGGCGATCTCGATGTCCGGACCGAGGAGGGAGCGGGCGCCGTCCTCCTGGCCGGGACCGGTGATCACCGTGACGGGCTCGAACGCACGGACGGCGCGGGCGACGGCGGCCCAGGCCCGGCGCGCCTCGTCCAGCTCGGTGCCGGTGGCGAAGGTCGGGTTGGGGCCGGGCCAGGCCATCCAGGTGCGCTCGTGCGGGGCCCACTCGGGCGGCATGCGGAAGGTCACGGGAGGTCCTCGGGTCTTTCGGTCCTGGTCGGGTCGGGTCGGGAAGGGAGTCAGGTGCCGCCCGCCTGGGGACGCGGGGCCGCCCTCGGAGGAACCCTCAGAGGAAGTAGAGGCGGTTGAGGGAGACGGATGCGGCCGCCGGGGAGCGCAGCGGGTCGCCGTCCAGGGTGACCAGGCCGCTGTCGGCGTCGACGGCCACCTGCCCCGTACGGGAGTTGAGGCGCAGGTCGGCCGGTCCGATGCCGCGCGTACCCCGGACCGCGACCCTGCGGCGGCGGGTGGGCATGAGGTCGCCGCCCAGCTGGGCGGCGGCCTCCGCGACGAAGGCGACGGAGAGATCGGCGGCGGTGGCTCCGTAGGCGCCGAACTGCGGCCCCAGGACGAGGGGTTCGCAGACGTCGGTGGCGGCGTTGGGGTCGCCGGTGACGCCGTACGCGGGAAAGCCGGACTTCAGCACCAGTTGGGGCTTGGCACCGAAGAACTCCGGGCGCCACAGGACGATGTCGGCGAGCTTGCCCGTCTCGATCGAGCCGATCTCGTGGGCGAGGCCGTGGGCGATGGCGGGGTTGATGGTGAGCTTGGCGATGTACCGCAGCACCCGGGCGTTGTCGTCGCCGGGGCCGTCGCCCTCCATCGGACCGAGTTCGGCCTTCATCTTCGCGGCCATGGCGAACGTGCGGCGCACGGTCTCGCCGGCCCTGCCCATGCCCTGCGCGTCCGAGGAGGTGATCCCGATGGCGCCCAGGTCGTGCAGCACGTCCTCGGCACCCATCGTGCCCGCGCGGATACGGTCGCGGGCCAGGGCGGCGTCGCCGGGCAGGTCCGTCTTGAGGTCGTGGACGGAGACGATCATGCCGTAGTGCTCGGCGACCGCGTCCCGGCCGAAGGGGAGCGTCGGATTGGTGGAGGAGCCGATGACGTTCGGGATCCCGGCCATCTTCAGCACGTCGGGGACGTGCCCGCCGCCGCAGCCCTCGATGTGGAAGGCGTGGATCGTGCGGCCGTCGAGGACGCTCAGGGTGTCCTCGACGGAGAGGCACTCGTTCAGCCCGTCGCTGTGCAGGGCGACCTGGACGTCGTAATCCTCGGCGACCCGCAGCGCGGTGTCCAGGGCGCGGGTGTGGGCGCCCATGTCCTCGTGCACCTTGAAGCCGCAGGCGCCGCCCTCGGCGAGCGCCTCGACCAGCGGGGCCTCGTGGGAGGACGAACCGCGGCCGAGGAAGCCGATATTGACCGGCCACGCGTCGAAGGCGCCGAACGCGTGGCGCAGGGCCCAGGGGGAGTTGACGCCGACGCCCCAGACCGGGCCGAACTCCTGGCCGATGATCGTGGTGACGCCGGAGGCCAGCGAGGCCTCCATGATCCGCGGGGAGAGCAGGTGGACGTGGGGATCAACGGCTCCCGCCGTCGCGATCAGGCCCTCGCCGGAGACGATGGTCGTCCCGGTGCCGACGACCACGTCGACACCGTCGAGGGTGTCCGGGTTCCCCGCCCGGCCGATCGCGGCGATCCGGCCCTCCCGGATGCCGACGGACACCTTCCGGATCCCCAGTACGGCGTCGATGACCAGGACGTTGCTGATGACGACGTCACAGGTCTCCCGGACCGCGGCGGCCTTGAGGTGCAGTCCGTCGCGGGCCGTCTTGCCGAAGCCGGCGAGGAACTCGTCGCCGGGCTTCTGGGCGTCGGACTCGACACGGACGGTCAGCCCGGAGTCGCCGAGCCTGACCCGGTCCCCGGCGCGTGGCCCGTGCACGGAGGCGTACGTGTAAGGGTCCATCAGTGCTCCTCCTCCCCCGGTCCGGGGGACGTCGCGGTGTCCGCCGGGGTCTCGGGGCCGGGAACCGCTCCGGTCTGCGGCACGGACCCGGATGCGTTTCCGGTTCCGAGTCCGGTTCCGGGGGTCGGTCCGTTACCGGTACCGGTGCCGGGGGTCGTTCCGATGCTGTCCGCAGGTCCGACCCCGGTTCCGAGTCCGGTTCCGAGTCCGGTTCTGGGGATCGTCCCGTCGACGCCCTCGGACCGGGCTCCGGCTCCGGCTCCGGCTCCGGGGATCGTTCCAATGTCGTCCGCGGGGCCGGCTCCGAGGTAGCCGCAGGCCGCCGCCCTGCGCAGCGCCTCCTCCTTCGCGCCGGGGGCGTCCAGCGGCCCGTCCACGAGCCCGGCGAAGCCGATCGCGATCCGGTCGCCGCCGATGGGCAGGAGATCCACCCGCGCACTCTCCCCCGGACCGAAGCGGACGGAGGACCCGGCCGGCACGCAGAGCCGCATCCCGTACGCCGCAGCGCGGTCGAAGTCGAGCCGCGGGTTGGCCTCGAAGAAGTGGAAGTGGGAGGTCACGCTGACCGGCACGGCGGCGGTGTTGCGGACGCCCAGCCGTACGGTGGGCTCCGCCCCGGGCCCCGCCGGGCCGGGCAGGAGCGCGCCGGGGGCGTCCTCGCCGAGCGAGCCGCCGTCGAGGGGGCGGCTGACCACCGCGAGCCGGGAGCCGTCGTCGAAGACGGCCTCCACCTGCACCTCGGTGACGATGTCGGCCACGCCGGGCAGCACGTCGCCGGGCCCGAGGACGGCGCGGGCCGCCTCGATCGCCTCGGCCAGCCGGCGTCCGTCCCTGGCCGCCTCGCAGACGGTGTCGGCGATCAGCGCCGTCGCCTCGGGGACGTTGAGCCGGAGCCCGCGGGCGCGCCGCGCCCGGGCCAGTTCGGCGGCGCCGAAGAGCAGCAGCCGGTCGCGTTCGGTCGGGGTCAGCCGCACGTCACCGCACCTCCTTGTTGGAGCAGCACTCTAACCACATTTAGAGCGGCGCTCAAACCTCGGAGGACGGCGCAGGCCGCGCCCCGGTACGGAGCGCGGCCTGCGGAGGGACCGTAGGGGCTCAGGGGCTAACCGAGCCGGTGCATCCAGCCGTGGGTGTCCTCGGCGATGCCCCGCTGGATGTCCAGCAGCCGCTCGCGCAGCCTGAGGGTGACCTCGCCGGGCGTGCCGTCGCCCTGGACCCACTCGCCGTCCGCGGACTTCACGGTGCCGACGGGCGTGATCACGGCGGCGGTGCCGCACGCGAAGACCTCGGTGAGGGTGCCGTTCGCGGTGTCGGCACGCCACTGGTCGATGGAGACCCGGCCCTCCTCGGAGGCGTAACCGAGGTCACGCGCGACGGTGAGCAGGGAGTCGCGGGTGACGCCGGCGAGCAGCGAGCCGGTGAGGGAGGGGGTGACGATCCGCTTGCCGCCGTCCTCCTGCTCGTACACGAAGTAGAGGTTCATGCCGCCCAGTTCCTCGACCCACTTGTGCTCGACGGCGTCGAGGTAGGCGACCTGGTCGCAGCCCTTCGCGGCGGCCTCGGCCTGGGCGAGGAGGGAGGCGGCGTAGTTGCCGCCGGTCTTGGCGTCGCCCATGCCGCCGGGGACGGCGCGCACCCGGTCCTGGGAGAGCCAGATCGAGACCGGCTTCACACCGCCGGGGAAGTAGGCGCCGGCCGGGGAGGCGATGACGATGAAGAGGTACTCGTTGGCGGGCCGCACCCCCAGGCCGACCTCGGCGGCGATCATGAACGGGCGCAGGTAGAGGGACTCCTCGCCGCCGTGCGCGGGAACCCATGCCTCGTCCTGCCGGACCAGCGCGTCGCAGGCCTCGATGAAGGTCTCGACCGGCAGCTCGGGCATCGCGAGCCGGGCGGCGGAGCGCTGGAAGCGGGCGGCGTTGGCCTCGGGGCGGAAGGTGGCGACCGAGCCGTCGGGCCGGCGGTAGGCCTTGAGGCCCTCGAAGATCTCCTGCGCGTAGTGCAGGGTCATGTTGGCCGGGTCGAGCGACAGCGGTCCGTACGGCACGAGCTGGGCGTCGTGCCAGCCGCGACCCTCGGTCCAGCTGATCGTCACCATGTGGTCGGTGAACTGCCGGCCGAATCCGGGGTTGGCCAGGACCGCCTCGCGCTCCGCGTCGGACAGGGGGTTCGAGGAGGGCTTGAGCTCGATCGTGGGCGTCGTCATGAGTGCGTGTCCTTCACCGGTCTTGTGTGTGATGGACCGCGCTCACGCCCGCTCCCGTCCGACGCGTGTCGGGCAGGTCCGAGGACGTCCGAGCTCTACCGCAAGCCACGGCCCCGCGTTCGATTATCGCTCGCGGGCGGCTCTGCACGAAATGGCACGTTTGCGGTGACGTGAAACGCGGTCCTGGGGTCGATGGTGGCACCCGGGGACCGCGAGGTGAAGCCGCCGGGCGCGGATGCGACCCGGCGGCTTCGAAGAGGAGTCGTCGGGTCAGCTCGCTACGCGTACCGCGAGCGCGTCGCCGATCTCGTCGGTGGTGCGTGCGGCGGCCCCGTCGCGTCCCGCGAGGTCGGCGGAGACGGCCTCCTCGATGCGGGCGGCCTCGGTCTCGTAGCCGAGGTGGCGCAGCAGGAGGGCGACGGAGAGGATCGTGGCCGTCGGGTCGGCCTTGCCCTGGCCCGCGATGTCGGGGGCGGTGCCGTGGACGGGCTCGAACATGGACGGGAAGGCGCCCGTGGGGTTGATGTTCCCGGACGCGGCCAGGCCGATGCCGCCGGTCACGGCGGCGGCGAGGTCGGTGAGGATGTCACCGAAGAGGTTGTCCGTGACGATGACGTCGAAGCGCTCGGGCTGGGTGACGAAGAAGATCGTCGCGGCGTCGACGTGCAGGTAGTCGGTGGCGACCTCGGGGTACTCGGCCGCGACCCGGTCGAAGGTGTTCTTCCACAGGTGGCCCGCGTACACCAGGACGTTGTTCTTGTGCACCAGCGTCAGCTTCTTGCGCGGGCGCGCGGCGGCGCGTGCGAAGGCGTCGCGGACGACGCGCTCGACACCGTAGGCGGTGTTGACGCTCACCTCGGTGGCGACCTCGTGCTCCGTGCCGGTGCGCAGGGAACCGCCGTTGCCCGTGTAGGGGCCCTCGGTGCCCTCGCGGACGACGACGAAGTCGATCTCGGGGCGTCCGGCCAGCGGCGTCGCGGTGTTCGGGAAGAGCTTCGACGGCCGCAGGTTGATGAAGTGGTCGAAGGCGAAGCGCAGCTTCAGCAGCAGCCCGCGTTCGAGCACGCCCGACGGCACGGACGGGTCGCCGATGGCGCCGAGGAGGATGGCGTCGTGGCTCCTGAGGGCCTCGAGCTCCGCGTCCGGGAGGGTTTCACCGGTGCGGTGCCACCGCTGGGCGCCGAGGTCGTACTCCTTGGTCTCCAGCTTCACGTCCTGCGGGAGGACAGCGTTGAGGACCTTCAGGCCCTGGGTCACGACCTCCTGGCCGATACCGTCGCCGGGGATCACTGCGAGATTGATGCTGCGAGACATGGATGCACCCTAGTGCTCGTCCCACCCCATGACACCCGCTGTCCACGATGCGGACGAGTGCGGGTGGTCACGCGGTGGGACCGGCTGTCAGTGGCCCGTGGATCCGCCGTTGTCCCGGCGGTCGAGGGCCCGCTGCAGGGCGGCGGCGGCGTTCGCACGCTCGGAGGCGGTGGGGCGCGGGGTGCGGCGGACGCGGCGGACAGTGGTCTCGGCCATGGGGGATCGACTCCTTGAGATCGCGTGGATATCGAGAGCGGGACTTCGCGCGACGTGACATCGGGGACGTGATGTCACGACTGACGTCCGGGACGTGATGTCCGGAACGGATGTCGAGGCGCCGGAAGGGGCGGGGAGCCGGTGCCGCAGGGGTTGCCTGCTTCGGGGCACGTGCTCGCGACCGCCGGTCGCTGGATCGCGCGAATCGTTCGGCTCCTACAAAGTTAGGGCAGTCGGAGCCATCTGTCTCCACAGATACTCGGACTTCCTACTATCTGAGACGGGATCCCCACCGGACGGGGATCCCGCGCCCCCGGGCCGCCTCCGGGGCGGGAGGTCCCGGCAGGCGGCGAACCACTCAGAGCGGGACGGTGAGCTGCGCCCGGACGTGCGCGCGCAGCACATCCGCCATGTCCGTCGCACAGCCACCCAGGAGCCATTGCACCTGGAGCCCGTCCATCAGGGCGATCAGCTGCCGCCCCGCCGCGTCCGGGGCGACCCCGGCCCGCAGGGCGCCGTCCGCCCGCGCCTGCGCGTAGGCGAGTCCGGCCCCGGACACCGATGCGCGGTAGCGCCGTACGAAGTAGTCGTGGGCCGGGTGATCGGCCGCCGTGGCCTCCGCGGAGACCACCGTGAACAGCTCGACGATCCCGCGCCGGGTGGCGTTCAGCGCCGCCAGCTCGGCGTACCTGCGCAGCCGGCCGACGCCCGTGGTCCCACCCAGCGAGAGCCATTCCCCGTCCACCTCGTCGCGGTGTTCGAGCACCGCGAGCAGCAGGGACTCCTTGGTCGGGAAGTGGTGCAGCAGACCGGGGTGCGAGATGCCGCACCGGCTCGCGATCGTCCGCAACGACGCCCCCCGGTAACCGGCCTCGCCGAAGAGGGCCATGGCCTGGTCGAGGATCTCGCGACGCCTCGCCCGCCCTTTCGCGTAGCCGCGCCGTACTTCGGCCGCCACTCCCCACCCTCCCCGTTCCGGTCCGCCGGCGGGTCCGGCGGCTCAGCGCTCAGATTCGCACGTCCGAAGATACCTACCACATGGTCGGGATCGACTCTATGGTGGTCCGGAACCGTGTCGCGAAAGGACCCCCTGTGGCCCCCTCCCTGCCCTATCTGGACCCCTCCCTGCCCGTCGCCGAGCGGGTCGAGGACCTTCTCGGCCGTATGACGCCGGCGGAGAAGACCGGCCAGATGCTCCAGCTCGACGCCAAGGACGGCGTACGGCACCTCGTCGAGGACCTGCACGTGGGGTCGATCCTGCACGCATCGCCCGAGCGGATCCGGGAGGCCGGAGCACTCACCGGGCAGACCCGCCTGCGCATCCCGCTGCTGATCGCCGAGGACTGCATCCACGGCCACTCCTTCCGGGAGGGCGCGACGATCTACCCCACCCAGCTCGGCATGGCCGCGTCCTGGGACGCCGGGCTCGTGGAGCGCGTCGCCAGGGCCACGGCCGTCGAGGTGGCGGCGACCGGCGTCCACTGGACGTTCTCGCCGGTGCTCTGCATCGCCCGGGACCTGCGCTGGGGACGGGTCGGCGAGACGTTCGGCGAGGACCCCTTCCTCATCGGCGAGCTCGGCTCGGCGATGGTGCGCGGCTACCAGGGCGACGGCCTGGACGACCCGACGGCGGTCCTGGCCTGCGCCAAGCACTTCGCGGGCTACTCCGAGACCCAGGGCGGCCGCGACGCGAGCGAGGCCGACATCTCCCGGCGCAAACTGCGCTCCTGGTTCCTGCCCCCCTTCGAGCGGGTCGCCCGCGAGGGCTGCCGCACCTTCATGCTCGGTTACCAGTCCATGGACGGGGTCCCCGTCACGGTGAACGACTGGCTCCTGAACGAGGTGCTGCGCGGCGAGTGGGGCTACACCGGCACCCTGGTCACCGACTGGGACAACGTCGGCCGCATGGTGTGGGAGCAGCGGATCTACGGCGACCACACCGAGGCCGCCGCCGCCGCTGTCCGCGCGGGCAACGACATGGTGATGACCACGCCGAAGTTCTTCGAGGGGGCGCAGGAGGCGGTCGCCCGGGGCATGCTCGAGGAAGCCGGGATCGACGCGGCGGTCCGGCGCATCCTGACGCTCAAGTTCGAGCTGGGCCTCTTCGAGGACCCGCGCCACCCGGACGTCGCCCGGCAGGCCGCGGTCATCGGCAGCGCCGCCCACACCCAGCTGAATCTGGAGGCGGCCCGCCGCTCGCTGGTGCTGCTCACCAACGACGGCACCCTGCCGCTGGCCGGCGGCCTGCTGCCGGGGGAGGACGGCCGCGCCGCCGCGGAGCCCGGGACACCACCGCGCACGGTCGCCGTCATCGGGCCCAACGCCGACGACGCGCAGACCCAGCTCGGCGACTGGGCCGGCTCCTCGGGCCAGGCGGACTGGCTGCCCGACGGCCACCCCCGCTCCATGATCCGTACCGTGCTCGACGGTTTCCGCGCGCACGTACCGGCCGACTGGACCGTCTCCTACGCCCGGGGAGCCCGGATCCTCACCGTGGGACCCGACCCGCAGGGCGCGTTCTTCCCCGACGGGCAGCCCCGTCCCGAGGTCGTCGTCCCGGCGGAGCCGTCGAAGGCCCTGATCCGTGAGGCGGTCGCCGCGGCCGAGGCCGCCGACCACGTCGTCGCCGTCGTGGGCGACCGTATCGAGCTGGTCGGGGAAGGGCGTTCGACGGCGACCCTGGAACTCGTCGGCGACCAGGTCGCACTGCTCGACGCGCTCGCCGCGACGGGCAAGCCGCTCGTCGTCGTGGTCATCAGCTCGAAGCCGCTCGTGCTGCCGCCCTCGGCGCTCGGCGCGGCGGCGGTCCTGTACGCCGCCAACCCGGGCATGCAGGGGGGCCGGGCCGTCGCCGAGCTGCTGCTCGGGCTCGTCGAGCCGTCGGGGCGGCTGCCGATCTCCTTCGCCCGGCACGCCGGCCAGCAGCCGACGTACTACAACCAGATCCGCGGCCAGCACGGCACCCGGTACGCCGACCTCACCCAGCGTCCGGCGTTCGTGTTCGGTGAGGGCCTGAGCTACACCACGGTCACGTACGCGGACCTGGAGGTTCTCACCCCGGCCGTCGGACCGGACGACACGGTGCGGGCACGCGTCACCGTCCGCAACACCGGGGCCCGCCCCGCGCTGGAGACGGTGCAGGTCTACGTCAGTGACACGGTGACGTCCGTGACGTGGGCCGAGAAGGAGCTGAAGGCCTACCGGCAGGTGCCGCTCGCGCCGGGCGAGGAGCGTGAGGTGCGCCTGGAGCTGCCGGTGTCCGCGTGCACCCTCGTGGACGCGCGGGGTGTCCGCGTCGTCGAGCCCGGCGCCTTCGAGCTGCTCGTCGGCCCGTCCTCCCGCGACGACGTCCTGCTGCGGGCCGGCTTCACCGTGAAGGGCTGAGGCCGGGTCCGGGTCAGAGCACGTCGCCGTCGCGCCAGTCGAAGAGGAGGGTCCCCTCGCGGGGGAAGGGCAGCGGGCCCCCGGCCACGCCCCGGAGGTAGGTGCTGCCCTCCTCCTCCGGCAGCGGTACCGTCCCGTCCGGGCCCAGCGCGGCGAGCCGCCCGGGCCAGGCCTCCCAGCCGCGCGCCGTGTAGAGCGGTGCCCCGGACGCGGACGCGGAGAGGGCACCGACGGCGTAGGCCCCGTCGAGGACCCGCTCCAGGGCGGCCATCACCTGGCCGCCGAGCCCTTCGCGGCGCCGGTCGGCACGGACGGCGACGCCTTCGGCGTATCCG
The DNA here is from genome assembly GCF_044334475.1 of Streptomyces sp. NPDC020780. NCBI lineage: Bacteria > Bacillati > Actinomycetota > Actinomycetes > Kitasatosporales > Streptomycetaceae > Streptomyces > Streptomyces sp. NPDC020780. The sequence goes on along the minus strand of NZ_JBIRTB010000001.1, from coordinate 636,869 downwards.
GTCCGGTACGCGCGGCGGCCGTGGACCACCCGGCGCTGGACCACGCTGCCGTGCGCGAGGAGTTCGCCGCCGTCCAGGACGCGGGCGTGGACGCCGCCCAGGGTGTGGTCCCAGTCGTCGTCGGCGAAGTCGCCGTCGAAGGCGGTGTCCAGGAAGGCACGGATCGCGGCCAGGTCCGCGGCGGCCAGCTCGTGCGTGTGGGCGGTGTGCAGGCGCATGGCGCCACCCTGGCACCCGGCCCCCGTGCGGCGCACCCGGATAGGTGGAAACCGCCTCCCGGCAGGCGGGGGGAGCCGGCCGGGAGGCGGAGTGCGGGGCGGGGCGCGGGTGCGCCCCGGGGTGTCAGCCCTGGTGGGGGTAGGTGTACTCGGTCGGCGGGACCAGCGTCTCCTTGATGGCGCGGGTCAGCGTCCAGCGCTGCAGGTTCTGCGGGGCGCCCGCCTTGTCGTTGGTGCCGGAGGCGCGGCCACCGCCGAAGGGCTGCTGGCCGACGACGGCACCGGTCGACTTGTCGTTGATGTAGAAGTTGCCCGCGGCGTAGCGGAGCTTGTCCATCGTGTACGCGGCCGCCGCACGGTCCGTGGAGATGACGGCGCCGGTCAGCGCGTAGTCGGAGACCGACTCCATCTGCTCCAGCATGGCGTCGTACTTCTCGTCCTCGTAGACGTGGACGGCGAGGATCGGGCCGAAGTACTCGGTCGTGAAGACCTCGTTGGCCGGGTCGTCGCACACGATGACCGTGGGGCGGACGAAGTAGCCCACGGAGTCGTCGTAGGTGCCGCCCGCGACGATCGTGCAGGACGGGTCGGCGGCGGCGCGGTCGATGGCGGCCTTGTTCTTCGCGAACGCACGCGCGTCGATGACGGCGCCCATGAAGTTCGACAGGTCGGTGACGTCACCCATGGTGACGGAGTCGACCTCGGCGGCGAACTCCTCCTTGAACCCGGAGTTCCAGATGGACGCCGGGATGTACGCGCGCGAGGAGGCGGAGCACTTCTGGCCCTGGTACTCGAACGAGCCGCGGGTCAGCGCCGTCTTCAGGACGGCGCGGTCGGCGCTCGGGTGGGCGACGACGAAGTCCTTGCCGCCGGTCTCGCCGACCAGTCGCGGGTAGGTGCGGTAGGTGGCGATGTTGTTGCCGACGGTCTTCCACAGGTGCTGGAAGGTGGGTGTCGAGCCGGTGAAGTGGATGCCCGCCAGGTCGCGGTGGTTCAGCACCACGTCGGAGACGGCGATGCCGTCCCCGGTGACCAGGTTGATGACGCCCTTGGGCAGCCCGGCCTCCTCCAGGAGCTGCATGAGCAGCACGGCGGCGTGGGTCTGCGTCGGGGAGGGCTTCCACACCACGACGTTGCCCATGAGGGCGGGCGCGGTGGGCAGGTTGCCTGCGATGGCCGAGAAGTTGAACGGCGTGATCGCGTAGACGAAGCCTTCGAGCGGGCGGTGGTCCATCCGGTTCCAGACACCGGCCGAGTTGGCCGGGGGCTGCTCGGCGAGGATCTGGCGTGCGTAGTGCACGTTGAAGCGCCAGAAGTCGACGAGCTCGCACGGGCAGTCGATCTCGGCCTGCTGGGCGGTCTTGCCCTGGCCGAGCATCGTGGAGGCGGCCAGCGTCTCGCGCCAGGGGCCGGCGAGCAGCTCGGCGGCGCGCAGGATGATGGCGGCGCGGTCGTCGAAGGACATGGCCCGCCAGGCCGGGGCGGCGGCGAGGGCCGCGTCGACGGCGTCCTGGGCGTCCTGCCGGGTGGCGCCGGCGAAGGTACCGATGACGGCCTTGTGGTTGTGCGGCTGCACGACGTCCACGCGCTCGCCGCCGCCCATGCGCTTCTCGCCGCCGATGGTCATCGGCAGGTCGACGGGGTTCTCGGCGAGCTCCTTGAGCTTCGCCTCCAGCCGGGCGCGCTCCGGGCTGCCGGGGGCGTAGCTGTGGACCGGCTCGTTGACCGGCGCGGGGACCTGGGTGACAGCATCCATGAGTGCCTTGTCTCCTTGGTTGAGGTGGGTGGTCGGCCGGGCGGGTCAGCCCTTGGTGACGACGGAGCGGGCGAAGAAGAGCAGGTTGGCCGGCTTCTCCGCGAGGCGGCGCATGAAGTATCCGTACCAGTCGGTGCCGTACGCCGTGTACACGCGCATCCGGTGGCCCTCGGCCGCGAGCCGGACGTGCTCGTCGCTGCGGATGCCGTACAGCATCTGGAACTCGTACTCATCCAGTTTGCGCCCTGCCTGGCGGGCGAGCTCCTGTCCGATGGCGATGAGCCGCGGGTCGTGGGAGCCGATCATGGGGTAGCCCTCGCCCAGCATGAGCGTCCTCAGGATGCGGACGTACGCCTTGTCGATCTCCGCCTTGTCCTGGTGGGCGACGGAGGCGGGCTCCTTGTAGGCGCCCTTGACCAGGCGGACCCGGCTGCCCGCGGCGGCGAGGCGGCGGGCGTCGTCCTCGGTGCGGAACAGGTAGGACTGGATGACGCAGCCGGTCTGCGGGAAGTCCTTCCGCAGTTCCTCGTGGATGGCGAACATCGAGTCGAGGGTGGTGTGGTCCTCGGCGTCCAGCGTGACCGTGGTGCCGATCGCGGCGGCGGCCTCGACGACGGGGCGGACGTTGGCGAGGGCGAGTTCGTGGCCGCCCTCCAGCGACTGGCCGAACATCGACAGCTTGACCGACATCTCGGCCCGGGTGCCGAGGCCGAGCTCCTTCAGCCGGCCGACGAGCTCCAGATAGGCGTCGCGCGCGGCGGCGGCCTGTCCCGGGGTGGTGATGTCCTCACCCACGACGTCCAGGGTGACCTCGAGGCCCTTGGCCGCCGAGTCCTGGATGACCGGGACGACCTGGTCGACCGTCTCACCGGCGATGAACCGGTCGACGACCTGCTTGGTGCCCGGGGCGGCCGAGACGAAACGACGCATCGTGTCGCTGCGGGACGCGGCGAGAATCACGGGACCCAGCACGGGGCACCTCCACGGAAAGTACGGACGAAGGCCGGACCGGCAGGTGAACGGACCGGGACGGCACGGAGAACCACTGTGAAATCTAGGGACGGCCCCGGCCCCGTGCCATCGACACCTGTCACGCATCTGTGGCCACCACCTCAGACATGTGTCTGAAGGAGTGGGAGAATGGCGAGGTGAAAGGCGATTACCAGGAGCTGGTCGACGAGATCTCCGCACTGCTGGGCGCCCCGGCCACGCTGGAGAACCGCGATTTCGGGCTGGTCGCCTTCGGGGCACACGACAGCGACGACGACACGGCCATGGACCCTGTCCGGACCCGCTCGATCCTCACCCGGCGCTCCACCCCGGCGGTCCGCGCCTGGTTCGAGGGCTTCGGCATCACCCGAGCGACCGGCCCGGTCCGCATTCCGGCCGCCCCGGAGGCGGGGGTGTACCGGGACCGGATCTGCCTCCCGGTACGCCATCGGAGTGTCGTCCTCGGGTACGTCTGGCTGCTCGACACCCACCCCGGGCCGGCCGACGCCCAGCTGGCGGCGGCCATGGACGTGGCGGCCCGGATCGGGGCGCTGCTCTCCGACGAGGCGCGGGCGGGCGCGGACCTGTCCCGGGAGTTCGGCGCGGCGCTCACCGCGGGGCGGGGCCGGCAACGCGAGACGGCACTGGCCGCCCTGCGTGAGGCCCTCGGACCGGACGCGGACGGGCTGCACACCGTGGTGTGCGTGACGCCGTGGCCGGACGAGCCCCCGTCGGTGCGTACGGTGCCCTCGGCCGCGGCCCTCGCCCCGGTCCCCGGAGCGGGCCCCCGGGCACTGGCGGCGCTGATCCGGCTGCGCGCCCCCGACGCCCTGGACCCGGCGACGGCTGCGGCGGAGCGGCTGCGGGCCGCGGCCGGTCCGGCCGCCGCGGGTGGCAGCGCGGTCGCCGGGGGGATCGCGCTCCCGCGGCGGGGGCTCGCGGAGCTGGCGGACTCCTGGCACGAGGCCCTGGCCGCCGCGCGTGCGGCCTCGGCGGAACCACGGCTGGGCCCGGTCGCCGACTGGTCGGCCATCGGCCCGTACCGGCTGCTGACCTCGCTCCCCCGGACCCCGGGCGCCCCGCCGGATCCCGCCGTACGCGCCCTGTTGACCCCGTCGCACGCCGAACTGGCCCGCACCGCCGAGGTGTTCCTCGACCGCGCGGGGCAGGCGAGCCGCACGGCCGCCGAACTGGGCATCCACCGGCAGACGTTGTACTACCGGCTCGCCAGGGTCCAGCAGCTCACCGGCCTCGACCTGAACGACGGTGAGTCCAGGCTCCTGCTGCACATGGCCCTGAAGTCGGCCCGGCTGTGAGCGCGGCCCCGGATGAGTACGCCGCAGGCGGGTCCTGAGTACGGCAGCGGAGGAAGGCTTCCCTGCCGGAACGGTGAACTGGGAGCATGAGCAACAGCGTTCGGACGCACGTCCCGCACCCCGTCGCCACCGCCACCGCGTCCGCCACCGCCACCGCCGGCGCCGCCGCCCGCCCGGAGCCCGACCCCGGCTGGTGGGTCCTGCCGCTGACCGGGACGGTGCTGGCGCCCGTCCTCGCCGTCGTGGCGTCGGGGGCGGACCACTTGTTCGCCGACAGGGCGTTCCTGCTGGCCGGCGGTCTGGTGCTCGCGTACGCGCTGATTCTGCCGAGCTGGTTCCTGGCCCGGACGGCGGGCCGCAGGCGCCGGCGGGGCGACCTCGTCCTCGCCGGCTGCGCGTGCGCGGCAGGGCTGCCGTCCCTGCTGACCGCGCTGGGATGGGTCGTCTTCCTCGTCATGCTGTTCACGGACGGCGTCAGCGGCTGACACCCCCGCCGACAGGGGCGCCGTACCCCCTGAGGGCACGCAGGTACCCGGTCGTGCGACCGCACCCGGCGGGCAGAGGGAGCTCTGCCCGCCGGGTGCGGTGTCGGATCGGGGTGACGGATCAGTCGGTGAGGTTCACCGTACGGGCCGAGGTGGCGCCGATCTCCTCGGCGATCTCGGTCAGGACCGACTGCGGCACGGTGTCGTCGACGGTGAGGACGACCAGCGCCTCGCCGCCGGCGTCCTGCCGGGAGACCTGCATACCGGCGATGTTCAGACCGGCCTCGCCGAGGATCTTGCCGACCGCGCCGACGACGCCGGGACGGTCCTCGTACCGCAGGACGACCATGTGGTCGGCGAGCGCGAGGTCCACGTCGTGCTCGCCGATGGCGACGATCTTGCGGAGGTGCTTCGGGCCGGCCAGCGTGCCGGAGACCGCCACCTCCTCGCCGCTCGCCAGCGTGCCGCGGACGGTCACCACGTTACGGTGGTCCGGAGACTCCGAACTGGTGGTCAGCCGCACCTCCACACCACGCTCCTGGGCGAAGAGCGGGGCGTTGACGTAGCTGACGGTCTCGTCGACGACGTCCTCGAACACGCCCTTGAGCGCGGAGAGTTCGAGCACCTTCACGTCGTGCTGGGTGATCTCGCCGTAGACCTCCACGTCGAGGCGGGCCGCGACCTCGCCCGCGAGCGCGGTGAAGATGCGGCCCAGCTTCTCGGCGAGCGGCAGGCCGGGACGCACGTCCTCGGCGATGACCCCGCCCTGGACGTTGACCGCGTCGGGCACGAGCTCACCGGCGAGGGCGAGGCGGACCGACTTGGCGACGGCGATGCCGGCCTTCTCCTGCGCCTCGTCGGTGGAGGCACCGAGGTGCGGGGTGCAGACGACCTGGTCGAACTCGAACAGCGGGGAGTCCATGCAGGGCTCCTTCGCGTACACGTCCAGCCCGGCGCCGGCGACCCGGCCCTCCTTGAGGGCGGAGGCGAGCGCCGCCTCGTCGACGATGCCGCCGCGGGCCGCGTTGACGATGCGCACCGAGGGCTTCACCTTGTGCAGCGCCTCGTCGCCGATCAGGCCGAGCGTCTCGGGGGTCTTGGGCAGGTGCACCGTGATGAAGTCGGAGACCTCGAGCAGCTCGTCCAGCGTGAGGAGCTTGACGCCCATCTGCGCGGCCCGCGCGGGCTGCACATAGGGGTCGTACGCGACGATCTTCATACCGAAGGCCGACATCCGCTGCGCGACCAGCACGCCGATGCGGCCGAGGCCGACGACGCCGAGGGTCTTCTCGCTGAGCTCGACACCCGTGTACTTCGAGCGCTTCCACTCGCCGTTCTTCAGCGCCGTGTTGGCCTGCGGGATGTTGCGCGCGGTGGCGACGAGCAGGCCGCAGGCCAGCTCCGCCGCGGTGACGATGTTGGACGTCGGTGCGTTGACGACCATCACGCCGGCCTTGGTGGCCGAGGAGACGTCGACGTTGTCCAGGCCCACACCGGCGCGGGCCACGACCCTGAGCTTCTTCGCGGCGGCGATGGCCTCGGCGTCGACCTTGGTGGCGGAACGCACCAGGATGGCGTCGACGTCGGCGATCGCGGGGAGGAGTTCGGCGCGGTCGGCGCCGTTGACGTGCCGGATCTCGAAATCCGGACCCAGTGCGTCGACCGTGGCGGGCGACAGCTCTTCAGCGATGAGTACGACAGGTTTCGAGCTCACGTGTGTCCTCACAAGTCCAGTGCGGACGGCCGTCCCGACGGCCGCAGGCGGTGGAGGGGCTAGCCGCGTGGAAGACGCACGACACTGTGGGCCCTGACGCGTGTATGTGTTGAGCAGTGTAGTCATGCGGCCGGACGCGGTCTGCGCCCTGGTGGAAGGATCACCCGCACGGGGGTGGACGGTCTGTACAGCCGTACGGAGCCGCCCCTGCCACCGCCCCTCCCCGCAGTGACACGGGGGGTGAGGCCGGCCTGTTGCCGGGGGCGGGCCCGGGTGGACCCCGCCCCCGGCGCGAACTCAGGCTTCCTCGTTCTCCACCCAGCTCATGAGCTTGCGCAGTTCCTTGCCGGTGGTCTCCAGCAGGGATTCGCTGTCGGCCTTCTTGTACTCGTTGTACTTGGGCAGGCCGTTGTGGTACTCGGCCATCCAGTTCTTGGCGAAGGTGCCGTCCTGGATCTCGGCGAGGACCTTCTTCATCTCGGCCTTGGTGGCGTCCGTGATGATGCGCGGACCGGTGACGTAGTCGCCCCACTCGGCGGTCTCCGAGATGGACCAGCGCATCTTCTCCAGGCCGCCCTCGTACATGAGGTCCACGATGAGCTTCAGCTCGTGCAGGCACTCGAAGTACGCGATCTCCGGCTGGTAGCCGGCCTCGGTCAGGGTCTCGAAACCGGCCTTGACCAGGGCGGCGGTGCCGCCGCAGAGGACGGCCTGCTCACCGAACAGGTCGGTCTCGGTCTCCTCGGTGAAGGTCGTCTTGATGACGCCGGCGCGGGTGCCGCCGATGCCCTTCGCGTAGGAGAGGGCGAGCTCCAGGCCCTTGCCGGTGGCGTCCTGCTCGACGGCCACGATGCACGGGACGCCGCGGCCCTCCTCGTACTGGCGGCGGACCAGGTGGCCCGGGCCCTTCGGGGCGACCATGCAGACGTCGACGTCGGCCGGCGGCTTGATGAAGTCGAAGCGGATGTTCAGGCCGTGGCCGAAGAACAGCGCGTCGCCGTCCTTGAGGTTGTCCTTGACGGACTCCTCGTAGACCTGGGCCTGGATCGGGTCCGGGACGAGGATCATGATGACGTCGGCCTCGGCGGACGCCTCGGCCGGAGTCACCACGCGCAGGCCCTGCTCCTCGGCCTTGGCCCGGGACTTCGAACCCTCGTGCAGACCGACACGGACGTCGACACCCGAGTCACGCAGCGACAGGGCGTGGGCGTGGCCCTGGCTGCCGTATCCGAGGATCGCGACCTTGCGGCCCTGGATGATGGACAGGTCGGCATCGTCGTCGTAGAACAGCTCGGCCACTGGGTCTTCTCCTTGGTGTGCAGGTGTTGCGTCCCACCGTACGGCGGGGTGCTTCGGATACGTTGCGGGGTCTCGCCATGCGAGCGGCGAGGCCGCCCGGAATGCTTACGCCGTGCGGTCGAGTGCGCGCAGGGAACGGTCGGTGATCGAGCGCGCGCCGCGCCCTATGGCGATGGTGCCGGACTGGACGAGCTCCTTGATGCCGAACTGCTCGAGCATCTTGAGCATGGCCTCCAGCTTCTCGGCACCTCCGGTCGCCTCGATCGTGACGGCCTCCGGGGAGACGTCCACGGTCTTGGCGCGGAACAACTGGACGATCTCGACGATCTGGGAGCGGGTCTCGTTGTCGGCGCGGACCTTCACCAGGACGAGCTCCCGCTGGATCGCGGCGGTGGGCTCGAGTTCGACGATCTTCAGGACGTTGACCAGCTTGTTGAGCTGCTTGGTCACCTGTTCCAGGGGCAGGCCCTCGACATTCACGACGATGGTGATGCGGGAGATGTCGGGGTGTTCGGTGGTACCGACCGCGAGCGAGTCGATGTTGAAGCCGCGGCGGGAGAACAGGGCGGTGATCCGGGCGAGGACGCCCGGCTTGTTCTCGACCAGGACGGAGAGCGTGTGCTTGGTGGACATGGAGTCGGTCTCTCTCTGTCTCTCAGTCGTCTTCGTTGTCGCCGAAGTCGGGGCGGACACCGCGGGCTGCCATGACCTCGTCGTTGGAGGTGCCGGCGGCGACCATCGGCCACACCATGGCGTCCTCGTGGACGATGAAGTCGATGACGACCGGGCGGTCGTTGATCGCGTTGGCCTCCGCGATGACCTTGTCGAGGTCGGCCGGGTCCTCGCAGCGCAGGGCGTAGCAGCCCATGGCCTCGGACAGCTTGACGAAGTCCGGCACGCGGGTGCCCTTGGCGGGGACGCCGTCGCTGTCCGCGCCGGAGTGCAGCACGGTGTTGGAGTACCGCTGGTTGTAGAAGAGGGTCTGCCACTGGCGGACCATCCCGAGCGCGCCGTTGTTGATGATGGCGACCTTGATCGGGATGTTGTTGAGCGCGCAGGTGGTGAGTTCCTGGTTGGTCATCTGGAAGCAGCCGTCGCCGTCGATCGCCCAGACCGCGCGGTCCGGCATGCCGGCCTTGGCGCCCATCGCGGCCGGGACCGCGTACCCCATGGTCCCGGCGCCGCCGGAGTTCAGCCAGGTGGCGGGCTGCTCGTAGCTGATGAAGTGGGAGGCCCACATCTGGTGCTGGCCGACACCCGCCGTGAAGATCGTGCCCTGGGGGGCGAGTTCGCCGATGCGCTGGATGACCTGCTGCGGGGAGAGGCTGCCGTCCTCCGGCAGGTCGTAGCCGACCGGGTAGGTCTCGCGCCAGCGGTCGAGGTCCTTCCACCACGCGCTGTAGTCGCCGGTGTGGCCCTCGGTGTGCTCGGCCTGGACCGCCTGGACAAGGTCGGCGATGACCTCGCGGGCGTCCCCGACGATCGGGACGTCGGCGGCGCGGTTCTTGCCGATCTCGGCCGGGTCGATGTCCGCGTGGACGATCTTGGCGAACGGGGCGAAGCTGTCCAGCTTGCCCGTCACGCGGTCGTCGAACCTGGCCCCGAGCGCGACGATCAGGTCGGCCTTCTGCAGCGCGGTGACGGCGGTGACCGAACCGTGCATGCCGGGCATTCCCACGTGCAGCGGGTGGCTGTCGGGGAAGGAGCCGAGCGCCATCAGTGTGGTGGTGACGGGCGCTCCGGTGAGCTCTGCCAGGACCTTCAGTTCGGCGGTGGCGCCGGCCTTGAGGACGCCGCCGCCGACGTACAGCACGGGACGCCTGGCCTGCGTGATGAGCTTGGCGGCCTCGCGGATCTGCTTGGCGTGCGGCTTGGTGACCGGGCGGTAGCCCGGCAGGTCCATGGTCGGCGGCCAGCTGAAGGTGGTCTTCGCCTGCAGCGCGTCCTTGGCGATGTCCACGAGGACCGGGCCCGGACGGCCGGTGGAGGCGATGTGGAAGGCCTCGGCGATCGTGTGGGCGATGTCCTCGGCGCGGGTGACCAGGAAGTTGTGCTTCGTGATCGGCATCGTGATGCCGCAGATGTCGGCTTCCTGGAAGGCGTCCGTGCCGATGGCCGCGGAGGCCACCTGGCCGGTGATCGCGACCATGGGCACCGAGTCCATGGCCGCGTCGGCGATCGGGGTGACCAGGTTGGTCGCGCCGGGGCCCGAGGTGACCATGCAGACACCGACCTTGCCGGTGGCCTGGGCGTAGCCGGTGGCCGCGTGACCGGCACCCTGCTCGTGGCGGACCAGGATGTGGCGGACCCGGGTGGAGTCCATCAGCGGGTCGTACGCCGGAAGGATGCAGCCACCGGGGAGGCCGAACACGGTGTCGGCGCCGACTTCCTCGAGAGAACGGATGAGGGACTGCGCGCCCGTGAGGTGCTCAACGGAGGCGGAGGACGGTCCGCCGTTACGGGCGCGCGGCTGGGGATGGTGGGCCCCGGTGGCCTGCTCGGTCATCGGCATTCTCTTCTCGAAGCTGAGGGTTTATGCGGCGTGTATGTGGGGTTTTGGGAGGTACCGGTGCAACAAAAAACCCCCCGTGCCGTGAGGCAAGCGAGGGGAGCGCGCCGGTGCGGTCCGCAGGGTGTCCATGAGTGACCCTGCTTCAGCCGACGCGCTTTCCAAGTACGAGAATTCGGGTGCGCATGGCATTGACCCTCTCTCCGGCACGCATACGGTGTCAAGTGGGTGGGACGGGCGTCTCATCATGTGAGCGCCCCTGGAGCGGGACCGGTCCGCGGGCCCGCACCGGCCGGACCGCCGGCCCACCGCCCGGGACGGGGTACTTCCCCCTGATCAGAGCCCGCCGCAGCCGGTACTCGTCCAGCGGCCCGGAGAAGACCATCCCCTGGCCGTGCGTGCACCCCATGGTGCGCAGCACGCGCACCTGTTCGGGTACGTCGACGCCGTCGGCCACGGACTGGACACCGAGATCGCCGGCGATGCGCAGCAGCCCGCCGGTGATCTTGTGAATCCGCGCGGACTCCACGACGCCCTCGACCAGCCCACGGTCGAGCTTCAGTACGTCGACGGGGAGCCGCCGCAGGGCGTTGATCGCGGCGAATCCGCTGCCGAAGCCGTCGAGCACGATCCGCACCCCGAGCCTGCGCAGGGCGACCAGCCGCTCCTCCAGGTCGTCGACGGAGATCCGCGGGTCACTGCCGGACACTTCGAGCATGAGGGCCCCGGAGGGCAGGCCGTGCCGGGTGAGCAGCGCCTCGACGGATCCGAAGGGCAGGCTCCGGTCCAGCAGCCGCGCGGCCGGGACCCGTACACAGACCGGCACGCCATGCCCGGCCCTGGCCCGGTCGGCGGCCTCCTCCACCGCCTGCTCCAGCAGCCAGCCGCCTAGCTCCGCGACGCGCTCTCCGTCGTCGGTGACACGGAGGCACTCGGCGGGCGTGAACAGGACGCCCTGGGGCGAGCGCCAGCGCGCCTGCGCGGCGACGGCGTCGACCGTCCCGGTCGCCAGGTGGACCACGGGCTGGTGCAGCAGGGCGAACTCGCCGTCACGCAGGGCGGTGCGCAGCCGCGCCGCGAGCTCGGACCGGCGGACGACCTCGGCCTGCATCTGCGGGGCGTACAACTCGACGCGGTCCTTGCCGCCCGCCTTCGCGCGGTACATCGCGAGGTCGGCGTTGCGCATCAGGTCCTTGGGCGTGATGGAGGGCTCGGCGAAGGCGACCCCGATGGAGGCCGCCACCCTGACCTCTCCGCCGCCGATCCGGTACGGCTCGGAGAGCGTGAGCCGCAGCCGCTCGGCGATCTCGTGGACCTGGTCCTCCCGGGCGGCCTGGTCACGGGTGCCGTCGCCGAGGATGAGCGCGGCGAACTCGTCCCCGCCGAGCCGGGCCGCGGTGTCCGTGTCGCGTACGGAGTCCTGGAGACGGCGGGCGGCCTGGACGAGGAGCTCGTCGCCCGCCTGGTGGCCGATGGAGTCGTTGACCGCCTTGAAGCCGTCCAGGTCGATGAAGAGCACGGCGGTGCCCGGGTCCCCGGCGCGCCGGCCGGCGAGCGCCTGGCCGACCCGGGCGGTGAACAGGGCGCGGTTGGGCAGGTCGGTGAGGGGGTCGTGCTCGGCGTTGTGCTGCAGCTGCGCCTGGAGCCTGACCCGCTCGGTCACGTCCCGGCTGTTGAGCAGCAGGCCGCCCTGGTGGCGGTTGACGGTGGACTCGACGTGGAGCCAGTCGCCGGTGCCCGACCCGAAGCGGCACTCGATCCTGGTGGTGGGCTCCTCCTCGGCCGGGGCCGCGAGGAAGCGTCTGAGCTCGTGGACCACTCCTCCGAGGTCCGCGGGGTGGATCAGCGAGGAGAGCTCCGTGCCGACGAGGTCCTCGGCCGCGCGCCCGTAGACGCCGGCCGCCGCCGGGCTGACATAGCGGAGGACGCCGGTGGGCGCGGCGATCATGATGACGTCGCTGGAGCCCTGGACCAGGGATCTGAAGTGGTTCTCCTTCTGGGCCAGTTCCTGGGTGAGTGCGATGTTGTCGAGGAGCATGATGGCCTGGCGGACCACCAGGGCCAGCACGACCGCGCACCCCGTGAGCACCACGATCCGGTCCACCCGGTGTCCCTGGACCACGTTGTACAGGATGCCGAGCGTGCAGACCGCCGCGGCGAGGTACGGCGTGAGGGCGGCCAGCGACCCGGCGATCGGGCGCCCGCCGGCGCGCGCCTCGCCGCCGGGCGCTCCCCCACCGGATCCGACAGCGTTGTCCTGGCCGCGGCGGGCGCCCCACGGCGCGTAGGCGAGGAGCAGGGAGCCGGCGAACCAGCCGGCGTCCAGCAGTTGGCCGGACTGGTAGGCGGAGCGCAGCAGCGGCGAGGTGAAGAGGGCGTCGCACACCACGGTCAGGGCCAGCCCCGCGATGGCCACGTTCACCGCGGAGCGGTCCACGGTGCCCCGCCGGAAGTGCAGGGCCAGGACCATGGAGACGAGCACGATGTCGAGCAGCGGGTAGGCCAGGGAGAGCGCGGCCCTGGCCACGCTCTCGCCCCCGGGGTTGGCGACCCGCGCGGTGTGGGCGAGCGCGAGGCTCCAGGAGAGCGTCAGCAGGGATCCGCCGATCAGCCAGGCGTCCAGCACCAGGCAGATCCAGCCGGCTCGGTTCACCGGGCGGCTGGCGAGGACCAGGAGGCCGACGATGGCGGGCGGCGCGAAGCAGAGGAAGAACACGTCGGCGAGGGACGGGGAGGGTACCGAGCGCCCCAGCACCACCTCGTACCACCCCCAGACCGCGTTGCCTCCTGCGGCCATGGCGGAGGAGAGGGAGAACAGGAGCCAGGCGGGCCGGAAGCGGCTGCCGCTCCTGCGTGCGTGGAGGAAGCACGAGACGGCGGCGATCAGGGCGGCGGCGCTGAGGCCGAAGTCGCCCATGAACACGGCGACTCCGGTCGATCCCCAGCCGAAAGCCGCCCCGACGCCGTAACCGGAGCAGATGAGGGCGAGGACGAGCTGGGAGCGCAGTTCCGACCGGCGTCGGGCGGCCGGCTGCCCGGCCGTCCGCTGCGCGGGGTCCTGGTGGCCGGTCATGCGCGGCCCGGCCGCCGGGTCACCGGGGGCGTCGGGTCCGCAGGCCGGCCGGCCGGGCCCCGGCCGGTCCGGCGACGGCTGTCCGGTGCCCGGCTGTCGCGAGAGCTGGGCCCCGAGGGCGCTCACCGGAGAGCCCCCAGGGCCCGGCCCGGTGCCGTCCGCACCCCGAAGCCGTGTCCGCGCAGTCCCGCCCGGCCCACGACTCCGGGCGCGCTGCCGGGCTTTCGGCTTCTCCCGGGCAGGGACCGCTCCGCTCCCACCGGGCCGGCGGAGTCGTACGCGCGTGTGCGGTACGGGAGTCGGCCCCCCGCCTCGCGTTCGCGGGCACCGGCCGTCGCGGGCCACGCTCCGGGGGCACGTGCCGGAACATGACGGACACGGACCGGCCGCTCCCGCTCGCCGCGCCGCGTCCGATCGTCTCTCCGCTGGCCGCACATCGCCCGTCGCCCCCTCGCGTCCGTTCCGCCCCGGCACCGTCCCTGCCACGGTGCGGCCCCCTTCTGGACGATACACCAGAGCGGTCACAGAGGGACATAGTCGCTCTACTCTCCGTGACCACCTGGGAGATTGGCCGCAGCGGCGGCGGACGGGCCGTCCCCCGGCGGGTTCAGGCGGTCGTGAGGACCAGGTTGTGGACGGGCTCCCCGGCCGCGAACCGGGTGAGCTGTCCGGCCAGCAGGCGCTTGGCCCGCGGCAGGAAAGCGGAGGTACTGCCGCCCACATGAGGGGTGATGAGGACGTGGGGAGCATGCCAGAGCGGGTGGCCCGCAGGCAGGGGTTCAGGGTCGGTGACATCGAGCGCCGCCCGCAACCGCCCGGACTCGAGTTCGGCCAGCAGGGCGGCGGTGTCCACGACGGGCCCACGTGCCACGTTCACGAGAAGCGCCCCGTCCCGCATCGCGGCGAGGAAGTCCGCGTCCACCAGCCCTTGCGTGGAGGCGTTCAGCGGGGTGGACAGAATGACGATGTCCGCCTCCGGGAGCAGCCGGGGCAGCTCGTCGAGCGCGTGTACGGCTCCGCGCCCGGTGGTCCGGGCCGAGCGCGCGACGCGCATCACCCGCGCGCACTCGAACGGTTCGAGCCGGTCCTCGATGGCGGCGCCGATCGACCCGTACCCCACGACGAGCACCGACTTGTCGGCGAGCGCCGGGTAGAAACCGGACCGCCACTCCTCCTTGTGCTGGCCGTCCACGAATCCGGGGAGGCCGCGCAGCGAGGCGAGGACGAGCGCCAGGGTGAGCTCCGCGGTGGACGCCTCGTGCACCCCCTTGGCGTTGCACAGGCGCACACCCGGGGGCAACAGGCCGAGCCCGGGCTCCACATGGTCGATGCCCGCCGAGAGCGTCTGCACGACCCGGACCGCTTCCATGCCCTTGAGCGGGCGGACCGCGACCTCCGAGCCCTTCATGTACGGAACGACGTAGAACGCGCAGTCCGCGGGGTCGGCGGGGTAGTCCCGGCCCCCGTCCCAGAAACGGTAGTTGAGACCCTCGGGGAGCCCGTCGATCTCGTCGGCCGCGAACGGCAGCCACACATCGTCTGCAGGTGTCGAAGTCATGCTCAGGAGGCTATGCGAAGGCGACGGAGCCGCAGAGGTTACTTTGGGTGCGGTCGGTCCCGTGATCATGGGGCCGAGGGAGGGTGCGGGGAGTTGGAGCGCAGGACTATCGGTGCGGCGGCGCTGTCCGTCGGCGCGGTCGGGCTGGGCTGTATGCCGATGAGCTGGGCCTACAGCACGTCGCAGCAGCGCGGTGACCGTTCGCTGCGGACGGTGCACGCCGCGCTGGACGCGGGTGTCCGGCTGCTCGACACGGCGGACATGTACGGCCCCTTCACCAACGAGCTGCTGGTCGGGCGCGCGCTCAAGGGACGCAGGTCCGAGGCCTTCCTGTCCACCAAGTGCGGTCTGTTGGTGGGCGATCAGCACATCGTCGCCAACGGGCGCCCCGGGTACGTGCGCCGGGCCTGCGACGCCTCGCTGCGGCGGCTGCAGACGGACGTGATCGACCTGTACCAACTCCACCGGGCCGACCCCGAGGTGCCGGTGGAGGAGACCTGGGGCGCCATGGCGGACCTGGTGACAGCGGGCAAGGTGCGGGCCCTCGGCCTGTGCGCCGTGGGCGCCCGTGCCGGACGCCGGCCGGGGGCCAGGACGCACGACCTCACCCTGCGCCAACTGGAGCGGGTGCAGCAGGTCTTCCCGGTCAGCGCCGTCCAGGCAGAGCTCTCCGTGTGGTCGCCGCAGGCGCTGGAGGACCTGCTGCCGTGGTGTGCGGCGCGGGGTGTGGGCGTGCTGGCCGCGATGCCGCTGGGCAGCGGTTATCTGACGGGGACGCTGAAACCGGGGCACGGCTTCGAACCGGACGACCCGCGGGCCAGGCACCCCCGCTTCACCTCGGAGATGATGGCCGCCAACCAGCCGGTGGTCGCGGGCCTGCGCCGGATCGCGGAGCGGCACGGCGCGACCCCGGCCCAGGTGGCACTGGCCTGGGTCCTGCACCAGGGCCGCCATGTCGTACCGGTGCCCGGTGCCAAGCGGGAGCAGTGGGCCGTGGAGAACGCCCGGGCGGCGGAACTGGTCCTCACGGACCGGGACCTCGTGGAGATCGCCGGACTGCCCAGGGCCCGCGAGTCCTGGGACCGGTACCCCGTGCGGGACACCCACGGCGGAACACTGCGCGAAGACCGGGGGCCGGGGCGGACGGCAGTGTAAGAACAGTGGTCGGGCTACCTCGAAAGGATCTCTGCTGTGCGTGGTGCTGCGTTCGGATCTGTGCAGACCCCTGCGGTGCGCAAGGGAGTCGTGGCCGTGCTCGCCTCGGCGTCCCTGTTGCTCTCCGCGTGCTCGGCCGACGGCGGCCCGGGGGCCCGCGAAGCGGGCTCACGGCCCTCGGCGGGCGGCTCGCCGGCTCCCACGGCGAGCCCCTCGCCGAGCCCGGCGGACCGGCCGCCCGCCAAGGGCGCGGTGGACGTCGTCTCGACGCTGACGGAGGACCTGCACTCGCCGTGGGGACTGGCGGCGCTGCCCGGCGGTGATCTGCTGGTGACCTCGCGGGACGAGGCGACGATCAGCCGGATCGACGCCAGGACGGGGAAGAAGACGCTGCTGGGCTCGGTGCCGGGTGTGGCCCCGGCCGGTGAGGGCGGCCTGCTCGGCGTGGCCGTCGGCCCGGCGTACGGCGCGGACCACCAGGTGTACGTCTACTTCACCACCGAGTCGGACAACCGCATCGCCCGTCTGCAGTACGACGAGGCGAAGCCGGCCGGCCGGCAGCTGGGCGCTCCGGACACGATCCTGCGGGGCATCCCCAAGGGCGGTATCCACAACGGCGGCCGGATCGCGTTCGGGCCCGACCGCATGCTGTACGCGGGCACGGGTGAGACCGGGGACACCGGGCTCGCCCAGGACAAGAAGTCCCTGGCGGGCAAGATCCTGCGGATGACCCCCGACGGCGAACCGGTGCACGGCAACCCCGAGGCCGACTCGGTGGTGTACACCTACGGGCACCGCAACGTGCAGGGGCTGGCCTGGGACGCGCAGAAGCGGCTCTGGGCCTCCGAGTTCGGCCAGGACACCTGGGACGAGCTGAATCTCGTCGAACCGGGGAAGAACTACGGCTGGCCGGACGTCGAGGGCAAGGCCGGCAGGTCCGGATTCGTCGACCCGGTCGCCCAGTGGAAGACCTCCGAGGCCTCCCCGAGCGGTATCGCCTACGCCAGGGGCTCGATCTGGATGGCGGGTCTGCGCGGCGAGCGGCTCTGGCGGATCCCGCTCTCGGGTACGGACAAGGAACCGCTGGCGGCGCCCCAGGCGTTCCTGAAGGGGACGTACGGCCGGCTGCGCACGGTCCTCGCGGCGGGCGGCGACACGCTGTGGCTGGTCACGAGCAACACCGACGGCCGCGGCACCCCGAAGCCGGGCGACGACCGGATCCTGCTCCTGAAGGTGCGGTAGCCGGCGGTCTTTCCGCGCAGCCCGGCGGGGCCCGGGCCGGCCGGTCTCAGGCCTCAGCGTAGAGCCGGAAGCGATGGGCGAGCGCGGCCGCCTCGCCCCGGCTGGCGACGTTCAGCTTGGCCAGGATGTGGGAGACGTGCACGCTCGCGGTCTTGGGCGAGATGTACAGCTCCTCCGCGATCCTTCGGTTGGTGTACCCGGCGGCGACCAGCCGGTGCACCTCACGCTCCCGTGCCGTCAGGCCGAACGACGCGGTCGCGTCCACCCCTGGCGCCCCGGCACCGGATCCGGCGCCGGCAGCCCGTCCGTCGCCGCCGGCGGCCTCGGCGAGCTCGATGCGGGCGCGCCCCGCCAGCAGTGCGACGCTCTCCGCGAGCGGCCGGGCACCGAGCCGCTCCGCCACCGCGTGCGCCTCTCGCAGGAGCGCCGCCGCCGGCGCTCTGTCCCCGGTGGCGGTCAGGACCGCCTCCGCCCACCGGTAGCGCGCCCGCGCGAGCTCGTAGGGGCGCGAGAGCGGGGCGAACGCCTCGGCGGCCCTGGCCCAGTGGCCGGGGGTGTCCGCCCCCTCGGCGCGGGCGAGTTCGGCCTCGACGAGCGCACCGTAGGCCGCCCATACGGGGACGAGGACCGGTAGCCGCTTCAGGTGGCCGCGGATCCGGGCCAGGATCGCCGGCCGTCCGGGCTCCATGGCGGGCAGTCCGCGTGCGTCGGCCTCGATCTCCGCGGCGGCCTGAAGCAGTGGCAGGGCGTAGCGCTGGGTGCCGGGCGGGAAGCCCTCGTCGGACAGTGTCTCGAACGCGGCTCGCGCCTCCGCGAGCCGGCCCTGCTGGGCGGCGACGGCCATCGTGTGCCGGACCGGGTTGATCAGGTGCTGGGGCTGCGGGTCGTGGAGTCCGGCGATCCGCCGGCTCAGGGCCAGTTGCTCCTGCGCCTCGGCGAGGTCGCCGCGGGCGAGGGCGAGTTCGGCGCGGCGTGAGGCGACGAGCCCCTCGGCCTTGCGGGAGCGGGTCAGCGGGGCCGCGGTGTCGAGGGTGGCACGGCTCTCCTCCCAGTGTCCCAGGGAGAAGAGGGACTGCGCCTGGTTGGCCCGGACCCAGGCCTCGGAGTCGGGGAGGCCGTGGGCCCGGCATATCGCGATGCCGTGCTCGGCGGCGGCCACCGCCTCCAGGGACCGGCCCGTCGATTCGAGCGACGAGGGCAGGTTGATACCGGCCCGGCTCATCACCCCGACCAGGTGGAGCTCGTCGGCACGGTCGCGGACGGCATACATCTCGGCCAGGCCCTCCTCGACACCGCCCGCGTCGATGGTGAGCCAGCCGCGGGTGAGCCGGGCGTGCAACTCGATGTCCTCGGCGCCGACCAGCTGTGCGTACTCGACGGCCCGGTCGGCCGCGGCGAGCGAATCCGGTCCGGGCCGGTGCAGGGCGCCCCAGCTCGCGACGGTGGACAGGACGTCGGCGTGCACGGCGGAGGGGTGCAGACCGCGCACGAGCTCCTGGGCGGTGGCCAGTTCCTGCCACCCGTCGCCGCGGGAGAGGTTCTGCGTCAGCAGGGAGCGCTGCACCCAGAACCACGCCGCGCGCAGCGGGTCCGTGTCCGTGTCCAGGACGCGCAGGGCCTTCTTGGCGAGGGCCAGGGCCCGTTCGCGGTCGCCGCCGACACGTGCGGCGACCGTGGCCTCGGCCATCAGGTCGAGGTGGTCCAGCGGCTCCGACTCGCAGCCGCAGCCGGGGTAGGCCTCGGCGTAGTCGAGGGGGCGCAGGGTGGCACGCACCTCGTGCGGTACGTCGTCCCAGAGCTCCATCGCGCGTTCCAGTAGGCGCAGTTGCTCGGCGTAGGCGTAGCGGCGGCGGGCCTCGGCGGCCGCTTTGAGGACGGCGGGCAGCGCGCGGGCGGCGTCATGGGCGGCGTACCAGTAACTCGCGAGCCGCGCGGCGCTCTCGTCGGCGCGCACGAGGGAGGGGTCCGCCTCCAGCGCTTCGGCGTAGCGGCGGTTGAGGCGGGTGCGTTCGCCGGGCAGCAGGTCGTCACTGACGGCCTCACGGACCAGGGAGTGCCGGAAGCGGTATCCGCCGGAGTCCGGGACGGGCAGCAGGAGGTTGGCGCCGACGGCGGCCCGCAGGGCGGCGTCGAGCTCCTCCTCGGCGAGACCGGCGACGGCTGCCAGGAGCGCGTGCTCGACGGTGGAGCCGCCTTCGGCGAGGACACGGGCGATGCGCTGGGCGTCCTCGGTCAGCGCCTCGACGCGTACGAGAAGGAGGTCGCGCAGCGAGTCGGAGAGGCCGGAGCCGTCGCCGCAGCACTCCACGCTGCGGGCGAGCTCCTCGACGAAGAAGGCGTTGCCGTCGGAGCGCTCGAAGATGTCGTCGGCCAGGGCGGTCTCGGGGGCCGCCGCGAGGATGCCGGTGAGCTGCCGGCCGACCTCGTCCCGGCTGAACCGGTCGAGCTCGATCCGCCGGACCGTGCGGAGCCGGTCCAGCTCGGCGATGAGCGGGCGCAGGGGGTGGCGGCGGTGGACGTCGTCGGAGCGGTACGTGCCGATCACCACGAGGCGGCCGCTGCGCAGTGTACGGAAGAGGTAGGCGAGCAGATTGCGGGTGGAGGCGTCGGCCCAGTGCAGGTCCTCCAGGACCAGGACGGCCGTACGGCCGGCGCAGACGCGCTCCAGCAGCCGGGCCGCGAGTTCGAAGAGGCGGGCGGTGCCGTGCTCGTCGCTCGGTGCCCGGTCGGCCTCGCCGAGCTCGGGCAGGATCCGGGCCATCTCGCCCTCCTGCCCGGCCAGGGCCTCGGCGAACGCGTCGGGCAGCGCACGGCGCAGGCCCCGGAGCGCCGTGGAGAACGGGGCGTAGGGCAGGCCCTCCGCCCCGATCTCCACACAGCCGCCGACGGCCACCACGGCGTCGCGGCGGCCGGCCGCCGACAGGAACTCCTCGACCAGCCGCGTCTTGCCGACGCCCGCCTCACCGCCGACGAGCAGCGCCTGCGGCTCCCCGGAACACGCGCGGACGAGAGCGTCCGTCAGGACGGCGAGTTCACCGGCCCGGCCGACGAAGACGGGGCTGATGAGGTTGGTCTCCACAGCGCCGAGCATCGCATACGGGTACGACTCCGAAGGGGCCGCGGGCGCGGGGACGTGCACCGCTACGCGGCGTGCGTGAACCGGTCCCGGTCCCCGCTCACCCGCCCCTCGGTGTCGTCCCGTCCGCTGCTGCGGGCGGCGCGGCGGTGGAGGGCCGCCTCGCGTACGAGGCGCTCGTGGGCGGCGCGGCGGACTCGTTCGGCGCCGTCGAGCCGGTGCAGTTCGTAGTGGTACATGGTCTTCTCCCTGATGCCCTGCCCCGGTCGGGGCCACGGCTCCTTGCCGTGGCCCCGACTCTCGTCCGCGAGGGGGTGCCGGCGCATCGGGCATGTGCCGCATCTCCACCGCCCGGGGGCCTTAGTCCCGGGCGGCGGATGCCTCAGGGAGCGGGGCGTCTGCCTCAGCCACCCGCCTGAGGCAGGGGGACGACGAGGTCGAGGTACATGCCCGCGGAGACCAGGACACCGAGGACACCCAGTGCGACGCCGGCCAGGGCGACGGAGCGGATCCAGGCGGGCCGGGGGTGCGCGGTGGGTGCGCCGAAAGCGGGCCGGACCAGGACGAAGGCTCCGACCAGCAGGGCCAGAAGGGCGAACAGGCCGTTGACGAAGGCGGTGCTGTGCCAGGCGTCGCCGTAGATCTCGGAGATCTGCTGGGCCGCGCTGCCGCCGCCGGAGGTCTTGATCTGGCCCATCAGCGTTTCGCGCTCGGCCACGACCCGGCCGGTCCAGGCCCCGGTGAGGGAGACGATGCCGAGGCCGGCGGCCACTACGGCCGCGGCGCCGGATCCGGCCGAGGCCTGGGAGCCGGTCTCGCCGTGGGGGCCGGGCTCCAGGCCCTCGTCCTCGTCGTCGTCCCCGGAGGCGTCGTCCCCCGGTGCGGCCGCGGAACTCTTCGCCGGGCCCTGTACGGCCCCGCCGTCCGTGGCCGCTTTCGCGGCCGGGTTCGCGGTGACGTCGTCCTTCGTGACGTCCTCGGTGGCGTTGCTGGTGGCGTCCTTCGTGACGTCCTCGGTGGCGTCGTCGGTGGCGGGAGAGGTCGTTGCGGGGGTGGTCTTCATGCGGTGCACGCTAGGGGCCCCGTATGAGAGGCCCCTTAACGCGCCGCCCGCCACTCGTCGGCCAGTACGGCCCAGATCTCCTGGTCGTGCCGTTCGCCGCGGTAGAGGTTCGCCTGGCGCAGTACGCCCTCGCGGGTCATGCCGAGCCGCTCGGCGGCCGCGGTGCTGCGGGTGTTGGCGGCGGACGCGACCCATTCCACGCGGTGCATCCCGCGCGTGTCGAAGGCCCAGTCGATCAGCCGCCGTGACGCGCGGTTCACCAGACCGCGCCCCTGACCGGCCGGCTCCAGCCAGCAGCCGATCTCGCAGGTGCCGCTCCGCGCGTCGAATATCCGGAACAGGACACCCCCGACGAGCGTGCCCTCCAGCCAGATCCCGTAGATCCGCCCGGTGTCGGCGGCCTGCTTGTCCGCGTAGCTCCGCAGCAGTGCCCGGGCGGAGTCCAGGTCGGCGGCGGCGGCCGCGAAGGGGATCCAGGGGTCGACCAGGCCGCGCGCCCGGTCCATGTGGGCGAGGAACTCCTCCGCCTGCCAGGGTTCCAGGGGGCGCAGCTGCGCCCCGTCGTCGCCCAGGGACACCGCGAACATGGTGTGACTCCTCGCTTCAGTGGACGCGCTGCGCGACGGGCCGGTCCGCGTCGCCGGTGCGCTCCCCCGGGATCTTCGCACGGGCCGTCGGCAGGTCCGGCGGTTCGATGCTGATGCGGGGGAGCAGCCGGTCGAGCCGGGCGGGCAGCCACCAGTTGGCGCCGCCGAGCAGGTGCATCAGGGCGGGCACCAGCAGGGTGCGCAGGACGAAGGCGTCGAGGGCCACGGCCGCGGCCAGCGCGATGCCGAACATCGCGATGACACGGTCGCCGCTGAGCACGAAGGCGAGGAAGACGGCGATCATGATGACCGCGGCGGAGTTGATCACCCGCCCCGTCTCGGCGAGGCCGACCCGGACCGACGTGCGGTTGTCCCCCGTCTCCAGCCACTCCTCGTACATCCGGCCGACCAGGAAGACCTGGTAGTCCATCGAGAGCCCGAAGAGCACGGAGACCATGATCACCGGCAGGAAGGGCTCGATCGGGCCGGCGTTGCCGAGGCCCAGCAGTTCGCTGCCCCATCCCCACTGGAAGACGGCGACGACGACACCGAAGGAGGCGGCGACGGCGGCCACGTTCATCACGGCGGCCTTCAGCGGAATGGCGAGGGAGCGGAAGGCCAGCAGCAGGAGCAGGCAGCCGAGTCCGATGACCACCCCGACGAAGAGGGGAAGTTTGCCGACGATGACCTCGGCGAAGTCGTCGTAACCGGCCGTCACCCCGCCCACCTGCACCTCGAGCGAGGTGTTGGCCCGGGCCTGCGGCAGGACGTCGGTCCGTAGCCGGTCGACGAGTTCACTGGTCAGCTGCGACTGCGGAGCGGAGTCCGGGACCACGGTGACGAACGCCGTGTCACCGCTGCTGTTGTACGTCACCGGGCTCACCGAGGCGACGCCGCCGATGCCGCGCAGCGTGGCGGGCAGACCGTCCAGGGCGAGCCGGTCGTCGGCTCCGTCGAGGTGGGCGGCGATGGTCAGGGGGCCGTTGGCCCCGGGGCCGAACCCTTCGGCGAGCAGGTCGTACGCCTGCCGGGTGGTGGCCGCGGCCGGGTTGTTCCCCTGGTCGGAGCTGCCCAGGTGCAGGTCGAGAGCAGGCAGCGCGATCACCGCCATGACGGCCGCGGCGACCGCTCCGAGGAGCTTGGGGTGCCGCTCGACGAACCCGGACCATCGGGCGGCGAAGCCGGTGGTCCGTTCCGGCCTCGGCCCGTGCTCGGCGAGCTCCCTGCGCTCGCGCCGGCTCAGGGCCCGCATGCCGATGAAGGAGAGCAGGGCGGGAAGCAGGGTCACGGAGGCGGCGACGGTCAGCACCACGGTGAGCGCGGCGGCGAGGGCGACGCCGTCGAGGAAGCCGAGCCGCAGGACGAGCATGCCGAGCAGGGCGACGCAGACGGTGGCTCCGGCGAAGACGACGGCGCGCCCGGTCGTGGCGACGGCGTTCTGTGCCGCTTCGTGGACGGACAGGCCGCGGCGGAGGCCCCGGCGGTGCCGTGTGACGATGAACAGGGCGTAGTCGATGCCGACGCCGAGCCCGATCAGCATGCCCAGCATCGGCGCGAAGTCGGCGACGGTCATCACGTGGCCGAGGAGCGCGATACCGGCGTAGGCGGTGCCGACGGAGACCAGGGCGGTGGCGACGGGCAGCAGGCTGGCGGCGAGGGATCCGAAGGCGAGGAAGAGGACGACCGCGGCCACGACCACCCCGATGGCCTCGGCGAAGTGGACGGACGGCGCCTCGGTCAGCGCGATAGCGGCGCCGCCGAGCTCGACCTGCAGCCCGTCGCGCTCGGCCGCCTTCGCGGTGTCGACGACGGCCTGGACCTGTTCCTTCGGGATGTCGTCGGTGCGGCGGTCGAAGGTGATCGTGGCGTACCCGGTACGGCTGTCGGCGCTGATCTGCCCGGTGCCGGCCGCCCCGTAGGGTCCGCTCACGTCTCCGACGCCCGGCAGCGCCTCGATCCGGTCGAGGGTGCGGGTCATCGTCCGCTCGATGCCGGCAGCACGGACGGTGGAGCCCGTCGTGTGCCAGACGACGGTGTCGGTGTCGCCGCCCAGGTTCGTGAAGCCCTCCGTCAGGATGTCGCCGGCGCGGCCCGCCTCGGTGCCCGGGACCTCGTAGTCGTCGGTGTACGCGGAACCCGCGAAGCCCGCCGCCGTGGCGGCGCCACCCAGGGCGAAGAGCCAGATGAGGACGGCGGCGAGGCGGTGCGCGAGGCACCAGCGTGCGATGGCGGCCAACGGACGTGCTCCTGAGGGTTCGTGGACACTTGTCCGGAGTTGACGTGCCGAACCCTGGAAAAGCCTCACATGACCTGAGAGAAACCACTCTGGCAGTCAGATGTGATCCTTTGTCCCTTTCGTGGCCATGGTCACACTGCTGGACTTCTCACCCACCACTCCCCGGCGCCTCTCCAGCCCCTCCGCCCCGCTCCCCCGCGCCGCCTCCCGCGGTCGGGGGTCAGCCCGAGACGCTGGCCCTGCCGTTCTCGATGTGTCCCATCAGCCGGCGGCGGAACGACTCCTCCCCGTCGGCCGTCACCGCGAGGTCGTACCAGCCGTGCGCGTCGGCCGCCGAGTGCACCACCGTACGGCTGCGCCCGGGCTTCACCTTGACGGTCCGGCTCCAGTCGCGCAGGTCGTCCTCGTCGACGTACCCCAGCGGCCGCACGGTGAAGGTCAGTGTGCGCCTGCCGTGGTTGCGCAGTGTGAGGTGCAGGTCCCGTTCGCGGGCGTCGATGCGGGAGGAGACCTCGGCGCCGCCGTCGGCGGCCCCCTCGAACTCCCGCCGGAAGCCGTTCGGCCCGGTGACCGTGAAGCGGTACCCCTCGCCGGTCAGCGGCACCGTCCACCGGCCGGTGCCCCGGACGTCCTGGTGCTGGGGAGCGGGGAACTCGTTCGCGTAGGGGTAGAGCGCGAAGTGCGCCGAGGAGCGGCCGGTGTTGCTGAGAGCCACCAGGAGGCCGCCGTCCGCGCGCCGCGCCTCCGCGTCCGGCTGGTACGGCAGGGGCCTGGCCGGGCGGGTCCCCGGCTCCTGGACGGGCATGTGCTGGACGGCCGGCGGCCGGGGCTGCCAGCGTCCGCCGAAGGGCGGGATCGCGCCGGGGAGTCCCGTCTCCGGCCGGCGCCGCGCCCGGGTGAAGTCGAAGGCCGAGGTGAGGTCGCCGGTCACCTTGCGCCGCCAGTCACCGATGTTGGGCTCCCGCACCCCCGTCCAGCGCTCCAGGAGGCGGATCACGGAGGTGTGGTCGAAGACCTCCGAGCAGACGTATCCGCCGACCGTCCACGGGGAGACCACCAGCATGGGCACCCGCACGCCGAGACCCGTGGGCCTGCCCTCCCATTGCTCCTCGGTCACCTCCGCGGGGGCGACCGGCGGCGGAACGTGGTCGAAGAAGCCGTCGTTCTCGTCGTAGTTGATGAGGACGACGGTGCGCCGCCACACGTCGGGGTGCCGGCCGAGGGCGTCGAGGATCTTGTATACGACCGTCGCGCTGTGCACCGGCGAGGAGACGCTCGGGTGCTCGGAGTCCACCGCCGAGGGGACCAGGTAGGAGACCTCGGGCAGCGTCCCCGCCGCCACGTCCTTGGCGAACTCGTCGGCGAGGGTGCCCGTCTCGACCCGGCGCAGCCCCCGCTCGAAGAGGCTGCGCTCGGCCGGGGTCAGGGTGGCGACGCCCTGCTCCAGCAGTCCCAGCAGCCGCTCCCGCTCGGCCGGCGCGTCAGCGTCGCGCACGGTGGCGTAGAAGGACTCCATGTAGGTGTGGCCGCCGGTCCTGGCCAGCGCCTTGCGGGCGATGGCCTTGAAGGTGGTGAAGAACTCGATCTGGTTGTCGGTGAAGTTCTCCCACTCGGTGTACGTCCTCCAGCTCCGCCCGGCCTTCTCCAGCCGCTCCGCGTAGGTGCCCCAGTCGTACCCGGGGTGGGTGCCCTCGTCGTACGCGTCGTTGCCCACGGCCCGCTTGCCGTTCGCCTCGTCGCCCGTTCTGCCGCTCCACAGGTGGTTGCGGTTCGGGCTGGTGGAGGTGTGGATCGAGGAATGGTAGGCGTCGCAGACGGTGAAGGTGTCGGCGAGTTCGTAGTGCAGCGGGATGTCGCGGCGGTCGTAGTACGCCATGGTCGCGGCCGTCTTCGCGGAGACCCAGCCGTTCATCCAGCCCCCGGCCCAGGCCTTGGCACCCCCGCTCCAGGAGTGGTCGAGGGCCCCGATGTACTGGAGGTCCTTCTTCTGCGCCTCGGCGGCCTCGCGTACCGGGAACGGCAGGACGGTGCCGCCCAGCGGGCCGGGCTGCGCGAAGACCGGCTTGCCGGAGGGCAGTTCGACCGCGTTGCGGTCACCGAAGCCGCGCACCCCGCGCAGGGTCCCGAAGTAGTGGTCGAAGGAACGGTTCTCCTGCATGAGGATCACCACGTGCTCGATGGCGTCCAGCCCCGCGGCGCCGGGTCCGGCGGCGGGCTGCGCGGCGATCGCGGCCTGGAGCGAGGGGGGCAGGAAGGATCCCGCCGCCGCGGCGCCGAGTGCGCCGCCCCCGAGCGCGAAGAGCCGTCGCCGTGTCATGTGCGTGGTCAAGTGAGCCTCCCGATTCCGTTCCTACGGCGGGAAACTAATCGCGGCGGGTGGCGGCGGGAAGACCGCCGTACGGCCTGCCGGTGAACGTCGGTCCGGTCGCCGGGCAGCCCGCGCGCCGGCCCGCAGGTCACGCCCCGAAGAGGCGCAGGGCACCCCACAGCGCAACGGTCGACACCACCAGCGTCGCCGGTACGGTCAGCAGCCCGAGCCGGGTGAAGAGGCCGAGTTCGACGTCGGTGCCGTGGGCGTGCAGGATGCGGCGCCACAGCAGGGTGGCCAGGGAGCCGACGTAGGTGAGGTTCGGGCCGATGTTCACCCCGATCAGTGCGGCGAGCAGCGGTCCCGGGCCCGCCGCGGCGACGACCGGCAGGAGCGCCAGGACGGCGGGCAGGTTGTTGATCAGGTTGGCCAGTACGGCGGCCACCGCGGCGACCGCCAGCAGCTCGGGCAGCGAGGAACCGTCCGGGAGGATCCGGCCCACCCAGTCGCCCAGCCCGTGGTCCACGACGGCTTTGACCACCACGCCCAGGGCCAGCACGAAAAGGCAGAACAGCACGTTGGCCGACCGTGCCACCCGGGCGACCGTCGTCCTGCGCTGCGCCAGCGCGCGGACCGCGAGGACCGCGGCTCCGGCGAGAGCCGCCCACAGCGGCTCGGCGCCCGCGAAGGAGGTGACGACGAAACCGGTCAGGGTGAGGACGAGGACGACGAGCGTGAAGACCGGGAAGCCGGGCCGGGCCTCCCCCGGCTCCGGCGTGTGCGCGCCGGCCAGCAGGTCGGCGGCGAAGACCCGGCGGAAGACGAGGTACTCGACGGCGACGGCGGCCAGCCACGGCAGGGCCATGAGCGCGGCGAAGCGGGTGAAGGAGAGCCCGCTCGCGGTGAACGCCAGCAGATTGGTCAGGTTGGAGACCGGGAGCAGCAGGGACGCCGAGTTGGCGAGGTGCGCGCAGGCGTAGACGTGCGGGCGGGGGCGGGCGCCGACACGGACGGCCGTGGCGAGGACGACCGGGGTCAGCAGCACGACCGTGGCGTCCAGGCTCAGTACGGCGGTGATCCCCGCGGCGACGGCGAACACGCCGCCGAGCAGGGGCCCGGTCCGGCCGCCGCAGGCCCGTGCGACGAGGTCCCCGGCTGCAGCGAACAGGCCCTCGTCGGCACACAGCTGGGCCAGGACCAGGATCGCCGCGAGGAATCCGACCACCGGCAGCAGGCTCTCCACCTGAGCTCTGGCCTCGTCGAACGGCACCACCCCGGCCGCGACGACCAGGACCGCCGCCGGAACGGCCACAGCCGCCTCCGGCCATCCTCTGGGGCGTACCACAGCGCACGCCAGCACAGCGAGGAGTAGCACGGCGGACAGGACGCCGGCGGCGACGGTGTTCAGGTCGGACTCCGGACCGGGGAGAGGGGCGGGCGAGGGGACGACAGGTGGCCGGGCGGGGACGGGGGACGGAACGGGCCGGGGGCCGGCCGGGCCGGGAGGGGGCCGGCGACGGGGCCAGGGGCCGGGACGGGCGACGGGGGCACAGGTGCCGGGGCGGGGCGTGCGAGGAGAACCACCCGGTGGAAAACAGGCGGGCGACGCACCCGGGTCACGGGTGCGCCGCCCCCAGGGCCCGGCAGGGTCAGCCCTCGACGCCGAGCTTCTCCAGGATCAGCTCGCGCACACGCGCCGCGTCCGCCTGACCGCGGGTGGCCTTCATGACGGCACCGACGAGCGCGCCCGCGGCGGCGACCTTGCCACCGCGGATCTTGTCGGCGACGGCCGCGTTGGCGGCGATCGCCTCGTCGACGGCCGTGCCCAGCGCGCCCTCGTCCGAGACGACCTTCAGGCCGCGCTTCTCGACGACGGTGTCCGGGTCGCCCTCGCCCGCGAGGACACCCTCGATGACCTGGCGCGCCAGCTTGTCGTTGAGGTCACCGGACGCGACGAGCGCGGCCACCCGGGCGACCTGCGCCGGAGTGATCGGCAGCTCGTCGAGGCCGCGGCCGGTCTCGTTGGCGTTGCGGGCGAGCTCGCCCATCCACCACTTGCGGGCCTGGTCGGACGGGGCCCCCGCGTCCGTCGTCGCGACGATCAGGTCGACGGCGCCGGCGTTGAGGATGGACTGCATGTCGTGCTCGCCCACACCCCACTCCTCCTTGAGCCGCTGACGCCGCAGCCGGGGCAGCTCGGGAAGTCCCTTACGGAGCTCCTCGACCCACTCGCGGGACGGCGCGACCGGTACCAGGTCGGGCTCGGGGAAGTAGCGGTAGTCCTCGGCGTTGTCCTTGATGCGGCCGGCCGTGGTGGAGCCGTCCTCCTCGTGGAAGTGCCGGGTCTCCTGCACGATCGTGCCGCCGGAGTTCAGCACCGCGGCGTGGCGCTGGATCTCGAAGCGGGCGGCACGCTCCACGGAACGCAGCGAGTTGACGTTCTTCGTCTCGGAGCGCGTACCGAACGTCTCGGTGCCGTGGGGGCGCAGCGACAGGTTGACGTCGCAGCGCATCTGGCCCATCTCCATCCGGGCCTCCGAGACGCCGAGCGCCTTGATGAGCTCGCGGAGCTCGGCGACGTACGCCTTGGCGACCTCGGGGGCCCGGGCGCCGGCGCCCTCGATCGGCTTGGTGACGATCTCGATGAGGGGGATACCCGCGCGGTTGTAGTCCAGCAGCGAGTGGGACGCGCCGTGGATACGGCCGGTGGCACCGCCGACGTGCGTCGACTTGCCGGTGTCCTCCTCCATGTGGGCGCGCTCGATCTGCACGCGGAAGATCTCACCGTCCTCCAGCTGGACGTCCAGATAGCCGTTGTAGGCGATCGGCTCGTCGTACTGGGAGGTCTGGAAGTTCTTCGGCATGTCCGGATAGAAGTAGTTCTTCCGGGCGAACCGGCACCACTCGGCGATCTCGCAGTTCAGCGCGAGACCGATCTTGATGGCGGACTCGACGCCGATCTCGTTGACGACCGGCAGCGCGCCCGGCAGCCCGAGGCAGACCGGGCAGGTCTGCGAGTTGGCGTCCTGCTTCAGCTCGGTGGAGCACCCGCAGAACATCTTGGTCCTGGTGCCGAGCTCCACATGGACCTCGAGGCCCATGACGGGGTCGTACGTCGCGAGGGCGCCCTCGTACGACTCCAGGTCGATGACAGTCACGGTGAAACTTTCCCTCTCAGCCCAGCAGGACGTCGTCGTCGCCGAGACGCTTGAGTTCGCGGTAGAGAATCGCCATACCGGTCACGATCGCGGCGGCGGACACGGCGGCGTCGATCAACCGCAGGGTGTCGTTCTCCTGGCGGGCCAGCCTCGCCTGCTTGACGACGCTGAGTGCGCCGAAGGCGGTGGTGCCCAGCGACACGTAGACGCCGGACTTGGACTTCTTGAAGTTCTTGGCCTTCTTTGCCATTGCGCTCATAGTGACGGAGCCTCCTCAAGCAGCGGGTGCCCCCACTTTTCCACGAATGCGGCCTCGACGGCGGCTCCGACCTTGTAGAGCCGGTCGTCCTTCATGGCGGGGGCGATGATCTGCAGCCCGACCGGCAGGCCGTCCTCCGGAGCCAGACCGCAGGGCAGCGACATGGCGGAGTTGCCGGCGAGGTTGGTCGGGATGGTGCACAGGTCCGCGAGGTACATCGCCATCGGGTCGTCGGCGCGCTCGCCGATCGGGAAGGCGGTGGTGGGCGTCGTCGGCGAGACGATCACGTCCACCTGTTCGAACGCCTTCTCGAAGTCCTGGGTGATGAGGGTGCGGACCTTCTGCGCCGAGCCGTAGTACGCGTCGTAGTAGCCGGAGCTCAGGGCGTACGTACCGAGGATGATGCGGCGCTTGACCTCGTCACCGAATCCGGCCTCGCGGGTCAGCGCGGTGACGTCCTCGGCGGAGCGTGTGCCGTCGTCGCCGACGCGCAGGCCGTAGCGCATGGCGTCGAAGCGGGCCAGGTTCGAGGAGCACTCGGACGGCGCGATGAGGTAGTACGCCGACAGGGCGAGGTCGAAGGAGGGGCAGTCCAGCTCGACGACCGTGGCGCCGAGCGACTTCAGCAGCTCGACCGACTCCTCGAAGCGCTGGACGACACCGGCCTGGTAGCCCTCGCCCGAGAACTGCTTGACGACGCCGACGCGCATGCCCCGTACGGAACCGTTGCGCGCCGCCTCGACGACCGGCGGGACCGGGGCGTCGATGGAGGTCGAGTCCAGCGGGTCGTGCCCGCCGATGACCTCGTGGAGCAGGGCCGCGTCCAGGACCGTACGGGCGCAGGGGCCGCCCTGGTCGAGGGAGGAGGAGAAGGCGACCATGCCGTAGCGGGAGACGCCGCCGTAGGTCGGCTTGACGCCCACGGTGCCGGTGACGGCCGCGGGCTGGCGGATGGAGCCGCCGGTGTCCGTGCCGATGGCCAGCGGCGCCTCGAAGGAGGCGAGCGCGGCGGAGGAACCGCCGCCGGAGCCGCCCGGGATACGGGTGAGGTCCCAGGGGTTGCCGGTGGGGCCGTACGCGCTGTTCTCGGTGGAGGACCCCATGGCGAACTCGTCCATGTTGGTCTTGCCGAGGATGACGACGTCGGCGTCCCTGAGCTTCCGGGTGAGCGTCGCGTCGTAGGGCGGCACCCAGCCTTCGAGGATCTTCGAACCGACGGTGGTCGGCATGTCCCGCGTGGTGAAGATGTCCTTCAGCGCGAGCGGGACGCCGGCCAGCGGGCCGAGCTTCTCGCCCGCCTCCCGCTTCGCGTCGACCGCGCGGGCCTGCGCGAGCGCGCCCTCGCGGTCGATGTGCAGGAAGGCGTGGACCTTCTCGTCGATGGCGTCGATCCGGGCCAGGTGGGCCTCGGTGACCTCGACGGCGGTCAGCTCGCCGGAGGCGATCTTCTCGGCGATCCCGGCCGCGGTGAGCTTGATGATGGTGCTGTTGTCCGTCATGGCTGTTAGTCCTCCCCCAGGATCTGCGGCACCTTGAAACGCTGCTGCTCCTGGGCCGGGGCGCCGGAGAGCGCCTGCGCGGGGGTGAGCGACGGACGGACCTCGTCCGCCCGCATGACGTTGGTCAGCGGCAGCGGGTGGGAGGTCGGCGGGACGTCTCGGTCGGCGACCTCGGAGACGCGGGCGACCGCGCCGATGATGTCGTCGAGCTGACCGGCGAAGTGCTCGAGCTCTTCGCCCTTCAGCTCCAGACGTGCCAGCCGGGCGAGGTGGGCGACCTCCTCGCGCGTGATGCCAGGCATGCAGCGATCCTCAGGGGTTGGTGTGTGGTTTTGGACCAATCCTATGGGGTCTCCACCCGCTGCCCCGCCTGCTTCCCCGCCCGCTGCCCCGCAAACCCGGTCCGGCCCGGCCACGCCCGTCCGGCGATTGCCGACAAAACGGCCACCGGTGCGGCCGGCAGGTACCTCCGCCCGCTCCCGGCGTCCGCAGGACGGGCCCTCCCAGGCTGCTGCCCGCTTCCGGCGTCCGCCCGGATCCGTCAGGCCGTCGCCGGCCCCGGCTGTACCGCGCGCCCGGCGGCCCGCTGCTCCGGCTCGCGTAAGGCCCTCGCCGCAGCCGCGGCGGCCTCCCGCTCCGCCGGCCGCCGCCATCCGTGCTCGCCCCTGGCCAGCAGCCACGCGGTGGTCTCCTGCGGGGGCATCGCCGCGGCGACGAGCCAGCCCTGCACCGCGTCGCAGCGCAGGTCCCGCAGCCGTTCCCACGTCTCGTCGTCCTCGACGCCCTCGGCGATGACCAGCAGGCCGAGCGAGTGCGCCAGGTCGATGGTGCAGCGGACGATCTCCGCGTCCTCGGTGTCGACGGCCAGCCGCGCGACGAACGACCGGTCGATCTTGAGTTCGCTGACGGGCAGCTTGCGCAGGTGCACCAGCGAGGAGTAGCCGGTGCCGAAGTCGTCGAGGGACATCTTCACCCCGTGCGCGGTCAGCCCGGCCAGGGTGTCGGCGGCCCGCTGAGGATCCTCCAGCAGGACGTGCTCGGTGATCTCCAGCTGCAGCGCACCCGCCGGGACGCCGTGCCGGGCGAGCCGGGCGGCGACGCTGCCGGCGAAGCCGGGGGTGTGGACGTCACGCGGCGAGACGTTGACGGCGACCGGGACGAAGAGGCCCTGGGCGCGCCACCGGGCCACCTGGGCCAGCGCGGTGTCCAGGACGTACTCGGTGAGGTGCGGCATCAGGCCGGAGGACTCCGCGATCGCGATGAACTCGTCCGGGGGGACCCTGCCGCGCTCCGGGTGAACCCAGCGTACGAGCGCCTCGAGTCCGGCGACCTGGCCGTCGAAGCGGACCTTCGGCTGGTAGTGGAGCTCCACCTCGCGGGCGTCCAGGGCGCGGCGCAGGTCGCCCAGGAGGCCGAGCCGGTCGGGGGTGTTGCTGTCGCGCTTGGACTCGTACACCTCCACGCCCGTACGGTCCCGCTTGGCCTGGTACATGGCCACGTCCGCGCGTCTGAGCAGTCCCTCGGCGTCCAGCGCGTGGTCGGGGTGGACGGCGACCCCGGCGCTCGCCTCGAGGACGAGGGTGAGCCCGTCGAGGTCGAGCGGCGAGGAGAGCTCGGCGACCAGATGGCGGGCGACGCGCTGGGCGCTGGTGGTGGAGTCGGCGGTGGGCAGGAGTACGGCGAACTCGTCGCCGCCCAGGCGTGCGGCCTCCGCACCACGCGGCAGGGCCAGACGGAGCCGTTCCGCTATCTGCAGGAGCAGCCGGTCCCCCGCCAGATGGCCGAGGGTGTCGTTGACGGCCCGGAAGCGGTCGAGGTCGATGAGGACGAGGGCCGATCGGGTGCCGGCGCTCTCGGCCTCCTCCAGCGCCGTCCACGTGCGTTCCAGCAGCCACTGGCGGTTGGGCAGTCCGGTCAGCGGGTCCTGGAGCTGTTCCTCCGCCCGGGCGCGGGCGATCCAGAGCGTGGAGTCCAGGGCGATCAGCGGGACCGCGAAGAGCGGCAGCAGGACGGGCATGGCGGAGGCGACCACGCAGATCAGCGGGGCGATACCGAGGAGGGCGACGGCGACGAGTCCCTGGCGCAGCAGCGCGGTGCGCGCGACGGTGGGCAGCGCGCCGCCCTGGGACGCCCGGGCGCACCACAGCAGCGCACGGGTGACCAGGAGGTGGGTAGCGGCGGCCAGCAGCACTTTCGGTACGGCCCCGATGCCCCACTGGAGGGGCAGCCAGGGCGATGCGACCGTCGGCACCTCACCGAACGCGGAGAGCAGGAGCGCGGCGGCCCCGACGCCGAGTATGTCCGCCGCGCCGTGCAGCAGACCCTGCCGCCAACGGCGCCGGCGGGCCGTGCCGACGAGCACCACGACGACGAGGCTGACCAGTCCGGCGGGCACCCAGCCGTACAGGAGCAGCACGGCGAGGGTGAGGGCTGCCCCCGATCCGGTGCCGCCCCACCACCGATCGCGCCCGAGGGCGACCAAATGGCCGACGACGATTCCGGTGAGCAGGGCGAGCGACCAGCCGGCCGTGCCGGCGGGGAAGAGCGCCTCGCCGTCGCGGAGCGTCCGGTAGAACCCGGCCGCGAGCTGCACCGCGGCGGCCACCACGACGACGGTCCCCACTTTCGGTGTGGCGCCCGCGAAACCTTGCAGCCGCGTCACCCGTGCGGCGCCCTCGGTCGGTTCCATTCCGTCCCTCTCACAGCCGGCGGTGCCGATGCCCCACGGCGGCCTCCGCTCCCATGCCACCACGACCCGATTCCCACCACGCGGCCGGGCACGGCAGGTGCACGTGCAACAGTAGGCCGCCAACAGCCCCTGTGCGCAGCGCTCTACAGCTCCTGCCCGAATGCGGACCTGACGTCCCCGACCGTCGGATATGCGCCGAACGAGTGAGGCATCCCGGTCGGCCAGGGCCTTCCGCTCCGCTCTGCCGGCATTCTTCCCCTCCCGCCCACCGGCACTCCCCGGCAGGGTCTCGATCGTGCCTCGATCAGGCCTCGGCCGGGACGGCGGCCGCGCGGGCGGCGTCCGGCCCCTCGCCGAGGAGGACCGCGAAGCCCTCCTCGTCGAGGACGGGCACCTTCAGCTGCACGGCCTTGTCGTACTTCGACCCGGGGTTCTCGCCCACCACGACGAAGGAGGTCTTCTTCGAGACGGAGCCCGTCACCTTCGCCCCGCGGCTCTGCAGCGCTTCTTTCGCGCCGTCCCTGGTGTGGCTCGCCAGGGTGCCGGTGACGACGACGGTGAGGCCTTCCAGCGGCCGCGGGCCCTCGTCCTCCCCCGCGCCCGCGTCCTCCATCCGGACTCCGGCCTCCCGCCACTTGCGCAGGATCTCGCGGTGCCAGTCCTCGGCGAACCACTGCTTGACGGAGGCCGCGATGATCGGCCCGACCCCGTCCGCCGCGGCCAGCTCCTCCTCGGTCGCCTCGTCGATGCGCTCGACGGACCTGAACTGCCGGGCCAGTTCGGCGGCGGCGACGGGCCCCACGTGCCTGATCGAGAGTCCGGTGAGGATCCGGGCGAGCGGGGCCTGTTTCGCGGCCTCGATGCCCTCCAGCATCGCCAGGGCGTTACTCTTCGGCTCCCCCGCCTTGTTGGAGAAGACCTTCGCGATCTTCTCGTCGCCCGTCTTCGGATCGCGTTTGGGCAGCCCGCTGTCCTGGTCCAGGACGTAGGCGCGGATCGGGAGCAGCTGTTCCACCGTGAGGCCGAAGAGGTCGCCCTCGTCGCGCAGCGGCGGTTCGGCGGGCTCCAGCGGATGGGTCAGGGCGGCTGCCGCCACATAGCCGAAGTGGTCGATGTCCAGGCACTTACGGCCCGCGAGGTAGGCCACCCGCTCCCTCAACTGGGCTGGGCATGAGCGGGCGTTGGGGCAACGGAGGTCGATGTCGCCCTCCTTCATGGGACGCAGCGCGGTCCCGCACTCGGGGCAGTGGGACGGCATGACGAAGGCGCGTTCGCTGCCGTCCCGCAGGTCGACGACCGGCCCGAGGATCTCCGGGATGACGTCACCCGCCTTGCGCAGGACCACCGTGTCACCGATGAGGACACCCTTGGCCCTCACCACGTTCTGGTTGTGCAGGGTGGCGAACTCGACCTCGGAGCCCGCCACTTCGACGGGCTCGACCTGGGCGTAGGGCGTGACCCTGCCGGTCCGCCCGACACCGACCCGGATGTTCACGAGCTTGGTGTTGACCTCCTCCGGCGCGTACTTCCAGGCGATCGCCCAGCGGGGGGCGCGCGAGGTGGAGCCCAGCCGTCCCTGGAGGGGGATCTCGTCGACCTTGACGACGACCCCGTCGATCTCGTGCTCCACGGAGTGCCGGTGCTCCCCGAAGTACGCGATGAACTCCCGCACCCCGTCGAGGGAGTCGACGACCTTGTTGTGCCGGGCCGTCGGCAGGCCCCACTCGCGGAGGAGGTCGTAGGCCTGCGAGAGGCTGTCGATGTCGAAGCCCTCGCGGGCGCCGATGCCGTGGACCACCATGTGGAGCGGGCGGGTGGCGGTGACCTTGGGGTCCTTCTGGCGGAGCGAACCCGCCGCCGCGTTGCGCGGGTTGGCGAAGGGCTTGTCGTCCGCCTCGACCAAGCGGGCGTTGAGTCCCTCGAAGGCCTCCATGGGGAAGAAGACCTCGCCGCGGATCTCGACCAGGGCGGGGACCCGGTCGCCCCGGAGCCGGTGCGGGATCTCGGAGATCGTCCGGACGTTGGGCGTGATGTCCTCGCCGGTGCGGCCGTCGCCGCGGGTCGCCGCGCGGGTCAGTCTGCCGTGCTCGTAGGTGAGGTTGACGGCGAGGCCGTCCACCTTGAGCTCGCACAGGAAGTGGTAGCCGGGGCCGCCCACGTCCTTGGCGACACGCTCGGCCCAGGCCGCCAGCTCCTCGTCGGCGAACGCGTTGTCCAGCGAGAGCATGCGCTCTCGGTGCTCGACGGAGGTGAACTCCGTGGTGTAGGGGCCGGCGACCTTCTGCGTCGGCGAGTCCGGCGTACGCAGCTGGGGGTACCGGTCCTCGACGGCCTCCAGCTCGCGCATCAGCCGGTCGAACTCGGCGTCGCTGACGACCGGCCGGTCCTTCACGTAATACCGGAAGCGGTGTTCCTCGATCTGCTCGGCGAGGAGAGCATGCTGCTCTTGTGCCTCCGCCGGCACCGTGGTCAGCTGCTGTTCCCGCTGTTCGCCGGCCATTGTCCGTCCTCCCGTCAGCCCGTGGTGCCGTTACTCAGGGTTGTCTGCGAGCGACCTCGCGGCCCGGGCGCAGTGGGCGAGCGCGGCGCGTGCGTACGCCGGCGAGGCGCCCGCCAGACCGCAGGCCGGGGTGATCACCACGGACTCGGCGAGAGTCCCCGGATCAAGCCCCAGCCTGTTCCACAGCGTCCTGACACCCATGACGCTACCGCCCGGGTCCGACAACGCGGCCGAGGCGGCGTCGGTGCCGGGGACCACGCCGAGGAGGAGCTGGGTGCCTCCCTCGACGGCTTCTCCGATCACCTCCTCCTCACGCTCGGTGAGCAGGGAGAAGTCGAAGGAGACGGCGTCGGCTCCGGCGCGGCGCAAAAGCGCGAACGGCACCTCGGGGGCGCACGAGTGCACGGCCGTGGGGCCTTCGCCGTTCACCGCGAGCAGCTCGCGCAGGGTCCCCTCGGCGACCTGGCGGTCGACGGCCCGGTAGGTGCGGTACCCACTCGCCGACCTGACCCGGCCCTGGAGTACGGCGGTGAGCGAGGGTTCGTCCAGCTGGAGCACGACCTCGGCGCCCGGCACCCGGCGCCGTACCTCGGCGAGGTGGGAGCGCAGTCCCTCGGCCAGTGAACCCGCGAGGTCGCGGCAGGCCCCCGGGTCCCCGAGCATCGCCTCGCCGCCCCGCAGTTCCAGACCGGCGGCCAGGGTCCAGGGGCCGACCGCCTGCACCTTGAGGAGCCCCTCGTAGCCCTGGGTGAACTCCTCCAGGGCGTCGAGGTCCTCGCCGAGCCAGGAGCGGGCCCGGCGGGTGTCGCGGCCGGGCCGGTCGCTGATCCGCCAGCCGCTGGGCTCGACGTGGCCGTACATCTCGACGAGCAGGCCGACCGTCCGCCCGATCATGTCCGCGCCGGGACCGCGCGCGGGCAGCTCCGCCAGATACGGCATGCCCTGACCGTCGGCGAAGGACCCGGTGACCGTCTTCGCGGCCTCACGGGCGTCGCCTCCCGGCATGGACCCGATCCCGGTCGCGGCACACGCGCTGAACTTGCTCTTCTCGCTCACGGTGAGAGCCTACGGGCCCCGGCCCACCGGGCTGCCGGGGCGGGGTCCGGCGATCGGGCCCGGCGCGCCTCAGCGGCCCGGGCGGACCGTGAGGTTGTTGATCTCGGCGTCGCGCGGCAGGTCGAGCGCCAGCAGGATCGTGGTGGCCACGGAGTCCGGGTCGATCCAGCGGGAGGGGTCGTACTCCTTGCCCTCCTGCTGGTGGACCTTGGCCTGCATGGCGCTCGCGGTGCGTCCCGGGTAGACGGACGTGACGCGGATCCCGTTGCCGTGCTCCTCGTGGCGCAACGAGTCCGCGAGCGCCTTCAGGCCGTGCTTGCTGGCGGCGTACGCGCCCCATTCGGCGTGCGCGTCCAGACCCGCCCCGGAGTTCACGAAGACGACGTGGCCCTGGGTGACGCGCAGGTGCGGGAGCAGCAGGCGGGTCACCTCGGCAGGGGCGATCAGGTTGGCGTTGAGCTGGAAGTGCCATGCTTTGGGCGTGAGGTCGCCGATCCGGCCGAGTTCGACGACGCCCGCGACGTGCAGCAGCGAGTCGAGGCGTTCGGGCATGGGCTGCTGCCCGAACGCCCAGGAGAGCCGGTCGGGGTTGCCGAGGTCGCCGACGAGCGTGCGCG
This sequence comes from Streptomyces sp. NPDC020780, assembly GCF_044334475.1. Classification (NCBI taxonomy): domain Bacteria; kingdom Bacillati; phylum Actinomycetota; class Actinomycetes; order Kitasatosporales; family Streptomycetaceae; genus Streptomyces; species Streptomyces sp. NPDC020780. The sequence goes on along the minus strand of NZ_JBIRTB010000001.1, from coordinate 598,506 downwards.
CCCCGGGGTGGAGCGCGGCGAGTTCCTTGGCACGGCCGGCGTCGCGGGCCAGCAGCACGAGCTCGTCGCCGCGCTCCAGGAGGCGGCGGGCGACGGCTGCGCCGATGCCGGAGCCGGCACCGGTGATGAGATGAGTAGGCATGGCCTCATGCTCGCATCACCGCAGGCCGGCCGACTCCTCGAGGTAGGCGAGCGCCCCTACCCCGTCCTTCGCGAAGAAGACCAGGTCGGTGAGGGGAACGGGCAGGAATCCCTCGTCCTCCATGCGCTGGAACTGCAGGCGCAGACCGTCGTAGAACCCGTCGGTGTTCAGCACGACGACGGGCTTGGCGTGCCGGCCGTGCTTCTTCAGCTCCAGGATGTCGGTGGCCTCGTCGAGTGTCCCCGTGCCGCCCACCATGATCACGAACGCGTCGGCCTTCGCCAGGAGCAACGCCTTGCGCTCGGCCAGGTCCCCGGCGATCACCATCTCGTCGGCGTCCGTCCGCGCCTTCGCCGCCAGGAAGTCCACCGACACCCCGACGAGCCGCCCGCCGGCCTCCTGCACGCCGTCGGCGACCACCTTCATCAGCCCGCTCTCCGATCCACCCCAGACCAGGGTGTGCCCGCCACGGCCCAGCAGTTCGGCGAACTCGCGGGCGGGCACGGTGTAACGCTCGTCGAGGTCGGCGGCGGAGAGGAAGACGCAGATGTTCATGCGCCTACCGTACGGGCCGCCTCCGACATCGGGCCGGGCGGGAAGAATCCGGCTTCCGCCGCGGCTGAAGCAGGTATGACTCCCCCTCCTGGACACCACATCACCGTCGAGCCCGTCGCCGCGCACGTGCGGGCGGTGCACGACGGGCAGGTGCTCGCCGAGAGCCGCCGCCCGCTCCTGCTGCGCGAGACGGGCTGCCCCGACCGCTACTACCTGCCGCCCGAGGACGTCCGTACGGAACTGCTGATCCCGTCGGACACGCGGACGCACTGCCCGTTCAAGGGGGACGCGTCCTACTGGTCGCTGCCGGACGCGGCGGACCTCGTCTGGGCGTATCCGGAGCCGAGGGAACAGGTGGCCGCGATCCGGAACCACTTCTGCTTCTACGCCACGGATCTCATCGCCCGCTGACGGCCGGAGGTCTTTTCCGGCTCCTGCCCGCGGTGGCGATGATTTCCGCGGTCCGCGCGGGTCCACCCCCCATGGACAAGACTTTCTCGGCTGACGGCACGTCGATCGCGTACCGCCGCCAGGGTGACGGGCCGCCGGTGATCCTGGTCGGCGGGGCGCTGAGCACCGCCGCGACCGAGGCGCCGCTGGCCGCCCTGCTGGCCCCGCGCTTCACGGTGGTCACGTACGACCGCCGTGGGCGAGGCGCCAGCGGGGACGGGGGGCCGTACGCGGTCCGCCGCGAGATCGAGGACCTGGCAGCGGTGGCGGCCCGGGTGGGCGGGCGCGTGTCGCTGTTCGGCATGCTGTCGGGCGGGGCGCTGGCCCTGGAGGCGCACGCGGCGGGTCTGCCCGTGGACCTCCTCGCCGTCTACGAGCCTCCGTACACCCCGGGTCCGGCCGGTCTGCTGTACAAGTCCCGGTGCACGGCTCTGCTGCACCGGCTCCTGTCGGAGGGCGACCGGGGCGGCGCGGTGGCCCTGTACCTCTCCCGCACGGGCGTCCCCGAGGCGACGATCGCGCGGATGCGGCACGCCCTGCTGTGGGCGGACCTGGAGGCCTTGGCCCACACCCTCGCCTACGACGACGAGCTGCTCGGCGACGGCGAGATCCCCGATCGGTTCGCCGCGGTGACGGCCCGCACCCTCGTCGTGACCGGCGGCTTCAGCACCCCGCAGGCCCACGGGACCACGCAGGCCCTCGCGGCGGCGCTTCCCCGGGGCCGGCACCGCACCCTGACGGGGCAGACTCGGGAGCTGGCACCGCAGGCGATCGCGCCGGTGCTGGCGGAGTTCTTCGCCCGGGAGGTGTTCGCGGAGCGGGCGGCGACCGGAACGCCGTCAACTTGACCCGGACCGGAGGGACCGCCGGCCCTCAGCCCTGCCGGCCGGCGGCCGCCGGCTCGTCGCGGCGCACCGTCGTCGCGATGGTGGCCGACCCGACGACCCGCGTCCCGTCGTACAGCACGACCGCCTGTCCGGGGGCCACGCCCCGCACCGGCTCGGTGAAGGCGACGTGCAGGGTGCCGTCGACCAGCTCCGCCGTCACCTCCGTCTCGCCGCCGTGGGCCCGCAACTGCGCGGTGTACGTACCCGGCCCGGCCGGTGCCGTGCCGCACCAGCGGGGCCTGATCGCGGTCAGTGCCGTGACGTCGAGGGCTTCCACCGGGCCGACGGTCACCGTGTTGTTCACCGGGGAGATGTCCAGGACGTAGCGCGGCTTGCCGTCCGGGGCGGGGTGGCCGATGCGCAGGCCCTTGCGCTGGCCGATGGTGAAGCCGAACGCGCCCTCGTGGGTGCCGACCTTCGTCCCCGACTCGTCGAGGATGTCACCCTCCGCGGGGCCGCCGAGGCGGCCGGCCAGGAAGCCCTGGGTGTCCCCGTCGGCGATGAAGCAGATGTCGTGACTGTCCGGCTTCTTGGCGACGGCCAGACCCCGGCGCTCGGCCTCGGCCCGGATCTCGTCCTTGGTCGTCAGGGTGTCGCCCAGGGGGAACATCGCGTGGGCGAGCTGCTTCTCGTCCAGGACGCCCAGCACGTAGCTCTGGTCCTTGGCCATGTCCGAGGCGCGGTGCATCTCCCGGGTGCCGTCCTCGTTCACCACGACGGTGGCGTAGTGGCCGGTGCAGACCGCGTCGAAGCCGAGGGCGAGTGCCTTGTCGAGCAGCGCGGCGAACTTGATCTTCTCGTTGCACCGGAGGCACGGATTGGGCGTGCGCCCCGCCTCGTACTCCGCGACGAAGTCGTCCACGACGTCCTCGCGGAAGCGTTCCGCGAGGTCCCAGACGTAGAACGGGATACCGATGACGTCCGCCGCCCGGCGGGCGTCGCGGGAGTCCTCGATGGTGCAACAGCCGCGGGCCCCGGTGCGGAAGGACTGCGGGTTCGCGGAGAGGGCGAGGTGTACACCGGTCACGTCGTGGCCCGCCTCGGCGGCTCGGGCCGCGGCGACGGCCGAGTCGACACCGCCCGACATGGCGGCGAGTACGCGGAGGGGGCGCTGGGAGGTCTGAGTCATAGCCTGTCCAGGGTACGGGTCGCCGGGAACCGAATGCGCGCGCATACGCGTTGACGATCACATGGGGACCAAGGGGAACGGCGGAGCACCGGCGCACGGCGTCAGCCGGCGCACGCTGCTGATCGGCGGCGGTGCCGCCGCGGCGGCGGGTACGGCCGCTCTGGCCTGGGACGGGGTGCGGCGCGTGTGGTGGCGCGTCCCGGGCGTGGAGAAGCCCCGCAAGCCGGGCGAGCTGGACTACGCGGGCGCCCGCTGGATCGGGGCCTCCGAGGCGAACTGGCGCCGCGCCGACCGCCCCGACGACTACGCCGTCGACCGCATCGTCGTCCATGTCACGCAGGGCGGCCTCGGCAGCGCGGTCAAGGTCTTCCAGGACCCGGCCCACGGCGCCGCGGCGCACTACATCGTGGGGAAGGACGGGCGGGTCGTCCAGATGATCCGCGAGCTGGACGTGGGCTTCCACGCGGGCAACCGCTCGTACAACGAGCGCAGTGTCGGCATCGAGCACGAGGGCTTCGTCGACCGCCCCCAGGACTTCACGGCCGCCATGTACGCGTCCTCGGCCCGCCTCGCGGCCACGGTCTGCCGGCGGTACGGCATACCGGTGGACCGCGAGCACATCATCGGCCACGTGGAGGTCCCCGGCGCCGACCACACCGACCCCGGCCCCCACTGGGACTGGCCCCGCTACCTCGCCCAGATCCGCGCCGCCCGTACCTGACCCCGCCCTCACCGATGTGTCGTGGTGAGCGAGTGGACGGAAATGTGGGGCTTGTTTCCCGATTCCGGCGTCCGTGGCCTCACAACGAAAGGCCACGGCGGGCGCAGGAGCGCAGCGGGCGCGGGGCGGGTCAGGTGAGGCCGGCTGTGCGGGCCCGGGTCACCGCGGGCCCGATGGCGCGGGCCAGGTCCTCCACGTCCTGCCCGGTGGAGGTATGGCCGAGCGAGAAGCGCAGGGTGCCGCGCGCCAGGTCGGGGTCGGTGCCGGTGGCCAGCAGTACGTGACTGGGCTGCGCTATGCCGGCCGTGCACGCCGAGCCGGTGGAGCACTCGATGCCCTGGGCGTCCAGGAGCAGCAGGAGGGAGTCGCCCTCGCAGCCCGGGAAGGTGAAGTGGGCGTTGGCCGGCAGCCGGCCGCCGGGAGCGGGGTCACCTCCGAGCAGGGCGTCCGGGACGGCGCGCAGCACGGCGTCGGCCAGCTCGTCGCGGAGCCCGCCGATCTCGCGGGCGAAGTCCTCGCGCCGCTCGGCGGCGAGCCGCCCGGCGACGGCGAACGAGGCCACGGCGGGCACGTCGAGGGTGCCGGAGCGCACGTGCCGCTCCTGCCCGCCTCCGTGCAGGACGGGTACGGGGGCGTGGTCGCGCCCCAGGAGGAGCGCGCCGATACCGAACGGGCCGCCGATCTTGTGCGCGCTCACGGTCATGGCCGCCAGCCCGGACCGCGCGAAGTCGACCTCCAGCTGCCCGAAGGCCTGCACCGCGTCGGCGTGCATCGGTACGTCGAACTCGCGGGCCACCTGGGCGAGTTCATGTACCGGCATGACGGTGCCGATCTCATTGTTCGCCCACATCACGGTGATCAGCGCGACGTCGTCGGGGTTGCGCAGGACGGCCTCGCGCAGGGCGTCCGGGTGCACCCGCCCGTACCGGTCGACGGGCAGGTATTCGACGGTGGCGCCCTCGTGCCCGGCGAGCCAGTCGACGGCGTCGAGTACGGCGTGGTGCTCCACGGGGCTGGCGAGGACCCTGGTGCGCCGCGGGTCGGCGTCGCGGCGGGCCCAGTACAGGCCCTTGACGGCGAGGTTGTCGGCCTCCGTGCCGCCGGAGGTGAGGACCACCTCGCTGGGGCGGGCGCCGAGAGCGTCGGCGAGGGTCTCCCTGGACTCCTCGACGGTACGGCGGGCACGTCGCCCGGCGGCGTGCAGTGAGGACGCGTTGCCGGTGACGGCGAGCTGCGCGGTCATCGCCGCGATCGCTTGCGGAAGCATCGGCGTGGTCGCGGCGTGGTCGAGGTAGGCCATGGTGCCCCCGATTCTACGAGCCCGCGGCGGGGCGCTCGGCGGGCGGATGGTCTCGCGGCCCCCGCGGGGGTGCCGTCGCGGCGCCGGGCTCGCCCGGGCCGGTACCGGAGAGCGCTCGGACCGCCCCGGATCAGCCCCCGAAGCTCCAGGAGACGGTGCCGTTCACGGTGACCAGGACAGCGAGGACGACGAGGTCGGCGACGCCGAGGGCGAGCCCGAGCAGGGCGCGGCCGCGGCGGGCGGTGGAGCGGGCGAGGGCGACGAGGGCCATGACGATGGCGGCCGGCCCGAGCAGGATGTTCATGACCAGGAGGCCCAGCAGCCCGAGCACGAACGAGGCGACGGCCAGACCGTCGGCCTCCTGGCCGCGCGGCCTCCGGGTGGCGGGCGCCGATCCGGTGGGCGGGGTGCCGTCGGCCCCGGTACCGGGCGCCGGCCCGGTGGCCCCGGTTCCCGTGCTCGGGACGCCCGGGCGGCGGTCGGCGCGGACTGTGGTGAGAGTCATGGTGCGAGCTCCTTCTCTCGGCGGGTCGGGCGGGCGATCAGCGGGTACGGCGGGCATGGCGTTCGCGGACGCCGAAGGCCACCAGCCAGAAGCCGATCACGGCCGCGGCGGCAAGGGTCACGGGCAGCGGCAGGTGTGCCACCGCTCCGAGGACGACCCCCAGCAGGAGCAGGGCGGCGACGAGGACGAACATGTGCGGCCTCTCTTCCTCGACTTGAGAGTACGACTGTTTACTGACTTTCGAGTCTAGACCTCACACCCCTTCCGGTACTCGGAGAGCGGTTGTTTACTGAATGGCATGAGTCACACCCTCGGCATCCGCCAGGCCCAGAAGCTGAAGACACGTCAGGCGCTGCTCGACGCCGCCCTGCGGCTGCTGGAGCACCAGAGCCTGAGCAGCCTTGGCCTGCGCGAGGTGACCCGGGCCGTCGGTGTGGCCCCGACCGCCTTCTACCGCCACTTCGACGGCACGGCGGCGCTGGGTGTGGCCCTCGTCGAGCAGACCCTGGGCAGCCTGCACGGAATGATCGGCGCCATCCTGGCCGAGACGGGCGACAGCGAGGAGCGGCTGGACCGGAGCGTGGGCCTGATCAGCCGTCACGTCACCGCGCAGCCGGCGCACTTCCGCTTCATCGCCCGCGAGCAGCACGGCGGCGTCGGCGCGGTCCGGGAGGCCATAGCGGCCCAGCTCCGGCTGTTCGCCGAAGAGGTGGCGGCGGCGCTCGCCGCGGAACCGGAGTCGGCGGGCTGGGACCCCGAGGATCTCCTGATGCTGGGCGGGCTCTACGTGGACCACATGGTGCTCACCGCGTCCGCGCTGCTGGACGCGGGGCCCGACGGGGAGCGGGAGGTCGTCCGGATGGCCCGGCGCCGACTGCGGCTGGTGACCGTGGGCCGCGCCCACTGGCTCGACGCCCCCTGAGACCACCGCCGCGAGAGGGCCCTCGCCCCGGGCGGCCGGCCGCGGAGCCGACGCGGGCGGCTCGTCCAGCGCGCGCCGGGCCCACCGGGATCCGGCGGCCGGTCTGCTCGGCTGCGGGTCGGTGCGGAGCGGGGAGCGCGGCCGTCACCTTGCGCAAGCCGTCACCTTGGGTGGGGCCGAGCCGAGCGACACGTCGCCGCTGCGGGCGGCGTGGGCGCCCGCGGCGGCGAGGACGAACAGGGCACGCCTCTCGTCGGCGGTGAGGCCGGTGGCATCCGTACGGAAGCGCGGCAGCAGGGCGATCCCGCCGTTGCGTCCCCGTTCCGGGTACGCGGGCATCCCCCGGTCGCGGACAGCGCCTCGACGTCCCCGGTGGACGGTGCGTACGGAGACCTCCGGGCGCCCGGCCGGCTGCGCCGCCGGGATGAGGCCGCGGGTCCGGAGCGGCAGGAGGACGGAGAGCGGCCGGGCGGAGTTCACCGCACCCCGATGACGCGGGACCGTCCCCGTGCCGGGACAGTCCGGGGACCCCCGGAGCCGTCGGCCCTCCGGGGACCCGCGGGACCGTCGGCCAGGGTGTCAGCCGCGGGGTACCCGGGCCAGTTGGCGGGACTGGGCCACGAGCCGGCCGGCGCTGTCCCAGACCTCCGCGTCCTCCTCCAGGAAGCCGCCCGCCAGGTTGCGGGTGGTGATGGAGACCCGCAGCGGTCCGGGGGCCGGACGGCAGCGGATGTGCGTGGTGAGCTCGATGGTGGGCGTCCAGCCCTTCAGGCCCAGCTCGAACGAGGTCGGCGGCAGCGCGTCCACGGTGAGCAGCAGCGAGAGCGGGTCCGCGTCACGGCCGTCCGCGAGAGCGAACCAGCCGCGCATCTCACCCTTGCCGGACGGGGCGCCGACGGCCCAGCCGATCGTCGCCGGGTCGAGCTTGATGTCGAGCCGTTCGGTGATGGCGGAGCTGCCGGGGATCGGCGCCGGCCCGTCGCCCGGACCGAGGCACCGGTCCCACGCCGGGATGGCGGGCGGCTCGGCGGAGGTGCGGATCTCGCCGGTCAGGCCGTCGAGGTCGCCGTAGGTGGCCAGGACCCGGATGCGTTCGACCTCGGTGCCGTCCTCCGCGTACTGGAAGAGTGAGGCCTCGCCGGTGGAGAGCGTGCGCCCTGTGCGCACGACCTGGGTCCGGATCACCGCGGGGCCGGGGACGGAGGAGGTGAGGTAGTGCGCGGAGACCGAGAAGGGGTCGGAGTGCGGAAGCGCCTCGCCGAGTGCCCGGCCGAGCATGGCCAGGAGATAGCCGCCGTTGACGGCGTGGAAGATCGTCCATCCCGCGGAGAGCTCTGCGTCGTAGACGCCCTCTTCGCGGAGCGTGACGGCGGTGTCGCGGTCGAACTCACTGTCGCCGATGGTCGCCTGCGCTGCGCGCGGTGCCTGCGTTGCTGCCTGTGCCATGGCATGCACCGTACACCGATCCCATTACTGAGCGGTAGCTTTTTGTTGCGGTCAGGTGCCGGCGGGAGCCTCCTCCGCCGTGGCCGAGCGCCGGTTGTAGGCGCGCGGCGCGCGCCAGTGGTAACGCAGCGCCAACAGGCGCAGCACGAACGCGGTGACCACCGCGGTGGCACTGGTGTAGGCGTTGAGGGCCTCGAAGCGGATGCACAGGACCACGAGGACGGCGCCCACGATCGCGGGCACCGCGTACAGGTCCCGGTCCCAGCGCAGCAGCGACGGGACCTCGTTGGCCAGTACGTCGCGGAGCACGCCCCCGCCGACCGCGGTGGCCAGTCCCAGTGCGGCGGACGCGGTGAGGCCGAGTCCGTAGTCGTACGCCTTCACGGTGCCCGAGACGCAGAAGAGCCCGAGCCCGGCCGCATCGAAGACGTTGACGCCGACCTGGATCCGCTCCACGTGCGGATGGAGGAAGAAGACCAGGCCGGCGGCGAGCAGGGGGGTCAGGAAGTAGCCGAGGTCCGTGAAGGCGGCCGGAGGGACGGCGCCGATGATCACGTCACGGAAGATCCCTCCGCCCAGCGCTGTCACCTCGGCGAGTACGGCGATGCCGAAGACATCGAAGTTCTTGCGTACGGCGAGCAGGGCGCCCGAGATCGCGAAGACGAAGATCCCGACGATGTCGAGCGCATGCTGGACGGAGGGAGTGAAGAGTTCGTTGAGCACCGGGCAATTGTGCCGGTACTACTTCTTCGGTGTGTCCCCCGCCTCGGTGGACGGAGCGGCGGCGTCCCCGCCCCCGGCACCCTCGGCGGGTGCCGCCGGTTCGCCCGGTTCGCCCGCAGGCGCGTCCGGGGACTCCGCGGCGGGCGCCGCGTCGGTGGCCTCGTCAGCCTCAGCGGACCCATCCACCTCAGCAGCCTCGGCCGGCTCAAGCACCTCAGCAGCCCCGGGCGACTCGACAGGCTCAGCCGGCTTCTCAGCGGCTGCGGACTCCTGCGCGTCGGCCGCCTCAGTCGCCTTAGTCACCTCGGCCGCCTCAACAGCCCCGGTCGGCCCAGCAGGCTCAACCACCTCAGGCGCCACGGCCGGCTTCTCGGCGGCTACGGCTTCCCGCGCACCGGCCGACTCAGCCACCTCAGCAGCCTCGACCGCCTCGGCCGCTTCCCCGGTCTCGACAGACTCGACCGCCGCAGCGGTCTCCGCCGCCACGGCCGTCTCCGCCGGCTTCTCGGCACTCGCCGGCTTCTCGGCACCCGCCGGCTTCGCCGCACCCACGGACGTCACCGTGATGACGTCGGCGACGAGCGGTGCGTCGCCCGGCACCTGGTCCTCGCCGTTCTCCGGGTGGTGGCACGCCACCTGGTGCCCGGTCTTCAGCTGGAGCAGCGGCGGCTCCGTCGTCTTGCAGACCTGCGTCGCCTTCCAGCACCGGGTGTGGAACCGGCATCCGGTGGGCGGCGAGATCGGCGACGGGACGTCGCCCTTGAGCAGGATGCGGTCGCTCTTGGCTCCGCGCCGCCGGGGGTCGGGTACCGGCACGGCGGACATCAGCGCCGTCGTGTACGGGTGCATCGGCGCCTCGTACAGCGACGTGCGGTCGGCCAGCTCGACGATCTTCCCGAGGTACATGACCGCGATCCGGTCCGAGACATGGCGGATGACCGAGAGGTCGTGCGCGATGATCATGTACGTGAGGCCGAGCTCCTCCTGGAGGTCGTCCAGCAGGTTCACGACCTGCGCCTGGATCGACACGTCCAGCGCGGAGACCGGCTCGTCCGCGACGACGAGCTTCGGCTTCAGCGCGAGCGCCCGGGCGATGCCGATGCGCTGGCGCTGACCGCCGGAGAACTCGTGCGGGTAGCGGTTGTAGTGCTCGGGGTTGAGCCCGACGAGCTCCAGCAGCCGCTGGACCTCCGCCTTCACACCGCCCTCGGGCTTGACGCCCTGGAGGCGGAAGGGGGTGCCGACGATCCCGCCGACCGTGTGGCGGGGGTTCAGCGACCCGTACGGGTCCTGGAAGATCATCTGGATGTCGCGGCGCATCGGCCGCATCCGGCCCGCCGACAGGTGGGTGATGTCGCGGCCCTGGAACTCGATCGTGCCGCCGGTCGGCTCCAGCAGCCGGGTCACCAGCCGGCCCATGGTCGACTTGCCGCACCCGGACTCGCCCACGACGCCGAGGGTCTCCCCGGGTCGCACGTCGAAGGTGAGTCCGTCGACGGCCTGGACCGCGCCGACCTTGCGCTTGAGCACGCCCTTGGTGATCGGGAAGTGCTTGGCCAGGCCGGTGACCTTGAGGAGCGGCTCGGACCCGGACCCGTCGGACCCGTCCGCGCCGGACGCGGGAGTCTTCTCGTTCAGATCAGTCACAGCTTCGGCGCAATCTCTTCGGTCCAGATCCGGTCCCGCTGCTCACGCGACATGTGGCACGCGGAGTAGTGCCCGTCGCTGACCAGTTGCAGCTCCGGACGCTCGGTGCGGGTGATGTTGTCCGCGGGAATGTCCGCGTACGGGCAGCGCGGGTGGAAGGCGCAGCCCGACGGGACGTTGATGAGGCTGGGCGGCGAGCCCTTGACGGGGATGAGCCGCTCGGTCTGCTCCCGGTCGATGCGCGGCATCGAGCCGAGGAGGCCCCAGGTGTAGGGGTGCTGGGGCTCGTAGAACACCTTCTCGGCGCTGCCGCGCTCGATACAGCGGCCCGCGTACATCACCAGCAGGTTGTCCGCGATCTCGGCGACGACGCCGAGGTCGTGGGTGATCATGACGACCGCGGAGCCGAACTCCTTCTGCAGGTCGCGGATGAGGTCGAGGATCTGCGCCTGGACGGTCACGTCCAGGGCGGTCGTCGGCTCGTCGGCGATGAGCAGCTGCGGGTTGTTGACCAGGGCCATCGCGATCATGGCGCGCTGGCGCATACCGCCGGAGAACTGGTGCGGGTAGTCGTCGTAGCGGCGGTGCGGCTCGGGGATGCCGACCCGGTCGAGCATCTCGATGGCGCGCTTCTTCGCGGCCTTCTTGTCGACCTTGTTGTGGACCCGGTGCGCCTCCACGATCTGCGCGCCGATGCTGTAGTACGGGTGCAGGGCCGACAGCGGGTCCTGGAAGATCATCGCCATCTTCTGGCCGCGCAGCTTCCGCACCCGCTCGGCGCCGGCGCTGATGAGCTCCTCGCCGTCGAGCCAGATCTCACCGCTGATGCGGGCCCGCTCGGAGGTGTGCAGGCCCATGATGCCCAGCGAGGTCACGGACTTGCCGGAGCCGGACTCACCGACGATGCCGAGGGTCTGGCCGGCCTTCAGGTCAAAGCTGACGCCGTCGACGGACCTGACCAGGCCGTCGTCGGTGTCGAAGTGGACCTGGAGGTTGCGGACGGAGAGGAACTCCTTCCCGTCCGCGGCCGAGGCGTCCCGGGGAGCGGGGACCGTGCCCTCGGCGGCGTCCGCCGCCGGGGAGTCCTTCTTGCTTACCTCGCTCATGAGAGCCTCACCCGGGGGTCGATCGCGGCGTACACGAGGTCCACCAGCAAGTTGCAGATGACGATGAAGAAGGCGGCGACCAGCGTCACGCCCATCACCTTGGGCAGGTCGGCGGTGGTCACACCCTGGATGGCGAACGCACCCATGCCCTGGAAGGAGAAGACGCTCTCGGTGATGACCGCGCCACCGAGCAGCAGGGCGAAGTCCATGCCGAAGATGGTGACGAGGGGGGTGAGCGCCGAGCGGAGACCGTGTTTGACGACGACGTTGCGTTCTCTCAAACCCTTGGCCCGCGCGGTTCTGATGTAGTCCTCACCCATCGTCTCCAGCATCCCGGCACGGGTGAGCCGCGCGTAGAGAGCGGAGTACAGCAGTGCGAGGGTGCACCAGGGCAGGACCAGGCTGCCCGCCCACTCGATCGGGCTGTCGGCGAACGGTACGTACTCCCCGTTCCCGAACAGGGCGAGCACGGCGAGGCCGGTGAAGAACATCGGCAGCGAGACACCGGCCAGGGCGACGCCCATGGAGAGCCGGTCGAAGAGCGAACCCCGCTTCAGCGCGGAGACCACGCCGATCGCGACACCGGAGACGACCCACAGAACGGCGGCGCCCACGGCCAGCGACAGCGTGACCGGGATACGGTCGACGATCTGCGGCCAGATCTCGGTGTGGGTCTTGAAGGAGTAGCCGAAGCAGGGGGCGTTGCAGGTGACGGGGTCGGGGCCGAACTTGTAGTCGGCACCGACGGCGATGCCCTTGATGAAGTTCCAGTACTGGAGATACAGGGGCTGGTCGAGCCCCAGGTTCTTCTTGACCGCGGCGATGACGTCCGGGTCGGGGCTCTTCCCGACGTACTGGGCGGCCATCGAGTCGAGGGTCTGCCCGCCGAGGCGGGGCACGAGGAAGAAGATCGCGAACGTGACTGCGCTGACCACCAGCAGCAGCAACACCGCGGCGAATACGCGTCGGATGATGTACGCAGCCACAGCCGTGCGGCGCCGGGCGGGCGGACGGGGTAACGCCCGCCGGCCCGGCGCCTTCACCTGCCTTTCAAGGGATGCTGTTGATGAACAGGTGTTACTTGGTCGAGGTCATCAGCACGTAGTCGTACATGCCGAGGTACGCGTTCGCGACTGTGACGTTCGCCGCGGAGGCCGGACGGTAGAGCAGGTTCTTGCGGTAGAAGAGCGGAACGACCGAGGCGTTCTCCATGACCTTCTGGTCGACCTCGCCCCACGTCGCGTTGCGCGCCGTGGTGTCGACGGTGCCGATGCCCTTGATGAGGAGGTCGTTGATGGCCTTGTCGTTGAGCTCCATCAGGTTCGTGCCGCCCGAGGGCTTGATGGCCGAACCGTTCACGATCTGGTCCAGGAAGCCGAAGCCGGTCGGCCAGTCGGCGCCCCAGGCCATCATCATCATGCCCGCGTTGTTCTTGTGGACCCAGGCCGGAACGCCCGCGAAGTCGGTGAAGTACTTGTTGGCCGGGAACTGCTTGATCTCGGCCGTGATACCGATCTTCTTCAGGCTGTTCTGCAGCTGCGTGGCGGCGGTGATCTCGTCAGGACGGTCCGAGCGGGCCGTCAGCGTCGTCTTGAAGCCCTTCGGCTGACCGCACTTGGTCAGGTGCTCCTTGGCCTTGGCGACGTCACCCTTGTTGCCCTCGGACGGGTACAGGTCGAACTTCTTGTATCCGGCGACGGTCGGCGGGATGACCGTGGTGGCCGGGCCGCCCTTGACCGAGCCACCGATGGAGTCGACCATGCTCTGCTTGTCGACCGCGTACTGGACGGCCTTGCGGCATTCGACGTTGTCGAACGGCTTGACGTTGACGTTCAGCGCCAGGTACTGCAGGGCGCCGGCGAACGGGTTGTCCGTCTTCGCCTTCTCCGCGGCCTTGGCCAGGACCTTGGGCTGGGTCTTGGACTGCAGACCCGTGCCCTCGATGCCCGCGGTGATCGTGTCACCGAGCAGGTGGTCGTCGATCGTGGTGGCGTTGACGTTGAACTTGAGCTCGACCTTGTCCGGCAGCGCCTTGCGGATGGGGTCCGTCTTCGGGTCCCACTCCGGGTTGCGGACCAGCGTCGCGCCCTTGCTCTCGTCGTACGCCGAGAACTTGTACGGGCCCGAGGAGACCATCTTCTGGACGTAGGCGGCACCCTTGTCGGCCTTCTGCGGGACCGGAGCGGTCTGCGAGAAGGCGGCGAGGTAGTCCATGTCCGCGAACGGCTTGCTCAGCTTGAAGACGATCGTGGAGTCGTCCGGCGTCTCGATGGACTTGAGGCCCTCGGGCGACTTGTCCTTGTACGGACCCTTGTACTTGTCGCCGCCCTCGAGGTACGCCTTGAAGTACGTCGGGCCGTTGGACAGCGCCTCGGGCGCGAAGTTGGAGCGCTCGACGGCGTACTTGACGTCCTTCGAGGTGATCTCCGTGCCGTCCTCGAACTTCACGCCCTTGCGGAGCGTGTACGTCCAGGTCTTGGCGTCCGCGCTGGCCTTGCCGAGGCCGGTGGCCAGGTCGGGGACGACCTCCAGGCCCTCCTTGCCGGCGGCCGGCTTGAAGGTCACCAGCGAACGGGCGTACAGGCGGGAGAAGTTCTGCACCCACCCGTAGTAGGTGTTGCCGGGGTCCAGGGAGTCCGGGCCACTGGCGTGCTCGTACGTGACCGTCCCCCCCTTCTTGTCGGACGGGTTGACGATGCTGGTCAGACCGGCGTCAGCCTTGGCGTTGCCCCCAGCGCCGTTGCTGCCGTCCTTGCCGGAGTCACTGCCACTGCAGGCGGACGCGCCGAGCGACACCGCTACGGCCACGGCGATGGCCGCTGCTGTCTTTCTGTTCTGCATGCTGAGGAAAGCCCCCTCGCTTGTTCGGTACGGCAGAGCCGCGATTACTTGCCACGAGGGTCGAGTGCGTCACGCAGCCCGTCCCCCAGCAGATTGAAGGCCAGCACGGTGATGAAGATCGCCATGCCGGGGATGACCATGAACATCGGGTCCACCTCGTAGAGGTCGACCGCCTGCGTGAGCATGCCGCCCCAGGAGGCCTGCGGCGGGGCGATGCCCACGCCGAGGAAGCTGAGGGACGCCTCGAAGAGGATGTTCGTGGGGATCAGCAGCGTCGCGTAGACGAGGATCGGCGCGATCAGGTTGGGCAGCAGCTCGCGGAAGAGGATGAACGGACCGCGTGCGCCCAGCGACCGGGCGGCCTCGACGAACTCCCGCTCGCGCAGGGACAGGGTCTGCGCGCGGACGATGCGGCCGATGTAGGGCCAGCTGAAGAAGCCGATCACGAAGATCAGGACGGCGATCCGCAGCGTGAGCCCTTCCATCCCGAAGGCCTCACCCTGCAGGGAGGCGGAGATGGAGATCGCGAAGAGCAGCAGCGGGAAGGCCAGGAAGGTGTCCATCATGCGGCTGATGAAGCTGTCCACCCAGCCGCCGTAGAACCCTGCCACGACCCCCATGACGACGCCGATGACGACGGACAGGAGCGTGGAGCCCACGGCGACCACGAGGGAGACCCAGGAGCCTTCGAGGATGCGCGCCAGGATGTCGCGGCCCGTCTGCGGCTCCACACCGAGCGGGTGGTCCCAGCTCATGCCGCCGAAGGAGCCCTTGGGTGCCAGCATGACGGGGTCGACCAGGCTCTGGTTGAACGCGTCGGGGTCGAGACCGAGCAGCGACTGGAGGGGCTTGGACAGCAGGGCGGTGAGGACCAGAAGGATGACAACGATGCCGCCGGCCATCGCCGCCTTGTCCCGCTTGAAGCGGGTCCAGGCGATCCGGCCGAGGGAACGGCCCTCGATCTGCTTGCGCCCGGCGCCTTCCAGCACCGCTTCGGGCTGCACTTCCGCCCTGGTGGTCTCGATAGGTGCCGTCATTGCGGTGGAGACCCCTCTCGGCCGACGGTGGCCGGCCCATGACCGCCGCTGTAGCGGCTCGTACAAACACATGAGGCACGTGGTGATGCGCCGGCCGAACCGCCCCTGTTTGAAAGGGACGTGTGCCGGGCATGGACCACCTGCTGCCTGGAGTCTTCAACCACTTTGCGATCACCCGCCAGACCTGACGGGGAATGTTTGCGCAACCGTGATGCGGTCAATGGGTTTCCGTTATGCGGACAGCCGGGCCCACTGAGCGGACCTCTCGGCCACTAACCCGCGATAAGGGACATGTCGCCCAACACTGCCTATGTGGTGGCTGATTGCCCTGCTGATGCGTGTCACCAGAGCCGTGAGTAACGATTCCTCAGCGCGATCAGTAGGCGTGCGGCGGGTAGCCGTAGCCCGGCGCGGCGGCGGGCGGCGGGCCCGCCGGGGCGTGGGCCTCGCGGTCGTAGAACGGGCGCGCGTTGGCGCGCAGCCACATGGCGACGGGGTCGTACTCGTCGGACATCGAGACGGTGGAGACGGGCAGCCCGTCCGGGACGACGCCGATCGACTCCCGCATCATCGCGCGGACGGCGTCGACGGAGGGCCGGCCGGTGTCGTAGAGGTCCAGTCCGATCGCCAGGTACGGGACGCCCAGGGCGGGCTGCACCCAGGCGCGGCGCAGCGAACGGACGGCGGGGGTCCGGTGGGCGTTCCGGGAGAGCAGGGCGTAGAACTGCGGGATCTGCAGGGCGGGTTCGGAGAGCCGCAGCGGGCCTGCGGGCATCCGGTCGAGGCCGGTGGCGATGCGGCGCAGGTCCAGCCACGGAATGCCGATGCCGCCGCCGGGCGCGTGCGGGTTGAGCCAGATCCCCCAGCGGTCGGGAAAGAGCGCGCGGGCGATGTCCCGGCCGGTCACGAGCTCGTGGGCACGGGTCCAGCCGCTCGCGGAGAGCTCCTGGGCGGAGGTCACGCAGGGGGCGTAACCCAGGCCGCCGATCTCCATGTTGCCGTACTGGGCGTCGGGCGAACCCGCCGTGCCGTGCCACAGCAGCATCCAGATCCGGCCGTCCGACAGGGCCTCCAGCAGGGCCTCGTACGCGTCGAGGCGCCCCGGGGTCACTTGGCGCAGCATGTGCTCGACCTGCCCGGCCGCCGCGGCGCCTGACGCACTCACCCTGGTCCCGCCCCTCTTCGATCCGCTGTCCCGCTGTATCGCTGTCCCGCTGTCCCGCTGTGCCGCGGCGCTCCGCGTGCCGCTCCCGGGCCCGCGGGACGACCCGGCCATCAAACCAGCTTATGCGCCGTTACTGACACCGGCTTGACGCCGCGGTCGGCGCCGGTTCAGTAACCCTCGCGCCGGTAGAAGGGGCGCACTTTCTCCAGCATCCAGTCGCACACCGGGTCCTGGGCCACGTCGAGCAGGACCAGATTGACCGGCCAGGGCACCGGGACCCGGCCCAGCGCGCGGCCCAGAGCGTCCATCGGCGCGCTCTGGGCGGCGTCGTCCCAGCCGTCCAACTGGACTCCCACGAAGAGCACGGGGCTCTCGCCCTCGATGCTGGCCAGCGTCCTGCGGGCGGTGGTGACCACGCCGGTCTCCTGGAACTCGGCGGTGACCGCGGAGAGGAAGTCGACGGGGTCCTGCTTCCAGTCGGGTTCGTACAGCCGGACCCGGCCGCCGCCGGCCGGCCCGTCCAGGGGGCTGTGCCCGGCCCGGCAGAGCTCCGCGACGGCGGGCGGCGGGAGCGGCATGCCGACCGCGCCGCCCGGGTTGACGGCTATACCGAGCTGCGGGGGCAGTCCCCGGGCGAACTCCCTGGCCGGCGCGACGGTGAAGGAGAGGTGCGTTCCGGCACAGGCACGGAACTGGGCCTCGGAGGAGAACACGGGGACGTAGGCGCCGCCGTCGAGGTCGATGGTCGGCAGGTCCAGGTCGGGGCTGTCGGGACCCCCGCCGTTCGGCAGGGGCACCCAGACCTGGCTGCGGCCGAGCACCTCCACCAGCCGGCCGCCGGCTCCGGGCACGCCGAGCGACGCGCCCAGCACTTCCTCGAACTCGTTGGCCGGCCACCCGTGCTGCCGATGCGCCTGGTCCTGGACCGGAATCTCCACGGTGTCTCTGTCCTTTTCTCGCCATGCGGTGCCGCGGAAACCTTAGAGGGTCCGGCGGCAGGGGGCACGGGCCGGTCGGGAGCGGAATCAGCCGGTGTCCGGATTCCGGACACCGGGGCGGGAGTCCGCCGTATGTGCGTCTGCGAACCGCCGCGTCCTCACCCGCCGGTGAACGACATCCGTCCGATCGCCCCGGCGGCCTCCCGGTCGAGGATCACCGCGGAGGCGCACCCGGGCGGCAGCAGCCCCTGCTCGGTGTCGCGCAGCAGCCGTCCGACGGCCCGCCGGTGGCGGGCGAAGGCGTATCCCGAGACTCCCCGGCCGCGCTCCCGCTGACCCTCGCGGGCGACGCCCGGGGTGACGTCGAGCAGCACGAGGTGCAGGGTGCGGCCCCTTCGCCGGGCCTCGCGTGCCAGCCAGCGCCGCACCCACGCCTGCGTACCGCAGTCGTGGACGACGACGGATCCGCCGGAGCGCAGCACCCGACGGAGTCCGGCGTAGTGGGCGGCGCGCACCAGGGGGCGGTAGAGGGAGTACGGGAGTAAGCCCGGCAGAGTGCCCGCCCAGCGGTCCCTCGTGTCCTGCGAGTCGATGGCGTGGTCCCGGACGGCGCGCCGGATCAGCGTCGACTTGCCGCTGCCCGGCAGTCCGGAGACCACGACCAGATCGCCGGCCGCGAAATCGAGGCAGGCCGGAGCGCGCGCGCCCCGGCCGCGGAGGTCGCGCACCACCGGTCCGGGCGGCCCCAGGCGCTCACGGGCGGGCGCCCCCGGCTGCGCGGGCATGGCGTCGCCCGCCGCACCCGCGGCCGTCGTGTGTGGCTGCAACGTCATCGCCGTCCCCCTGCACTCGTCACCCACGCCTGACCTGCCCCCAGAAGTGTAAAGAAAAGGCAATGCGCCACAACGCCTTACGGCCGTCCGTGTCGGCCCGGTGTCCGTACGTCCTCGGGGCCCCACTCTCCCGCAATGCGTGCGATGATGGCCCCGCCAACTGCATACCGGCCGTTTGAATCCGCGCGGGAGAGTTCCGGACACTGTGTGCGCCGGGCGCCGAAGGAGCAAGTTCCTCCCTTGAATCTCTCAGGCCCCGTACCGCGTGGATGAGGCAGATCTGAAAAGCGGGCCGCTCGCGGCCCCACCCAAGGTGCAAGCCGACCTCTCGCGGGCCGGCCCTTCACGGGCCGACCCTTTCAGGGGCTCTCGGCGAACCTCTCAGGTTCCGATGACAGATGGGGAGGGACCGTCCTCTGCCGTCATGCCCTGGAGCCGTACCCATGAGCACTGCCCCGCGCCTCACCGCCCTCGATGCACTGCATCGCTCCCTGGGCGCGACCATGACCGATTTCGCCGGCTGGGACATGCCGCTGCGGTACGCCAGTGAGCGCGACGAGCACACCGCCGTACGCACCCGGGCCGGCCTCTTCGACCTGTCGCACATGGGCGAGATCACGGTCACCGGTCCCCAGGCCGCCGCCTTCCTGAACCACGCGCTGGTCGGCGACATCGCCACCGTCGGCGCGGGCCGGGCCCGCTACACGATGATCGTCGCCGAGGGCGGAGGCATCCTGGACGACCTGATCGTCTACCGGCTGGGGGAGCCCGAGACCCCGGAGTACCTGGTCGTCGCCAACGCGGGCAACGCCCAGCTCGTCCTGGACACGCTGACCGAGCGTGCCGGGGACTTCGACGCCGAGGTGCGGGACGACCGCGACGCCTACGCGCTGCTCGCCGTCCAGGGCCCCGAGTCCCCCGCCATCCTCAAGGCCGTCACCGACGCCGACCTGGACGGGCTGAAGTACTACGCGGGCCTGCCCGGCACGGTCGCGGGCGTCCCCGCGCTCATCGCCCGCACCGGTTACACGGGCGAGGACGGCTTCGAGCTGTTCGTCGCCCCGGAGCACGCCGAGCAGCTCTGGAAGGCCCTCACCGAGGCCGGCGCCCCGCACGGACTGATCCCCTGCGGCCTCTCCTGCCGCGACACGCTGCGCCTGGAGGCGGGCATGCCGCTGTACGGGCACGAGCTGACCACCGCGCTGACGCCGTTCGACGCGGGGCTCGGCCGGGTCGTGAAGTTCGGGAAGGAGGGCGACTTCGTCGGCCGGGAGGCCCTGCTGGCCGCCGCGGAGCGCGCCGAGACCGACCCGCCCCGCAAGCTCGTCGGCCTGGTCGCCGAGGGCCGCCGGGTGCCGCGGGCGGGCTTCCGGGTCACCGCCGGCGGCAAGGCCGTCGGCGAGGTCACCTCGGGGGCGCCGTCGCCCACCCTGGGCCGGCCGATCGCCATGGCGTACGTGGACGCGGCGTACGCCGCACCCGGCACCGAGGGCGTCGCCGTGGACATCCGGGGCACGGACGAGCCGTACGAGGTCGTCGCACTCCCGTTCTACAAGCGCCGCAAGTAGTCCGGACTTCCCCGCGCGCGGGAATCCGTCCGCGCACGGGGACGTGACGTAATCGCGTCTCATACCTCAAGACCACCGTTCACCAGCACTCCCCCGCGTACAGGAGAATTCAGACCATGAGCAACCCCCAGCAGCTGCGGTACAGCAAGGAGCACGAGTGGCTGTCGGCCGTCGAGGACGGTGTGGCGACGATCGGTATCACCGAGTTCGCCGCCAACGCGCTCGGCGACGTCGTCTACGCCCAGCTCCCGGAGGTCGGTGACACGGTGACCGCGGGCGAGACCTGCGGCGAGCTGGAGTCGACCAAGTCGGTCAGCGACCTGTACTCGCCGGTGACCGGCGAGGTGACCGCGGCCAACCAGGACGTCGTGGACGACCCGTCGCTGGTGAACACCGCTCCCTTCGAGGGCGGCTGGCTGTTCAAGGTACGCGTCGCGGAGGAGCCGAAGGACCTTCTCTCCGCCGACGAGTACACCGAGTTCTCCGGCAACTGAGACCCAAGGGACCCCCTGATGTCGCTTCTCAACTCCTCCCTCCACGAGCTGGACCCGGACGTCGCCGCCGCCGTCGACGCCGAGCTCCACCGCCAGCAGTCCACCCTCGAGATGATCGCCTCGGAGAACTTCGCTCCGGTGGCGGTCATGGAGGCGCAGGGCTCCGTCCTCACCAACAAGTACGCCGAGGGCTACCCGGGCCGCCGCTACTACGGCGGCTGCGAGCACGTCGACGTGGTCGAGCAGATCGCGATCGACCGCATCAAGGCGCTCTTCGGCGCCGAGGCCGCGAACGTCCAGCCGCACTCGGGTGCGCAGGCGAACGCCGCCGCGATGTTCGCGCTGCTGAAGCCGGGCGACACGATCATGGGTCTCAACCTGGCCCACGGCGGTCACCTGACCCACGGCATGAAGATCAACTTCTCCGGCAAGCTGTACAACGTGGTCCCGTACCACGTCGACGACACCGGCGTCGTGGACATGGCCGAGGTCGAGCGCCTCGCCAAGGAGTCCAAGCCGCAGCTGATCGTGGCCGGCTGGTCCGCGTACCCCCGTCAGCTCGACTTCGCCGCCTTCCGCCGCATCGCGGACGAGGTCGGCGCGTACCTGATGGTCGACATGGCCCACTTCGCGGGCCTGGTCGCCGCGGGCCTGCACCCCAACCCGGTGCCGCACGCCCACGTCGTCACGACCACCACGCACAAGACCCTCGGCGGTCCGCGCGGTGGCGTCATCCTGTCGACGCAGGAGCTCGCCAAGAAGATCAACTCGGCGGTCTTCCCCGGTCAGCAGGGAGGCCCGCTGGAGCACGTGATCGCGGCCAAGGCCGTCTCCTTCAAGATCGCGGCGGGTGAGGAGTTCAAGGAGCGCCAGCAGCGCACCCTGGACGGTGCCCGCATCCTGGCCGAGCGCCTGGTGCAGCCGGACGTCACCGAGGCGGGCGTCTCCGTCCTGTCCGGCGGTACGGACGTGCACCTGGTCCTCGTCGACCTGCGCGACTCCGAGCTGGACGGGCAGCAGGCCGAGGACCGGCTCCACGAGCTGGGCATCACGGTCAACCGCAACGCCGTCCCGAACGACCCGCGACCCCCGATGGTCACCTCGGGCCTGCGGATCGGCACCCCGGCCCTGGCCACCCGTGGTTTCGGCGCCGAGGACTTCACCGAGGTCGCCGAGATCATCGCCGCCGCGCTGAAGCCGTCGTACGACGCGGCCGGCCTGAAGGCCCGCGTGACCGCGCTCGCCGAGAAGTTCCCGCTGTACCCCGGCCTCGTGTAGGTCTTCCGCAGTTTGCACACCGGGTGGGGGCACCGCGCACACTGAAGAGTGCGCGCGGTGCCCCCACCCATGTCCCCCGCGCCCCGTGCCCACCGGCCCGTCCCGCACCACCGGCAGACAACGACGTCTACCAGCCCCTTTTAGGAGTCCTCCCGTGGCCATCTCGGTCTTCGACCTCTTCTCGGTCGGTATCGGCCCGTCCAGCTCCCACACGGTCGGCCCGATGCGCGCGGCCCGTATGTTCGCCCGCCGGCTCAAGAACGAGGGCCTGCTGGCCCACACGGCGTCGATACGGGCGGAGCTGTACGGCTCGCTGGGCGCGACCGGCCACGGCCACGGCACGCCCAAGGCCGTCCTGCTCGGCCTGGAGGGCGAGTCGCCCCGGACGGTGGACGTCGAGGGCGCCGACGCCCGCGTCGAGGAGATCCGCTCGTCCGGGCGCATCAACCTGCTCGGCATGCACGAGATCCCCTTCGACGCCGACGAGCAGCTCGTCCTGCACCGCCGCAAGGCCCTGCCGTACCACGCCAACGGCATGACGGTCCTCGCGTACGACCGGGAGGGCGCCCCGCTCCTGGAGAAGACGTACTACTCGGTCGGCGGCGGCTTCGTCGTCGACGAGGACGCGGTGGCCGGCGAGGACCCGATCGTCCCGGACGACACCGTCCTCAAGCACCCCTTCCGTACCGGCGACGAGCTGCTGCGGCTCGCCCGTGAGACCGGGCTGTCCATCTCCTCGCTCATGCTGGAGAACGAGAAGGCCTGGCGCACCGAGGACGAGATCCGCGCCGGGCTCCTGGAGATCTGGCGGGTGATGCAGGCGTGCGTCGCGCGCGGCATGTCGCGCGAGGGCATCCTGCCGGGCGGCCTGAAGGTCCGCCGCCGCGCCGCGAACTCGGCCCGCCAGCTCCGCGCCGAGGGTGACCCCCAGACGCACGCGATGGAGTGGATCACCCTCTACGCGATGGCCGTCAACGAGGAGAACGCCGCCGGCGGGCGTGTGGTCACCGCTCCGACCAACGGCGCGGCGGGCATCATCCCCGCCGTCCTGCACTACTACATGAACTTCGCGGCCGGGGGCTGCACCGAGACCGAGAAGGACGACAGCGTCGTCCGCTTCCTGCTGGCCGCCGGCGCCATCGGCATGCTGTTCAAGGAGAACGCCTCCATCTCGGGCGCCGAGGTCGGCTGCCAGGGCGAGGTCGGCTCCGCCTGCTCCATGGCCGCCGGCGCCCTGGCCGAGGTGCTGGGCGGCTCCCCCGAGCAGGTGGAGAACGCCGCGGAGATCGGGATGGAGCACAACCTCGGCCTGACCTGCGACCCGGTCGGCGGCCTCGTCCAGATCCCCTGCATCGAGCGCAACGGCATGGCGGCCGTCAAGGCCGTCACGGCGGCGAAGATGGCGCTGCGGGGCGACGGCAGCCACAAGGTCTCCCTCGACAAGGTCATCAAGACCATGAAGGAGACCGGCGCGGACATGTCGGTCAAGTACAAGGAGACGGCGCGCGGCGGGCTCGCGGTGAACATCATCGAGTGCTGAGGTTCGAGGCCCTGACCAGCACGTTTCGTTCTTTCGGCGCTGCCGGGGCCTTCCCCGCTTGCACGGCGGTGGCGACCCGGTAGGCGTTGCCCGGACGCAAGACCGTGCACGGGTACCCGCCGTGCTCGGCGAGGTCGTACCCCCGTGGTGCGGCTGAGGGACAGAGCGCGGTTCGCCGTCTCCAGGTCCACGGCGGCAGGCAGCGCGAGCAGCTTCCCGCGCGCCAACCCGCGGGACGCATCGTCGCGCGTGATGTCGCCCGGTCTCCGTCTCCCTCCACGAAGGCACCGTCGCCGCCCTCAAGGCACGCGCCGGCAAGCGCGGCATGTCCGCCTACGTCGAAGCCCTCATCCAGTGCCAACTCGAACGTGACCGGCTGCGCGAACTCGGTGCCGGTCGATGGCACCGTCGGCTGCGTACCGATCGCCACTCGCCCCGCTCCTCACTCCGCCCGGTCCAGGCCTGAAGGAAGGAGCGTGCGCCCACGGGGCAGAGGTCCGCGCGACGCCACTCCCCAGGCCGCCCCGCCGGGGAGTGGCTGGGGAGTTTCGAGGCCGTTCGGGAAGTTCCCGGGGAGTCCCAGCCGCGCAAGCCAGAAGGCCCGTGAAAGACCTCGAAAGAGGGAACGTCGCCGGTCAGCGCCACACCATGAGTCGGCAGCTCAGCTCAGAGCCCCGGACTCGGGGCGTGCACGACGTAGGTACCGAGATCATCGGCCTCGACGACGCCTGGAAGCGAGCCACCCTCGCCAAGGAAGTGGCACGGCGGGTCGCTGTGACTCCGGTGAGCATCTCGCCAGTCCAACCTCTCGGTCCAGGTCAGGAGGGTTCGGCAAGAAGGCGGTTGACCAGGGTGGTGAGCTGGGCTGGGGTCTTGGCCCGGGCGAACTCGTCATCCTCGATGGCCACCCCGAACAGGTGGGGCACCGGCCGGCCCATCCGGTGCCCCACCGGATGGGCCGGCCGGGGACGCGGCGGCGGCCGGGCCACCGAGGAGCGCGGCGCTCCCGGAGGCAGCTGAGAGCCCCAGTATTCGTCTGCGTGTGAGTCGTACCAAGAGGGACACCGACCTTCCCGTCCGGCCCGCGGCCGTTCGCCGTGTCGGCGGCCAGCCTGGAGGCGGTCGCTGGCAGGTCGGTGGAGAGGCGCTGGTACGCGCCGCGGCGCCCCGTACGAAGGGCGGATCGAAGGGCGGATCGAAACCGTCAAGGAAGCTGACAAAGACGTCATTAGCGCTTCTAAGCTCGAAGAAGTCAAGGGCCCAGAGCATCTGACCTTCCCTCAACCTGCCCGGGACCGAGCCGGCCGGTCCCCGCGCAGCCCGTAACCCCGTGACACCCCTCCATCAACCCTCTACGGGAGAACCCATGATCCACACCCGCGGGCTCACCCGCAGTTTCCGCGCCAAGGGAGAGACCGTCGAAGCCGTGCGCGGTCTCGACCTCGACATCGAAGCCGGCTCCGTGGTCGCCTTCCTCGGGCCGAACGGCGCCGGCAAGACCACCAGTCTGCGGATGCTGACCACTCTGCTTCCGCCGTCCTCGGGCACCGCCGTCGTCGCCGGCCACGACGTCATGGCCGACCCCGCCGCCGTACGCCACCGCATCGGCTACCTCGGCCAGGGAAACAGCGCGGGCAGCAACTTCCGGGTCACCGACGAACTCGTCACCCAGGGCCGCGCCTACGGTCTCGGCCGCGCCGAGTCCCGCGCGCGGGCCGAGCGCCTGCTCACCGCCCTCGAACTGGAGGGCCTGGCCCAGCGGACGGTCGGCACCCTGTCGGGCGGACAGCGCCGCCGCCTGGACATCGCCATGGCCCTGGTCCACGAGCCGGAACTGCTCTTCCTCGACGAGCCCACCACCGGACTCGACCCGCACAGCCGCGCCAACATCTGGGAACACGTGCTGCGGCTGCACAAGGAGCTCGGCACCACCGTCGTCTTCACCAGCCACTACCTGGAGGAGGCCGACCTCTGGGCCGAACGGGTGATGGTCGTCGACCACGGCCGGGTGATCGCCGACGGCTCCCCGGAGCAGCTCAAGGCCGACCTGGCCGGAGACCGCATCACCGTGGGAACCGCCGGCCGCGCCGACGCGGACCGGGCCGTCGAACTCGCCCGCGCCCTGCCCACCGTCCACGAGGTGACCGCCGAAGGAACCGAGGTGCGGGTGCGCGCACCGCACGGCGACACCCAACTCCCGCTCCTGCTACGGAACCTGGAGACGGCCGGGGTACGGGCGATCACCGCCCGGCTCAACCGCCCCACCCTCGACGACGTCTTCCTCTCCCTCACCGGCCGCACCCTGCGGGAGAGCACCGACGCCACCGCCCCGACCACCACGCACGACGGAGCCTGACCATGAAGGTGATCACCGACACCCGGACCGCGTTCGCCCGCGAACTGGGGCCCGAGCTGCGGCAGCCCGCGGGGCTCCTCTTCACGATGATGCTTCCCTTCCTCTTCCTCGCCCTCTTCGCACCCCTGCTGACGGACATGGGCGCCGGCGGGGGCACAGGCACGGGCTCCCCCTGGCAGTGGTTCGTGCCCGGCATGCTCGTTCTGCTCGGCCTCTCCGCCACCGCGGGGGCCGGCGCCTCGCTCCTCAACGAGATGTCCTCGGGCGCCTTCGAGCGGATGCTCGTCACCCCGCTCAACCGGGCCTCGATGCTCGTCGGCCGGGCCCTGAAGGAAGTCGTCGTCCTGCTGACACAGGCCGTGCTGATCCTCGTCCTGCTGCTGCCGACCGACTTCCGGCTGCACCCGCTCGGCGCCCTGGCCGGACTGGCGCTGCTGACCGTCTTCGGCGTCGGGATCGGGGCCCTCTCCTTCACCCTCGCGCTTCACTCCCGCAAGCAGCAGACCCTGTTCTACGGGGTCCAGCAGGTGATCTTCTTCCCGCTGCTGCTGCTCTCCGGGGTCCTGCTGCCCATCACCGAGGCCTCCGCGCCGACCTGGCTCTACGTCCTCAGCCGGATCAACCCCGTGACCTACGTGGTCGAGGCCGAACGCACCCTGTTCGACGGCCGGTTCGCCGAGGCGGGCGTCCTGTACGGGATCGTCGCGGCGGCGGCCATCGCAGTCCTGGGGGTCGTCGCGGGCATCCGCGGCATGCGCAACGCCACCGTGTGACGCGACGCCCGCGCACCCCGCCCTCTCGAACGACCGGAAGGAGCACCCCACCCGTGACCGCCGAAGCCGTTCCGGCCGTCCGGCCCCCCGGCCCGCGCACCGTGGACGTGTGGCTCGACCCCGCCTGCCCGTACACCTGGCTCACCTCCCGCTGGTTGCAGGAGGCGGCCCGGGTGCGCCCGCTCCACCTGCGCCGGCACCTGATGAGCCTGGCCATCCTCAACGAGGGGTCCGACGACGATCCCGAGGGAGATCCCACGGGGTTCCTCATGGTGCCGGTGCGAATCGGCACGGCCGTCCTGCACCACCACGGGCAGGAGGCGCTGGCCCGCTTCCACGCCGCCCTCTGGGCGGACTCGGGCACCGGCGCGGACGCCGGAAGGAGCAAGAAATGGATCAACGATCCGGCCGACGCCCTGGCCGACGCCGGGCTGCCGGCCGACCTGGCGGCGGCCGGCGGCTCGACCGCGTACGACGGGGAACTGCGGTCCTCGCACGCCGAGGCCGTCAGGCTCCTCGGCCCGCGCCCCGGGACGCCGGTCGTCGCGGTGACGGACCCGGCGGAGCCGGGCCCCCCTCCGCTGGCCTTCTTCGGGCCGGTCCTGTCCCGCGTGCCGCGCGGGGAGGAAGCGGGACGGCTGTGGGATGGGACGCTGCTGGTGGCGGGCACCCCCGGCTTCCACGAGCTCAAGGGGACGCCCGCCGACCCGGATCCGGACGTGCGCCGAGGAGACGATCCGACGTGACGGGACCGGGTCGGCGGGTCGGCGGGTCGGCGGTGAACGGGCAGACCGAGGTGCGCGGTTGCCGCCCGTGATCGGCCTTGATCAGTAGGTGCCGAGGCCTCCGCAGACGTTGAGTGAGCCCACCGGATGTTCGGGCTCGACCTGGTGGGCCTGTTGCGCGAGCGGTTCCGGGACGTCCTCGACCGGCTGCCCGCGGAGCTGCGGGACGATCCGCTGGAGGAGTGGCTGGGGCACGTCCTGGAGCGGCACGGTCTGGAGGGCCCCGGCCAGGGGTTCGACGAGGAATTGGTGGTGGGCCAGTGGACCGTCGACCCGGTCCCCACCTCCCTCGCCCTGCCCCTCCACGTCCCCCGCGACCCGGTGCGGTACGTGCCGTACAACGGCACCGCGGTCGTGCCCGGTTGGCTGGACGAGACTCCCGGCAGGCGCCGGATCTGTCTGACCCTCGGCGTCTCCTTCCGGGAGGTGGTCGGCGAGGACCAGGCCTCGGTCGGGGAGCTGCTGGCGGCGGTGGCCGATCTGGACGTCGAGGTGGTGGCCACGCTCAACGCCGAACGGCTCGCCGCGTTGGGCCCGCTGCCGCCGAACGTACGGGCGGTCGACTTCGTACCGCTGAACGAGCTGTTGCCGGCTCGGCGATCATCCACCACGGCGGGGCCGGTACGTTCCTGACCGCCCTGGCCCACGGCGTACCCCAGGTCGTGGTCCCGGCCCGCATGTGGTGCAACACCCCGCGAGCGAAGCGGGCCCGGGCGGCCGGGGTGGCCCTGACCTGCCCGCCGGAGGAGCTGACGGCCGACCGGCTGCACGCGATGGTGACGCGGGTGCTCGGCGACGGGTCGTTCGCGCGGAACGCGGCCCGGGGCCGCGCCGAGATGCTCGGGACGCCGACGCCCGGGGAGGTCGTCCCGACCCTGGAACGGCTGGTCGCCGCGCATCGGTCTCCCGGTCGGCGCGGCGCCTCATGACATACCGTCGGACGGTGAAGATCACGGTCTCCGCACGGTCGAGGTGAATCCCTGGTGAGGACACACATCCCCTATCTCTTAGCCGTGGCGAGCACGGTGGCGACGCGTCGGGTCGACGAGCGGCTGACCGCCTACAACCTGACGGTGCGTCAATACGGCTTGCTCACACAGCTCTCGCTGGAACCCGAGCTGACGATGGCGGAACTGGCCCGCCAGCTCGGCATCGCCCGGCAGTCGGTGCACCAACTGGTCAACGAGCTCGTGGAGGCGGGCCATGTGCGCCGCCGCCCCGGCGCCGACGACCGCTCGCGCCGGCTGGAGATCACCGACACGGCGCAGTATCTGCTGACGCGGATCGACGGGCCGCTGGAGCGGGTGGAGGCGGAGCTGCTCGGCGATCTCAGCCCGGAGGAGGCCGAGACCCTGCGGCAGCTCCTCCAGCGCGTCCTGGCGCACGCCACCGACGACGAGGCCTGGCTGCCGGCCCGCTGACGGCGGCTCGACGCCCCCGACGGGGCACCAACGAGAGTCGAGACCCGGCCCCTAGCCTCGCCGCCGTGCGTGTGCTGTTTGTGACCCTGGCCGCCCGTCCCCACTTCTACGTCCAGGTGCCGCTGGCTTGGGCCCTGCGCGCCGCCGGCCACGAGGAGCGTGCGCCAGCCAGCCCGATCTGCTGGACGCCATCACCGCGGCCGGGCTGCCCGCGACCCCGGTGGGGCCCCCGCTGGCCCAGGACGAGTCCGTGGGGGAGCTGCGGCGTCGGCAGGAGAGGGCGGCCGAGCGGCTGACGGAGCCGCCCGACGCCCAGGAGCTGATGCGGATGGCGGAGGACCGGCCGGAGCGGCTGACCCCCGACTTCCTGGACGGCCTCTTCACGGTGATGACCTCGGCCTCTTCCAGAACTTCGCGGACGAGGAGACCGTGGACGACCTGGTCGCGCTGCCCCGTCGACGGCGGCCCGACCTGGTCGTCTGGGACACGCTCATGATGGGCGGGTCGATCGCCGCCCAGGCCTGCGGGGCGGCGCACGCGCGTCTCCTCTACGGGCTCGACCTGGTGGGCACCATGCGGGAGCGGCACCTGACGTCGCTCGCCGCGCGGCCCGAGGAACTGCGCGAGGACCCACTCGCCGAGTGGCTGGAGTGGACGGCGGCCCGGTACGGCGGCGGGTTCAGGGTCCGGAAGAGGCCGGGACGGTCGATGGCCGGTTGCGCACGCTGTCCGACCGGGGCCGGCTGCCTCAGACGGAGTCGATCAGGTCCCGCAGCGGCGGGGGCACGAGCTCGTGCGGGAGCGCCTCGACCAGCACCGTGCCGTAGTGGATCTTCCGGCCCTTCTTGGTCCCGATGAACCGGCGCAGTTGCTGGTGCGTACTGCGCTCCCGCTGGGCGGGCTGGGACTGGAAGGTGAGCAGCGGGCGCAGGTCGCCCTGCTGCCGGACGAGCTCCGTGACCTGTTCCACCCCGAGAGCACGGATGAGCTCGTCCTCCAGGTCGACATCGCACACGAAGAAGGTCGGCTCCAGCCCGGCCCGCGCCCAGGCGCGGGTGAAGTAGCCGCGTTCCCCCTCGTCGCACAGACCTGTCAGCCGCACATTCAGGCCGCCGGGTCCGACCCGGTCGACGAAGCGGGCCACGTTCATGGCGCCGCCCATCGCCAGGACGCAGATCTCCTCCTCCGCCAGGTCCCGGCCGTAGCCGTGCGCCAGCGCCTCGACCGCGGCGACATCGCTCGGCCCTTCCACCAGGACCACCCCGCGGACGGGCAGCAGCGTGGCGAGCTCGTACGCCGGGTCGGCGGGGCCGCCCCACGCCCACGAGGTGATCGCGTCCCGGAATGACCTCATATCAGCCAACACCTACGTCCGTTCGTGCTCCGGCGGTGTGCCGCTCGCTCGACCAGCTCCGCGAGTCCGGCCACCGTAGCGCCGTCGGAGAGATCCGCCTCCGGCAGGTCCTCGTGCGGGAGGGTCCTGATCCCGGCGGGGAGATCCCTCGTGCCGCTCGGCGACTCCCGGAACCGCACCCCGTGAAGAGGACGAGGCACCGTTTCGGCCTTCAGCGGATCGGAGATGCACCGGGTATGACAAGTCAACTGTTCGCAGTCTGCTTCAATGCGACGACGCCGTCGGATCTGGCCCGCTTCTGGTCCGGGATCCTGGGTTGGGAGCCGGCCGCCGGGCCGGACGACGGCGTGACGATCCGGCCGCCGGATGACACCGGCTTCCGTATGCGTTTCCTGCCGGGCCGGGAGCCGAAGACGACGCAGAACCGGGCGCACTTCGACCTGACGAGCGCTTCCCCCGAGGACCAGCGGCGGACGGTGGCCAGGGCCCTCGAACTCGGTGGAACGCACATCGACGTGGGTCAGCGCCCCGAAGAGGGACACGTGGTGCTCGCCGATCCGGACGGCAACGAGTTCTGCGTCATCGAGGCGGGCAACACGTTCCTCGCCGACACCGGTCTCATCGGGGCACTGGCCTGCGACGGTACGCAAGAGGTCGGCTACTTCTGGAGCGAGGTGCTGCGCTGGCCGCTGGTCTGGGACCAGCACCAGGAAACCGCGATCCAATCGCCGAACGGCGGGACGAAGATCACTTGGGGCGGCCCTCCGGTGGCGCCGAAGAAGGGCACGAACCGGCTGTACTTCGAGCTGGCACTGCCCGCGGGCGCGGACCCGGAGGCGGAGGTCGGCCGTCTGGTCTCGCTCGGCGCGGCGCCGGCGGACCCGGGTGGGGTCGACGCCGTCCGGGTTCGGATGCTCGACCCCGACGGGAACGAGTTCGTGGTACGGACCTCCCCCTGAGGGCTGTCCCGCCATCCGTGGAGGACGGCGCGCGGCGTCGGATGCGGTGCATCGCACGGCGGAGGTGCTTCGCACAACAGGGCGTTCCGACAACCCTGCGAGGTGCCGTGGCTGTCGTCATGCGCCCGCCGGGGAGGGCGGGACAGTCCTGGTAGTGCTTCCGGCGAAGGAACTCGCCGACGGTGGCTCCCGGGCCCCCGCCCTGGTCTGCGACGTCAGCGGCGAGCACCGGGGCGCCACCGCGCCGACCGCACCGTGGACACCTTGGGCCGCCTCGACATGGCCTGCCACGACGCCGGCAGCACGCCTCCGCCCACCGGCGCCGGCGAAAGCGCCCCAGGCGGCCTCGCAGAGGTTTCGCCGAGAAAGCGTCCTCGCGTGGCCCGTCACCACGGACCGAGCGCCTCCTGACGGCAGGTCCTCTGCGCGGAGAGCCGCAGCGCCCACCTGGTGACCGCCCTCGCCCTCCCTTCGTTCTCTGTTCGGCGCTGGACAGTGATCCACCGACCCCCGGTCGGCGCGGCCCCTGGCCGGGCCGGCCAGTCGCCGCTGAGCCGTCACCACCCCCGCACCGCGCTCCCGCCGCGCCTTCGCTTGACAGTCACGCCCCGCCATGACCATCATTCCATTAATTGACTAATGGAATTGAGGCGAGGCGCGTGGCAGAAACGAGCACCCCGGAAAGGGTCTCCGGCGCATGGGCGCTGGAGGCCCGCGGTCTGGGCAAGCGCTACCGACGCGGCTGGGCGCTGCGCGACTGCTCCTTCCGGCTGCCGGCCGGGCGGATCTGCGGTCTGGTGGGTCCCAACGGAGCCGGGAAGAGCACCCTGCTGGGACTGGCCACCCGGCAGGTGGAGCCGACCGAAGGGGAACTGCGCGTCTTCGGCGTGCCGGTCGGCGACTCGGCGGTGATGCCCCGGTTCGCGTTCCTCGGACAGGACAAGCCGCTGTTCAAGCGGTTCACCGTGGCGGAGACGCTGCGGCTGGGCAGGGAGCTCAACCCCGGCTGGGACGCGGCGGCAGCCGAGCGGATCGTCCGCTCGGGCGACATCCCGGCGCACGCCCGGATCGGCACCCTCTCCGGCGGCCAGCGCACCCGGGTCGCGTTCGCCCTGGCCTTCGGCAAGCGGCCGGACCTGCTGCTGCTCGACGAGCCGATGTCGGACCTCGATCCGCTGGCCCGCGACGAGATGAGCACCCTGCTGATGGCGGAGGCGGTCGAGCGCGGGACCACGGTGATGATGTCGTCCCACATGCTCGCCGAGTTGGAGGACATGTGCGACTACCTGCTGGTCGTCGCCCAGGGCAGGGTCCGCATGGCCGGTGACGCCGACGCACTGGTCCCCGCCCACGCCCTGGTGACCGGCATGACGCCGGACGGGTCGCTGCCCTGCGCCCTCGACGGCCACACGGTGATCGAGAAGCGCGTGCAGGGACGGCAGTTCCAGGCGATGGTGCGGCCCGACGGCCCGCTGTCCGGCGACTGGCAGGTCTCCGAACCCAGCCTCGAGGAAGTCCTGCTCGCCCATCTCCGCTCCCCCGAGGCTCCCGCCCTGTACACACCGGGCGCCCGTGTCGAGACCGAAGGGACCCAGGCCGCATGAGTACCACCCGCACCCTGACCGACACCGCGGACGGACGGGCCACCCGGCCTGGATTCCTCAGGGGACTGATGTGGCTGGTCCTGCGTCAGCACCGTGCCACCATGATCGCCGCGCTCACCCTCGTGGTGTCCACTTCCCTGTGGATCGTGTACCAGCGCAGCGAGCTGACCCAGCTGCTCGACGCGGCGGGCTGGCCCGAGAAGGATGCGCCGATCCCGGTCGTCGGCCGGCAGTACGAGTACCTGACGATGCTGCTGAGCTCGCTGCCGGTGATCCTCGCCGTCTTCCTCGGCGCCCCGCTCATCGCGGCCGACCAGGAGCAGGGAACGGCCCAGCTCGTCACCACCCAGTCGGTGACGCGCCGCCGTTGGCTGACCGCGAAGCTCGGCTGGTGCTTCCTGACCGTCCTGGCCGGATGCGCTGTCCTCTCCGCGCTCTTCACGTGGTTCTGGCAGCCGCACCGCTCGGTACTCGCCAGCAACTGGCTGGAGGGCGAGATCTTCGACAGCACCGGCCCCGTGCTTCCCGCCCTCGCCCTCTTCCTCACCGCCGCGGGTGTCGCCATCGGCATCCTGCTGCGCCGCGTCCTGGCCGCGATGGTGGCCACCTTCGTCTTCTCCGTAGGCGCCCAGGTCGTCTGGGGCGAGCTGATCCGCCGGAAGCTGGGCACGCCACGGATGCTCACCTATCCGCTGGACGGCGACCTCCCGGCACGCCTGAACGACGCCTACGAGCTCGACCGGTGGGTCGGGAGCGCGGACGGGACGCTGTACGGCTGGGGTTCCTGCGCCGAGGCGACCGAGAAGGCGACCGACGCGTGCATCAAGGAGAAGGGGATCGTCAACAACGTCGTCGAGTACTACGCCCACAGCCAGATGGCGGGCATGCAATGGGCCGGCGCCGGGATCCTGCTCGCCGGTACGGCGCTCCTCACCGGGTTCGTCCTGTGGTGGGCCGCCCGGCGCCCCGTGTAGGACCCGCCCCCTCATCTACGTAAAGTATCGGTATTCGAGCGGAAGGTGATGTCCGTGGTCGTGTTCCGCATCGACCGGCGCAGCGGGGTGGCGACGTACCTCCAGATCGTCCGCCAGGTCGAACAGGCCCTGCGGATGGGGGCGTTGGAGGAAGGTGACCGGCTGCCCACGGCGGCGCAGGTGGCCGCCACCACAAAGGTCAACCCGAACACGACGCTCAAGGCCTACCGCGAGCTGGAGCGGGCGGGCCTCGCCGAGGTACGCCAGGGGGCGGGGACCTTCATCACCCGCTCCCTCGCCGATCCCGGGTCGGGCCCCGACTGGCCCCTGCGTACCGCGCTGAACGAGTGGATGCATCAGGCGCGCGAGGAGGGGCTGGACGGAGAAGAGGTCCGGGCGCTCTTCTCGGCCTGCTTCGCGGACGCCTTTCCCTCCGGCGGGACCACGGACTGATCCGCCCGCCAGGTACGGCTGTCCGACGTGGCCGGGCGTGAGGCCTGACCAGGCCGGATCCTCCGTTGGACGCGCGTGGGGCCCCTGGTCTCCCAGAGCCCCACGCGCGCATCCATGAACAGGCGTCCACCAGGATCAAGCAGTTTCGGTCACAAACCGCTTCCATTGATCGCGCACACAGGGTTCACTGGGCGTGACGCATGGTCATGCGACCTCCCCCGCCGGCTCGCGGATCCGGCTCCGGGGTCAAGGGCCACGGCGGAGGAAGGAACAGGACGACGATGACCGCCCCACCTCGTACGGTGACCCTTCTGCCAGGCGCGACAAGCCCCGCCGCCCGCCCTGCGCCGGACCGCCGCCGGACCGGCGCCGTGCGTCACCGCCCATCGATTTCCCGTTCTCATCTTTCATCCGCACCCATTCGATGAGGGGCACCCATGAGCCAGATCGTTCTACCCGCGTTTCACATGCCGTTCCGGAGCGCGGGGTGCAATCCGGGGATGGAGGAAACGAAGAAGGCCGCCTGGAAGTGGGCCGAGGCCAATGGGATCTCGCTCTCCCCGCCCGCCCGCAACAAGATGCTCCGCACCCGGCCGGAGCTCTGGATCTCCTTGATATTCCCGGGGGCTTCCCAGCAGCATCTGGATCTTTTCTGCCAGTGGCTCTTCTGGGCCTTCCTCGTCGACGACGAGTTCGACGACGGACCGGCGGGACGTGATCCCCGCATGTGCGAGGCGGCGATCGCCCGCCTGGTCGACGTCCTGGACGGGGCCGAGCCGCACGGCCCCATGGAGCACGCCCTCGAAGGCCTGAGGGAACGGACCTGCGCGGACCGGTCGGCCGTCTGGAACCGGCAGTTCCGCCGGGACACCGTCTCCTGGCTGTGGACGTACTACGCGGAGGCCGTGGAGCGGGCCGCCGGACAGGTGCCGACCCGGGCCGACTACGTCAGGCACCGCCGGGACTCCGTGGCCATGCAGCCGTTCCTGGATCTCCATGAGATCACCGCCGGAACAGATCTTCCGGAATCCGCCCGCAGCCTGCCCGCCTATGTCGCCCTGCGCCATGCGGTGACCGATCACTCGGGCCTGTGCAACGACATCTGCTCGTTCGAGAAGGAGGCGGTGCTGGGTTACGAGCACAATGCGGTGCGGCTCATTCAGCGGGACCGCGGATGCACGCTCCAGGCGGCGGTGGACGAGGCCGGAATTCAACTGGCACGGATCGCCGAGCGGGTTCAGCGCGCAGAAAAGGAACTGGCCGAGGAGATAGCGGCCGCCGGGATCGAGGGGCCGGTGCGGGCGGCGCTGGAGCGCTGCGTCCGGGACTACCGGGGCCTCGTACGCGGGGACTTCGACTACCACGCGCGGGCGGAGCGCTATACACGTCCTGACCTGGTGGAGGTCGACCGGCGGGTCGCGCTCTCCGGGTACTTCGCCGCCTGACGGCGGGAGCGGCCGCGCGGCCCGGGGGCCCGGCGACGGGCCTCGGGCGCCCCGCCCGTCCACGTGCCGCCCCTCGCGCCCCGCGCACCGGCACATGGAGCACACCGGGAACGCCGGCCCGGCCCGCGCCGGGCCGGTGCGGGTCAGGCCTTGTTCTGGGCGGCCCAGAACTCGTCGAACGTGAGCTCGCCGTCACCGTTGCCGTCGTGGGCGTTGATGATGGCCTGCGCCACCGTCTCGGTGACGAACGGGTCGCCCAGCCGCGCCATCGCGCTCTTGTACTCGGCGGCCGTTATCCGGCCGTCGCCGTTCTGGTCGAAGTGCTCGAATGCCTTGCGTGCCGACTCGATGTCCGCCACTGTTCCGCCCCTTCGTTAAGCGTCGTTGACGGAGGTCAGATTAACGGGCGGCGTACCCGGCGGGGCACACCGCCCGGTACGGACAGGCGGGACGGACAGGCGGGACACGCGGGACGGACACGCGGTGCGGACAGCCGCCGGGGACGGTTGCCCGCCGTCCGCGCCGCACGTCAGCGGAAGACGCCGGTGTGGCCGAGCGAGTAGCGGCCGGGCTGCGGGTAGACCGCCAGCCCGTGCGGCCCGCTGCCCACCGGGATCCTGGCCAGCTGCCTGCCGTCCGCCGTGTCGATCGCGTACACCTCGGCGTCGTAGCGCCCCGACAGCCACAGGACCTTGCCGTCGGCGGACACGCCTCCCATGTCCGGGCTGCCGCCGTCGGGGAGGCGCCACTTCTTGGTGAGTTGCTTCTTGGCGAAGTCGAAGACGGATACGGAGCCCTCGTCCCGGTTGGTGATGTACATCTCCCGGGAATCCCGGCTGATGTAGAGCCCGTGGCAGCCCTTGCCGGTGGGCAGCAGCTTCGGGGTGCGGAACGACCCGGCGTCGAGGACCCACACGCCGTGCGCCTTCATGTCGGCGATGTAGAAGGTCCGGCCGTCCGGGGAGAGCTTCACGTCCTGCGGCATGGCGCCCTGCAGAGGCAGCTTCTGCTGTCCGACGACCTTCATCCGCTCCGTGTCGACCTTGAGCAGTTCGCCGGAGAACTCGCAGGAGACGATGAAGAACCGCCCGTCGGCGGAGAAGTCGGCGTGGTTGACCCCCGCGCAGCTCACCGGCACGGCCTTGGCCCGGTCCATGGTCCCCGGATCCCGGAAGACCAGCTCCCGGTCCATCGAGGCCATCACGACGGCGTACTTGCCGTTCGGGGTGAAGTAGAGGTTGTACGGGTCGGACACGTCGACCGTGCGCCCGGTCTTCCCGGTCGCCGGATCGATGGCGGTGAGGCTGTCGCCGAGGTCGTTGTTGACCCAGAGCGTCTTGAGGTCCCAGGAGGGGACGACGTGCTGGGGCTGATCGCCGACGGGGATGGTCTCCACGACCTTGTACGTCGACGGGTCGATCACCGACACGGTGTCGGAGTTGGTGTTGGGTACGTACACCCGCGAGGGGAAGTCCCGTACGGCGGGCGCCAGCCGTCCGGGCCGGTCGGCGGCGTAGATGTCCGCGGGGTCGAGCACGGGCGGCATCCCGGGAAGTCCGGGAGGGGTCGCGGGCCGTGCGGACCTGACCGGCGCGACGGCCGCCTCGGTACGCGAGGAAGCGGCCCCGCCGTCCGCGGGGGACGCGCAGGCGGCGAGTGCGGCGGCCATCAGGCCCGCGAGCAGGGCGGTGGCTGTGGTGGTGCGCGTGGAGGGAAGCATCAGGTCAGCAGCTCCGTCGTGGTCACCGCGCGCAGTCGGCGCCGGTCGATTTCGGTGAGGAGGAGGGGAAGTGCGGCGATGGTGTCCCGGTAACCGAAGTGCAGGCTCACCACCGATCCGTTGCGGAGTTCGCCGGCGACCTTGCGGGTGACGGCAGCGACGCCCGGCGAGGTGAAGTCGAGGGAGTCGACGTCGTAGGACAGGACGTGCGGGTAGCCGGCCCGGCGGGCGAGGTCCTGCACGAGGGGGGTGGCGTACCGGGCGCGGGAGGGCCGGAACCACGTCCCGATGGAGCCGGTGAGCCGGTGCAGGCGCCGGGCGCAGCCGGTGATCTCCTCGTACGCCCGCTTCTCGTCCATGGCGTTGATGTCGAGGTGGCTCTGGGTGTGGTTGCCGAGGTCGTGTCCGCCGTCGAGGATCCTCGGGGCCATCCCGGGGTGTTCGTCGAGCCAGGTGCCGACGGCCAGGACGGTGAGCCGGGCACCGGCCCTCTCGGCCTCGTCCAGGATCGCGCGGGCCAGGGCCGGGTCGCCCTGGCCGTGGAAGGTGAGGGCGACGCGTGGACGGTCCCGAGGTCCGTGCTCGATCTGGCCGGGCCGGCCGGGGAAGCGGTGCGGAGCGGCGGCCGGGCGGCCGGCCCCCTGGGCCTTGCCCGCGGGCGGTGAGGAGGTCCGCGAAGGGACGGCCGGAGCGGGGTGGGAGGCGGGTTCATCCCGCGCGCAGCCCGCGGTGGCGGCGCCTGCCAGGAGGACCCCGGCGGCGGCGCGCAGGGCGCCGCGGCGGGCCACCGGGGTCGTGCGACCGTCCATGGCCACCTCGCGGTCGGTTCGGATGCTGCTGCCGGCTGACCCGAGACACAGTAGGACGCGAAGAGCGGAGGGTATGGATGAACACCTTCCGGGGATGATCAATGAATCATTCGGTGAATCTCATTTCTATGCAAAGAAACCCAGGCGAGTGACCCACTACACCTGCGATCCGTTAAACGAATGACCACTTCTGCGACACTTTATCCGGTTTGCATCTTTGGCACCGGGGTCGCCCGTATGCCATAGTCGATGGAGCGACCTCCTCCGACCCGAGCCGGTCCCCCGAGCGGCCGTGGACACACCCCCCATTCCACGGCCCCCTCAGAAGCCCCCGAAGAGCCGCACCCCGGCCACCGGGG
This sequence comes from Streptomyces sp. NPDC020780, assembly GCF_044334475.1. Lineage (NCBI taxonomy): Bacteria > Bacillati > Actinomycetota > Actinomycetes > Kitasatosporales > Streptomycetaceae > Streptomyces > Streptomyces sp. NPDC020780. The sequence goes on along the minus strand of NZ_JBIRTB010000001.1, from coordinate 560,267 downwards.
GCTTCTGCGCGTCAGCGGTCCAGCGTGCGCATCTCGAACCAGGTGTTCTTGCCGCGCGGTAGGAGATCGACGCCCCACCGGTCGGAGAGCTTGTCCACGAGGAACAGGCCGCGGCCGCTCACATCCATCTCCCGGACCGGCATCAGGCAGGGCAGCCCGCGCGAGGGGTCGCGCACCTCGACCCTGACCCACCCGCGACGGCGCAGCATGCGCAGCCCGAAGGACCGGGCACCCGTGTGGCGCACCGCGTTGCCCACCAGTTCCGAGACGAGCAGCACACCGTACTCGACGGTCTGCGGGGGCAGGGCCCACTGGCGCTGCAGCACGCAGGAGGTGAGCCGGCGGGCGGTGGCGGCGGACTCGGGCCGGGAGGGCAGCCAGACCTCACCCTCCGACGGGTTACCGAACAACTCCACTACCCGGAAGGGCCGTTCGTCATCAACGGCCGACATCCTGCCTGCCGTCGCCGCACTGCTTCGCGGTCGCGGCTGCTCCACACCCTCCAGGCCCGCCATGCGCACCATCATGGCCGCACCCGATGCCTCCCGGGGTCGTCTCCGGGGAATTGACCCCCCGGAACGAAGCATTCCGGTCTGGTCTTCCGGCATATGCCAGAGGCGGGAGAAACACCTCTACGCCGGTTCCTGCCAGCGGGGACACGGACCTTTGGGGTAATTGCGCGGGGCGTGCGCGTGTGGAACCTCAAGACTGCCTTGTGGTTCCACCGATCCGCTCGCACGGATGAACGCGCGGTCTGTTGTGCGTGACAGACGTACGGTCAGAGGAACTCGGCCTTGCCCGGCCCTTCCTCCACGAAGCTGCGCATGCCGCGCTCCCGGTCCTCGGTGGCGAACAGACCGGCGAACCAGTTCCGTTCGATCGTGAGCCCGGTGTCGATGTCCGTCTCCAGACCGGCGTCCACGGACTCCTTCGCGGCGCGCAGCGCGAGCGCCGGCCCCTTGGCCAGCCGGGCGGCCCAGGCGTGCGCCTGCTCGTACACCTCGGCGGCGGGCACGACACGGTCCACCAGACCGATGGCCAGTGCCTCCTCTGCCCTCACGTGGCGGCCGGTGAAGATGAGGTCCTTGGCCCGGGACGGGCCGACGAGCCGGGCGAGGCGCTGGGTCCCGCCGGCTCCGGGAATCAGGCCGAGCAGGATCTCCGGCTGGCCGAGCTTCGCGTTGTCCGCGGCGATCCGGAAGTCCGCGCAGAGCGCCAGCTCGCAGCCGCCGCCCAGGGCGTAACCGGTGAGGGCGGCGACGACGGGTTTGGGGATGCGCGCCACGGCGGTGAAGGCGTCCTGGAGGGCCTTGGAGCGCACGACCATCGCCGGATGGTCCATCGCCTGCATCTCCTTGATGTCCGCGCCCGCCGCGAACACCTTCTCGCCGCCGTAGAGGATCACCGCACGCACGTCGTCGCGCCGGGCCGCCTCCTCGGCGAGCTCACGCAGCCGGTCCTGGGTGGCGATGTCCAGGGCGTTCATAGGCGGGCGGTCCAGCCGGATCGTCCCGACGCCGTCGCTTACTTCGAGGGTTACGGTCATGGGAGGCAGGTTAGAGGGTCGGCCGCCGACGGCACGGACGGGCCCGGTGCCGTCGTCCACGGCACCGGGCCCGTCCACGCGGAGGGGACCTACGCGGTCCACTCCGACCAGTCCATGTTCCATCCGTTGAGGCCGTTGTCCGGCTGGATCACCTTGTCGTGGCTGTTCTTCACGACCACCACGTCGCCGATCAGCGAGTTGTCGAAGAACCAGGCGGCCGGGGTCGTACCGTCCCAGGCGCCGCGCACGTCCCGCAGGCCCACGCAGCCGTGGCTGGTGTTGGTGGACCCGAAGATGCCGGACGAGCCCCAGTAGTTGCCGTGGATGAAGGTCCCCGAGGTGGACAGGCGCATCGCATGCGGCACGTCCTTGATGTCGTACTCGCCGCCGAAGCCGACCGTGTCGCCGTTCATCCGGGTCACCTTGAGCTTCTCGCTGATGACCATCCGGCCGTTGTACGTGGTCGTCGACGGGGCGCCCGCGGAGATCGGGATGTCCTTGATCTGCTTGCCGTCGCGGACCACCTTCATGCGGTGGGAGCTCGCGTCGACGGTGGAGACCTGGCTGCGGCCGATGGTGAACTTCACGGTCTTGACCTGCTTGCCGTAGACACCCGGCCGGCCCTCGACGCCGTCGAGGTCGAGCCGCACGGTCACCTTCGTGCCCGCCGCCCAGTACTCCTCGGGGCGGAAGTCGAGCCGGTCGTTGCCGAACCAGTGGGGCTCGATCCGTACGGCGGGCTCCGCCGTGACCGTGATCGCCTTCTCCACGTCCTCCGGTGCGGTGATGCCCCGGGTGAAGTGGATCGACACGGGCATGCCGACGCCGACCGTCGAGCCGTCCTCCGGCGTGTACTGCCCGATGAAGGTGTTCTGCGGGACGAGCGTCGTGAACGTGGTGTCCTTCGCCGACTCGCGGCCCTTCGCGTCCTTGGCGACCGCGTGCACCGTGTACTTGGTCGCGGCGGCCAGGTGCCGGTCGGGTGCCCAGCTCAGGCCGTCCGCCGCGATCCGGCCCGCGACCTCGCCGCCCTTGGGGCCGGTGACCTTGACGGTGCTCAGCCTGCCCCGGGAGGCCGACACCTTCAGCGCCCCGCTCGTCGCCACGTCGTCGGCGCCGTCCTTCGGCGCGACGGTCACCACCGCCTGGGAGGCGCCGGTGTCACCGGCCTTCGCGCCCGCGTCCCCGCCGTTCCCGGCGTCCGCGGCAGCCCCGCCCCCGCCGCACGCCGTCACCAGCAACAGCAGCACACCCAGCACGGGTACGAGAAGTCCGGGGGCCCCGCGCCCACGCCGTCCCCCGCTCGCCCCCGCCGATGCCCCCGATATCGGCTGCCCGTTCAATGTGGTCGTCTCCCCTCGCACGGCCTGGCCCCGCCATGGCCCGCACCCCCGCGCGCTGTACACACGCACGGCGCAAGATAATCACACCGCGCCTGGGGAGAACTCCCCCGGAATGTCACCGTTCCGTCCCAAGTGGCGTCCCGCGGCCGCCCGTCGGCCCCGGAGACGGCGCCTCCGGGGCCGTGCGGGTCGGGGAAGGGGTCAGCGCAGTGCGGAGCCCGCCTTCCACGCGGCCCAGCCGAGGTTCCAGCCTCCGAGGCCGTTGTCCGGGGCGACGGTCTTGTCCGCGGAGTTGACGACCTCGACCACATCACCCACGAGGGTCCGTTCGAAGAACCAGCCGGCGGGGGTGTCGGAACTGCCGCCCTTCACGTCCCGCAGGCCGATGCAGCCGTGGCTGGTGTTCTCCGTCCCGAAGATGTCGGGGTCCTCCCAGTAGTTGCCGTGCAAAAAGGTGCCCGACTTGGTCAGCCGGATGGCGTGCGGGACGTCCGCGATGTCGTACTCGCCGCCGAAGCCGACGGTGCGCCCGTCCATCCGGGTGACCTCGTGCCGTTCGGAGACCACCATCTTCCCGTTGTACGTGGTCGTGCTCTCGGCGCCCGCCGTGATGGGCACCGTGGTGACGAGTTCGCCGTCGCGGCTCACCCGCATGGTGTGGTCGCGGACGTCGACGACGGACGTCTGGGACCGGCCCACCCGGAAGGTGATCCTCTTGCGCTGGCTGCCGTACACCCCCGGGGCGCCCTCGACGTCCCGCAGCCCCACGTCGACGGTGACCGCGGTGCCCGGCTCCCAGTACGCGGCCGGGCGGAAGTCGAGGCGGTCCTTGCCGAACCAGTGGCCCGCCACCTCGACCTCGGGTTCCGTGGTGATCCCGATGGCCCTCTCCACCGCGGCGCGGTTGCTCACCGGCCGGTTGAAGTCGAAGGAGATGATCATGCCGGTGCCCACGGTGGACCGGTTCTCCGGCTTGAAGTAGCCGATGAAGCGGTCCTTGGGCACCAGGGTGGTGAAGGTCGTGCTGCGCGCCTCGCGGTGGCCGTCCCCGTCGACGGCGACCGCCTCGACGCTGTACTTGCCCGCGAGGCCCAGCCGGTAGCCCTTCTCCTCGGGAGCCCATGACCGGCCGTTCTCCGCGATCCGGCCCGGCACCTCCTCGTGTTCGGCGTCCTCGGTCCGTGTCACCTTCACCCGTTCGAGCCGTCCGTCGGGGACGGTGACCTCGATCCGGTTGTCCGCGCCGACGTTCGTGGCGCCGTCCTCCGGGACGATGCGGATGGCCTCCCCGGGGGCGCGGTCGTCCCCGAAGAACGACGCCGGCCCGGTGCAGCCCGTCAGCACGGCCAGCACGGTGAACAGTCCTGCCCATGTCAGCACGGCGGCCGTACCCGCCCGTGCTCTCTTCGCTACGTGGTTCACGCTCCCCCAACGACAGGAGCCGCCCGGGGGAAACGTGAGTGCGGGCCCCGCCGTGGGCAGAACAGAGGGGAGGACCACACCGGGAAGGCCGCGGCCGGGACGCCGCACGCCCTTTCGCCGGGTACCGGTCCGACGAGCCGCGGGAGGCCGAGAGGTGTCGAGCACAGCGGAGCAGGAGGAAGCGCCGAGGGCGGCCGGAAGCGTGGTGGCGAGGGAACCGGCCGCACCGAACGGCCCGGAGGGACCACCCGTACGGCCGGGTACCCCGACGCCGCTCGGGGCCCGCTACAGGGTCGGCCCCGACGGGGCGGCGGGCACGAACTTCGCCCTGTGGGCGGGCGGGGCGGAGGCGGTCGAGCTCTGCCTCTTCGACGGCCGGGACCGGGAGACCCGGCTCCCGCTGACCGAGCTCACCCATGAGATCTGGCACGGCTTCGTCCCCGGCGTACAGCCGGGGCAGCGGTACGGCTACCGGGTGCACGGCCGCTGGGACCCCTGGACCGGAGCCCGCTGGAACGCGGCGAAACTGCTCCTCGACCCGTACGCCCGCGCGGTGGACGGCACGTTCACCCTTCCGCCGGAGGTGTACGGCCATGTGAGGGACTGGCCGCAGCAGCACGTCGCCGACACGGTGCGCGACGACCGCGACTCCGCGCCGTTCGTCCCCAAGGGCGTCGTCGTCCACGACGACGACGACTGGGCGGACGACCGCAGGCCCAAGACCCCGTGGGCGGACTCGGTCATCTACGAGCTGCACGTCCGCGGCTTCACCCAGCTCCACCCGGACATCCCCCCGCACCTGCGCGGCACCTACGCCGGACTCGCCCACCCGGCCGCCGTCGGCCACCTCCGGCGTCTCGGTGTGACGGCCGTCGAACTCCTGCCCGTCCACCAGTTCGCGCACGAGGACCACCTGCTGCGGCGCGGACTGCGCAACTACTGGGGCTACAACTCCGTCGGCTACTTCGCCCCGCACGCCGGCTACGCGGCGAACGGCACGGCGGGAGGGCAGGTCGGCGAGTTCAAGAAGATGGTGCGCGCGCTGCACGCCGCAGGCATCGAGGTGATCCTCGACGTGGTCTACAACCACACCGCGGAAGCCGGCGAACTGGGCCCCACGCTCTCCCTGCGGGGCATCGACAACCGCGGCTACTACCGCCTGCAGCCGGACGCCCGCCGCTACGCGGACTACACCGGCTGCGGCAACACGCTGCACGTGGTGCAGCCGCAGGTCCTGCGGCTGATCACGGACTCGCTGCGCTACTGGGTGACGGAGATGGGGGTCGACGGCTTCCGCTTCGACCTCGCGGCGGCCCTCGCCCGCTCGATGCACGACGTCGACATGCTCTCCCCGTTCCTCGCGGTCATCGCCCAGGACCCGGTACTGCGCCGGGTCAAGCTCATCGCCGAACCCTGGGACGTCGGCAACGGCGGTTACCAGGTGGGCGCCTTCCCGCCCCTGTGGACGGAATGGAACGACCACTACCGCGACGCCGTACGGGACTTCTGGCGCGGCGCGCTGCCCGACGTGCGGGACCTCGGCTACCGGCTCACCGGATCGAGCGACCTGTACGCCTGGGGCGGCAGGCGCCCGTACGCCTCCGTCAACTTCGTCACCGCGCACGACGGCTTCACCCTGCGCGACCTCGTCAGCTACACCCACAAGCACAACGAGGCCAACGGTGAGGGCAACCGCGACGGCACCGACGACAACCGCTCCTGGAACTGCGGCGCGGAGGGCGAGAGCGACGACCCAGAGGTGAACGCCCTGCGCCTGCGCCAGCTGCGCAACCTCCTCACCACGCTGCTCCTGTCGACCGGCGTGCCGATGCTGGTCGCGGGCGACGAGATGGGCCGTACACAGGGCGGTAACAACAACGCCTACTGCCAGGACAACGAGGTCGGCTGGCTGGACTGGTCGCTCCTGGAGCAGCCCCGGTGGCGGGGGCTGACCGCACTGACCGCCCGGATGCTGGCCCTGCGCCACGCCCACCCGGTGCTGCGGCGGCGCGCGTTCTTCGCCGGCACCCCCCAGGCCCCGGACGGGCTGCGGGACCTGGCGTGGTTCACCCCGCGGGGGGCGGAGATGACGGAGGCGGACTGGTACGCACCCACGGCGACGCTCGCCCTCTACCTCTCCGGTCGTGACATCCCCGGCCGGGACGCCCACGGCGGGCAGATCACCGACGACAGCTTCCTGGCGGTCCTGCACGCGGCGCACACCCCGTGCGACTTCAGCCTCCCCGGCGCTCCGTGGGCCCGGACGTACGAACTGGTCCTGGACACCTCCCGGGAGGACCAGTCGGCCGCGCCCGGGACGGTGCACCGGGGCGGCACGGCGGTGCGTGTGCCGGAACGGTCGGTGCTGCTGTTCCGGGTCGCCGGGTGACCGGGTGAGGGGGCGTGGTGGTCGACGGGGCGCCCCGGACCCGGCCCGCCGGCCGCCGGCCCGCCCCCGCGAAGCCGGCCCGGGCGACGGTGGGCCGCGCAGGTCCGGCGCACCCCCTCCACCGCAGTGACCGGCAGACCCACGGGCAACGCCTCGGGCGGGAGCGCACGACGTCCACGGTGCCGCCCGGACCCGCATCGGCCGATCGGCTGACGCGGGCGTACGACCCGCTCGCGGTGACCGGAAAACCACGTGAGGGATGTCAGTGGTGAACCATAGGCTCGCTCGTGATGCCCGAAAAATCCGCAGAGCCCACGGACCGGTCCACCGTGCGCTCCCTCCTGCGTCTGTGGCCCTATGTCCGACCCGTTCGGGCGCGCTGGTTCGCCGCCGCTCTCGTGGCGGTGCTGGCGTCGTGTCTCGCCCTGGTGATCCCGCTCGTCCTGAAGTGGATGGTGGACGGCCCGGTCGCCGACCGTGATCCGGGAGGGGTGTGGCTGGGCGCCCTCTACCTGCTGCTCCTGGGACTAGCCGAGGCCGGGCTGTTCGGGCTGCGGCGGTGGCTGGTGGCACGGCCGCTGGCGGGGGTCGAGGCGGCGCTGCGCGCGGACCTGTACCGGCATCTGCAGCGGCTGCCCGTGGCGTTCCACGACCGCTGGCCCTCGGGGCAGTTGCTGTCGCGCGGGACCACCGACCTGATGCTGCTGCGGATGTTCCTGGCCTTCCCCCTGACCTTCCTGCTGGTCAACGCGACGACGATCCTGGTCGGTTTCGTCATCCTGTTCGCCCAGGAGTGGTCCCTCGGGCTGGTGCTGCTGGCCCCTGCGGTACCTCTGATGATCCTCTGCTCCGTCTTCGAGACGAAGTACTCCCTGGTGGCGCGGCAGGCGCAGGACCAGGTCGGCGATCTGACGACGGTCGTCGAGGAGAGCGTGCTGGGCATCCGCGTCGTCAAGGGGTTCGGCCGGCACCGCAGCCAGGCGCGGGCCTTCCACGCGCTCGCCCGGCGGCTGCGGGCCACGGAGCTGGGCAAGGCCCGTCTGCTGGCGGGGATCTGGGCCCTCATCACCGCCCTCCCCGAGCTGGCGATCGGGGCCGCGCTGGTGCTCGGCACGATCGAGGTGGCGGACGGCGGTCTGTCGGCGGGGACGCTCGTCGCCTTCCTGTCGACGGCGCTGGCGCTGCGCTGGCCGGTCGAGTCGATCGGCTTCCTGCTGGCGATGAGCCAGGAGTCCGCGACGGCCGCCGACCGCTTCTTCGAGGTCATGGACGTGGCGCAGGAGCAGGACCCCGAGAGCGCGGGCACCGCTCCGGCGGCCGGTCCGGGGATCGTCTTCGAGAAGGTCGAGTTCCGTTATCCCGACGCGGCGCCCGGCTCCCCGCCCGTGCTGGCCGGGATCGACCTGCACATCCGGCCCGGCGAGACGATGGCCCTGGTGGGGGCGACCGGCTCGGGCAAGACGACACTGACGGCGCTCGTCCCCCGGCTGCACGAGGTCACCGGGGGCCGGATCCTCCTGGACGGGGAGGACATCGCGGGCATGGAACGGTCCCGGCTGCGCGAGCTGGTGTCCGTGGCCTTCGAGGAGCCGACGCTCTTCTCGGCGACCGTCGGGGAGAACGTGCTGATGGGCGCCGAGGACGCGGGCGAGGAGGAGCTGCGCCGGGCCCTGTCGGTCGCGCAGGCCGACTTCGTGTACGACCTTCCCGACGGCGTCGGCACCCAGGTCGGTGAGCAGGGGCTGAGCCTGTCCGGCGGCCAGCGCCAGCGTCTGGCGCTGGCCAGGGCCGTCGTGGGCGGACCGCGTTTCCTGGTGCTCGACGACCCGCTGTCCGCCCTGGACGTGCACACGGAGGCGCTGGTGGAGGCGGCGCTGCGGCGCGTGCTGGAGCGGACGACGGCGGTGGTCGTGGCGCACCGGCCGTCCACGGTGATGCTGGCCGACCGGGTGGCGCTGCTGTCCGGGGGCCGGATCGGTGCGATCGGTACGCATCAGGAACTGCTGCGCGGCAACGCCGAGTACGCCTGGCTGATGTCGGGCGCGGAGGGTGTGCGGGACGCGGAAGGCGCAGACGGCGGCGTGGACCGTGCAGCGGCCGGCGCCGGGGGCGAGGGCGTGGAGGACACGAAGGGCGCCGCGGGCGTGGGAAGCCCGGTGGACGCCGGCGCCCGCGCCGGGGTTTCCACTGCCGAGGAGGGCAGCATCCGATGACCGGTACCACCACCGACGGCCGGGCCGTCGCCGACGAGGACCTGCCGGGAAAGGGGGCGCCCCCGACGTCCGGCGCCGGCGACCCGTTCGACCGGGACGCCCTGCCCGCCCCCCGCGGGGCGACCTGGGCGCTGCTGACCTCGCTGCTGGCCCCGCTGCGCGCCCGGGTCGTCCTGGCCTCCGTGCTCCTGGTCATCCAGCAGGCCGCCGTGCAGGCGGGGCCGCTACTGGTCGCGTACGCCATCGACAGCGGCGTCCCCGCGTTCCGGGACCACGACCACGGGCCGCTGATCGCCGTGGGCGCCGGGTACGCCGTGTGCTCGGCCGGCGCCGGTCTGATGCAGTACGCGTTCATCCGGGCCGCCGCCCGGATCAACCAGGACGTCCTGCTCGATCTGCGCGGCCGGATCTTCCGCCACGCACAGGCGCTGAGTGTGGACTTCCACGAGCGCTACACCTCCGGCCGGCTCATCTCGCGCTCGACCACGGATGTGGAGTCCCTGCGCGAACTGCTCGGCGAGGGGCTGCAGGAGCTCATCGGCGTCGTGCTGTCGTTCGTGTCGATCTCCCTCATGCTGCTCTGGCTCGATCTCGGGATCGGCACGATCGCCGTGGCCTCGTTCGTCCCCCTGTACCTGCTGGTGCGTGCCTACCGGCGCCGCGCGTCCCAGGCCTACTCGGCGCGCTCCTCCGCGATCGCCGCGGTCGTCGTGAAGTTCGCCGAGACGATGAACGGCATCCGCCCCGTGCAGGCCTTCCGCAGGGAGCGTGTCAACGACGCGGACTTCGAGGTGCTCAACCACCGTCACGAGCGGAGGAACGGCGACGCGCTGCTGGAGATGGCGCGTTACGTCGTCGGCTCCCGGCTCGTCGCCAACACGGCGGTGGCCGCGATGGTCCTGTGGGGCGCCTACCGGGTGGCGTCGGGGACGCTGGCGCTCGGGGTGCTGGCGGCGGCCGTGCTGTACCTGCGGCGGTTGTACGACCCGATCGACCGGCTCGCGATGTTCCTCAACTCCTATCAGTCCGCCGCCGCCTCGCTGGAGAAGATCGCGGGACTACTGGCGCAGACGCCCGCCGTTCCCGAGCCCGCCTCCCCGAAGCAGCTGCCCGCCCTGGCCGGTGAACAGCCGGGCCGCGAGGTCGTGTTCGACGGCGTGCGGTTCGCGTACCGGACGGGGGGCGAGGTGCTGCCGCGCTTCGACCTGACCATTCCCGCAGGCCGGACCGTGGCCGTGGTCGGCTCCACGGGCGCGGGGAAGTCGACGCTCGCCAAACTGCTGGCACGCTTCTACGACCCCACCGAGGGCCGGGTCCTGCTGGACGGGACCGACCTGCGCGACCTGGCCACGGCGGAGCTGCGCCGGGGCGTGGTGATGGTGACGCAGGAGGCGTTCCTGTTCTCCGGCACGATTGCCGAGAACATCGCGATCGGCCGCCCGGAGGCGACCCCGGAGGAGATCGAGCACGCGGCCAAGGCCATCGGCGCGCACGACTTCATCAGCGGCCTGCCCGAGGGGTACGACACGGACGTACGCAAGCGGGGCGGCCGGATCTCGGCGGGGCAGCGCCAGCTGGTCGCCTTCGCACGGGCGTTGCTCGCGGATCCGGCGGTGCTGATCCTCGACGAGGCGACGAGCTCGCTGGACATCCCCGGTGAGCGTGCGGTGCAGCGGGCGATGGACACGGTGCTGCACGGCCGGACGGCGGTGGTGATCGCGCACCGGCTGTCGACCGTGGAGATCGCGGACCGGGTGCTGGTGATGGAGAACGGCCGGATCGTCGAGGACGGCACCCCGGCGGAACTCATCGCCGGTACCGGCACGTTCGCCGGACTGCACCGCGCCTGGCGGGAGAGCCTGGCCTGACGCGGTACCTGCGAGTAGGAAACCGGCCGCCGGGAGACGGTACGGAACCGGCCACGGTTCCGTACCGTCTCACCTGGTGGCCTTCGTCCGCTTGCCGTCCACCCGTGCGAACGTCGCGTATTCGAACGCAATCTCAAAGCACCCTGCGCGTTCTGGTCGTGCACCCCTCAGCGGCCCGCCCTACGCCACAGGGATGACACACGGGGAAACGTCCGCTTAACGAACATGACCATTCCGCCAACGGACGAATTCCGGCCATTGTGTTGACGCGGTCCTGACACGCGCCACCTTCTGCTGACACTCTTCCCCCGTTCCGCGCACCGCCTGCTCCGTCCGGCCGACTCACCCAGCCTGCCGGTGACCCCCCTCGCAGAAGGAGTCCGCGTGAGATCCACGCCCAGCCGTCGTGCCACCGCGACCGGCGCTCTGATAGCCGCAGCAGCCCTCCTCGCCGTCGGAGTCCAGAGCGGCGCCTCAGCCGCCCCGGCCGACACCACCTCCGCCGCACCGGCCGCCGCCGCCAAGGGCGCCGACCCGGGCGCGCTCCCCGCGAAGCTCTCCCCCGCCCAGCGCGCCGAACTGCTCCGCGAGGCCGACGCCACCAAGGCGGCCACCGCCAAGGAACTCGGCCTCGGCACCACCGAGAAGCTCGTCGTCCGCGATGTCGTCAAGGACGTCGACGGCACCACGCACACCCGCTACGAGCGCACCCTCGGCGGCCTCCCGGTCCTCGGCGGCGACCTGGTCGTCTCCGAGTCCAAGGCCGGCACCACGGAGGGCGTCACCAAGGCGTCCCGGGCGACCGGCGCGCAGCTCAAGGCGGTCGGCACCACGGCGGACATCGCGCCCGCCACCGCGGAGAAGCAGGCACTGACCACGGCCCGCGCGGACGGTTCCAAGAGCACCGAGGCATCCAAGGCCCCGCGCAAGGTCGTCTGGACGGCGAGCGGCACCCCGCAGCTCGCGTACGAGACCGTGGTCGGCGGCCTCCAGCACGACGGCACCCCGAACGAGCTCCACGTGATCACGGACGCCTCGTCGGGTGCCAAGCTGTACGAGTGGCAGGCCATCGAGACGGGCACCGGCAACACGCAGTACAGCGGCCAGGTCACGCTCGGCACCTCGAGCAGCTCGGGCTCGTACAACCTGACCGACTCCGCGCGCGGCAGCCACAAGACGTACAACCTGAACCGCGGCACCTCGGGCACCGGGACGCTCTTCTCCGGCGCCGACGACATCTGGGGCAACGGCAGCGCGTCGAACACCGAGACGGCCGCCGCCGACGCCCACTACGGGGCCGCGGAGACCTGGGACTTCTACAAGAACGTCATGGGCCGCACCGGCATCAAGGGCGACGGCGTCGGCGCGTACTCCCGCGTCCACTACGGCAACGCCTACGTCAACGCCTTCTGGTCCGACAGCTGCTTCTGCATGACCTACGGCGACGGCAGCGGGAACCTCGCTCCGCTGACCTCGCTCGACGTGGCGGCCCACGAGATGACGCACGGCGTCACCTCCAACACCGCCGGCCTGAACTACAGCGGTGAGTCCGGCGGCCTCAACGAGGCCACCTCGGACATCTTCGCTGCGGGTGTGGAGTTCTACTCCAACACCGCCACCGACCCGGGCGACTACCTGGTCGGCGAGAAGATCGACATCAACGGCGACGGCACCCCGCTGCGCTACATGGACAAGCCGAGCAAGGACGGCGCCTCCAAGGACTCCTGGTACTCGGGTATCGGCTCCGTCGACGTCCACTACTCCTCGGGCCCGGCGAACCACTTCTTCTACCTGCTCTCCGAGGGCAGCGGCGCCAAGACCGTCAACGGGGTGTCCTACAACTCCCCGACGTCCGACGGCCTTCCGGTGACCGGCATCGGCCGGGACAAGGCGCTGCAGATCTGGTTCAAGGCGCTCACCACGAAGTTCACCTCCACCACGAACTACGCGGCGGCCCGCACCGGGACCCTCGCCGTGGCCGGTGAGCTGTACGGCACCACGAGCGCCGAGTACACCGCGGTCGCCAACGCCTGGGCCGGCATCAACGTGGGCACCCGCCCCGGTGGTGGCACCGACCCGGGCGGCACGGTCTTCCAGAACACGACCGTCAAGGCCATCGCCGACAACAGCACCACCAACGTCCCCGTCGTCGTCAGCGGCCGCAGCGGCAACGCGCCGAGCGCCCTCCCGGTCGCCGTCGACATCACCCACACCTACCGCGGTGACCTGGTCCTCGACCTGGTGGCCCCGGACGGTACGGCCTACCGGCTGAAGAACTCCTCGTCCAGCGACTCCGCGGACAACGTGGTGGCGACCTACACGGTCAACGCCTCCTCCGAGGTCGCCAACGGCACCTGGAACCTGCGGATCCAGGACGTGTACTCGGGCGACACCGGCACCTTCAACAGCGTCAAGCTCACCTTCTGAGCACCCGCACCACACGCTGAACACGCGGCGCGCCGGGCCACCGGCCGCCCCGTCAGGGCCGAACGGGCCCGGGAGAGGCAAGCCCCTCCCGGGCCCGTTCCGCATGGGGGTGAGTCCGGCGGCAGCGTTCAGGACGGGATGTTCTGCTCGGCCCACACGACCTTGCCGCCCGCCGTACGGCACGAACCCCACCTGCGGCACAGCATGTTGATGAGCTGCAGCCCCCGGCCGCCCTCGTCGCTGACCCCGGCGTGCTGGATCTGGGGCAGATCGGGCCCGGTGTCCGCGAGCTCGACCGCGATCCGCTCGTCACGCAGCAGCCGGAGGCGGCCGGGACCGCCGCCGTACCGCATGGCGTTGCCGACCAGTTCACTGACGACCAGTTCGGTGACATCGGTGAAATCGGCCAGCCCCCACAAGGTGAGCTGCTCCGTTACCAACTTGCGTGCGGTGGAAGCCGGATTGCCCTCCGTAGGCAGGTCCCACACCCGCAGACCGGCCTCCGGGGGCAGCTCGCAGCCCCGGGCGACCAGCAGCACCGCCTCGTCGAAGCGGCCCTCGACCTGCCCCAGCAGAAGGTGCAGGCCGCCGTCGTCCAGGTCCTGCGGCGCCATCGCGCCCACGGCCGCGCGCAGCCGCTCCAGCTGGACGTCCACGTCGTCGGTGCGGGTCTTGACCAGGCCGTCGGTGTAGAGGACGAGCCGGCTGCCCGGCGGGGCGTGCGTCCGCAGCGGGTCGTACGGGATGACTCCGGTACCGAGCGGCGCCCCGACCGGCACGTCGAGGAACCGGTTGCCGCCCTCGCCGTCCACCAGCAGCGGCGGCGGATGGCCCGCGCTGGCGATGGTGTAGCTGGCGTCCGCCGGGTCGTAGACCGCGCACAGGCAGGTGGCGACCTGGTCGTCCTCCAGGTCGCGGGTGGCCAGGTCCAGCCGGGCGAGTACCCGGTCGGGTGCGATGTCCAGCGTCATGAGCGTGCGGGCCACGGTCCGCAGCCGGCCCATCGTGGCGGCGGCCGCCACTCCGTGCCCGGTGACGTCGCCGACGACCAGCGCCGTACGCCCGCCGGGCAGCGCCACCACGTCGTACCAGTCGCCGCCCACGCCGTGCGCGTCGGCGGCGGGCGCGTAGTGCGCGCGCACCCGCAGACCGGGGGTGTGCGGGGTGGCGCGCGGGAGCAGGCTGCGCTGGAGGGAGAGGACGTGCTGGCGCTCGCGCCCGTAGAGGCGGGCGTTGTCCATGAACACGGCCGCCATGGCGGCGAGCTGGCCGGCCAGTTCAGCGTCGGCCCGGTTGAAGGGAGGGCTGTCGCCCGCCCGTACGAAGTCGGCCGAGCCCAGCAGGACACCGCGCGCGATCAGCGGCACGGCCAGGTAGCTGTGGACGCCCTGGCGCCGCATGGCCGCCGCGGCGCTGTCGGTCGGGGCGACGCGCTCGAAGTCCTCCTCGGTCATCCGGCTGACCAGCACGGACTCGCCGTTGCGCAGGCAGTGGGTGGTCAGCAGGGTCTCGCGGCGCTCCCGGCGGTCGACGACCTCGCCGACCGGGGAGGGTTCCAGCTCGGACAGCGCCTCGACGGCGTGCACGGCCATGGCCCGGGTGACGGGGACGGCGCTCCCGGTGACGCGCTCGCCCTCCTCACCGTGCAGCACGGATTCCAGCAGGTCGACGGCGGCGCCGTCCGCGAGCCGGGGCACGCTGTAGACGGCCAGTTCCTGGGCCGTCCGCTCCAGGTCGAGCGTGGTACCGATCCGCGTGCTCGCCCGGTGGAGCCAGCGCATCCGCGCGGCCGTGGTGAAGCGGTCGGCCCGCGCGGCGCCGACGGTCTCGGGGTGGCGGACGCGCAACGGCCGGGCGGAACCCCCCTGCGCGGCCAGCCGACGGGTCAGGCGTCTCGCTCGGCCTCCGCCGCCGTTCACCGTGCTGACCTCCACTCGCGCCCGGGGACGCATCGCTGTCGCCTCGGTGGCTCGTGAGCCTCTGAGGCACCGGCAGTCATGTTAGCGAGATCACGGTGAAACCACCCCGGCCGGTTCCGCCGGATACGGGCGAAAAGGAGGACCGGACACCGGTGGGCCCGCCACCCCGGCGGGTGACGGGCCCCGTACGGGTGTCAGCGCAGCAGCACTCCACCGTTCACGACCGCCGAGGCGGCCGGAACCGCGACCAGTCCGAGTTCGGCGCCGGAGGCCAGCAGCGGATGCGAGGGCAGGACCCGGACCGTGTAGCCGTAGGGCCCCGTGCGGTCGAGGGCGAGCGGACCCTCGTACAGCCAGCGGTCCTCCAGGTCGTGACCGCCGGCGGGCTTCAGCGGGAAGGTCTGGGCTTCGGCGATCGCATCACCGGAGTCGACCCGTCCGGCCACCACCTGCACCTCCACGTCGTCCGGGTCCAGGCCGCCCAGCGCGATCCGCACCCGGAGCGCGAGGGTGGAGCCCAGCTCGGCGGAGGCGCCCACCACGGTGTCGGCCGAGGCCTCCACATGATCCACGGCCACCTGGGGCCAGGCCGCGCGGACCTTGGCCTTCCAGGCGGCGAGCTCCTGGGCGGCGGCCGGCCGCAGTGCCCGGCGGGCCAGCGCGGCGGGGGCGTAGAGCCGCTCGACGTACTCGCGCACCATGCGGCCCGCGAGGACCTTGGGCCCCAGAGTCACCAGGGTGCGCCGGACCATCTCGATCCACCGCTCCGGGAGGTCCTCGGCGTTGCGGTCGTAGAAGCGCGGGGCGACCCGCTCCTCGATCAGCGAGTAGAGGGCGCCCGCCTCCAGCTCGTCGCGCCGCTCCTCGTCGGTGGCGGAGCCGTCGGCGGTGGGGATCGCCCAGCCGAAGTCCGGCTCGAACCACTCGTCCCACCAGCCGTCGCGCACCGAGAGGTTGAGGCAGCCGTTCAGCGCGGCCTTCATCCCGCTCGTCCCGCAGGCCTCCAGAGGGCGCAGCGGGTTGTTGAGCCAGACGTCGCAGCCCGGGTAGAGCTTCTGCGCCATCCCCATGCCGTAGTCGGGCAGGAAGACGATGCGGTGACGCACCCTCGGGTCGTCCGCGAACCGGACCAGCTCCTGGACGAGCCGCTTCCCTCCGTCGTCGGCGGGGTGGGCCTTGCCGGCGACGACGATCTGGATGGGGTGCGTCGGGTGGAGCAGGAGGGCCCGCAGCCGGTCGCGGTCGTGCAGCATGAGTGTCAGGCGCTTGTACGAGGGGACACGGCGGGCGAAGCCGATGGTCAGGACGTCCGGATCGAGTACGTCGTCGACCCACCCGAGCTCCGCGGTGCCGGCGCCGCGCCTGCGCCAGGAGGCGTACAGCCGCCTGCGGACCTCGGTGACGAGCTGCTCGCGCAGCCCCCGGCGCAGTTCCCAGATCTCCCGGTCGGGGACGGCGCTGACGGCGTCCCAGCGCCGGGGGGTGCCGGCCCGTCCGTCCCCGGCGCCGTCCCCCGGGCCGGCCCCGGCGCCCGCGAGCGCGTTCTCCGCCCGTTCGGTGCCGAACTTCCTGGCGCCGAGGCGCAGGACCTCGGGGGCGACCCAGGTCGGTGCGTGCACCCCGTTGGTCACGGAGGTGATCGGCACCTCCGCGGGGTCGAATCCCGGCCACAGGCCGGAGAACATCTCCCGGCTGACGGCTCCGTGGAGTGTGGAGACGCCGTTGGCGCGCTGCGCGAGCCGCAGGCCCATCACCGCCATGTTGAAGAGGTCCGGCTCGCCTCCGGGGTAGGTCTCCATGCCGAGGCGCAGGATCCGGTCCACGCCGACGCCCGGCAGCTCGCCGTCGTCACCGAAGTGGCGGGCGACGAGCTGGCGCTCGAACCGGTCTATGCCGGCGGGCACCGGGGTGTGGGTGGTGAACACCGCCCCGGCCCGCACCACTTCCAGGGCCGCGTCGAAGTCCATGCCGGTGTCGGAGAGTTCCCGGATGCGTTCCAGGCCGAGGAATCCGGCGTGTCCCTCGTTGGTGTGGAACACCTCGGGAGCGGGGTGCCCGGTCAGCCGGCAGTACGTCCGCACGGCGCGGACCCCGCCGATGCCGAGCAGCATCTCCTGGAGCAGCCGGTGGTCGCTGCCGCCGCCGTAGAGACGGTCGGTGACGTCACGTTCGCCCGGCGCGTTCTCCTCGACGTCGGAGTCGAGCAGCAGCAGCGGGACCCGGCCGACGTGGGCCTGCCAGATCGACGCGTACAGCGAACGCCCGCCGGGCAGGGCGAGCACGACCCGGCTGGGGGT
Source organism: Streptomyces sp. NPDC020780 (assembly GCF_044334475.1). NCBI lineage: Bacteria > Bacillati > Actinomycetota > Actinomycetes > Kitasatosporales > Streptomycetaceae > Streptomyces > Streptomyces sp. NPDC020780. Next base: position 542,843 of record NZ_JBIRTB010000001.1, on the reverse strand, counting down.
GCCGTCCGCTTCCCGCAGGAGGGTGAGCGGCAGCTCGTTGGGGTCGAGCACCGGGTAGTGCTCCTGCTGCCAGCCGTCACGGGACAGGCTCTGCCGGAAGTAGCCGTGACGGTAGAGCAGACCGACCCCGATGAGCGGGACGCCCAAGTCGCTGGCGGCCTTGAGGTGGTCCCCGGCCAGGATGCCGAGTCCGCCGGAGTACTGGGGCAGCGCGGCGGTGACCCCGAACTCGGGGGAGAAGTAGGCGATGGCGGCGGGGAGCTCCGCCCCCTGGCCGAGCTGGTCCTGATACCACCTCGGGCCGTCGAGGTACTCCCGGAGGTTCTCGGACACCTCCGTGAGGCGGCGCAGGAAGTGCTGGTCCCCGGCCAGCTCGGTGAGACGCGCGGCGGAGACCGCGCCGAGCAGGCGCACAGGGTCGGCGTCCGCGGGCCGCCAGCCCTCCGGGTCGGCCGCCTGGAAGAGCTGTTGGGTCTCGGTGTGCCAGGACCAGCGCAGGTTGTGGGCGAGGTCGCTGAGCGGTCGCAGGGGTTCGGGGAGGACGGGACGCACGGTGAATCGACGAATGGCCTTCACGTATCCCACCTTTACAGGGGACGTACGGATCCGAGGGGACGCACCACGGTGTGCGTCCTCTCCGTCACCCTCGACGGTAGCGGCGTGCCGCCGTACGCGGCGACGGCGCGCGACCGGCTCAGTGGGGCCGGTGCCGCGCGGGCCGCCCGCCCCGGGCCCGGCCCTCGCGCCGCGCGCGCCCTCCCACGCCCCCCTCGGTCCGCTTCGGTCCCGGCATTCCCGTGCCCCCCGTCGGGCCCGAGCGGCCCAGGGGCCCGACGCGCGCTCACCCGTCTCGGGCGATATGGCCGGTTTCCCCTCACGCGGCCTTGTGGCGCTTCGCACCACACGAAAGGCTGCGTAGGTGCGTGACGCGTCGGCCGGGGGAACGGCACGCCGCGTGCACAGCGCGTACGCGGCGTGCACCCCGGAGTTGATACGCCGTCGGGTTGGCAGCCCGTAAGCGGGGGGAAGGCTTCCTCTACACCCACCCGCGCAGCGCAGCCCAGGTGCCCCGATTCCGAGCACGAGATCCTCGCGCACCTGCCATTCGAGTGCCATTCGAGTGAACGCGGACAGGAGCGGCCATGCCCACAGCCCGCCAGCAGACGACTGAGCAGCTACAAAGGACGCAACCCCACCATCGCGGCGCGCGCGGTCAGCCCCTCGCACCCACTCCGCGTTCCGTGCATGCCGAGATCCAGCCCCCAGGTGATTCCATGATCGGTCGCATTCCCGTCCTGGACGTCCGTCCGCTCGTCGACTGCGGCAGACGGCCGGCCAAAGCCGTCGCAGGCGAGACCTTCCAGGTCAGCGCCACCGTCTTCCGCGAAGGCCACGACGCGGTGGCCGCGGACGTGGTGCTGTGCGACCCGAGCGGACGGCCCGGCCCGTGGACGCCGATGCGCGAACTCGCCCCGGGGACGGACCGGTGGGGCTGTGACGTCACCCCGACGGCGGAGGGGCACTGGACCTACACGGTCGAGGCGTGGAGCGATCCGGTCACGACCTGGCGCAACCACGCGCGGATCAAGGTGCCGGCGGGTATCGACGTCGCCCTGGTCTTCGCGGAGGGCGCGGAGCTGTACGAGCGGGCCGCCGCGGGCGTGCCGAAGCAGGAGGGGCGCGAGGCGGTGCTGGCCGCCGTGGACGCGCTGCGTGACGCGAGCCGCCCTGAGGCCGCCCGGCTGGCCGCCGCGCTCACTCCCGAGGTGGACGAGGCGCTCGGCCGGTACCCCCTGCGCGAGCTGGTAACCGCCTCCCGGCCCATGCCCCTGCTCGTCGAACGCCGGCGTGCCCTGTACGGGTCCTGGTACGAGCTGTTCCCGCGCTCCGAAGGGGCACATCCGGAACCGGCCGCGCCCGCGAGGCCCGCCCGCACCGCGCGCTCGGCCAAGGCGACGAAGGCGGCCAAGGCGGCGGGCGCGGGGACCGGCCCCGGTGCCGAAGCGGTTCTCCCGGCCCCGAGGATGGTCAGCGGCACCTTCCGCACGGCCGCCGAACGGCTTCCGGCCGTCGCCGCGATGGGGTTCGACGTGGTCTACCTGCCACCCATCCATCCCATCGGCACCACCCACCGCAAGGGCCCCAACAACAGCCTCTCCCCCGCCGCCGGCGACCCGGGGGTGCCCTGGGCGATCGGTTCGGCCGAGGGCGGTCACGACGCCGTCCACCCCGAACTCGGCACGCTCGAGGACTTCGACCACTTCGTGGGGACGGCCCGCACCCTGCGGATGGAGGTCGCGCTGGACTTCGCGCTCCAGTGCTCGCCGGACCACCCCTGGGTGACCGAGCATCCCGAGTGGTTCCACCACCGCCCCGACGGTTCCATCGCCTACGCCGAGAACCCGCCGAAGAAGTACCAGGACATCTATCCGATCGCGTTCGACAAGGATCTGGCCGGCATCGTCGCGGAGAGCGTCCGCATCCTGCGGTTCTGGATGGACCACGGCGTACGCATCTTCCGTGTCGACAATCCGCACACCAAGCCGGTCGTCTTCTGGGAGAAGGCGATCGCCGACATCAACCGCACCGACCCGGACGTGATCTTCCTGGCCGAGGCGTTCACCCGTCCCGCCATGATGCGCACGCTGGCCGCGGTCGGCTTCCAGCAGTCCTACACGTACTTCACCTGGCGCAACACGAAGCAGGAACTCACCGAGTACGCCCTGGAGCTCGCGGGCGACTGTGCCGCGTACATGAGGCCGAACTTCTTCGTGAACACGCCCGACATCCTTCCCGGTTACCTCCAGGACGGCGGCCGACCGGCCTTCGAGGCGCGGGCCGTGCTCGCCGCCACGCTGTCCCCCTCCTGGGGTGTGTACGCGGGCTTCGAGCTGTGCGAGAACACCCCGGTGCATCCCGGGAGCGAGGAGTACCAGGACTCGGAGAAGTACCAACTCAGGCCCAGGGACTGGGATGCGGCGGAGCGTGAGGGCCACTCACTGGCACCCCTGATCACCTCGCTCAACCGCATCCGGCGTCGCCACCCCGCGCTCCAGCAACTGCGCGACGTCCACTTCCACCACGTCGACAACGGGGCACTGATCGCCTACAGCAAGCGGTCCGGTCCGGACGTCGTCCTGGTGGTCGTCAACCTCGACCCCCACCACACCCAGGAGGCCACGGTCTCGTTGGACATGCCGCGCCTCGGCCTCGACCGGCACGAGAGCGTGCCGGTGCGCGACGAGCTCACCGGCGCCACCTATCACTGGGGCAGGACCTTCTATGTGCGTCTGGAGCCGGGTGTGACACCCGCGCACGTCGCCGTCCTGCGACCGTCCCCGCCGACCGGAGGGTCACCCACACCATGATCGTCAATGAGCCCGTCCACGACCTGTTCGAGGACACTCCCGCCAAGGACCGCGATCCCGACTGGTTCAAGCGCGCCGTCTTCTACGAGGTACTCGTCCGGTCCTTCCAGGACTCCAACGGCGACGGCGTCGGCGACCTCAAGGGCCTGACCGCCAAGCTCGACTACCTCCAGTGGCTCGGTGTCGACTGCCTCTGGCTGCCGCCCTTCTTCAAGTCGCCGCTGCGCGACGGTGGTTACGACGTCTCCGACTACACCGCCGTGCTGCCCGAGTTCGGCGACCTCGCCGACTTCGTGGAGTTCGTCGACGCCGCCCACCAGCGCGGCATGCGCGTGATCATCGACTTCGTCATGAATCACACGAGCGACCAGCACGACTGGTTCCAGCAGTCCCGCACCGACCCCGACGGGCCGTACGGCGACTACTACGTCTGGGCCGACGACGACAAGCAGTTCCCGGACGCGCGGATCATCTTCGTCGACACCGAGACGTCCAACTGGACGTTCGACCCGGTGCGCAAGCAGTACTACTGGCACCGGTTCTTCTCACACCAGCCCGATCTCAACTACGAGAACCCGGCCGTGCAGGAGGAGATCATCTCCGCCCTGCGCTTCTGGCTGGACCTCGGCATCGACGGCTTCCGGGTGGACGCCGTCCCCTACCTCTACCAGCGCGAGGGCACCAACTGCGAGAACCTCCCCGAGACCCACGACTTCCTCAAGCGGGTCCGCAAGGAGATCGACGCCAACTACCCGGACACCGTGCTGCTCGCCGAAGCCAACCAGTGGCCGGAGGACGTCGTCGACTACTTCGGCGACTTCCCGGCCGGCGGCGACGAGTGCCACATGGCGTTCCACTTCCCGGTGATGCCGCGGATCTTCATGGCCGTCCGGCGCGAGAGCCGCTACCCGGTCTCGGAAATCCTGGCGAAGACCCCGGAGATCCCCTCCGGCTGCCAGTGGGGCATCTTCCTGCGCAACCACGACGAGCTCACGCTCGAGATGGTCACGGACGAAGAGCGCGACTACATGTACGCGGAGTACGCCAAGGATCCGCGCATGCGGGCCAACATCGGCATCCGCCGCCGCCTCGCCCCCCTCCTGGACAACGACCGCAACCAGATCGAGCTGTTCACCGCTCTGCTGCTGTCCCTGCCCGGCTCGCCGATCCTCTACTACGGGGACGAGATCGGGATGGGCGACAACATCTGGCTCGGCGACCGCGACGCCGTACGCACCCCGATGCAGTGGACCCCGGACCGCAACGCCGGCTTCTCCTCCAGCGATCCGGGGCGGCTCTACCTCCCCACGATCATGGATCCGGTCTACGGCTACCAGGTCACCAACGTCGAGGCGTCCATGGCCTCGCCGTCCTCGCTGCTGCACTGGACGCGGCGGATGATCGAGATCCGCAAGCAGAACCCGGCCTTCGGCCTCGGCTCGTACAGCGAACTGCCGTCGTCGAACCCGGCGGTGATCGCCTTCACCCGTGAGTACAAGGACGACCTCGTGCTGTGCGTCCACAACTTCTCACGGTTCGCGCAGCCGACGGAGCTCGATCTGCGCGCCTTCGACGGGCGTCATCCGGTGGAGCTGATCGGCGGGGTCCGCTTCCCCGCCGTCGGGCAGTGGCCCTACCTGCTGACCCTCGCCGGGCACGGCTTCTACTGGTTCCGGCTGCGGAAGGACGCTCCTGTCAGCTGACCGATCCAGTCGGCCGGCCGGCGGCGCCCCACCATCCGGCGCCGCCCCCCGGGGCGGTTTCCGCCGCCCCGCACGGGGCACTCTCCCCCATATCGAGCTCTTCCGGGCTCCTTCCGGACCCTTCGGGCCCATTGATCGAGTCCGTACGGACCATCCTCTCCCGACACGTCCCGCACAGCCGGACAGCCATTGCCGCAATCCGGGACACTCTTCGCATCCTGTGGTGTGCCCGGGGAAAGGACGCGATGCCATGTCGGAGGCTGCATCCACTCGAGTCGCCCTGGCGAAGAGCACAGCAACGACACAGTCGACAAGACGAGGTCCCACAAGCACCACGGCCACGACGGCGCTACTGCCGTCACTCGTCCCACTGCTCCACGAATGGCTGCCGCGGCAGCGCTGGTTCGCGGGCAAGGGCCAGCCGGTCACCGGCTTCTCCCTCGTCGCGGCCACCGAGATACTGCCGCTGGACGCCTCCGCCGCGGGCCCCGGTCTGCTGCATCTGCTCGTCCGCGCCCACCAGCCGAGCCGCACCCCGCAGTCCCACGAGGACTGCTACCAGCTCCTGCTGGGGGTACGCACCACACTGCCGCCACGGCTGGCGGGTGCCCTCATCGGCCAGGTCGCGGAGGGCCCGCTGGCCGGCCGCACCCTGTACGAGGGTCTGCACGACCCGCGCGTCGCCGACCTGTTGCTGGAACGATTCCGTAACCCGGGATCGCTCGGCCACCTCACCTTCGAACAGGCCGTGCCGATCCCCGCGGGACTCCCCCCGCGCGTCCTGGACACCGAGCAGTCCAACTCCTCGCTCGTCTACGGCGACGCCTACATCCTGAAGATCTTCCGGCGGGTCTTCCCCGGCAGCAACCCCGATCTGGAATTGCCGCTCGCGCTCGGCCGCGAGGGGTGCCGCCGGGTGCCCGCCCCGGTCGCCTGGTTCGAGGCGGAGACTCCGGAGCCGCTCACCCTCGGCGTGTTGCAGCCGTTCCTGCACGGAGCCGAGGACGGCTGGCAGCTCGCGCTGGCCTCGCTCGCGGCGGGACGCGACTTCCTCCCCGAGGCGCACGCGCTGGGCGTGGCCACGGCCGAGGTCCACACGGCCCTCGCGGCGGCCCTGCCGACCCCCGCGCTCGCCCAGGAGCGGACCGGCCATCTGGTGGCCGGGATGATCGAGCGGCTGGAGTGCGCCGCGCAGGCGGTTCCGGCCCTCGTCCCGTACGTACCGGGGCTGCGCACCGCCTTCGACGCCGTCGCCGCGCTGGGCCGTACGGGAAAGGGGTGGGCCGCGCAGCGGATCCACGGCGACCTGCACCTGGGGCAGACCCTGCGCGGGCCGGACGGTTTCTGGTCGCTCATCGACTTCGAGGGCGAACCGGCGCGGCCCCTGCACGAGCGCCGCAGCCCGCAGCCGCCGGTGCGCGACGTCGCGGGGATGCTCAGGTCCTTCGACTACGCGGCCCGCTCGCACCGGCCATGGAACCCCGAGTGGGCGGCCCGCTGCCGTGCCGCGTACTGCGAGGGCTACGCCCGGGCGTCGGGCACCGACCCGCGCGGCGAACCGGAGCTGCTGCGTGCCCACGAGACCGACAAGGCGGTGTACGAGGTCCTGTACGAGGCCCGGCACCGCCCCGACTGGCTGCCCGTCCCCATGGCCGCGATCCACCGCCTGGCCGGCACGCCCGTGTGACCCTCCCTCCCCTCCCTCCCCTCCGTCCCCCACCCCCCGAGGAGGCACTCCCTGTGACCGCCCGCAAGCCGTCCCGCACGTCCCCCGAGTCAGCTCCCGAGCCCGTCGAGGTCCCGCCCGCCGCGCAGCCCGTGACCACCGAGGTCGGCGCGCCGGCCTCCGACACGCCACCGCCCGCCAAGCGCAGGGCGAAGCGCACCGCCGCCGCCAAGACCACCACGGCCGGCAAGGCCACCACCGCCAAGACCCGCGCGGCTACCAAGACCCCCGCGGGTACCGGCACCGCCGCCGCCAAGGCCCCCGGCACCACGTCACCGGGTGCCGGGGCCGCGGCCGCGAAGGCCCCGGCCTCCGAGCGCCTCCCCGCCGACGGCCCCGTCCCCGGCGGCGCGCCCGCCGCCGACGCCCCGGCCACCCCGGCACCGGAGCCCTCCGGAGCCTCCGGCACGCCGCCCCGCCCCCGGCGCGGCGGCGGGAGCAAGGACGCCCTTCCGGCCACGGCTCTGGCCGACGCCGACCGGGCCCGGCTGCTCGCCGGTGAGCACCACGCTCCGCACGACGTCCTGGGCGCGCATCCGGCCCGGGGCGGTGTCGTCGTCCGGGTCCTGCGCCCCTTCGCCCGCTCGGTGACCGTGCTGGCGCGGGACGTGCGGGCCGAGCTGCAGAACGACGGCGACGGCTTCTTCTCCGCCGTCCTGCCGATGCCGTCCGTGCCCGAGTACCGCCTGCTCATCGCCTACGACGACAACGAGATCGAGGTGGAGGACCCTTACCGCTTCCTGCCCGCGCTCGGTGAGCTCGATCTGCACCTGATCGGTGAGGGCCGGCACGAGGAGCTGTGGCGGGCTCTCGGCGCGCAGCCGATGGAGCACCAGGGCGTGCCGGGCACCCGCTTCACCGTCTGGGCTCCGAACGCGCGCGGGGTCCGTGTCACGGGCGACTTCACCTACTGGGACGGCACGGCCTTCCCGATGCGCTCGCTGGGCTCCACCGGAGTGTGGGAGCTGTTCCTCCCCGGTGTCGGCGAGGGGGCCGTCTACAAGTACGACATCTGCCGGCCCGACGGTTCGCACACCCTGCGCGCCGACCCGATGGCACGCCACACGGAGGTGCCTCCCGCGACCGCCTCGGTGGTGACGGCCTCGCACCACGTGTGGCAGGACGCGGACTGGATGGCGCACCGGGGCGACCGGCCGGTGCACGAGTCCCCCTTCTCCGTCTACGAGGTGCACCTCCCCTCCTGGCGGCCGGGCCTGGGCTACCGCGAGCTCGCGGCCCAACTCCCGGCTTATGTAAGGGAGCTCGGCTTCACGCACGTCGAGCTGATGCCGGTCTCGGAGCACCCCTTCGGCGGCTCCTGGGGTTACCAGGTCACGGGTTTCTACGCGCCGACGTCCCGGATGGGGACCCCGGACGACTTCCGGTTCCTGGTCGACGCCCTGCACGCGGCGGGCATCGGCGTCCTCATGGACTGGGTGCCCGCGCACTTCCCGCGCGACGACTGGGCCCTCGCCGAGTTCGACGGCCGCCCGCTGTACGAGCACTCCGACCCGAAGCGGGCGGCGCACCCCGACTGGGGCACCCTGGAGTTCGACTACGGCCGCACGGAGGTCCGCAACTTCCTCGTCGCCAACGCCACGTACTGGTGCGAGGAGTTCCACATCGACGGCCTGCGGGTCGACGCCGTGGCCTCGATGCTCTACCTCGACTACTCGCGCGAGGACGGCCAGTGGTCGCCCAACGAGTACGGCGGCCGGGAGAACCTGGACGCGGTGGCCTTCCTCCAGGAGATGAACGCGACCGTCTACCGGCGCAACCCGGGCGTGGTCACGATCGCGGAGGAGTCAACCGCCTGGAGCGGCGTCACCCGCGCCACGGACCACGGGGGGCTGGGCTTCGGCCTGAAGTGGAACATGGGCTGGATGCACGACTCCCTCGTCTACATGTCCAAGGAGCCGATCCACCGCAAGTACCACCACGACGAGATGACGTTCTCGATGGTGTACGCGTACAGCGAGAACTACGTGCTGCCCATCTCGCACGACGAGGTGGTGCACGGCAAGCAGGCCCTGGTCACCAAGATGCCCGGCGACTGGTGGCAGCGGCGCGCCAACCACCGCGCCTACCTCGGCTTCATGTGGGCCCACCCCGGTAAGCAACTCCTTTTCATGGGACAGGAGTTCGCCCAGGGAGCCGAGTGGTCCGAGGGCCACGGCCCCGACTGGTGGCTGCTGGACGAGACGTACGAGGCCTCCGCCGACCACCGGGGCGTCCGCACGCTGGTCACCGACCTGAACGCGGTGTACGGGGCGCTGCCCGCGCTCTGGCAGCGCGACACGGCCCCGGAGGGCTTCTCCTGGATCGACGGCGGCGCGGCGGAGGACAACGCGCTCTCCTTCGTCCGCTACGACGCGGACGGCTCACCGCTGATCGCGGTCTGCCACTTCTCGCCGGTGGTGCGGCAGGACTACCGCATCGGCGTACCGGACGGCCCCGAGGCATGGGTCGAGATCATCAACACGGACGCGGCACGGTACGGCGGCGGCGACGTGCGCAACGAGGGCCCGCTGAAGCCGGAGGCGGTCCCGTCCCACGGCAGGGACACCAGCCTCACGCTGACGCTGCCTCCGCTGGCGACGGTGTGGCTGCGGCCGGCCTGACGGACGGCGCGGGGCGACACATCCGGTCATCCCGGAGTGCCGCCCCGGCTCCTCCGCAGACGCAGGTGGCCGGACACCGAGCCTGCCGCCCGTTCAGTCGTGCCGGGGGCGCCAGCGCCTCGATTCCCGTACGGCAGTCAGGGCGGCCAGAGAGGCCACTACCAGCGCCAGGGCGCACACCACAGCCACCGAGGCGCTCAACATCTGAGGTGGTAGCTCCCCGTTCCTCGGCGGTGTCGTGTAGGGGAGGGTCACCCAGACCGCGCTGACCGCGCCCAGTGCGCCTGCGGCGCACAGAGGCGCCGCGAGAGTCCAGACGGCTACGGTCACGTACACCCGCCGGCTGCCGGTCACCACGGATACCGGTGCGATGGAACTGGCGAAGCGCAGCACCTCGGCGAGGCAGTTCAACGCGGCTGCCAGCGCCACCAGCCCCACCCCCGCAATACCCAGAAGCGTCACCCAGCGCAGCTGGGACGAGAGCAGGGCCGCCCCTCCGATCCACCCCTGGCCCACACTCTCGACGAGAGCGCCGGGTCCCAGTACGGCGAGAGCGTCCCGCTTCAGCCTTCCCAGCGGAAGCGCCTCCCCCTGTGGCGAGTACACGACGAGCACGTTGCCCTGGCGGGCGGCAAGGGGAGCGTGGCTCACGCCGACCTCTGTCACGGAAGCCGGCAGCAGAGCGCGGAGGGCGGGCGTGGATTCCGAGAGCGGGGCGGCTCCGGTGCTCTTCCCGGCCGGACACGTCAAGCCCAGGCCCCGCAAGGCACTGCAGTCTCCGCGGACCGTGACCTCCTGCCGGACCTCGACAGGGCCGTCCGGCCCCTCCCTCACCTCACCCGCCCCGTTCGCCAGACCGAGCGTCGAGTCGACCACCGCCACCTCGACACCGGACGGCAGCCTTTCGGACCACGGGCCGGTCCTGCCCTCGGCACCGTGCGGTATCTGGACGGTGAGGATGCTGTGCCCGAAGCGTTCCCGCATCGCCAGCGCCCCCTGGACGGAGGCGCTTTGCATACTCGGATACACCTGCACCACACTCAGCAGCCCCATCGCTATGACCACGCCCGCGACGAGGCGTGAGAGGTAGCCGGGGCGTCCTTGCGTCCATCGGCCCGCGAGCAGCGTCCCCGCCAGCCCACGGCGGCGCCCGAACGCGGTCACACCCCGGTCGGCGGCGGCCAGCAACAGTGCGATGGCCGCGGGCAGGGTGGCGGCCAGCGACCGACCGGCAGGAAGAGTGAGGTCCACCCCGTCGAGCAGAGCTCTCCCGGCCACGGAATAGTGGAGTTCCCGCACTTCCAGCACGGAGTTCACTTGCATCACACGGTCTCTCTCAGCCGGTCAGTCATCAGCACGTGACCGGATCACGGGCTCCGCGCTATGCATCTCCGCCTACACGCATGCCACGGTGCTCGTTCCGAGTGGCTCACCGGGCGCGGTGACGCACTACGTGAACTTGTACGAACAGGGCTTGCCCGAGTCGTCCTTGCTCTCGGCGACCGTCTTGCCGTCGACCGTGATCGAGCACCGAGCCGCGACCATCTTGCCGTCTGCCGCGATCATGGTGCCGGGCGTGACGATCACCAGTCGCCCCACCTCACGCTCGGCGCCCCGCGCCGCGATGGTGGCCGTCTTCGTCCACGGCAGGTCCACCTGCGTGAAGTCGGAGTCGTCGAGGGTGTACATGACGTTGCTCCTGCCGGTCCCCTCGACAGCGATCGTCACCTCGTGCGGGGTGCCCTCTTCCACCTTGCCGCCGCCGGTCTCCGACGGTTTCTCCGAACCCTGGGCTGCGGGGGACTTCCCCTTGTCCTCGGCTGCGGGCTTCTCCTCGCCACCACCGCAGCCGGTCAGCAGCGCGGCCGTCAGAACGAAGGCCGTCGCGGTAAGTGTCCTGCGCATTGCTTTCCCCCTTGTGTACGTTCCCCCCGGCACGCTCTTCCGTCCCGGGGCGGGAAGAGCCTAACCAGCGGCGCCGACAGCCGTTCGAACGGCCCTGCCGGTGACTTGAGGCAGCGGCCCGGAAGACTTTCAGGGTGTCCGCATCAGATTGCGGATGCTGCCCACCAGCGCGTGGACGTCGCGCTCGCCCGGCAGTTCGGCCTCTGCGCCCTCCGGGGCCTCGGCCCCTGTCCGGACGGTGGCGCGGCAGGGGCGGCAAAGGCCGTCCGGAAGCGCGTGGGCCGGGCCGGGGCGGCCACATTCGGCGCACTCCACCAGGAGCGGGCGCACGTCCGGCGCGGCCGGACCCGGGGTGGGGCTGCGGGCAGCCGGGGCGGGAGCTTGTCGACGAGACGGCGGCGTACGAAGCCGACGGTCGAGCCGACCTGATGGGGGAGGCGGCCGGTCAGCGCCCGAGTGGGAGCGTCAGCAGAAGCTGGGGGGAGTGTGCGCGACGAATCCGGTCCACGCAGCCGCGCCGAAGGCGATCCGTGGGCCCGCCAGGTTCTTCGCATCCCGAACGCGCACCACGCCGGGGGCCGTCGACACCTCGACGCAGGAGTCTCCCTCGCTGCTGTTGCTGTAGCTGCCTGGGCGTGCAGCACCACCCCCGCGGGGCGTCCTTCGAGGGCGACCGCACCGCCCCCGGAGGTGTTCCTTGCCTACGTACCGCACCGCCCCCAGGTCGTACGGCACCCCCGTTCGGCCGACCGGCGGTCAGAGGGCCTGGACGTAGCAGGTATAGGAGCCGGCGACCTTCGTCCTCGTCCCGCCCGCGCCCGGCGTCCGGCCGACCAGGACGGAGACGGTCACGCTGGACTCCCCCACGAAGCTGAACCCCTCCGCATAACGGCCGCCGCGCCGCCAGTCCTGCGGCGCGGCGGTGTAGGCACGCCCGCACTGCTCCCTCGCGTAGGTGTCACCGTTCACGGTCTCCTGCTTGCCGGGGAGGCTCCGGTCCACCTTCACCTGGGCCAGCACCCGCAGATCATGTCGGTCCGCGCAGTCGACGGGCCGCACAATCGCCTCGGAGCCCAGTCCGGTGTCGCCGGTGGTGGCGCACCGTCCGTCCTTCAGCGTGCCGACGAAGACCAGCACCTTGCCGGCGTCCTCGACCGGTTCTCCGCCCTTCCCCGGCCTCCCGTCCTTCACGGGCTCGCCGAAGGCCGAGAGGCTGTACGCCGCACGCAGCGTCCGCACATCGCCAAGGAGCTTCCGCTCGTGCAGCCGGTCCAGTACGGGAGCGAGGTCGGCGGTCGCGGAGGCCAGCCGCCCGACGGCGTCCAAGCGCACCGTCAGCCGGACGGGCTCTGTCCCCCAGCCGTCCGGGATGCGCTGGAAGTCACGCGGAAGCAGTTCGGCCGCCACCTCGGGGAGCGCGGTCACCCGGTACACCCGACTGCCGTCCTCCTGCCGCTCGGGCCGCTCCCGGGGAATCACCCGGGGCACGAGATCCGCGAGGGTGCCGCTGTAGGGCGCCGCGTCCCCGGCGGCATGCGCGGCGATCACACCGGTGGCCTCGCCCAGCCGGTTGACGGCCTCGGGCGTGTACTTCAGCCAGGCGGACCTGCCGTGCCGGACGTAGACGTCGTCACCGGCGGTGGCCACCACCTGCCCGCCCTGGGGAGCGGCACCCCGAAGAAGCTTCAGGGTGTCCTTCGAGACGTTCCGGCCGGCGCTGAGGCCGATGTTCGCGCGTGACGTGCCGCTCGCGTAGTCCTGGCTCCCCCGCGCCCGGTACACGGCGTCACCGCCCGCCGTCCCGTACGTCAGGGTCGACACGAAGGCGGCGGTACCCGCCCCGCGCGTCGCGTCCGTCGCCGCCTGGAACTGCTCGGCGAGCGGCTGTCCGTAGACCGCCTTCCCCGCCTCGGCCTTGTCCGCCGTGCCGCATCCGGCCATCCCGATGATGACCGGCAGCAGCAGCGCGAAGGCCGCTCCCCGGTGTCGTACGGTCTTCAGTATCCCCACCCCTTGTGCCTGTTCAGGACAGTGATACTCCTCGCCCTCACCCCCACGACACCAGCACGGAATGATCACACCGCACACACGCGGAAGGCCGGTTCCGCCCCGGGCAGACGGATGCGGCCGGTACGGGAGTCCCGTACCGGCCGCATCACAGGCTCTACGCTCGGATCCGCGAGATGGTGTACCGCTTCCTTCAGCCACATCGCATCGAGTTGACTGGACACGTCCCCGGAGGGCTTCAGCTGGATCGACGGCGGCGCGACGTGGAGGAGAATGCGCTCTCGTTCGTCGAGCTCCGGGCTTCGAGAGCCGGGATGCGGGCTCCGGGGTCGGAGCTGCGGGACCGACCGGCTCACTCTTTCGTGGGTACGCGGAGGGGGCCCGGCCCGGCGCTCGAGCTCCGGGATCCGGGGGCCGGGATGCGGGCTCCGGGATTCGAGCGCTCTTGGTCAACCGGTAGGGGAAAGAAGGGGGTTGGGAAAACCTCCCCACCCTCCCCGCCCCGTCACGACCAGCCGGTATGACTAAATGTGATCAGCTTGCCACGCGACGTCACACCTGCTTACGGTGCCTCCGACGAAACGACCCCGACACGGTGCGACCAACACCGGGCCGGGGTCTCACCCCAAGATCGAACGGAAGACGATCTCGTGGCTATCGAGCACCCTAGTCCCGCCCTGCGCGCCCCTGCATCCTCCCGCCCGTACCCGAAGGCCCACCGCGGCTACGGCAAGCGCTCAGCCCCGGACCAACGCCCACCGCGTGCAGACGACTTCGCGCTGCTGCCCGAGCGGGAGCGCCACATCGCGGGATACGTCGACCACCTCCCCGACGGCGCGGCCATGGACATCAAGACGCTGGCCAAGCACCTTCCGCTGTACGGTCAGATGGCCGTCGGCAGCGCCCTCAGGGCCCTGACCGTCGCCGGTCACCTGCGGCGCGCACAGGGCCAGGCAGGCGAGGGCGAGAGCCGCTGGGTCACCCGCACGTACTGGTCCCGCACCGCCCGGGACAACGAGTGGTGGGACGCCTTCGTCAAGGCCGAGAACACCCGGGCCGCCCAGGAAGCCGCAGCGCTCCCGGCCGTGTCCCCGCCGCCGTGCTCCCCGCCCCCCCACCGACGAACCCCCCGCCGCGCCGCCCGCGCCCCAGCCCGCGCCCGCCGTGCCCGCCGTGCCGCAGCAGCGGGCCTCCGAGCCCACCCCGGACGGCCCCTCGCCCGCCTATCTGGCCTTGGCCCGACTCGGCCGCGACGAGCCCCGGTTGGCCCTCTCCGGCGCCGACTGCACCGCCTTGGAGGAGTTGGCCTCCGCCTGGCTGGACCGGGGCGTGACCACGGACTACCTCACCCACGCCCTCACCGCCGGGCTCCCCGCCAGGGTCGACTCCCCCGTCGGCTTCGTCCGCCGCCGCCTCCGCGACAAGATCCCGCCCCGCCTGCCCGCAGCCTCGGCCCCGGCCGAATCCGGCGCCCCCGTACGCCGTCTGATGATGGAGTGCACCGAATGCGGCACACCCGGCCCCTCCGCGGCACTCCCCGACGGCCTCTGCCGCCCCTGCCGCACGCCCGCCCCCGGAACGGCCGCGGAGGCTCCCGCCGACCCGCCCGCCGAACGTGACATCCACGCCCTGGTCGGCAACCTCCGCGAGCTGCTGAAAGCCCCCTGAGCGCAACGCGCCGAACGGGCGTCAGGGAGCAGGAGGGCCGGTACGACGGCTCTACTTCACTCGTTCCGCGCGCGAGGCCCCGGAGCCCACCGGGGCACAGGGTTGGCCGGAGTGTCGAGCCAGACCACGTGGCCGCGGTGATCCACGGTGAGGCCGAACCGGTCGAAGTCCGGTTGGCCCTGCTGGTACCACCACCGCCACGCGGCCTCCAGTTCACGCCACAGGTCGCGACGCCCTGACTGCACGACGCGGAAGGAGGTCTCCCCGCTCGTGTAGTCGACCGACGCCCAACTCGTCCTTCCCCTGTCGAACAGCCACAGCCGGTAGGAGTCCTCCCGTACGTCCGACACACGGCAGAACACGTCCGGGACCTGCACACCGATCGCGAACATGTGGATCCACTCGCCCACGTCGTCGGGTGACAGTGTCGTCCTGGACTCCACGCCGCTGGCGGGCCAGAGGTCCTCGTCGAGGAAGTCGCTCGCGGGCGGCAGGTTCTTCCTCTGCTCGCGGAGCCGCATGAAGGCCGACGAGCCGACGAACCGGCCGGTCAGTGTTCCGGCCTCCGTGACCGTGAGCCTGGCCACCGCCTCGCCCCCGTACACAGGCCCCCACGGGGCCACGATCACCGCCCCCGGTTTGGTCTGGCCCACCCACCGGCCCGGAATGCTCCCGACCGAGCACGTGGCGATGATCCGGTCGTACGGCGCATCCTTGCCGTAGCCGCGCGCGCCGTCGCCGACGACGAGCCTCGGATGGAAATCCGAGGCCAGGAGCCGGGTACGGGCCTCGGCCGCGATCCGCTCGTCCACCTCGACCGTGACGACGTTCATGTCTCCGAGCCGGTGGCACAGCAGAGCGGCGTTCCAGCCCGTGCCCGTGCCGATCTCCAGCACCCGGTGACCGGCCTCGACGTCCAGCGCCGCGAGCATGGAGAACACCATCGTGGGCATCGAGTTGGAGCAGGACGGCGTACGACCCCGGCCAGGGCCCGCGTGCTTCCCGTCGTCCCACTGTGTCGTGATCGGAGCATCCGTGTACACGGTCTTCCACCACAGTTCCGGGTCCTCCGACCGAACCACCTGGTCGTCCTGGCGGTTCGCTCCCGCTCTCCCCGGCCAGATGACATCCGGGACGAAGAGGTGACGGGGCACCGCCTTGAAGGCCGGCAGCCAGTCGGAAGCCAGCACACCCTTTTTCATGAGCCCGGAGGCCAGCCCGTCAGGACCGGCCTCCGACATCGTCTTCTCGGACACGGTCAGCGCCCGTCCGCCGGTGTCTGCCCGTCGCTGCTGTTACCGCCTTCGTCGGAGCCACCTCCGCCGTGCTTGTTACCCGAGTCGCTGTCGTCCTGCGGGTTTCCTCCGTCGGCCTGGAGCATCCAGAACGGGTTCATAGAGGTGTCCTCTCGGTGTTTCGTCGAATCGTTCTCTTGCGACCCGCCCTGCCGAGGGCGGGGTGGGGCCCCGCCTCCCCGGCGTCGTACCGAGCCCGGGGAGGCGGGAGACTAGGGAATGGCGGTGTCCTTCGCGGCGAAGTGGTCCCGGACCATGCGGTCCAGCTCGGCGATGCAGGCCTCGCAGCCGTACATCGGCGCGTCCATCCCGCGTGACGAGACGGGCCCGAGCCACATCACCAGCAGTTCTGAGCGTCGGCAGTACAGCCAGCACCTGCCTGCCACCCACTGACGGCTGCCCGTTTCGGACCGGCCAGGACTCGGCCGGATCCAAGGGGCGGAGTCATGCGAGGGCAAGACAACCCGGACAGTTCACGGCGCGAGCCCATACGTCCTTCTCGTCACCGGCCTCACCGGCACCGCAGACCGACTTCACCTCACGAGAGCGCTCGGGGTCATCGAACGGGCCGGTGAGTTTGTGCACGGTCATGACGTCCTCCCCGACCGTGCCCGCCGCCCACACCGACGTCTCCTCAGGTCGCGCCTTCGTGCTCATGTCCTGCCTTTCCGCCGTTGCCTGTACAACCTGCCGACCGCCACCAACTGCTTTTTCTCTCACCCGGTTACGAGTCGGAGTCTTCGCACATGGACGCGCCACGTGAGACCGGTCGGGCGGGCTCATTCCCATGAGGGGCGCATCCACATCCCGCACCGTGCCCGGCATTTCGTAGTACCGATCGAAGATGGTCGAATTCTCTTCGATCGCTTCCGGGCCGGCGGAAGCAAGTGCGCATTTCACGCCTCGCGGCCGCTTCGCCACGGGATTCTTCGCCCTCATTCCCGGTCGGCTCTCCGGTGCGGGTGGTTCGCGATCTCCTCGTTGCAGCTCCGGACCGTGACGACGCTCCCTGCCGCATGCGCTGACACTCGCTGCCGCGTCAGCGCCCCGCACACGTCGCAACCCTCCACAGGCACGGGCTCCGGGGCAGGCGCGTAAAGCGCCGGTACAGCCGTGGGGTCACTCACCGTTCGAACTCCCTTCCGTAGTCCGGCCTCGACGTCCCTGAGCACGCGCCTGCTCGGCATGGCGTATCCGGTGCGTGGTACCCAGTCCGGGACCAGTCGCCAGAACGCATCCGCATCGATCGGTGCGGCCGGCTCGTCCGCGTCGCTGCGGCGTTGCCGGGCGGTGGGTGACCGGGGAGTGTGCTTCCAGGGCACGGCCCACTCCTCTCTGTAGTCGTATCGCTACGGGGCTCGCCCAGCGTGACGTAGAGTCAGGAGCCCTTCAACTGGGCAACAAAGAAGGAAGGATCGGGCGGCGGAATGGTCAACCGCAAGGAATTGGACCCTGGGAGCAGCCCTCGAGCAGCCTATGGCGCCCACCTGCGCAGGTTGCGGGAGGATCGAGGCTGGAACCAGGAAGAGCTGGCCGAGAAGCTGGCATATTCCGGCCAGCATATTTCGGCTGTCGAAACCAGTCGGAAGCCGCCGACTCTCCCCTTCTCCCGCAAAGCCGATCTCGTCTTCGGCATTACCGGTTCCGCCGATTCGCTCGAGCGCGAGTGGCGCGACATGCGACACGGCTCGCTGCTGGAAGGCTTCCCCGAGTACGTGGAACACGAGGGCCGAGCGGTAGAGATCCGGCTGTTCGAGATCGGGATCGTTCCCGGCCTGCTTCAGACACCGGCGTACGCAAGCGCTCTGGCGGACGGAGACGTACGCCGGGGCACCATCACACCCGAGCAGGCCGCCGAACGCGTCTCGGTTCTGGCAGAGCGGCAGGCGACGCTAGTACGCCCCCGCCCCCCGACGATGCTTGTGGTGATGGATGAGAGTTGCATCCGTCGCCCAGTTGGCGGCGCCGAGATCATGGGCGAGCAGTTGCAACACCTCGTAGCGTTCGCCGCGTTGCCAAACACCATGCTCCAAGTCGCCCCGTACGACATAGGTGAGCGCCGACCGTTCAACCTGCCGATCAACCTGCTGACGCTTCCGGACCGCGCCGTGATCGCGTACGCGGAATCTCAGATTCAGGGGCACTTGGAACGTGAAGCTACTTCCGTCCTCTCCGTACTGTCGGCCTACCATCAGTTGCAGGCCGAATCGATGTCACAGACAGCGTCCGTGGCCATGATCAATCAGGTACGAAAGGGCACCCCGTGACGACCGAGTCCCCCCGCTGGTTCAAGTCCTCTTACAGCTCCAACGGCGGCAACTGCATCGAGGTCGCCGCCAACCTCGTCGTCTCGCACGGCGTGGTTCCCGTGCGTGACTCCAAGGACCCGAGCGGCCCAGTTCTGCACTTCCCCGCCGGTGCGTTCGCTTCGTTCGTCGCCGACGTGAAGACCAGGCAGTCCGCCACCGTCTGACCTGCTCCAAGCGCCCCGACCAGAACCCCGCCGCTCCACGTCTTCGGAGCGGCGGGGTTCTTCGCTCGGCGAGGTCACACCACGACAACACAGACAGCGTCCGTGGCCATGATCAACCAGTTACGAAAGGGCACCCCGTGACGACCGAATCCCCCCGCTGGTTCAAGTCCTCGTACAGCAACAACGGCGGCGACTGCATCGAGGTCGCCGCCAACCTCGTCGTCTCGCACGGCGTGGTTCCCGTGCGTGACTCCAAGGACCCGAGCGGCCCAGTTCTGCACTTCCCCGCCGGTGCGTTCGCTTCGTTCGTCGCCGACGTGAAGGCCAGGGAGTCCTCCGCCATCTGATCCGCTCCAGGCGCCCCGACCAGAACCCCGCCGCTCCACCAGCTTCGGAGCGGCGGGGTTCTTCGCTCGGCGAAGTCACACCACGACAACGGGGAACCGGCCTGCGCCCCGCGGCCTCCACCGGGGCGCGGCCGGTGTCCGCCATGACGATCCCGTCAGGCGTAGATCGGTACCACCTCGACCCTGGCCCCCATCCCCTGCAGCGCCAGCGCGGTCTGCAGCAGGGACACCTGGGAGAAGGCGAACAGTGAACCCGCGGTGATCGAGACGCCGTACTTCAGGCGGATGGCCAGGACGACGGTCGGCGTGGCCAGGATGTCCTCGGGCCGCAGATCCGAGCGCAGCCCGGCGACGCGGGCGAGGAACTTCTCCCGCACCTCGGCGTCGTAGCGCAGTGCCTCGATCGCCGTGCGTGCCTGGGCGAACAGGTGGCTCAGGCCGGAGCTCCCCGCGTCGGCCTTCTTGACCATGATCAGCTGACCCTCGGGGCCCAGGACGTCACAGATCTCGAGGCCGCCACCGCGAAACGTCTTCGTGCGGACCGTCTTCTTGTCGAAGAGGTCGTAGCCGTCCTGCTCGGCCGCCTTCTTGTTGAACCAGTCCTCGTCCTTACCACTGGGCCAGGACGGCACGGTCACCTTGGAGGGCCGGTTCAGCAGTTCCGTGATGTCGTCCCTGAGCGCCTGGACGAACTCGGCGCCGATCTCGTACCAGCTGCCCTGCCAGTAGAAGTGGTGCTTCGCCGCGCTCAGCACCTCGGCGGTGATCCAGCGGTGCCCCGCGATGGGCGGGCTGAGCGGCTCGGTGCAGCCTTCGTCGGCGAACAGCTGCACCCGGACTTCCCGCAGTGCCTGGAGGCGGCGGCCTTCGGGGCGCTCGCAGCAGAACTGCCGGATGTCCTCGATGTCGAGGGCGTCCACATCGTCGACGTCCACGGAACGCGAACCACGCGTGATGCGGACAGCGCGCACGTCTGCCGCGAGAGCGCCGCACTCCCCCGGCAGGTTCAGGGCGAGGCCGGGGGCCTGACGATCACCGAGACGACGGTCGAGCTCGGCGTCGAGCTCCTGGACCAGACCGGTGCCGCCCCGGCGCCGCAGCGAGCGGACCCGGGCCAGGGACTCCAGGCCCGGCAGCGGAGCCGGCTGCGTGCAGGCGTCCTCGATGACCCTCAGGTCGTTCATGAACTGCAGGGGCGAGAGGCCCAGCGGAAGAGTGATGGAGGTGTCGGTGCAGCTGACGCCGAGTACGCGGCCACCGTCGACCGCGTGCGTCAGAGGCAGGTCGATCGCCCTGCCCGTGATCTTGCTGACGATCGACCCGACCCACTCGTTGCCGAAGTCGCGCAGGTTCCCGCCCCGCGTGGTCGAGTTCTCGTCGGTACGGCCCCGGGCGTCCATGAGGTGGCGACGCACCAGACTGACGGCATCCTGGTCCAGGCTGCGCAGCGCGAACCTGAGACCGAAGCCGAG
The DNA here is from genome assembly GCF_044334475.1 of Streptomyces sp. NPDC020780. Taxonomy (NCBI): domain Bacteria; kingdom Bacillati; phylum Actinomycetota; class Actinomycetes; order Kitasatosporales; family Streptomycetaceae; genus Streptomyces; species Streptomyces sp. NPDC020780. The sequence continues at coordinate 522,258 of NZ_JBIRTB010000001.1, read as the reverse complement.
ATCGAGGCGCGCCGGGTCGATCATGTGGTGGCCCATGCCGTAGGTGACGGCGTACACGGCCCAGTCGACGCGCACCAGGAGCATGCCGGAGGACGTGCGTCCGGCCACCTGCACGTCGACACCGGTGAGCTCGGCGAGGGGAGCACACCACTCGGCCCGGTCGCGTGCGATGGAGCCGGTGACGAGGAGCCCGGACACACCCTGGTGATCGACGGGCGTCGCGGTGAAGCCTTCCCGGTCCCTGTAGCGCCGACTGACGAGGGCGCGCAGATCGAGTCCGGGCTCTGCGGGGGCGTTGAGGCGGTACACGGAGGTCTTGCGCGTCAAGGACTTCTTCTTGGTTGCCATGGATGCTCCTGGTGAGATGGGTGAACGCGCCTGATGGGCAGGGAGAGGGCGGACGTGTCGGCATCCGGGCGCACCTGGGCACCCCTCACTCTCGTGAATTCCCGGCACCGAAGGGCAACCGACTCACAGTGAAGCCGAGAAGACGGTGACATAAAACTGTTAGCACTGTCAACGCGCTCACGCCTTTGAGGTGCAACCTTGGGCGTGTACTCTCGCTGTCATGGAGGAAGAGGAATCCACTTCAGGAGCCGTCGTCACGGCGGCGCAGATCGCACGGCTGGCCGGTGTCACCAGGGCCGCTGTCGCCAACTGGCGACGCCGTCACGACGCCTTCCCCGCGCCCGTCGGCGGCACGACGGCGGGCCCGCTCTTCTCTCTCGAAGAGGTCGAAACCTGGCTGGCCGGCCAGCGCAAGGGTCGGGGTGTCTCGCCGGAGGTCGCTCTCTGGCAAGCCCTGCGCGCCGCCTACGGTGACGACATGGCCACCGCTCTGGTCGGCGTAGGCCACTACCTGACCCACCAGGAGAACGCATTCCCCGAACCGCTCCGCGAGACCGTCGACCGACTGGCCGCCGAACGCACCGCACCCCGCCTCTTCGAAGACCTGGTCACCCGCTTCACCACGTCTGCCGGCCGCAGTGGTGCCCAAGCAGTCTCGTCACCGCGCCTCATCCGGGCCTTCGCCCATTTCGGCGGCTCTGTCGAGGGGACCGTCTACGACCCGGCATGCGGAACCGGATCGCTCCTCTTCGCCGTCGCCGGGGCGAAGGACACCGCCCTGGCAGGGCAGGAACTGAACTCGGCCCTGCTGGATGTCGCCCGGCTGCGGGCCGCGCTTCGCGGCTCTCCCGCAACACGGTTCGAATCCGGCGACTCGCTGCGGTACGACCGCCACCCCGGCCTGCACGCCCAACTCGTCGTCTGCGAACCGCCCCTGGGCCAGTCCGACTGGGGCCGCGACGACCTGCTGATCGACTCACGCTGGGAGCTGGGCACACCGCCGCGTGCCGAGGGCGACCTCGCCTGGCTCCAGCACTGCTACGCCCACACGGCCCCCGGCGGCCGCACCCTCATCGCCCTGGCCCCCTCCGCCGCGTACCGGAAGAGCGGTCGCCGGATCCGCACGGAACTGGTCCGGCGCGGTGCGCTCGCATCGGTCGTGGCTCTGCCCGCGGGGCTGGCGACCAGCCACAACCAGCCGCTGTTGCTGTGGGAGCTACGGCGCCCGACCGGGACGGGCGACGAGGCCCGGTCCGTGCGGATGGTCGACCTCACGCAGAACGACCCCGACGGCCTGCTGGAGCCGACTCCCGACCAGACCGCGCAGGTGCCTGTGATCGACCTGCTGCGCGAGGACGTGGACCTGAGTCCATCCGCGTACGTCACCGCGGCTCAGCCGGACTACCCGGCCGAGTACCTGGCCCTGCGGGCCGCTCTCGAACAGCAGCTGCACGCACTCTCAAGGCTGCTGCCACCCCTCCCGCCCGGCCCAGGCGCCGGGGCGCTGGACGACTTCGCCGAGGTGGGCGTCGGCGACCTCGTCCAGGCCGGGCTGGTCCACGCGAAGGGGGATGGAGCCGTGTCCACGAGCGAGCAGCTGGACACGGACTACCTCCAGGGATTCCTGCGGAGCGCGGCGAACACCCGCCGCACCACCTCGTCGACGGGCACGCACCGGGCCGATCTACGAGCCGCGCACCTGCCGCAGATGGACATAGAGCAACAACGCCGATATGGAGCCGCCTTCAGGGACTTGGGCGAGTTCGAGCGAAGGCTCAAGGATCTTGCCAGGATGGGCGACCGGGCCGCCCACCTGGCCTACGACGGACTGACGAACGGCGCGCTGGCGCCTGACGCAACACGAGAAGGTGCCGAGTGAGCAACACCAATCAGGAACTTGCCGACTTCATCTGGTCGGTGGCCGACCTGCTGCGCGGCGACTACAAACGCTCGGAGTACGCCAAGGTCATCCTGCCGCTCACGGTGTTGCGGCGCTTCGACTGCGTCATGAAGGAGAAGGGCACCCGGCAGGCCGTGTGGGACCGGGACGCCTCCTACAGCGGTGACCGGAAGGACGCGATCCTCCTCGTCACCTCGCAGTTGCCGTTCTACAACACGTCCAAGCAGAGCTTCGAGACGATCGGCAGTGACGACAGGCGGGTCTACGAGAACCTCAAGGACTACATCGGAGGCTTCTCCCCGGCGGTCACCGAGATCATCGACCGGTACGACTTCCACATTCAACAGGACCGGCTCCGGGACGCCGAACTGCTCTACCAGGTGGTCCAGAAGTTCGCGGCCATCGACCTCAGCCCGGGGCGGGTCAGCAACCACGACATGGGTTACGTCTTCGAGGAACTGATCCGCAAGTTCGCGGACGCCTCCAACGAAACGGCCGGGGAGCACTTCACCCCGCGTGAGGTCGTCAAGCTGATGGTCGAGCTGCTGCTGGGCCCGGACGACGCCCTGATCCGCCGCCCCGGCCAGGTCATCGACATCCTGGATCCGGCCTGCGGCACGGGCGGGATGCTCGCGGCGGCCGAGGAGCACATCAAGGACATCAAGCCGGGTGCGCGGGTCAATCTGTACGGCCAGGAGATCAACGCCGAGTCGTACGCGATCTGCCGCTCGGACATGCTGCTCAAGGGACACGCGGCGGACAACATCAGGTTCGGCAATACCTTTGTCCGCGACTGGCACGAGGACCGCACGTTCAGCTACATGCTGGCCAACCCGCCCTTCGGTGTGGAGTGGAAGAAGGCGGAGAAGGCTGTCAAGGAGGAACACGAGGGCCTCGGCTTCGCCGGCCGCTTCGGGGCGGGGCTGCCGCGTATCAACGACGGCTCGTTCCTCTTCCTCCAGCACATGCTGCACAAGATGGCTCCGCTGAAGAAGGACGAGAACGGCGAGGAGATCGGCGGGTCGCGCATCGCGATCGTGTTCAACGGTTCGCCGCTCTTCACAGGTGGGGCGGGGTCCGGTGAGTCGGAAATCCGGCGGTGGATCCTGGAGCACGACTACCTGGAAGCCATCGTCGGCCTGCCGGACCAGCTCTTCTACAACACGGGTATCTCCACGTACTTCTGGATCCTGAGCAACCGCAAGCCCAAGCACCGGCGGGGCAAGGTCGTCATGATCGATGCCCGGGGCGAGTGGGTGAAGCGGCGGAAGTCCCTGGGCGAGAAGCGCAAGGAGATCTCCGAGGAGCAGATCCAGGGCATCAGCGCGATGTACCGGGACGCCGAGCAGATCGCGGACAATCCGGAGCACCCGCAGCACGCCAAGGTGAAGATCCTCCGTAACGAGGAGTACGGCTACCGGCGCATCACGGTGGACCGGCCGCTGAAGCTGCGCTTCGAGATCACCGAGGACACGCTGGAGGCGCTGGCTACGTCTGCCTCGCTCCAGAAGGTGCTGGGTGACAAGACGATGGACGCAGAGGAAGTGGCCAGGCGGCAGGCGGAGTTCGTGGCTGCGGTCAAACCGCTGATAGGGCAGGTCTGGTCGACGAAGGCCGACGCCTGGGACGCACTGCATGCCGCCGTCACGGCGGCCGGGCTGATCTGGCCCTCGGGGTCGGCGTTCCAGAAGGCGCTGCGGGACGCGGTGGGCGTGCGGGACCCGAAGGGCGAGGTCCAGTACGCGAAGGGCAAGCAGGCCGAGCCTGATCCGGACCTGCGGGACGCGGAGAACGTGCCGATGGACCGGGACATCGACGAGTACGTGGCCGAGGAAGTCACGCCGCACGTCAAGGATGCGTGGATCGCGGAGCTGAAGAACCCGAAGACGAAGCTGACCGAGCGGTACAAGGTGGGGTACGAGATTCCGTTCACGCGACACTTCTATGTGTACAAGCCTCCGCGGCCGTTGGCGGAGATCGACGCGGAGTTGAAGTCGCTCGAGGCCGAGATCCAGGCACTGCTGGGCGAGGTGACCTCGTGACCACCGAATCGATCGCCCCCTGGCTCTCGACGTCACGGTGGCCGACCGTACCTATCCGGTTCGTGGCAAAACTAGGAACGGGGCACACTCCCAGCAGGAATATCCGGAAGTTTTGGGAAGATTGCACAGTTCCGTGGATCACCCTGGCAGACGTTTGGCAGATCCGGAACAGTGGCGTCGACTACATCACCGAAACCAAGGAGATGGTCAGCCACCTGGGTCTCGCCAATTCATCAGCGGTGAAACACCCTGCCGGTACGGTCATTCTCTCTCGCACAGCATCGGTTGGATTTTCGGCAATAATGAGTGCCGACATGGCCACCAGTCAGGATTTTGCCACCTGGACGTGCAGCCCGTCCCTTGAGCCAAAATTCCTGCTCCACGCACTGCGAGCTATGGCACCCGACCTGAAGCGAGTAGCGGCAGGATCGACTCACAAGACGATTTACATGCCAGACATCGAAGGTTTGAGGATCCCTTTCCCCTCGACAAAAGAACAGCGCCGCATCGCCACCTTCCTCGACGCCGAGACCGCCCGGATCGACCGACTTACCGCCGCCCGCCAACGCCAGCTCGGTGCCCTCGAAGAGCGGGCATACGCGGCCGTTTCGGAAACTCTGGTGCCGGGAACACTCGACGCCCCTGCCCAAGTGTGGCCGTGGGTATGGCTCCCTGGACCCTCTCACGACACGCCGTTCGTGCGCCTCGGCTATGTCTGCCAGCTACAGACCGGTCTCACTGTTGATGGAAAGCGGGATGTCAGCGGAGACGTCGTCACCCGACCTTACCTACGCGTCGCGAACGTACAGGCTGACCACGTGGCTTTGGAATCGGTCACGGACATCACCGTCCCCCGCAGCGTCGCAGTGCGCAGCACTTTGCTTCCTGGCGATGTCCTCATGACAGAGGGCGGCGACCTGGACAAACTCGGGCGCGGCACCGTCTGGCATGGAGAATTGCCTGGCTGCCTGCACCAGAATCACGTGTTCGCCCTGCGGCCGGATCGCGATCGTCTTGACGGCGACTACCTGGCGCTCATGACACAAACTCTTCACGGACGATGCTACTTCGAGAGCACGGGAACGAAGACTACCAACCTGGCATCGACAAACAGCAGCAAGATTCTCAGCTTCCCCATCCCTCTTCCGAGCGTTGAACGGCAACGGGCTCTGGTACGGGAAGTCCGGCAAAGTCTCGACACCGTCCGACATGCGAAGGCGGCCCTCAACCGCCAACTAGCCCTCCTCGCCGAGCGCCGCCAAGCCCTCATCACCGCCGCGGTAACCGGCCAGATCGACGTGACCACCGCCAGTGGCCGAGGAGTTGACCTGCCATGACCGCCACAGCCGAGAGCCCTGCCGTCCCGTTCATCACACGCGTACGCATCGAGAACTACAAGTCCATCGCCCACTGCGACGTCCAGCTCGGCCCCTTCACTGTCCTGCTCGGCCTGAACGCCGCCGGGAAGTCGAACTTTCTCGACGCCCTGCGCTTCGTCCGCGACGCGGTGAGCCGGGGCTTGCCCGAGGCTGTCGGTGAGCGCGGTGGTCTGCATGACGTCCTGCGGCGTGTTCCGGAGGCTTCGGAGAGCTGCACCATCGCCCTGGAGTTCCGCCTTCCGGAAGCCCGGGGTGACGACGACGACAGCAGCGTCCTTGCCGGAAGCTATGAAGTCACCTTCGGATATGCCCCCAGTACCGTGCACGAGGGGTACGTCGAAGCGTGGGTCCTGCGCGAGTACGGCGAGATCGGCCCGGTCGGCCGATCGCCCGAGGCCAGGTTCCAGGTGGAGAACGGGCGCGTCGAAGAGGCCCCGTCAGGACGGACCGGCAAGGTGCGGCCCGGCGAGTTGTACCTGCCGCTGGTGAGCGCCGGCAGTGAGACATACGGGCGCCTCCGTGCCGCCCTCTCCGGCATGTTCTTCTACGAGCCCGAGCTGTCCGCGCTCCGCGACGCCAGGCCGGCCACCCGCTCGGGTGTGCTCGCCGAGGACGGTGGCCATCTGGGTAGCGTGCTGGGGCTTCTCGCCCCCGTGATCCGTGAGCGTGTCGGCGACTATGCGGGAGCCATCGTCCCGCAGCTGTCGCAGGTCGGCCCGTCCACGGAGGACGGTGACTACATCGCGGCCAAGATGACACTGGCGGTCGGCCCGGACGCCCGGCCCATGGAGTTCCGGGCCGAGTCCATGTCCGAGGGCACCATCCGGGCGATCGGTCTGCTGACGGCGCTCTTCCAGCCGGCGGCGCAGGACGGGCGGCTCCCGCTCGTAGCCGTCGAGGAACCGGAACTCGCGTTGCACCCCAGCGCCGCCGGGGCTCTGTTCGACGCGCTGACCGAGGCGAGTCTGCACACTCAGATCCTGGCGACGAGTCAGAGTTCCGAGCTCTTCGATCGTAAGGAAGCGGACCTCGACTTCATTCGCGTGGTCGTCGTCCAGGACGGCGTCACGGTCATCGGCCCCGTGGACGACATCAGCAAGCGGGTCGTGCGCAAGGGCCTGGCCACCATCGGCGAACTACTGCGCTCCGACCAGATGGTTCCGCAGTCACTACGGCCGGAGAGCTGACCATGGAGCGGATGACCATCGCCTCGGTCGTGGAGGGCGAGGGGGAACTGTCGGCGTTGCCGACGCTGCTGCGCAGGCTGACCTACGAGGCCGAGGTGTGGGACGCGAACATTCTCAAGCCGTACCGGGTGGGGCGCGACAGCCTGGTCAAGCAGGGCGGGATCGAAGGAGCGGTCGAGGCTCTGGCCGACCGGGTTCCGGCGAACGGCCCGGGAGGAATCCTCGTCGTGCTGGACGCGGACGACGACTGTCCGGCGACCCTGGGGCCGTCGCTGCTGGAACGGGCGATGACCGCCCGCCCCGACCGGCGCACAGCTGTGGTTCTGGCACAGCGCGAATTCGAAGCGTGGTTCCTCGCAGCCGCGCCCACGCTGGGCGGCTGTCGCGGTATGCCACATGGCCTCGACGTCCCTCCGGACTGCGAGGCGCCCCGCGACTGCAAGGGGTGGCTCACTCACCATCGCGCGGACGGGCGCCCATACAAGCCTGCCGTCGATCAGGCCGCGCTCTCCGAGGTCTTCGGCCTCGCGATGGCACGGGCCAACTCGCCCTCCTTCGACAAGTTCTGCCGTGACGTCCACTACCTCATGACCGGAAAGCGGGGGGCCTGAACTCCATGACGCGCCACGACACCGAGGAAGCCTTCGAGGACGCCGTGGAGGACGGGCTCCTCACACACGGCTGGGAGAGGGGCCAGTCCGACAACTACAAACACGATCTCGGGATCGACACCGCCGAGCTCGCCACCTTCCTCGGCGCCTCGCAGAACGACGCCTGGCTGCGGCTGCGCGCCGAATACGGGGAGGGCGAAACCGCGTCCATCCAGCGGTTCGCCAAGCGTGTGGCGGAGCAGATCGACAAGCGCGGTGTCCTCGACGTGCTGCGGCGCGGGGTCAACGACCGCAACGTCAAGATCCAGCTCGCGTACTTCCGGCCCGCGCACACGCTCGCCGCCGGAGCGCAGGACCAGTACGACGCCAACCGGCTCACCGTCGTACGGCAGTTCCACTACTCCGCGAAGACGCCCGCCAAGTCGCTCGACCTCGCACTCTTCGTCAACGGCATCCCGATCGCCTCCGTCGAGCTGAAGAGCCACTTCACGAAGCAGAACGTCGAGCATGCCATCCGCCAGTACCGCAAGGACCGCGACCCGAAGGAGCTGTTCTTCTCCAGGCGCAGTCTCGTCCACTTCGCGGTGGACCCGCAGTTGGCGTTCCTGACCACTCACCTGGCCGGCGCCAAGACCCGCTTCCTCCCGTTCAACACCGGCACGGGCGGCCCCGGCGCCACCGGTGGCGCGGGCAACCCGTCGCAGGCGGCGGACGGGGCGTACCCCGTGTCCTACCTCTGGGAGCAGATCTGGGACCGCGACAACTGGCTGGAGCTCCTCGAACGCTTCCTGCACATCGAGGACGAACAGGCGAAGGCCGGGAAGTCGCCGTCGCACCGGCCCGGCAGCGCGCACGCGCAGCCGCTCATCTTCCCCCGTCTCCACCAGTGGCATGCCGTGCGGGAGCTCGCAGCGCACGCCGGCCTCAACGGTGCCGGGGAGAACTACCTCGTGCAGCACTCGGCCGGCTCCGGGAAGTCCAACACCATCGCCTGGCTCGCCCACCGCCTGTCCTCCCTGCACACCCCGGAGGACCCGGCGCAGCTGGGCACGGGCGCGCGGGAGAAGGGGATGGGGCCCAATCAGCGGGTCTTCGACAAGGTCATCGTCATCACGGACCGCCGTGTCCTGGACAAGCAGCTCCAGGACACGATCTTCCAGTTCACGCACACGCCGGGCGTGGTCGTCCGGATCGACGAGGACTCCGCACAGCTGGCCGACGCGCTGACCGGCGCCACCGCTCGTATCGTCATCACCACCCTGCAGAAGTTCCCGTTCATCCTGAAGAAGGTCGGCGGGCTCGGCTCCCTGCGCTACGCGGTGATCATCGACGAGGCTCACTCCTCGCAGGGTGGCGACGGCTCGGCGGCGCTGAAGAAGGCGCTCGGGGGCAACACGGTGGACGCGGAGGGCGATCCGCTCACCGCCGAAGCGCTGGCCCGGGGTCAGCAGCCGAACATGTCCTTCTTCGCGTTCACGGCGACCCCCAAGCCCAAGACGCTCCAGCTCTTCGGGACTCCGGACGACACCACCGGTCAGCCCGGTCCGTTCCACGTGTACTCGATGCGTCAGGCCATCGACGAGGGCTTCATCCTCGACGTCCTGGGCAACTACGCCACCTGGAGCACCTACTTCAAGCTGCGCAACGATGCCGCTGAGCAGGTCGAGCAGCAGGTGGACCCGCGTAAGGCGCGTTCGCAGCTGGTGCGGGCGGCTCTGCTGTCCGAGGCGTCCATGGCCCAGCGGGCCAAGATCATGGTGGATCACTTCCGTTCGCACAGCGCCGCCAAACTGGGTGGGCGGGCCAGGGCCATGGTCGTCACCCCGAGCCGCGAACACGCGGTGCGGCTCTACCTGGAGATCCGCAAGTACGTCAACGAACGCGGAGCCACCGACTGTGCGGCTCTGGTGGCCTTCTCCGGATCGTTGACCCTCGACGGGGTCGAGTACACGGAGTCCAAGCTCAACGGCTTCCCTGAGAAGGAACTGCCCGGCCGGTTCGGTTACGTACGGACCGACGATCCGAACCCCCCGGCCGTGCCGAAGCCCGAGTACCGCATCCTCGTCGTCGCGGAGAAGTACCAGACGGGTTTCGACCAGCCGCTCCTGACCACCATGTACGTGGACAAGCCGCTGGCCAACGTGGCGGCGGTGCAGACGTTGTCGCGTCTCAACCGCACTCACCCCGAGAAGTCGCAGGAGGACCTGTTCGTCCTCGACTTCGCCAACAAGCCGGAGGTGATCCGCGACGCCTTCCAGCAGTACTACGAGGTGTCGCTGACCGACGAGATCGACCCGAACCTGCTGTTCGACCGGCAGGACGAGGTCATGGCCTACCAGTTGCTCGTGGAAGCCGACATGGAGGCACTCGTCACGGCGTACTTCGCCGCTTTCGACGACGGTCGTGCCTCCGAGGACGCGGTGAAGAAGGCTCACGCCCAGCTGTACCGGTACACCGCCCCGGCGGTGGACCGCTACAACGACCTGGTGGCCAACGAGCCGGACAAGGCCCAGGAGTTCCGCCGCGCCCTCCAGTCGTACGTCAAGGCGTACGGGTGGCTGTCGCACGTCATCGGCTTCGAGAACCGTGAGCTAGAAAGGCTGTTCCAGTACGGGCGGTTCCTGCTGCGCAGGCTGCCGCGCCCGGACGGAACCGCAGCGGCGGACATAGGCGAGACGGTACCGAGCCATATGCGGGTCAAACAGACCGGCACGCCTGAGCTGAAACTGGACGCGGCCGGTGCGCAGATCCTGCCCGGCCTGCCGGAAGCCGCAGGCGCGGCAGCGGAGATCGAGGAAAAGTCACTGGCGGAGGTCATCCAGTCGATCAACGACGATCTGGGAGCGGACCTCACCACGACGGACCAGATCCTGCTGGGGCAGCTGGTCGTCGCGATCGCGGAGAACCCGGACATGCAGGAGATCGGGCTGCACCAGGACGAGGCGACCTACGGTCGTGAACTGGCCAAGGAGATGGACGACTTCGTCATCCGGCAGGCACAGTCCAACGACGCGCTGATGGTCCGCTACTTCGACGAGGACCAGGTCAACAAGCTGTTCCGGCAGGTGGCGACAGCACAGTCGTACAACCTGATCCGGCGCCCGGCGCGTCGCGAGGCCGACCGGCTGGCCACGGCCGAGCGGGCGGCCGAACTGAAGAACGGAGAATCGGGGCGGGCCGAGCCCGGAACGCCGTAACCTGCACGAACGATCGACGCATCAGTACAGGGAAAGGCGTGCCACATGGGGGACTCGGCACCGCGGACAGCGACGGGTACGGGACGTCCCCTCGCGGGACGGTACCGCCTGGGGACACCGATCGGCGCCGGTGGCATGGGCGAGGTCTGGCAGGCGTACGACGAGGCGCTGGACCGCAGGGTCGCCGTCAAGATGATGCTGGACGAGCAGCCCGGTATGTACGCCGCTCAGCAGGAGATGCTGGAGACCCGGCGCCAGCGCTTCCTGCGTGAGGTACGCACCACCGCCGGGCTGCACGAGCATCCCGGACTTCCGGCGGTCTACGACACCGGGGTCGACGAGGTGACCGGGCGACTGTACGTGGTGATGCAGTTACTGAGGGGGCGTGAGGTCCAGACCCTCATCGACGAGACGGACTACGACTACGAGCCGCTGCCGGTGGCGTGGGCCGCGGCCATCGGAACGCAGATCGCCTCGGCTCTCGGCGAGGTCCATCACCATGATGTCGTCCACCGGGACGTCAAGCCCGCCAACGTGATGCTCACGCCGGGCGGAGTGGTGAAGGTGCTCGACTTCGGGGTCGCGGCGCTGCTCGGTACCGGCGGCGCTCATCCGCATCTCACGCAGGAGGGGATGACGGTGGGTACTCCGGCCTACATGTCCCCCGAGCAGAGTCTCGCCAACGCGGTGGGCCCGGCGGCGGACATCTACGCACTGGCCTGTCTGCTCCACCAACTCCTCGTCGGCACAACACCGTTCATCGCCTCGCGTGACCGGTCCCTTGCCTGGCATCACGTGCACACCGCCCCGCCGGCCGTCCGGTCACTCCGTCCCGACGTACCGGCCGAGGTCGAGCGGTTGCTGCTCCGCATGCTGCACAAGGACTCGGAACAGCGTGTGGGTGCTGCGACGGTCTACGAGACATTGCTGCCTCTGGCCGCTGCGGGGGCTCCTGCCGGAACTCCGCGACTGCTGACCGCCGACGGTCTGGAGCTCGACCCCTGCACTCCGTTCACGCGGCCGTTCGGCGGATCGGTGCGCCGGGAGGCGGGCCGGGCAGCGATGTACACACCGACCGTGGCCGATGCCGTCGCCGCGTCGCCGCCCCCGTCCGGCCCAGCACCGCTGACGGACGCGGAGGCCGACGAGGCAGCAGAGCGGGCGGGAGAACTCGCCCGGCAAAAACAGTTCACGCAAGCATCTGACGTCCTGGCGGCGGCCCTCGACCGTGCCGGGGAGGGCGTGCTGGCGGAGGATCTTTCCCTGTCTCTCGCGCATGTCAAGTTCCTGGCCGGAGCACACCGAGAGGCTCTCGGCCTGTTCGAGCAGGCCGCCGAAGCGATCGGTGCGAGGTTCGGCCCCGACGATCACGAAACACTGCAATGCCGCTACTACGCGGCCGAGTGCCTCGTGGAACTCGGCGAGAAAACTGCGGCCCTCGCGGCCTTCACGGTCTACGCCGCACACGCCCCGGACGACAACGATCCGCTGTCCGTCGAGCGCCATCTCGCGGCACTGGCCCACATCATGCGCCTGGAAGCAGGTGCTGAGCATTTCTCCCGCGCGCGCAGAGCGGCACGCACGCTGGTCGATGCGACACTCCGCTATCGCGGGACGGACACGACCGCGCTCGCGGGCATCGAGGATTTCGTGAAGCGCCTGAATCGCTTCGACAGAGCGTAGGGGACCAGCTGTTCGGGCAGGGTCCCCCGCCCGGACAGCTGGCCCGGCGGCCTCTGAGTCGCCCGGTCTCAAGCCGCCGGGAGCACGTCCTCGAGCTCCTGGAGCAGCCTGCGCTTCGGGCGGGCTCCCACCATCGACTTCACGGGTTCGCCGTCCTGGAAGACCATCAGGGTCGGCATCGAGAGCACCGCGTAGCGGCTGGTGACGTCCGGGTTGTGGTCCACGTCGATCTGCACCACCTTGACGCGGTCGGCCTCCTCGGCGGCGATCGCGCTGAGCACCGGGGCGAGTTGGCGGCAGGGTCCGCACCAGTCGGCGGTGAACTCGACCAGGACCGGCAGGCCTGCTCCCCGTACCTCCTCGTCGAACGTCGTGTCGGTGACCTCGGTTACACCTTCTGCGTGGATCATCTGTCCTCGTCCTCCCAGTTGAGTTCGCATCGGGGTTCGGGACCGCCCGGCACCACGGCCGACGCCTCCAGTTCGGCGCGCGCCAGCTGGGCGCCGACCTGCGTACGAACCGTCCGCAGCTGGTCGATGAGCTGGTCCAGCTCGCCCAGCTTGCGCCGGTAGACCGCCAGCGAGGCGGGGCAGGCGTCGCCGGCCGGGTGGCCGGCGCGCAGGCAGTCGACGAAGGGACGGGTCTCCTCCAGTTCGAATCCGAAGTCCTGCAGGGTCCGTATCTGCTGGATCAGCCGCAGATCGCCCTCGTCGTACGTGCGGTAGCCGTTGTCCGCCCGGCGGGCGTGCAGCAGTCCGCGTGATTCGTAGTACCGCAGCGTCCGTGTCGTCGTCCCGGCGCGTTCGGCCAGCTCCCCGATTCGCATACCGCGACCGTATTCCTTGACGTCCGCGTCAAGGCAAGGGCTTGACCCCGTCCACAGGTACGAAGTCCACATCCGCGATCCCCGCGGCAACGGTCCGGGCACCCTGGGCAGTGCGTCCACCATGCCGTCGTCCACATCCCGTACGGCTGAGAACCGGAGGTTCGGGCGCCCGTGTAGAACAAGTAGTACGCTGACTCCATGAGCGACAGCAGCGAGGTCCCGCTCCGCGAGCTGAATCAGCAGACCTCGCGGGTCATGGCCCGGGTGCAGGCCGGCGAGACGGTCACCATCACGAAGGACGGCGTTCCCATAGGAGACATCGTCCCCCGGGGTCTGCCTCTGGGGAGACCCGCGTACCCCTTCCGCACGGACCCCATGGGGCCGCTGGACCTTCCCGACCTGGGCGGGCCCGAACTCTCCGACGACGAGATCGACGCCACGCTGCGGGGCATGGGCACGGCCGATGACTGACATCCCCGTCGCGATCGCCGACACGAACGCGCTGTACCGCCTCTTCACCCCCAAGGACCCCCGCCACGGGGCGCACAGAGAAGCGCTGAGCAAGGTGGGGCACCTCGTGGTGCCCCCGATGGTGCTGACCGAACTGGACTACCTGCTGACCTCGAAGATCGGGGCGGGCGCCTCCATGAACGCGCTCGACTTCGTGGCACGCCAGGTCGAGGTCCGCCGCTTCGAGATCCCGGACGTCGCGTCCCACCTGCGGAGCACCATGGCCGTCATGCGCGGGTACCAGGACGCCGACAACGGCCGGGGGGTCGGCCTGACCGATGCGATGAACGTCGTACTCGCCGCCGCCTACCGCACAGCCGATCTCTTCACCTCCGACCGGCGCTTCAGGATCATGCGCCCGCTCACCGGCCACGCCGCGTTCCGGCTCCTTCCGGACGACTTGTGAGCCGGCGCCCGGAACCACTCCCGAGCCACCCCGGGAACACGGAAGCGGCCGGTACGGGAGTCCCGTACCGGCCGTACCTGTGTTCAGGTGTTACGCCTTGACCAGCGAGGGCTGCTGCTCCTCGCCGTCCCGGGCATCCGGGACGTGCGGTTCGCCGCCGTGGGCCTCGTCCGTCATCGTCTGCTCGTCGAACGGGAGCGCTCCGGAGAGGACCTGGTCCACCCGGGCCCGGTCGATCTCCTTGGTCCAGGTGCCGACGAGCACCGTGGCCACCGCGTTGCCCGCGAAGTTGGTGAGGGCGCGGGCCTCGCTCATGAAGCGGTCGATGCCGACGATCAGCCCGACGCCGTCGACCAGTTCGGGACGGTGCGACTGGAGGCCGCCCGCGAGGGTGGCCAGTCCGGCGCCCGTGACGCCCGCCGCTCCCTTGGAGGCGATCACCATGAAGACCAGCAGGGAGATCTGCTCGCCGATGCTCAGCGGGTCGCCGGTCGCGTTGGCGATGAACAGCGAGGCCATCGTGAGGTAGATCGCGGTGCCGTCGAGGTTGAAGGAGTAGCCGGTCGGCACGGTGATGCCGACGACGGGCTTGCTGACGCCCATGTGCTCCATCTTCGCGATCAGCCGCGGCAGGGCCGACTCCGAGGAGGACGTGGACAGGATGAGCAGGAACTCGCGGCCCAGGTACTTCAGCAGGGTGAAGATGTTGACCCCGGCCACCAGCCGCAGGATCGCCCCCAGGATCACGAACACGAAGACCGCGCAGGTGACGTAGAAGCCGATCATGATGATCGCCAGCGACTTCAGCGCGTCCACGCCGGTCTCGCCGACCACCGCGGCCATCGCGCCGAACGCGCCGACCGGGGCGACCCACATGATCATGGCGAGGATGCGGAAGACGAGGCGCTGGATGTGGCCGATGCCCCGCAGGACCGGTTCGCCGGCCGAGCCCATGGCCTGCAGGGCGAAGCCCGCCAGCAGCGCGACGAGCAGGGTCTGCAGCACCTCGCCCTCGGTGAAGGCCGAGACCATGGTGGTCGGGATGATGCCGAGCAGGAAGTCCACGGTGGACTCGCTGGCGCCCGAGGCCTGCTTCTCCCCCGCGGCACGCGCGGCCTCGGTGAGGTGGAGGGTGGAGCCGGGCTCCAGGAGGTTTCCGACGACCAGGCCGATGGCCAGGGCGACGGTCGACATCACCAGGAAGTAGCCGAGGGCCAGACCGCCGACGGCGCCGACCTTGGCGGCCTTGCGCACGGAGCCGACGCCCAGCACGATCGTGCAGAAGATGATCGGCGAGATCATCATCTTGATGAGGCTGACGAAGCCGGTCCCGATGGGCTTGAGCTCCACGGCCAGGTCGGGGGCGGCCAGTCCCACCGTGATGCCCAGCACCACGGCGGCGATCACGGCCAGGTAGAGATAGTGCGTACGGTCCCGTCGTGCGGCTGTCTCTGCCACGGGAGCCCTCCTCGGCTGTCTGCGGTCCCTCCCCCGTCCCTGGGGGCCCCGGTGACTATTCACCTCCCTGTGACGGCCGTCACCCTTGCGTTCATATCGTTCACGGACGCTTTCGAGCCACCTTGGGCGGATGCGTGCCGCACGGCAGACTGGATGCCATGCGCCTCCCCCGTACCCGCCCCCGCAGCCTGGCCGGCCAGCTCTTCGCGATGCAGGCCCTGCTGGTGGCCCTGATCGTGGCCGGATGCGCCTTCTTCACCTACGCCTCGGGGCGGACCCAGGCCGAGGAGACCGCCGCCCGTCAGGTGCGGGGGGTCGCCCTCGCGATGGCCGGATCTCCGTCCGTACGTGAGGCCATCCGTACCCCTGATCCGTCCGCCGCACTCCAGCCGTACGCGGAACGGGTCCGGGCGGACACCGGTATCGCCTTCATCACGATCATGGACACGGACGGTGTCCGCTGGACGCACCCGGACCCGGCCCAGATCGGCAGGCCCTTCATCGGGCACACCGAGCAGGCCCTGCGCGGCGAGACGTTCACGGAGACGTACACCGGCACGCTGGGGCCCTCCATACGGGTGGTCACGCCGATCCGCGACGGCGGCCGGGTCGTCGGGCTGGTCAGCGCGGGCATCACCGTCGAGCGCGTCTCCACCCAGGTGCGGGAACAGCTCGGCGCGCTGGCCCTGGCGGCCGGCGGCGCCCTGGCGCTCGGCGGGCTCGGCACGTACGTCATCAACGCCAGGCTGCGGCGGCACACGCACGGGATGAACGCCCAGGAACTCAGCCGGATGCACGACTACCACGAGGCCACCCTGCACGCGGTGCGGGAGGGCCTGCTGATGCTGGACGGGCGGCGCCGTATCGCGCTGATCAACGACGCCGGACGGGAGCTGCTGGGACTCGGCCCGGACGCGGTCGGGCGGACGGTCGACCAGTTGGCGCTGCCCGCCCCGCTGACCGGGGCCCTCCTGGCCTCCGGGCCGCGCGTGGACGAGGTCCACCTGACGGCGGACCGGGTGATCGTCGTGAACACCAGCCCCGTGGTCGGCGGCGAGCGGCGCGGCACGGTGGTGACCCTGCGGGACCACACGGAGCTGCAGGCGCTGTCCGGGGAGCTCGACTCCGAGCGCGGTTTCACGCAGGCGCTGCGGTCACAGGCGCACGAGGCCGCGAACCGGCTGCACACCGTGGTGTCGCTGATCGAACTGGGCCGGGTCGAGGAGGCGGTGGAGTTCGCCACGGCGGAGCTGGAGCTGGCGCAGGTCCTCACCGACCGGGTCGTCGGCGCGGTCGGTGAGCCGGTACTGGCCGCGCTGCTGCTCGGCAAGGCGGCACAGGCCAACGAGCGCGGTGTGGAACTGGCGCTCGGGGAGGACAGCCTCATCGACGACGGGGCCCTGCCGTGTTCGCTCGTGCCGCGCGACCTCGTGACCATCCTCGGCAATCTGATCGACAACGCGGTGGAGGCCGCCTCGGACGCGTCGACGGGAGGCATCACGTCGAGCGGAGGCGCCGCCCCGGGACACGGTGACGGGTCCGTGCCGGCGCAGCGCGCCGCGTCGCGCGCCCTGGTCACCGTCACGGCGCTCACCGACGCGGACGGTCTGCTGCTGCGGGTGGCGGACACGGGCCGGGGCATCGGCCCGGAGGACGCCGACGAGGTGTTCGAGCGCGGCTGGACCACACACGGCGCGGGGCGCGGCCTGGGGCTGGCGCTCGTACGGCAGACCGTCCACCGCAACGGGGGGACGGTCACTCTGGGGCGCTCCGCGGACGGCGGCGCGGAGTTCACGGTACGGCTGCCCCTGGCGGGCCGCCCGGCGCGGGTGGTCACCACATGATCCGGGTGCTGATCGTCGAGGACGACCCGGTCGCCGCGGACGCCCATCAGCTGTATGTGGGCCGGGTCCCGGGTTTCGAGGTGGCCGCCGTCGCCCATACCCGGGCGGCGGCCGTGCGCGCGCTGGAGCGGATGCCGGTGGACCTGCTGCTGCTGGACCTGTACCTGCCCGACGGGCACGGGCTGCAGCTGCTGCGCTCACTGCGGGCCGCGGGCCACGGGGCCGACGTGATCGCGGTGACGTCGGCGCGGGACCTGGCGGTGGTGCGGGAAGGCGTGTCGCTCGGCGTCGTGCAGTACGTGCTGAAGCCGTTCACCTACCCCACCCTGCGCGACCGGCTCGTGCGGTACGCCGAGTTCCGGGCGGCGGCCGGTGAGGCCAGCGGCCAGGAGGAGGTGGACCGGGCGCTGGCCGCCCTGCGGGTCTCCCAGCCGGCCACGCTCCCCAAGGGCCTGAGCGGGCCGACCCTGGAGGCGGTGACCACGGCGCTGCGGGCGTCCGCGGAGGGGCTGACCGCCTCGGCCGCCGGGGAGGAGCTCGGCATCTCCCGGATCACCGCGCGCCGCTATCTGGAACATCTGGTCACGGCCGGCCGTGCCGAGCGGCGGCCCAGCTACGGCCACGTGGGACGGCCCGAGCTGCACTATCGGTGGGTGGCCGAAAATCGCTGATCCTCCTGGGACCCTCACCCGGAACCACTAGGAGGATCGTACGAAGGGTGAACTGATAAGAACAGCCTGTAGCCAGAGGGTTCTCTTCCTTCTACGGTGGGGCCGTGCACCCCACTCCGCCCTTCAACGCCCCCGCCGCGCGCCGACTCCGCGAGGCACTGGGAATGGCTCCCGGACATGTTGCGTACGGGCTCGGCGCCCAGTACGGACTCCGGATCACCGCGGAGACGGTGATGGCCTGGGAACGCGGGGTCGCGCTGCCCGGCGAACGCGAACTGACCGCCCTCGCGGGCGTGCTGTGGTGCGCGCCCGGCGAACTGCTGGCCGACGCGAGCACCTTGCGCGAGCACCGCGTGGCCCGGAACGTCTCGGTGGACGACCTCGCGCGGACACTCGGCATGACGGCCGCCGCGTACCTGCGCGTCGAGGAGTCGGGCCGCTGGCGCGGCAACGAGCGCCAGGCCACGGCCCTCCGCGAGGCGCTGGACCTGTCCGCGGCACAGTTCCTCACGGCGACCGGCCGGAACGAGGAGCTGAGCGAGCTGCTGACCAGGGCGGTGACCACGCGCTGGCAGGCGTACGTCCGGCCGGTGGCCAAGCTCGTCCCGCTGGACCGGGTCCTGGTGCAGGACGTGCTGGAGCAGCTGCACACCGACTACCAGTCCCTGATGGTGTCGACGCTGAGCTGGAACACGGCGGGCCGGGACCGCTCGGGGACGGCGGGCGATGCGGGGCGGGAGTTCCTGGACCGGGTCGTCGAGCGGTTCTGGCACACGGCGGGCATCTGACCCGGCTGCCCGGCCTGGCCGGCCTGGTGCGCCCGGCGGAAGCGGGCCCGCTGTGAGCCAGGCCGGGCGACTCCGGCCGGCGCGCGCCCGGCGGCCAGCGGCGGGTCCGTGCGCCGTTCCCGTCCCGGTGGCGGGGGTCGCCGACGGGCCCGGGCGTCGCCGGGGCCGAGGGTGTCCCGCGCATCCCGGTGGTTCGGCGCGCGGCGCCGGATGCGGTGCATCGCACGGCGGAGGAGCGTCCGCCTCCTGGACGTACCTGGAGGTTCCGGTAGCGCGGCGAGGTGCCGTAGCTGCCGTCGTGCGCCCCCCGGGAGTCGCGGGACAGCCCTCAAGGGTTGCCGGAGAACAGCATGTGGGCCAGCAGCACGCTGACCTGCGAGCCCAGGTCGCACAACCCACAGGTCAATTCCCGGCAAGCCCTCAGGCCGGGGCCGGTCAGAAGACCGACTCGGCCTCGTACATCCGGCCGATCGGCACGGTCTTCAACCGGGTCACGGCGTCCGCGAGCGGGGCCATCACGATGTCCGTGCCGCGCAGAGCCGTCATCCGGCCGAAGTCTCCGCGGTGCACGGCCTCCACCGCGTTCCACCCGAAGCGGGTCGCGAGCACCCGGTCGTACGCGGTCGGGGTGCCGCCGCGCTGGACGTGGCCGAGGATGACCGGCCGGGCCTCCTTGCCGAGGCGCATTTCCAGTTCGACGGCGAGGCGGTTGCCGATGCCCTGGAAGCGCTCGTGCCCGAACTGGTCGATCTCACCCTTGGCGTACGGCATGGAGCCCTCCGCCGGGTGCGCGCCCTCGGCGACGCAGATGACGGCGAACTTCTTGCCCCGCGCGAAGCGTTCCTCGACCATCTTGACCAGGTCGTCGACCTCGAAGCGCCGCTCCGGTAGGCAGATGCCGTGGGCACCGCCGGCCATGCCGGACTCCAGCGCGATCCAGCCCGCGTGGCGACCCATGACCTCGACGACCATGACCCGCTGGTGCGATTCGGCGGTGGTCTTGAGACGGTCTATGGCCTCCGTGGCGACGCCCACCGCCGTGTCGAACCCGAAGGTGCGGTCGGTCGCGGAGATGTCGTTGTCGATCGTCTTCGGGACACCCACGACGGGCATGCCGGCGTCCGACAGCATCCGGGCCGCCGTCAGCGTGCCCTCGCCGCCGATCGGGATGAGGGCGTCGATGCCGTAACGCCGGGAGAGCTCCTCGCAGTTCTCGGCGCCTTCGCGCAGCCGGTCGCGCTCCAGCCGCGCCGAGCCGAGGATCGTCCCGCCACGGGCCAGGATGCCGCTGACCGCGTTGAGGTCGAGGGGGCGGAAGTGGCCGTCGAGCAGTCCCTTGAACCCGTCCTCGAAGCCGATCACTTCGTCGCCGTGGCCCACGACCGCTCGGTGCACGACCGACCGGATCACGGCGTTCAGGCCGGGGCAGTCCCCGCCTGCGGTGAGAATTCCGATGCGCATCCTGCTCTGTCTCCTGCTCGCTGAGGGCGGTCCCGTCATCCCTGGTGGATCAGCGCACGGCGTCGGGTGGCGGAGTGCGCCTCCCACGCCGCCCGGGCCGCGGGGTACGCCGCGAGGCGGAGGCACGTCCGCATACGGGATGTATCCGGGCGTTCCGGCGACGCGGCGAGGCTCCGGGGCTGTCGCCACGCGCCCGCCAGGGGTTACGGGACAGCCCATGGTGCCAGGTCTCCGGGGCCCTTCGTGGAAACGCCCGTACCGTGAGCCACCACGATTGTCCCACGCCGTCCGGGGCACCCGCGCTTCCGGCTCCCGTGGGAGAGACACGGCGGCAGGCCGCGGGGCCGCTCCTGTCAGGTGCTTCCCGCCGGGCGACGGACCTGCCCCCGTAGGTATCGTCAAGGGGGCAATGCCGGGGTGTGGCCCGAAAGTGGCGTCATCCGCCCGAAGGGCAGGCGGAACCGCCGAGACGCACCCCGGCCGGACAGGACGGGAGAGCACGCGTGGCGCGCAGCGTGTATGTGACCGGGATCGACCGGGGAGACGGCCGTCAGGTCGTCGACCTGGGAGTCATGGAGCTACTGACGCGTCAGGTCGACCGGGTCGGTGTCTTCCGGCCGCTGGTCCACGACGGCCCCGATCGGCTGTTCGAACTACTGCGGGCCCGCTACCGGCTCTCGCAGAGCCCGGAGACCGACCACGGCATGGACTACCACGAGGCGTCCGCGATCCAGGCGGAGAAGGGGACCGACGAGCTCGTCTCCCGGCTCGTCGAGCGCTTCCACCGGGTGGCCCGCGACTACGAGGTGGTGCTGGTCCTCGGCAGCGACTACGCCGCCACCCAGCTCCCGGACGAACTGGCGCTCAACGCCAGGCTCGCCAACGAGTTCGGCGCCTCGGTGATCGCCGTGGTCGGCGGTCAGGGCCAGGACGCGGAGTCCGTGCGCTCCGAGACGCGCAACGCGTACCGGGCCTACTCCGGGCTCGGCTGCGACGTCCTGGCCGTCATCGTGAACCGGGTGGCGTCCGAGGACCGCGAGGACATCGCGGAGCACCTGGCGGCCACGCTCCCGGTCCCCTGCTCGGTCCTCCCGGAGGATCCGGCCCTCTCGGCGCCCACCGTCGCCCAGATCACGTCCGCGCTCGGCGGGACGGTGCTGCTCGGCGACGACTCGGGGCTGGCCCGCGACGCGCTGGACTTCGTCTTCGGCGGCGCGATGCTGCCCAACCTCCTCAAGGCACTCACCCCGGGCTGCCTCGTCGTCACCCCCGGCGACCGGGCCGACCTGGTCGTCGGCTCCCTCGCCGCGCACAGCGCCGGAACCCCGCCCATCGCGGGCGTCCTGCTGACCCTGGACGAGCGCCCCGGCGAGGAGATCCTCAAGCTGGCCGCCCGCCTCGCCCCGGGGACCCCGGTCGTCGCGGTGGCCGGCGGCTCCTTCCCCACCGCGGGCGAGCTGTTCGCCCTGGAGGGCAAGCTGAACGCGGCGACGCCCCGCAAGGCGGAGACGGCGCTCGGCCTCTTCGAGCGCCATGTGGACACCGGCGCCCTGCTGGAGCGGGTCTCGGTGGCCCGCAGCGGCCGGGTCACTCCGATGATGTTCGAGCACGAACTCCTCGAGCAGGCCCGCGCGGACCGCCGCCGCGTCGTCCTCCCGGAGGGCACCGAGGAGCGCGTCCTGCGCGCCGCCGACGTGCTGCTGCGCCGCGACGTCTGCGACCTGACCCTGCTCGGCGACGTGGAGGTCATCCGCAAGAAGGCCGCGGACCTCGGTGTCGATCTCGCCGGCACCCAGCTGATCGACCCCCGGTCCTCGGAGCTGCGCCAGGACTTCGCCGAGCAGTACGCCCTGCTGCGCGCGCACCGCGGAGTGACGGCCGAGCTCGCCTACGACGTGGTCTCGGACGTCAACTACTTCGGCACGCTGATGGTCCAGGAGGGACTCGCCGACGGCATGGTCTCCGGCTCGGTGCACTCCACGGCGGCGACGATCCGCCCGGCCTTCGAGATCATCAAGACGAAGCCGGGGGCCTCGATCGTGTCCTCGGTCTTCTTCATGTGCCTCGCCGACCGCGTCCTGGTGTACGGCGACTGCGCGGTCAACCCGGATCCGGACGCGGAGCAGCTCGCCGACATCGCGGTCCAGTCGGCGGTCACCGCGGCCCGCTTCGGCGTGGAGCCCCGGATCGCGATGCTGTCGTACTCGACGGGTTCCTCGGGCACGGGCGCCGACGTCGACAAGGTGCGCGAGGCCACCGAGCGGGTACGCGTCTCGAGGCCGGACCTGCGGATCGAGGGCCCTATCCAGTACGACGCCGCGGTCGAGCCGAGCGTCGCCGCGACCAAGCTGCCGATGTCGGAGGTCGCGGGCCGGGCGACCGTGCTGATCTTCCCGGACCTCAACACCGGCAACAACACGTACAAGGCGGTCCAGCGTTCGGCCGGCGCCGTCGCGGTGGGCCCGGTGCTGCAGGGGCTGCGCAAGCCGGTCAACGACCTGTCGCGCGGGGCGCTGGTGCAGGACATCGTCAACACGGTGGCCATCACGGCGATCCAGGCGCAGGACGAGAAGTGACCCCGACGACCCCCGATCCCACCAGCGAAGGTTCGCGCTCCATGAATGACCCCCACCGCGTACTCGTACTCAACTCCGGCTCCTCGTCGGTGAAGTACCAGCTCCTTGACATGCGCGACCGGTCGCGGCTGGCGACCGGCCTGGTCGAGCGGATCGGTGAGGAGACCTCCCGGCTGGTGCACACACCGGCCGCCGGCCGGGCCCGCGAGCGGACCGGCCGGATCGCCGACCACGAACAGGCGCTGAAGGCCGCCGCGCGGGAACTGGCGGCCGACGGGCTCGGCCTGGACTCCCCCGAGCTGGCGGCGATCGGGCACCGGGTGGTGCACGGCGGGCTGAGGTTCTCGGAGCCCACCGTCATCACGGACGAGGTCCTGACGGAGATCGAGCGCCTGGTCCCGGTGGCCCCCCTGCACAACCCGGCGAACATCACCGGCATCCGCACCGCCCAGGCACTGCGCCCCGACCTGCCGCAGGTCGCGGTCTTCGACACGGCGTTCCACACGACGATGCCGGAGCACGCCGCGCGGTACGCCATCGACGTGGAGACGGCGGACACCCACCGCATCCGCCGCTACGGCTTCCACGGCACCTCGCACGCGTACGTCTCACGCCGGGCGGCGGAGCTGCTGGGCCGGCCGGTGGCGGACGTGAACGTGATCGTGCTGCACCTGGGCAACGGCGCCTCGGCCTCCGCGGTGGCGGGCGGCCGGTGTGTGGAGACGTCCATGGGACTGACCCCCTTGGAAGGGCTGGTCATGGGTACGCGTTCGGGAGACATCGATCCGGCGGTCACCTTCCACCTGAAGCGGGTGGCGGGGATGTCGGCCGACGAGATCGACGTCCTGCTGAACAAGAGGAGCGGTCTGGTCGGCCTGTGCGGCGACAACGACATGCGGGAGATCCGGCGCCGGGTGGACGAGGGCGACGAGCGCGCGGCGCTCGCGTTCGCGATCTACGTCCACCGGCTGAAGAAGTACATCGGCGCCTATGCGGCGGTCCTCGGCCGGGTGGACGCCGTGGTCTTCACGGCGGGGGTCGGGGAGAACTCGGCTCCGGTGCGGGAGGCTGCGATCGCGGGACTGGAGGGCTTCGGTCTCGCGGTGGACCCGGAGCGCAACGCCGTACGGTCCGGCGAACCGCGGCTGATCTCCCCCGAGGGCGCGCGGGTGGCCGTGGCCGTGGTGCCTACGGACGAGGAGCTGGAGATCGCCGGCCAGACCTTCGCACTGGTCCACAACTGAGCGGGCCCGCGCCCCTTTGTATCTTCCACCAGACGGAATATTCCGCAGCGAAACAAACCGATAGGATCCGCCCCATGCGCCGTTCCAAAATCGTCTGCACCCTCGGTCCCGCCGTCGACTCCCATGAGCAGCTCGTCGCTCTGATCGAGGCCGGCATGAGCGTGGCCCGTTTCAACTTCAGTCACGGTACCCACGAGGAGCACCAAGGCCGGTACGACCGGGTCCGCAAGGCCGCCGCCGAGACCGGCCGCGCCGTCGGCGTGCTCGCCGACCTCCAGGGCCCGAAGATCCGCCTCGCGAAGTTCGCCGAGGGCCCCGTCGAGCTGGTCCGCGGGGACGAGTTCGTCATCACCTCCGAGGACGTCCCCGGCGACAGGTCGATCTGCGGCACGACCTACAAGGGCCTGCCCGGCGACGTCGCCAAGGGCGACCCGATCCTGATCAACGACGGCAACGTCGAGCTCAAGGTCGTCTCCGTGGACGGCCCCCGGGTCACCACGATCGTCATCGAGGGCGGTGTCATCTCCGACCACAAGGGGATCAATCTCCCGGGTGCGGCGGTCAACGTCCCCGCGCTGTCGGAGAAGGACATCGACGACCTGCGGTTCGCCCTGCGGATGGGCTGCGACCTGGTCGCCCTCTCCTTCGTGCGGGACGCCGAGGACGTCAAGGACGTGCACAAGGTGATGGACGAGGAGGGCCGCCGCGTCCCCGTCATCGCCAAGGTCGAGAAGCCGCAGGCCGTCGAGCACATGGAGGGCGTCGTCGCCGCCTTCGACGGTGTCATGGTCGCCCGCGGTGACCTGGCCGTCGAGTATCCGCTCGAGAAGGTCCCGATGGTGCAGAAGCGCCTCATCGAGCTGTGCCGCCGCAACGCCAAGCCGGTGATCGTGGCGACCCAGATGATGGAGTCGATGATCACCAACTCGCGGCCGACCCGCGCGGAGGCGTCCGACGTCGCCAACGCGATCCTGGACGGCGCGGACGCCGTCATGCTGTCGGCCGAGTCCTCCGTCGGTGCGTACCCGATCGAGACGGTCAAGACGATGTCGAAGATCGTCGTCGCAGCCGAGGAGGAGCTGCTCTCCAAGGGCCTCCAGCCGCTGGTCCCGGGCAAGAAGCCGCGCACGCAGGGCGGTTCGGTCGCCCGCGCGGCGGCCGAGATCGCGGACTTCCTGGACGGCAAGGCACTGGTCGCGTTCACCAAGTCCGGTGACACGGCCCGCCGCCTGTCCCGTTACCGCGCCGCGCAGCCGATCCTCGCCTTCACCACCGAGGAGGCCACGCGCAACCAGCTCGCGCTGAGCTGGGGCGTCGAGTCCTACGTCGTCCCGCACGTGGACAACACGGACGCCATGGTCGACCTGGTGGACGCGGAGCTGCTCAAGCTGAAGCGCTACAACGACGGCGACACCATGATCATCACGGCCGGCTCGCCTCCCGGCGTCCCCGGGACCACGAACATGGTCCGGGTGCACCACCTGAGCGGCGAGCGCGCCTGACGTTCCCGTACGGCGCGACTGTGGGCCGTACCCCCGCGGGGGGTACGGCCCACAGCTCTGTGCGGCTCCCGGACGGGTCCTGGGGGCGGCAGCCGGAGTCCCTCTAGCTGTTGCCGCCCGTGAAGTAGTTCTGCAGTCCGGGGACCGTGAGCGAGCCGCCGAACTGGCCGGCCTGGGTCACCTTCACATCGGTGAAGAAGGCGAAGGGCACGTTCAGCGGCGGCGGGGTCTCGGGGCTGAACGTGATCGGGATGATGCCGAAGAGGTTGCCCTTCAGCTC
This sequence comes from Streptomyces sp. NPDC020780, assembly GCF_044334475.1. Lineage (NCBI taxonomy): Bacteria > Bacillati > Actinomycetota > Actinomycetes > Kitasatosporales > Streptomycetaceae > Streptomyces > Streptomyces sp. NPDC020780. The sequence goes on along the minus strand of NZ_JBIRTB010000001.1, from coordinate 496,345 downwards.
CTCCGTGTACATCGTCACCGTGCCGTTGCGGATGGTGGACGTCGAGCCCTCACGCGCCTTGACGTGGCCGGTGGTGCCGACCGGACCCGTGGTCAGCTGGTGCAGGTCCTTGATGTCGATGGAGCTCGCGGTGAACTTCAGGACCTTCTTGGTGGTGCCGTCGCCCTTGCGCACCTCGACGATGCCCGCGTAGTCCAGTCCGTTGAGCGTGAGCAGTGAGGACCGCAGGATCCACGGGTCGTTCGGGAGCAGCGGGATGCCCTGTTCCAGATCGGCCGCGGCGAGCGCCTCCGGGTCGGCGGTCGGGCAGGGGAACCTCTCCTTGGCGCCGTCCGGGATGTCCTCGTCCTTCACCGGGTCGAGGCCCTTGACGTCTTCCGTCAGCTCCTCGACGTCCTTGCCGGCCTTGCCGGCCGCCTCGCGGATGGCCCGGGCGGTCCGCTCGGCCTCCGCCTCCGCCTTGTCCGCGGCCTTCCCGGCGGAGAGCTCCGGCGTCCGCGGGGTGGGCTCGGGCTCCGCCGGGGCCGTGTCCTGTGGCGCCGGGGACTGCGTGGTTGCTTCGGGAGACGGGCTCGCCGTCTCCTTCGTGGTCCCACCGAGGAGGTCCTTCAGCGCGTCACCGACGCCCAGCAGGTCGAGCGGGTTCGTCGACGTGCCGGAGGTGGGAGCCGGCTCGGGCTCCGTCGCGGCATCGGTGCCCGACGTACCGTCCGCGGAGGGCGTGCCCGGGCTCGTGGAGGCGGAGGGCTCCGGGGACGCGGTCGTGTCCTCGCCGGGCTGCGCGGGCTTCCCGTCCTCGCCGGTGCCGCCCGAGGGCGTGGCGCTCGGCGTGGGCGTCGCCTCCGGCTCGGCCGACGCGCTCGGCTCGTCGGAGCGGGTCACGCAGGGGCCGGGGGCGAACGGGATGTCGGTGCTGTCGTCGGCCATCGCGAGCCGGGGGGTGAGCCCCATGCCCACGAAGACCGCCGTCGGCATCGCGGCCAGCGCGAACGCCTTCTTGCCCGTCGGCATGTTCAGCTTCGTCAGCAGCGACTTCCTGGGAGCGGCGTGGCGCGGGCCTCTGCGCGCGCCCGGGCTGTCGTCCGTGGACGTGTTCGCCGGCTGTACCTGGTCACCCCGCACTGTGCCGTCCTCCTTCGGCGTCCGACGCCGTGTCGAACCCGGCTGTCTGCTGCTGGGGAACGGCCGCACCCTGGAACACGTCGTCGAAGCGCTCGCCGTGCCGGTGCGTGGGCTCGGCGGGCACACCGGCCGGGAGCTGGTCGCCGAGCGGCTGCTCGTCCTTCGCGGGCTCGCCGGCGACCCAGGAGACGGACAGGGCTCCACCGATGAGGGCGAAGACGAAACCGATCACGAAGCCGCCGATGTTGGCGACGGGAATGGAGATCAGGGCCAGCAGGATCGCCGCGACTCCGGCGAAGACCCGGACGATGCTGTGGAACCACATCGTCAGGCCCAGCGTGACCAGCAGGACTCCGATGATCAGCGAACCCGCGCCGGCCGTGGTGGACATCGCCAGCGTGATGTTGCCGAGATGCATGTTGGCGTACGGGAAGTAGGCGATGGGAAAGCCACCCGCCATGGTGAACAGACCCGCCCAGAACGGCCGGTTACCCCGCCAGGTGCGGAATCCCCGCCGAGCGACGGTGAGGTAGTGCTCGTTCTGCCCTGTGGACTCGGGGCTCATGGAAAACAGCTCCCTGGAACCGGTACTGCTGTGAGAGGAGAAAGGGTGGGTGGCCGGAATCCGGCGGTGCGAGCTCCGGCCACCCGGACGGGTGCTTAGTAGCACTCCTGGTCGGTGCCCGTGGAGAGCCGCAGCTTCAGACCGCTGAGGTTGAAGGTGCCGGCCGTGGTGGCCCATGCCTTCTGCTTCACGTTCTTCAGCATGGCCTTCTCGGCACGCTGCGAGAACCCGTAGGGGTTGGCCCTGGTCTCCGGCTGGATACCGGGCTTGCCGTCCGCCTTCGGCAGGGAGCCCGCGGCGACACCGATGTCGATGTTCTTGAACTCGGCGTCGGCGTCGAGTTCCGACACGTCGAGGTAGAGGCTCTTGGCGAAGACGCGCTTGCCGCCGCCGCCCGCCTCCAGCCTCAGCGTCACGTTGCCGACACCCGGCACCTTGGGCGTGACGACCGACTGGCACATGTTGGTGATGTAGGCCTTGCTGAAGCCCGACACCGCCACAGGGGCATGCATGTCCTTACCGTCGAGCGTCTTGCCCGAGGCCACGCTGCCGTACTGGACGAAGTCCCAGCCCTCGAGCTCGGTGGCCTTGACCTTGAACTCCTGCCCGGACACGCTGAACGACGCCGCCAGGGCGCCCTGTGCCAGGCCGATGCCCACCGCGGCGGTGGCCGCGACGCTCGGCACCATGACGAGAGCGAAACGCTTCCATCTCGTGCCACCGCGAACTTGGGAACTCATTCATTTCCTCCTTCTCGGACGTACATCTCCGGTACGGGCAAGGTGCCCGCCCTGGGATGGGAGAAGTGCTACGTCCTCGGGAAGGAGAGCGCCCGGACCGGAGGCGTGTACCGCATCCGGATCACCGGCGATCACCCCCGAGCGACAACCACTGGCCGCGCTTCTGCGCAGCCGGTTCGGACAGGCCCTGCCCAGAGGCAGGAACCCCCCTGTCCGCGATCGGCGCCACTGCCGCCGACCACCCGGTGGGGACCCAACAGGCCGCCGTCACCGACTGGCGGCCGGGATGCGGGTATTGGACCGAGCGTGGCCGATCGTGGTGCATTCCCGGCCGCGACACAAGGGGGGTCGTTACTCGCTAGTAACGACCCGATAACCGGGGCACGACAGCGGGGCACCGTCCGGCCACACAGGGTGGCAACGGTGGGACACCCGAACGGGGCGATTGAGACACGTAACCGGACAGATCCCAGGGGGCGCCTTACTGCCAGTAACAGCCCGTACTTCCGTCAAGATTTGGTAAAGCGCAGGCGTTCGTTGTCGTTCACCCGGGAAAACGGCCGCGGCCACCCGGAGGGCGCCGCGGCCGTGTTGTCACATCAGAACAAGACGCGCGCCAGGGCGGTCCGCGCGGCGGCGACCCTGGGGTCCTCGGGTCCGACGACCTCGAAAAGCTCCAGGAGTCGCACCCGTACCGCGTCCCGGTCGTCGCCGGACGTGCGGCGGACCGTTTCGACGAGCCGGCCGAAGGCGTCCTCGACGTGCCCGCCCACGAGGTCGAGGTCGGCGGCGGCCGTCTGGGCGGCCGGATCGGCCGGATTGTCCGCGGCGTCCTTGCGCACCTGCTGCGGGTCCACGCCCGCGACCCGGCCGAGGAGTTCGGCCTGGGCGAGGCCCAGCTTCGCCTCGGTGTTGGCCGGGTCGTCGGAGAGCACGTTCTTGTACGCCTGGACGGCGCCGGCGAAGTCGCCGGCGTCCAGCGCCTGGGCGGCGGCCTCCAGCAGCGCGTCGTACGGGCCCGCGGGCACCTCGGCCGGGGCGGCGTCCGCGGCCGCGCCGGGCTCGGCGTCCTGGTCCACCACGATCCCGGTGAGGCCGAACCGCTCCTCGCCGACCTGGATGAGCTGGTCCAGCGTCTGGCGGATCTGGCTCTCGGGGGCAGCGCCCTGGAAGAGCGGGAGGGCCTGCCCGGCCACCACGGCGAAGACCGCCGGGATGCCCTGGATGCCGAACTGCTGCATCAGCATCTGGTTGGCGTCGACATCGACCTTGGCCAGCACGAAGCGGCCGTTGTACTCGGCGGCGAGGCGCTCCAGGAGCGGGCCGAGCTGCTTGCACGGCTCGCACCACTCGGCCCAGAAGTCGATGACGACGGGCACCTCGGTGGAGCGCTGGAGGACGTCGGTCTCGAAGCCGGCCTCGTCGACGTCGATCACCAGCGAGGCGGGGGGCACTCCGCCGCCGCCACCCTCCCGGGCCGACTGCGCGCGGGCCTGCTCCGCCTTCGCCTTGGCCTCGCCGGCCGCCTTCACAGCGGCGAGGTCGACGACGCCGCTCATGGACATGTTCCTAGGCTGCATGCGTACATCCTCCCCCCTGGGCGCACCGTTGCGAAAAGCTATCCGCGAACCGCCTCCGTCCACAGCCACGCCGGTGTGCGGGGCGCGCGGACGGATACGGCTCCGAGGCCCTGGAAACCCCGTACTTCTGCGCCGGGTCCCCACCCGGCACTGTGGCTGTCGATCGGTCGTGGCGTCACGGCGGGCGAGCCGCCGTCCTTACGCTACGACCCGTAGCGTAACTGCCCGCACCCCCTCCAGGGCAAGGGTGCCCGGTGATCTGTCTCACGCGTACCGGGGCCGGTCAGCGGTACTTACCGGCCGGTATGGTTCGCCGCATGCTCAGCGACAGCCTCCCGGAACCCGCCCGATCGGGACGCCCCCGCAGCCTCGCGGCCGATACCGCGATCCTGGAGGCGACCCGTGCGTCGCTGGTCGATCTCGGCTGGTCGAAGCTGACGATGGGTGATGTGGCCACGCGGGCCGGGGTCGCGAAGACGACCCTGTACCGCCGCTGGGCGGGGAAGAACGAGCTGGTCGTGGACGCGGTGGCGGTCCTCTTCGACGAGCTGGAACTCCCCGATCTGGGGAGCCTGGAGGCCGATGTCGAGGCCGTCGTCCTGCAGTTCGCCGCCCTGCTGGAACGACCGGAGACGAAGACCGCGCTGATGGCGGTCGTCGCGGAGGCGACCCGGGACGAGGCGCTGCGGGATCGGATCAGGAACTCGATCGTGGCACGGCAGAAACGGCTGGTCCTCCAGGGCCGCGAACGCGCCCAGGCGCGTGGGGAACTGCCCGCCGAGCCCGATCCGGCGGTGGCGGCCCGCACCGCCGACCTGATCTTCGACGTGATCGCCGGCGCCGTGGTGCACCGGGCGCTGGTGAGCGCCGAACCCGTGGACTGCGTCTGGGCCCGGCACTTCACCCGGCTGCTGCTCTCGGGACTGGGAGCGGCCGCGGCCGAGTAGTCCCCGTGGCACACGGACGAGCATGAGGGCGGTACCGGCAACCCGGTACCGCCCTCGTCGTCACGCCTCTTCCGTCAGTCCAGTTCGGGCCAGACGTTGAGGCAGCCGTCGTCGACGACGAACTCGTTGTAGCCGAGTCTCTCGCCCAGTGCCAGGAACCGCTGGTGTGTGGTTCCGCTGATCCGGACGAAGTACGCCTGCAACGCTCGCAGGAGCAACCGGAACGCGAGGTCGGCGCCGACCTCGGCGACAGCCCTCTCCAGAGCCGACACCAACTCCGGGAGGGGAGCCGCGTACAGCGACGTCGTCCCCGCCTCGGCCAGTGCCGGCCCGACGGCCCGTATCTCGTCGAGGACCGCCGTCCGCAGCTCCTGGTCCTGCGAGCGCCCGGGGACCGCCGGGACGAACGAGGGTTCGTCCCGGCGGATCCGGACGACGCACACGTCGGCGATCCTCCGCAGCCACGTGCGACCGTCCATGGCGTGGGCGGTCGGATCGAAGTAGCCGCGTGTCGCTCCGAGCCACAAGGTGACGATCACCTCATCGCTCAGCGACGACGCCAGAAGCCGCTGCACGTCCTCCAGCAGCTGCCGGGAGTAGGCCCCTTCGAACTGGTCCGCGACCGCTGCGACGACATCGGTCGCGGCGGCCTCGTCCGGAACCGGCGCCGGGTCCCGGAACTTCTGCGTCAGGCCACTGAGCCCGAAGTCCTCGTCGAACTCGTCATGCGCTCTCTCCACGACCGACGTCCTATTCCGGGTAGGAGGTGTACACCACGTACTTCTTCGGGTGCTCCTTCACGTACTTCAACTGGATCACCACGGTACTGCCGGTGGCCGTTCCCGCTCGCGCGCCGTCCTTGGTGAAGACCTTGCCGAGTGATCCCTCGCCCCTGAGCTCCCAGCGGATCTCCTTGAGGTCGACCGTCGGGTTGAACCCGATTCCCTTGCCTCTCTTCTGCGCCTGCTTGGAGACCCACTTCGCCAGGACGGCGGCGTTGCCCGGAGCCTGCGCCCACTGGGCGAACGCGTCGGAGACGGCGCGGGCGGCTGTCGCCTCGTCCGTCCAGTTCGTCGCCTTGCCCTTGGTCTGCGCACGCTCCCAGGCCCTCTGGTCGCTGATGACGTGGTCCGTCAGGGTGTGTGCGCCGCTGATGCCCTCGTCCGCGATGATGTTCGTGCAGTTGTGGACCAGGACGTCCTGCGCGCGTCCTCCTCGGGTCCGCACGAAGAACGTGTGCAGGCCGCCGACCGTCAGGTCGTACACCGCACGCGGGTCGAGACCGGAACGGTCCCGGACGGTCGCCACCGTCTCCTCCGTGCCCTGCGAGGTGCGCAGACGGTCACCTGCCGTGAGGTCGGAGGTGAGGGTCCATCCCCGGCCGACGACGAAGAACTTGTGCCCGGCCGTGCTGCTCAGCGCCGAGCCGTCGGCCATGGTGAGGTCCACCAGGCGCTCGGTGTCGTGCTGGAAGGTGCCGGTCACCGGCCGGGAGGCCGACGCCCCGCTCACCGGGTCGCTCGCCAGCAGCCGCTCGCCCACCCGTACGGTGTCCACCGACCGGTGTGAGCCGTCCGCCATGAGCACCTCGGTGCCGGCGGGGAAGCTGTTGGTCCGGCAGGCCGTGAGCGCGTCCTCGATGACGTTGACCTCACGCTCGATGGCCGCGAGGACCTGAGGGTCGAGATCGAGGTTCTTCAGGACCCGGTAGGCGTCACCGACGCCCACACCGGTCTTCATCGCCGCGTCGAGCGCGCGTACCGCATCCACCGCGTCGGCGATCTTCTTGCCGGGAATGAAGTTGCTGGCGGCCCAGAGACAACCGCTCACACTCCCCTTCGCACACTGGACGAAGTCGTCGACGAGCATGTGCCACAGGGTCTGCAGCACCATCTTGTCGAAGATCATCGTGATCTCCAGACGGCTGAAGTACTTGTCGATGTACGCGGTCTGGTTCTCGTGCTTCTCGCTGCCGAGCCACACGATGGAGTCCACCGGGCAGGTCGCGGCGCTGACGTCGGCGCCGGCGTCCTCGTCCGCGCACAGGTAGAAGTCAACGGTGACGTTGAAGCGGAGCTTGTACTTCACCGTGCAGCCGCCGAAGCCGATGTCCAGAACGCAGTCGTTCTGCGGCGCCGGATCCCCCAGCTGCTCGACCTTCTGCTTGGTGAACATCTGGCCGATGCCGGTAACACCGCCCGTGGTCACCGTCTCCCGTTCCTTGGCGTTCTCCGTCCGGACGGCGGCTTCCTGCGCCTCCCGCGCCAGGTCCTGCGCCCTGGCGGCGGACGCCTCGGCGGTCGTGGCGTCGCGTTCGGCCTGGTCGGCCACCCCGCGCGCACTCGCCGCGTCGGTCTCCGCGGCCGTGGCCGCGCTGCGTGCCGAGGACGCGTCCAGTTCCGCGGCGTCCGCCGAGTTGCGGGCATCGGTCGCGTAACCGGTGGCCGCGGACGCCGCGGCGGCTGCCGCTGCCGCGTCGCTGGTGGCCTGCCGGTTGTACTCGATGGTGTTGGCTTCGGCCTTGAGGGTCGCCTTGACTGCGGCGGCCGCCTCGGCCGCGGAGGCGCGTGCCTTGTTGACGGACGCGGCGGCCTGTACGGCGGAGTCCGCGGCCTGGGACGCGGCCGTGGCCGCGGCCTTGTCGTCGGCGGACGCCTTGGCCGCCAGTGCCTTGGCCGTCGCTGCCGCCTTGGCCGCCTCGTCCGCCCTGGCCTGGGCGACCGCTGCCTGCTGCTCGGCCAGCGACTTCGCCGTCTGGCCCAGCAGCACGGCGAGGCCCGCCGAGGAGTCGGTCTCGCGGAACGGGGTGCCCAGTGCGATGGCGGTCCCGGCCGCCGCGACGGCCTGGACCGCGGCGTCACGAGCCGCGTCGGCCGCCTGGGACGCCGCGTAGGCGTATCCGGCGGTGCGTACGGCCTCGGCCGCGGTGGCGACCGCTTCGATGTGGGCCATGTCCGCGTTGGCCTTGGCCTCGGCGGCCTTGGCCTTCGCCGTGTCGGCGAGCGCCTTGGCGGCGCGGACGTTCTGTGCGGCCGCCTCGGAGGAGGCGATCGCGTCGGCCGCGGCCGAGTGCGCTTTCGCCACGGCGGCGTTGGTGATCGCCACATCGCGCTGGGCGGCGTCGGAGGCGGCCCTGGAACGTGAGGCGGCCGCTTCCGCCCTGGTCGCCGCCTCGCGGGCGTTGGACGCGGCCGTGGTCGCCGTGTTGGCGGCGGCACGGGCGTTGGACGCGGCCGTGGTGGCCTCGTCCGCCGCCGTGCGGGCCTGGGTCGCCGCGGCCCGGGACGCAGCCGCCGCGGCGGTCCCCTCGTCCGCGTCAGCCTTGGCCTCCAGGGCCCACCACTTCGCCTCGGCGACATCCCGGTCGCTCTCGGCCCGCAGTGCTCCGTCGCGGGCCTCCTTGGCCCCGCGTTCGGCCGCCAGCGCCTCGTTCTTCTTGGTCGCGGCGGTAGCTCCAGCCGTCTGCGCGGCACTCAGCGCCCTGCCCGCGGCCTCCCGCTGGGCACGCGCCTCCTGGTCGGCGGCGGCCGCCTTGGCCCGTTCGGCTGCGGCGATGTCCTTCTGCGCCTTGGCGTTGTCACGCTCCTTCTCCGCGGTGGCCCGCTTCGACCTCGCGTCGGCGGCGGCCAGCTTGGCGGTCTGCTCGGCGGCCTCCGCCCTGGCCTGCGCGGCCTTGGCCTTCTTGGCGTTCTCCGCCGCCTTGGTGGCCTGCTGTTCGGCGCCGGTGGCGGCGGCCTTGGCCTGCGCGGCGGCCTCCTCGGCCGCGGCGCGCTTGAAGGCGGTCTGAGCGGCGTGGGACTGCGTGGCGCCCAGCGAGTAGAGCGCCTTGCTGTCCGCGGCGGTGGCCGAGACCGCGCTCAGCGTCGCCTCGATCGCCTTGGCCGAGGACTGCGCGGCGGAGGCCGAGGCCTTGGTCACCTGCGCGGACTGGCGGGCGTAGGTGAGTCCTCGGCCGTAGGGGGTGCCGTTCGCCAGCGCGACGGCCCCGGCCTCGGTCTGCGCCGTGGCGGCCTTGTCCGCCTGGGTCTGGGCGGAGGCGGCCGCGCTCTTCGCGATCGTCAGCTGCGTGGAGACCGCCTTCTTGGCGTCGCTGATCGCGGTGGTGGCGTTGGTGAACACCGCGGCCTTGGGGTAGCTCGGGTCGGTCTTCGGCTTGCCCTGCCAGTACTTCTGGAAGACCAGCATCCGGCTGACGATGTAGGCCTGGCCCTGCGCCTCGATCATGGCGTCCGAGGCCTTGCGCAGGTCCTTGTACGCCTGGATCTCGGCAGCCACGAGGTCACCGCGCTGCTTGGCCTGGCTCGCCTGTTCGGCCTGCCATTCGGCGTCCGCGACCTCCACCACGTCGCCGAACTTCTTCATCGGGTCGTAGGGGTTCTCGGTCGCGCAGCCGGCCCATTGGGTCTTGAGCTCCTCGGCCTCCATACGGAATTCGAGGGAGTCGGCGTCCGGGCTCACGGAGGGCAGTCCGCCCAGCCGGATGAAGCGGGCGATCTCGTAGGCCGACAGCTTCTTCAGGTCCTCCTCGGAGGTGAAGCCGTAGACACCGCCGTACGGCTCGTTCTCCGACTCCTTCTTCCGCTGCGCGAGGATGGCGATCGCGTTGTCCAGCGACGCCTTCGAGGGCTTGGTCGCCGGCAGCCCGTCGAAGTTCTTCGTCCCGTCGTCGAGCAGGAACTGCTGCATCGTCAGGGCGTAGTCGGGTGCTTCCAGGAAGCTCATGTAGTCGGCGCCGCTGACGGCGAACGGTTTCGTCTTGGCGGCCCAGCCCGTCCGCCGGGTCTCGTGGGCGGCGTCGGCCACCCGCAGGTCGTCCTGGTCCTCCCGGCGGGCGATGCCGAGCGTGCCGAAGCCCCAGGTGTAGACAGCGAGGCGGGCGTTGACCGCCGGTCCCGTCAGGCCCTGGGCGGCGGCGGCCTTGACCTTCGGCCCGCCGGCGTGCAGCCAGTTGCCGGTGGTGCAGTAATCCGCGCGCGCGATGCGCTGGGGTATGGCCGCGCCCGAGGCCTGCAGGTCGTTCAGAGCCCGGCTCCAGACCCGTACGTCGTCCATACGGCCCGGGAAGTAGCCGGTCGGCTGCCCCGCCGCCAGACCCCGGCCCACCTCGATGTCACCCGTGGCCCGCCACCCCTTGGCATGGGGCGCGACGGCCACGCGGGCACCGTTCACGTACAGCCGGATCTGGCCGGCCGCCGCGTCGAAGACGCCGGTGAGGTGGGTCCAGTCGTTGGTGGTCGCCACGGGGGCCGTGCCGGTGACGGTGTCCCAGGCCGTCGCGGCCGTGTCCTCCTTCGGCATGGCGAAGGCGGGCTTGCCGTCCGCACCGATCCTCAGCGCGAAGCCGGAGACCTCGCTGCCCGGCTGCGAGATGACGGTGTAGGCCTTGCCGGGCTTCTCCGACCGCAGCCACGTCGAGACGGTGAAGGACTGGTCCGTGGGCAGCGGCACCGGCACGGTGAGGTAGTCGTCCACCCCGTCCAGCCGCAGTGTGCGGCCGCCGGACCCCCCTCCCCAGATGTCCTCGTTGTCGGTCCTCGGCCCGGCGTAGACGCCGTTGTGGTGTGTGGCCTCCGGCCCGCCCTCCAGGTCCTGCCCGGTCGGGGTGTAGTCCGGCTCGCTCCACTCGAAGTCGTAGTTGGCGACCTCGCCCTTGAGCGGATAGACGGGCGACTCGCCCTCCTGGGCGGCCGACGCGCTCCGTGGTGCCGAGGAGGCCTGCGGTACCACCGCGTGGGCGAGCGTCGTCATCGTCGAGAGCGCGGTGACGAACGCGGTCGCGGTCATCAGTCTGGCCACACCCCGCCGGGTGCGGCCAGGTCCTATCGGGATTTTGATCTGCACGGTCCACCGTTTTCCTGGTCATCGGATGTGCCCCAGGCGATGTGGAACGGTGCGACGCGCGACGAATCCGAGCTCTCCGGGCGACACCCTTCGAACACCGCCCAGAGCTCGCCAGGATCATGACACTTATGACGTCCCGTCACAACACCTTCACCTCGGTGCAGGTGTCGTGCCCTCGGTGGCCACGGCGCCGGAGGCACCCGAAGGTCGGCCGTGTGCACGGAAAGGCCGGCCGGGACGCCCCGGCCGGCCTGTGCGCGCCGCGCCCGTCAAAAGCCGGGCGGCTCCGTGTAGACGCCCCACTCGTCGCGCAGGACCCCGCAGATCTCGCCGAGGGTCGCCTCCGCGCGTACGGCCTCCAGCATCGGGCCGATCATGTTCGAGCCGTCCCGGGCGGCGGCCAGCATCGCGTCGAGCGCGCCGCGGACCTGCGCGTCGTCGCGGGCCTCCTTGCGCCCGCCCAGCGCGCGGACCTGCTCGCGCTCCACCTCGTGGCTGACCCGGAGGATCTCGAGGTCGCCGGTGACGGAACCGTGGTGCACGTTGACGCCGACGACCCGCTTCTCGCCCTTCTCCAGCGACTGCTGGTAGCGGAAGGCGGATTCGGCGATCTCCCCGGTGAACCAGCCGTCCTCGATGCCGCGCAGGATGCCGGAGGTCATCGGTCCGATGGGGTGCTTCCCGTCGGCGTGGGCCCGGGTTCCGCGCTCCTTGATCTGCTCGAAGATCTTCTCGGCGTCCGCCTCGATGCGGTCGGTGAGCTGCTCGACGTACCAGGAACCGCCCAGCGGGTCGGCGACGTTGGCGACGCCGGTCTCCTCCATGAGCACCTGCTGGGTACGCAGGGCGATCTCGGCCGCCTGCTCGGAGGGAAGGGCGAGGGTCTCGTCCAGGGCGTTGGTGTGCAGGGAGTTGGTGCCGCCGAGGACGGCGGAGAGCGCCTCCACGGCGGTGCGCACGACGTTGTTGTACGGCTGCTGGGCGGTGAGCGAGACACCGGCGGTCTGGGTGTGGAAGCGGAGCCACTGCGCCTTGTCGGTCTTCGCGCCGTACGTCTCCTTCATCCAGCGGGCCCAGATCCTGCGGGCGGCGCGGAACTTGGCGATCTCCTCGAAGAAGTCGAGGTGCGCGTCGAAGAAAAAGGACAGGCCGGGGGCGAAGGTGTCGACGTCGAGACCGCGGGAGAGGCCCAGCTCCACGTAGCCGAAGCCGTCGGCGAGGGTGTAGGCGAGCTCCTGCGCGGCCGTCGCCCCGGCCTCGCGGATGTGGTATCCGGACACGGAGAGCGGCTTGTAGGCCGGGATGTCACGGGCGCAGTGCTCCATCAGGTCACCGATGAGGCGCAGGTGCGGCTCGGGCTGGAAGAGCCACTCCTTCTGGGCGATGTACTCCTTGAAGATGTCGGTCTGCAGGGTGCCGTTGAGCACGCCCGGGTCGACACCCTGGCGTTCGGCGGCGACCAGGTACATGCAGAAGACGGGGACGGCGGGGCCGCTGATCGTCATCGAGGTGGTGACGTCGCCGAGCGGGATGTCCTGGAAGAGGACCTCCATGTCCGCGGCGGAGTCGATGGCGACGCCGCAGTGGCCGACCTCGCCGAGCGAGCGGGGGTCGTCGGAGTCCCGTCCCATCAGGGTGGGCATGTCGAAGGCGACGCTGAGACCGCCGCCGCCGTTGGCGAGGATGGTCTTGTACCGCTCGTTGGTCTGCTCGGCGTTGCCGAAGCCGGCGAACTGGCGGATGGTCCAGGTGCGGCCGCGGTAGCCGGTGGGGTACAGCCCGCGCGTGAAGGGGTACTCACCGGGCCAGCCGATCCGCTCGAAGCCCTCGTACGTGTCTCCGGGGCGGGGGCCGTACACGGGCTCCACCGGGTCCCCGGAGAGGGTGGTGAAGTCCGCGTCACGCTTGCGGGCCTTGTCGTAACGGGCCTGCCAGCGGTGGCGGCCTTCCTCGATCGCGTCAGCGTCCATACACACAAATTTACTAGGACGTCCTAGTAAATGTCGATGGCAAACCGCCCGGCGCTTCGCGCGGGGCGGTTCGGGGGTGAGATCCCTCAGACCTGTACGGGCCGCGCGGAACCGTCGGTGATCAGCGGCTCGACCTCCCGGACGACCGTGCGCTCGACGAAGAACGCGGCCGTCGGGATCGTGCCGGAGATCAGCACCCACAGCAGCTTGCCGACCGGCCACTTCGCCTTGGAACCGAGGTCGAAGGCGAAGACGAGGTAGATGATGTAGAGGACACCGTGGATCTGGGAGACGACGAGCGTCAGCCCCTCACCGGTGTCGAAGCCGTACTTGAAGACCATGCAGGTGCACAGCACCAGCAACATGACGGCGGTGACATAGGCCATCACCCGGTAGCGGGTCAGCACACTGCGTTTCATGGCATCGAGCGTAACCGGGCGGCCGGGGCGATCTTGCGGCGCCCTGCCCGTGCGGCTACTTCTCCTCGAAGTCGTGGGCCGCGACCCGGAGCGGCCGCAGCATCGCGAAGATCTCGGCGCACTCCTCGGCGTCGTACACGCCGAGCCCGAAGTCCATCGCCATCAGGTCCTCGGTGGCCGCCTCGACGACCTCGCGGCCCTTGTCGGTGATGGAGGCGAGGGTGCCGCGCCCGTCGTTCGGGTTGGGGCGCTTGGCGACCAGTCCGGAGCGCACCAGCCGGTCGACGGTGTTGGTGACGGACGTCGGGTGGACCATGAGACGCTCGCCGATCTTGGACATGGGCAGCTCACCGGCCTGCGAGAAGGTGAGCAGGACCAGGGCCTCGTACCGGGCGAAGGTCAGCCCGTACGGTTTGACCACCGCGTCCACCTCGGCGAGCAGGATCTGCTGCGCACGCATGATCGAGGTGATCGCCCCCATGGAGGGCACCGGTCCCCAGCGCCGCTGCCAGAGTTCCTCGGCGCGGGCGATGGGATCGAAGGGCAGGCTGAGCGGCTTCGGCACGGCACGACCTTACCCACTGGTCACATGCCGGTCAGCCCTGTCTCGCACTTCGGTACCGGACGCTCTCACCGGCCGCCTCGCCCCTCACGCCCGCCTGCCGGTGCGGCGCGCGACCGGCCCGCACACCCCTCGGCGGTACGGGCACCGGCCCCGCCCGCACGGCGCCCGGCAGGGCTCCGGTGGGCCGCGGCCTCCGCCGGGCGCTCCCACCGCCCCGCCGGGACCGAGCCGCGCCGACCCGGGGGCCGGGGCCCGGGGCGGACGTGTGCCACCGGGGCACCCGGACAGCGGGGCGGCGCGAGAACCCGCCGAGGGGCCGGGTCTCAGTCCGCCAGGTGGCGTTCGACCGTCTCGACCTTGGAGGTCAGGCCGTCGGTGACACCCGGCCGGATGTCGGCCTTCAGGACCAGGGACACGCGGCCGGCGCGGGCCTCGACCGCGGCGACGGCCCGCTTGACGACGTCCATCACCTCGTCCCACTCGCCTTCGATCGAGGTGAACATCGCGTCCGTGCGGTTGGGCAGCCCGGACGCGCGGACGACCCGTACGGCGTCGGCGACGTACTCACCGACGTCCTCGCCGACACCGAGCGGGCTGACGGAGAAGGCCACGATCATGCGCTGACCACCCCTTCGCGGCGGGCGCGGGCGGCGATGACGCCGTCGGCCTCGTACTTCTTGAGCAGCTTCTCGCCGTAGAGACCGCCGAAGGGCACGACCGCGAGGAGGAAGAAGAGGGCGACGCGCTTGAACGGCCACTTGGCCTTGACCCACACGTCCAGCAGGAACACCAGGTAGATCGTGAAGAGGAGGCCGTGCAGCGCGCCGAGGGGCGGCATCAGGAAGTCGATGTCCGAGACCCGCATGAGCAGCGAGCCGAAGATGAGCAGCGCCGGGAAGGAGAGCGCCTCGGGAAGCGAGATGAGGCGCAGCCGGTGCAGGGCGGAAGCGGTCTTGATGTCCACGAGGGCACCTTCGGTGGGAGGGGGCGTGTCGGCTTGTGAACGCGGGCACAAGCACAGCCATTGTGGCATCGCCCCCGGCCCGCCGCGGCGCGGGGTCCGCGGCGGGTCGCCACGGCACGTATCGGCTCATACCAGGGCCGGGCCGGGGCACGGATCCTCCCTGGGGACCTGTCCCCGGCGCCGCCCGGCGGTTACGGTCGCCTCGTGGCGATGTTCCGACTGCAAGGCAGCAAGACGCTGGCCGTCGACCTGACAGGCGATGCCGTCAAGGCGAAGAACGGCTCGATGGTCGCGTACGACGGCCGTATGGACTTCAAGAAGATGTCCGGCGGCGGTGAGGGGATCCGCGGCATGGTGACCCGCCGGCTGACCGGCGAGCAGATGGCGATGATGGAGGTGAAGGGGCAGGGCACCTGCTGGTTCGCCGACCGCGCCAGTGAGATCAACCTGGTCACGCTGCACGGCGACAAGCTGTACGTCGAGGCGAGCAACCTGCTGGCAGCCGACGCGGGGCTGCGCACCGGCACCACCTTCACGGGGCTACGGGGCGGGGCCACCGGCAACGGCCTGTTCACGACGACCGTCGAGGGCAGCGGTCAGGCGGCGATCATGTCGCACGGTTCGGCCGTGGTCCTGCGGGTGACGCCCCAGTACCCCCTCAACGTCGATCCGGGCGCCTACATCGCGCACCAGGGCGATCTGCGGCAGCACTTCCAGTCCGGGGTGAGCTTCCGCACGTTCATGGGCGAGGGCTCCGGGGAGTCCTTCCAGATCCGCTTCGAGGGCGACGGTCTCGTCTACGTGCAGCCGAGCGAGCGCAACACCGTCGGGGGTGATGTCTGATGCCGTTCACCGAGATCAACTCGAAGATGGTCGAGGCGAGGGTGCTGCCCGGCCAGAAGATGTACAGCCAGCGCGGGGCGATGCTCGCCTACCGGGGCGACGTGTCGTTCACCCCGAACATCCAGGGCGGGCAGGGCGGCCTGGCCTCCATGATCGGCCGGCGCGTCGCCAACGAGGCGACCCCGCTGATGACGGTCGAGGGCGACGGTACGGTGATGTTCGGCCACGGCGGTCACCACATCCAGGTCATCGGGCTGTCCGGCGACACCCTCTACGTGGAGGCGGACCGGCTGCTCGCCTTCGACGGGACGCTCCGGCAGGGCACGATGTTCATGGGCTCGCAGGGCGGCGTGATGGGTATGGTGCGCGGCCAGGTGACCGGTCAGGGCCTGTTCACGACCACCCTCACGGGCCATGGGGCGGTCGCGGTGATGGCCCACGGCGGAGTGATCGAACTGCCGATCACCCCGGGCCGCCCGGTGCACGTGGACCCGCAGGCGTACGTCGCGCACCACGGAGAGGTGACCAACAAACTCTCCACGGCGCTCGGCTGGCGCGACATGGTGGGACGCGGCTCCGGGGAGGCGTTCCAGCTGGAGCTCAGCGGCAGTGGTGCGGTGTACGTCCAGGCGTCGGAGGAGAAGCTGTGAGCACCCCTGTGATCTTCGATCCGGTGACGCTGCCGTCGGACGACAACGTCAACGCGTACACCTTCTGCGTGGAGCTCAAGGGGAGCCAGTGGTTCCTGCAGAAGGGCAAGATGATCGCCTACTACGGGCGGATCGACTTCAACGGCATCGGGCACGGCCGTTTCGAGCGGCTGATCCGCACGAGCTTCCACTCCCCCCTCCACGCGAGCGACTGGGTGGTGGCCGAGGGCAGCGGGAAGATGCTGCTCGCGGACCGGGCCTTCGACGTGAACTCCTTCGACCTGGAGGACGGCAACCTGACGATCCGGTCCGGCAATCTGCTCGCGTACCAGCCCTCGCTGGCACTGAAGCAGTCGATCGTGCCGGGCTTCCTCACCCTGATCGGTACGGGGAAGTTCGTGGCCGCCTCCAACGGCCCGGTCGTCTTCATGGAGCCGCCGATCCGGGTGGACCCGCAGGCACTGGTGGGCTGGGCGGACTGCCCCTCGCCGTGCCACCACTACGACCACGGGTACATGACGGGCGTCATGGGCGGGCTGCGGTCCCTGACCGGGATCGGCGGCACGTCGGGCGAGGAGCACCAGTTCGAATTCGTCGGCGCGGGTACGGTGCTGCTCCAGTCCACCGAAGCGCTGATGGCCGAGCAGGCGACGGGTCTCACCCCGCACGAGCCGGGGGTGCCGGGAGGCGGGCAGCACTCACCAGGGGCGGGCCAGCACGGGTCCACGCCGCGTATGCCCGGTCAGCTGGGGGACCTCCAGCGCCGCTTCGGACTGTGAACGGTACTCTGCGGAGTGTGACGCGGGGTCGCGCGTGCCCGGTATCACGTCAACCGACTTCGTCCGGCTTTCAACTTCTTAGGTAGAATCCATACATGGAGACCGAGACGGCCACCCGCTGGCTGACCGATACGGAGCAGTGCGCCTGGCGTACCCACCTGGATGTCGCCAGGCTGCTGACACACCAGCTGGAGAAGGATCTCCAGCCGTTCGGGCTGACCATGAACGACTACGAGATCCTGGTCAACCTGTCGGAGTCGGACGACCAGCGCATGCGGATGAGCGATCTCGCCGGGGCCACCCTGCAGTCCAAGAGCAGGCTCTCCCACCAGATCACCCGTATGGAGACCGCGGGCCTGGTGCGGCGCGAGCACTGCGAGTCGGATCGGCGCGGGCTGTTCGCGGTCCTGACCGAACTGGGTGCCGAGACCATGCGGAAGGTGGCGCCGCACCATGTCGAGTCGGTGCGCAGGCACTTCATGGACCTGCTGTCGCCCGAGGCGCTCGGCGAACTGCACGCGGCCCTGACCCCGATCGCGGACCACCTGCGCGGCCGGCGCGGCAAGCCCTGACGTACCGGCGCGCCGATCCCCGCGGGATCGACGCGCCGGCCCGGCGGCCGCTGGCCGGCTGCTCTCAGGGGCGGCCCGGCAGCCGCAGGACGAACGCCGCGCCGCCCTGCGGGGCTGTGCCCACGGTGAGCGTGCCCCCGTGCCGGGCGGCTACGTCACGGGCGATGGCGAGGCCCAGACCGGCTCCGCCGTCGTCCCGGCTGCGGGCGTCGTCGAGCCGGACGAAACGCTCGAAGATCCGGTCCCGTTCCTCCTCGGGCACACCCGCGCCGTCGTCGGCGACCTCCACCAGGACGTCCCCCCGTTCGGCCCGCACGGCGACGGTGACCGAACCTGCCGCGTGACGCTCGGCGTTGTCCAGCAGATTGCCGACCACCCTGGCCAACTGCCCGTGTGAGCCGTTCACTTCGAGGGGCGCCTCGTCCTGGACCGACACCGCGACCGTGATCCGGTCGCCGGTGCGCTGGGAGACCTCCTCACGGACCAGCGCACCCAGTCCGACAGCCGCTCGCCCGGGCCGCTCCCCCGCGTCCAGCCGGGCCAGCAGCAACAGGTCGGCCGCCAGCCCCTGCAGCCGTACGGTGTCGGCCACCGCGCCCGGCACGTCCAGCAGTTCCGGATGCGCGGCCCCCACCTCCAACTGGGTGCGCAAGGAGGCGATCGGGCTGCGCAGCTCGTGCGAGGCGTCCGCGACGAAGCGCCGCTGCCGATCCACCGAGGCCTCCAGTACGGTCAGCGTCGCGTTGGTGGTACGGGCCAGCCGCGCGATCTCGTCCCGCGAGGACGGCTCCGGTACCCGGCGCCCCAGGTCCTCCGAGGCCGTGATCGCGGCCAGTTCACGCCGGATGCCCTCGACGGGCCGCAGCGCCCGGCGCGTCACCAGCCAGGTCACGCCGGCGACGACGAGGAGGAGGACGGGCAGCCCCGCCAGCATCGCGCTGCGCACCGAGCCGACGGCCTCCTGCTCGGCGGCCAGGGGGGCGCCCGCATGGACGGTCAGGGTGACGCCGGCCGAGGTGGTCCCCTCGACCGCGGCGAAGCGGTAGTCCGCGGTGTCGCCGTCGACGGTCGCGGTGCCGTTCCCGAAGTCCGGTTCTTCCGAAGAGACTTCGCCGCGCGCCGGATCGCCGCCACCGTCGTCGCCGTCCGCACGGCCGCGGTCACCACCGTGGTCGTCCCTGCCACCGTCGTCGTCGGCGGCCACAGGATCACCGGTGCCGGCCACGGGCGCCGGGACGACCTGAGGGGTGGCCGTACCCGAGACGGCCTCCAGGCCCTCGGACACGGCCACCACGCGCCCCTCCTCGTCGGTCACCTGGATCGGGTGGACGTCCTCGTCGCCCAGGTCCAGGGCCGCGTACGGCACGTCCAGGGCGAGCTGCCCCGCCACCTCCCGCGCCGCCACCTCCGCCTCCAGCCCCGCCCGGTCGGTGAGGTTGGCCCGCAGCACCAGGAGTACGGCGAGACCGGCGCCGACCAGGGCGACGGCGACGACCAGGGTGGCGCCCAGCGCGGCCCTGGCCCGTACCGACCTCACAGCGCCTCCAGTCGGTATCCGGCGCCCCGCACCGTGCGGATCGAGGCGGCGCCGAGCTTGCGGCGCAGGGTGCTGACGTAGACCTCCACGATGTTCGGGTCGCCGTCATAGGCGAAGTCCCAGACGTGCTCCAGGATTCGGGCCTTGCTGACCACCTCGCCGGCCCGCACCGCCAGCTGTTCCAGTACGGCGAACTCCTTGGCCGTCAAGGTGATCTCCTCCTCGCCCCGGTGCACCCGCCGGGCCGCGGTGTCCAGCCGCAGCGTGCCGACGGCGAGCACCGGGGAGGCGGACCCGCCACGGCGGCGCAGCAGGGCCCTCACCCTGGCGACGAGGACGACGTAGGAGAAGGGCTTGGTCAGGTAGTCGTCGGCGCCCGTGTCGAGGCCCTCCGCCTCGTCGTACTCACCGTCCTTGGCGGTCAGCATCAGGATGGGCACGTCGTGGCCCGCCGCGCGCAGTGCGGCACAGACCCGGTAGCCGTTCATGCCGGGCAGCATGATGTCGAGCACCACGAGGTCGTGGACCCCCTGGCCGGCGCGGTGCAGTCCCTCCAGCCCGTCGTGGACGACGTCCACGGCGAACCCCTCGGCGGTCAGCCCCTTCGCCAGGGACAGCGCCAGGCGCTTCTCGTCCTCCACGATCAACAGACGCATGGCCACAGGGTGGCAGGCCGCACCTGAAGACGGCTTCAGGTGGCTTCAGGCTGCGTTCAGCATCGCCCCGCCAGTGTGGGTCCCCTCGAACCGCACATTCCCTCGGGGAGGACCACATGAAGCGCAACATCGCCATCGCCACCGTCACCGCGGCCGTACTCGTCGGCGGCGCGATCGCCGCGACCACCGCCCTCGCGGACGACGACGGGGGCCGGCAGGACAGGGTCTCGCGAAGCACGGACCGCACCACGGTGAGCCGCGCCGCGGATGACCGGGTGACCCTCGAGAGGGCGGTCGCCGCCGCGCTGGAGGCGGTTCCGGGGACGGTTACCGAGGCCGAGCTGGACGACAGTGACGGCGACGACGGCCGGCGCGTCTGGGAGCTCGACGTGTACGGCTCGGACAAGGTCTGGCACGACGTGACGGTGGACGCGGGATCCGGGAAGGTGGTGTCCGCCCGGGACGACGACGGCGACGGCCGCGACCGGCACGCTCCCCGGTCGGCGTCCGTCCCTCTGAGGGCGGCGGCCGGCGCGGCGCTCGAGGCGGCGCCGGGGACGGTGACCTCCGTGGACCTGGACGACGACCGTGACGACGACAGGGGCGGTGCGCCGCGGTGGGAGGTCGACGTCAGGGGCGAGGACGGCCGGGAGCACGAGTTGCGGGTCGACGCGTCGACGGCGGTGGTCACCACGGATCGCCACCACGACTGACACCCCGCTGGCCGGACCGGACGAGGACGGCGGCCGGCGGACACTGCCGTGACCGGTCACCCGGCCCGGGGACTCCGGCCGGTGAGCCGCACACAGCGGTCCCGGCCCCGCCCCCGGGGTGCGATGAGCCCCACGTCCCCCTGGTCAGGGCCGTGGGGCGTAGCCGCTGCGAACGCCGGTACCCGTGGGCGGCCGGGGCGGGCGGTGGACGGCTGGTTGCCGCCGGGCGGCCCCGCAGGGACCGCCCTCCGTGCCGGGTTCCCGGGCGGCCCGCACGCCGCCCGGGGCCGTCAGTCCCGCGCCGGGCTACCGGTGAGCCCCGCGACCAGTTCGTCCGCCGCCGCGTACGGGTCGAGCGACCCGGCGGTGATCCGTTCCGCGAGCGCGTCCAGCCGGCGGTCGCCGTGCAGGTCGGCGATCTTCTCGCGCAGCGCGGTCACGGCGATCGTCTCGACCTCGCGGGCCGCGCGGGCGGTGCGCCGCTCGGCCAGGACACCGCGTTCCTCCATCCACGCCCGGTGCTTCTCGAGCGCCTCGACGACCTCGTCGACACCCTCGCCCCGGGCCGCGACCGTCTTCACGATCGGCGGCCGCCAGTCGCCCGGCCCCCGGGACTCCCCCAGGCTCAGCATGTGGTTGAGCTCGCGGGCGGTGGCGTCCGCGCCGTCCCGGTCGGCCTTGTTCACGACGTACACGTCGCCGATCTCCAGGATTCCGGCCTTCGCGGCCTGGATGCCGTCGCCCATGCCCGGGGCGAGCAGCACGACGGAGGTGTCGGCCTGGGAGGCGATCTCCACCTCCGACTGGCCCACCCCCACCGTCTCCACCAGGATCACGTCGCAGCCCGCCGCGTCGAGCACCCGGATCGCCTGCGGCGCCGACCAGGCGAGGCCGCCCAGGTGACCGCGGGTGGCCATCGAGCGGATGTAGACGCCCGGGTCGGAGGCGTGCTCCGACATCCGGACCCGGTCGCCGAGGAGCGCGCCCCCGGAGAACGGCGACGACGGGTCGACCGCCAGCACCCCGACCCGCCTGCCCGCCTTCCGGTAGGCGGAGACCAGCGCCGAGGTGGAGGTGGACTTGCCCACACCCGGCGATCCGGTCAGGCCGACGACGTACGCGTGGCCCGCCAGCGGGGCCAGGGCCGCCATCACCTCGCGGAGCTGGGGCGAGGCCCCCTCCACCAGGGAGATGAGCCGGGCCACCGCACGCGGCCTGCCCTGGCGCGCCTGTTCCACCAGGGTGGGGACGTCCACCTTCACGCTCGGTCTCCTCGCTCTCGTACGGTGTGACTACTTGCCGGGGACGCGGATGATCAGCGCGTCGCCCTGACCGCCGCCGCCGCACAGCGCCGCCGCTCCGGTGCCGCCGCCGCGCCGCTTCAGTTCCAGCGCCAGGTGCAGGACCACCCGGGCGCCCGACATGCCGATCGGGTGACCGAGAGCGATCGCGCCGCCGTTCACGTTGACCTTGTCCGAACTGACACCGAGGTCCTTCATCGACTGGACCGCGACGGCCGCGAA
This sequence comes from Streptomyces sp. NPDC020780, assembly GCF_044334475.1. Lineage (NCBI taxonomy): Bacteria > Bacillati > Actinomycetota > Actinomycetes > Kitasatosporales > Streptomycetaceae > Streptomyces > Streptomyces sp. NPDC020780. Next base: position 474,359 of record NZ_JBIRTB010000001.1, on the reverse strand, counting down.
CGCCTCGTTGATCTCGATGAGGTCGAGGTCCTCGACGCCGATGCCCTCCTTCTTCAGGGCGTGGCGGATGGCGTTGGACGGCTGCGACTGCAGCGAGTTGTCCGGGCCGGCCACGTTGCCGTGGGCGCCGATCTCGGCGATCCACTCCAGGCCCAGTTCCTCGGCCTTGGCCCTGCTCATGACGACGACCGCGGCGGCGCCGTCCGAGATCTGCGAGGAGGTGCCGGCCGTGATCGTGCCGTCCTTGGAGAAGGCCGGGCGCAGCTTGCCGAGCGACTCGGCGGTCGTCTCCGGGCGGATGCCCTCGTCCTTCGAGAAGAGGACCGGGTCGCCCTTGCGCTGCGGGATCTCGACCGGGGTGATCTCGGCCTCGAAGAGGCCGTTCTTCTGGGCGGCGGCGGCGCGCTGGTGCGACAGGGCACCGATCTCGTCCTGGGCGGCGCGGTCCAGGCCCAGACGGGTGTTGTGCTTCTCGGTGGACTCGCCCATCGGGATGTTCTCGTAGGCGTCGGTCAGACCGTCGTACGCCATGGAGTCGAGCATCTCGATCGCGCCGTACTTGTGGCCCTCACGGGACTTCGGGAGCAGGTGCGGGGCGTTGGTCATCGACTCCTGGCCGCCGGCCACCACGACGTCGAACTCTCCGGCGCGGATCAGCTGGTCGGCGAGCGCGATGGCGTCGAGACCGGACAGACAGACCTTGTTGACGGTGAGCGCGGGGACGTTCATCGGGATTCCGGCCTTGACCGCCGCCTGCCGTGCCGGGATCTGCCCTGCCCCGGCCTGGAGCACCTGGCCCATGATCACGTACTCGACCTGGTCACCGCCGATGCCCGCGCGGTCCAGCGCGGCCTTGATGGCGACGCCGCCGAGGTCGGCGCCGGAGAAGCTCTTCAGGGAGCCGAGGAGCCGGCCCATGGGCGTCCGCGCGCCCGCGACGATCACTGAGGTGGTACCGGTCGTTCCTGACATGAGGCGCAGCCCCTTGGGATCGGTTGTGAACGAGGGTGAGGAGGGACCGGCACATGAGGAGCGGCGTCACAGAGCCGGTCACGCACGTCCGCGGCGTTGTCGTCGGTCGGCATGGCTCCGCCATGGCTTCCTCCTCCGCCCTGCGGCCGTCCGCACCCGGCCCCGCTCCGTCTTCCACTCCTCATGTGCCGGTCCCTCCGCTTGAATGTACTGAGCGGTACCGCGCCCGTCATCCGGCTGTGGGTGTGATCGCGCGCACGTTGCGTAACCATCCCCGGGGCGCTGCACTGGTTCCATGCTGACGCGAATCGACCACATCGGAATCGCCTGTTTCGACCTCGACAGGACGGTGGAGTTCTACCGTGCGACCTACGGGTTCGAGGTGCACCACACCGAGGTCAACGAGGAGCAGGGTGTCCGCGAGGCCATGCTCAAGATCAACGGGACCTCGGACGGCGGTGCCTCGTACCTCCAGCTGCTGGAGCCGACCCGTGAGGACTCGGCCGTGGGCAAGTGGCTGGCGAAGAACGGTGAGGGCGTGCACCACATCGCCTTCGGGACCGCGGACGTCGACCAGGACGCCTCGGACATCCGCGGCAAGGGGGTCCGGGTGCTGTACGACGAGCCGAGGACCGGGTCGATGGGGTCCCGGATCACCTTCCTGCACCCCAAGGACTGCCACGGCGTCCTCACGGAACTGGTCACCGCCAGGGGCGAGCACTGACCGACCCGTACCCGGCCCGGTAGAGTGGGCGGTTCCGGGCCGGGGCCGGGCCGGGGCCGCACCGCGTCCCCGCCGCTGATCTGTCACCATTCCCCGGGGGGACCGTTCGTCCGCGAGCGGTACCCGTTCGGAGAATTGCGACCAGGGTTGGGGTCCCCCCCTGCTCAGTGGGGCATCCCCTGCTCGAACGAAGTTGAGAGCTCGGGGAAGAAGTCGAGAGCTCGGGGAAGGATGGGACCGCGCAGTGCGGGGCTACGAGAGCCAGCAGAGCCACCGAGCTGACGACGACCATCTCTCGCGGTTCGAAGCCGAGATGGACCGGCTGAAGACCGACCGGGAGAAGGCCGTCCAGCACGCCGAGGACCTCGGCTACCAGGTCGAGGTCCTGCGTGCCAAGCTGCACGAGGCCCGGCGCACCCTCGCCACCCGTCCCGCGCACGACGGCACGGACTTCGGCTACCAGGCCGAGCAGCTCCTGCGCAACGCCCAGATCCAGGCCGAACAGCTGCGCACCGACGCCGAGCGCGAACTGCGCGAGGCCCGGGCGCAGACGCAGCGGATCCTGCAGGAGCACGCGGAGCACCAGGCCCGTCTGCAGGCGGAGTTGCACACCGAGGCGGTCCAGCGGCGTCAGCGCCTCGACCAGGAACTGGCCGAACGCCGGCAGACCGTCGAGTCCCACGTCAACGAGAACGTCGCCTGGGCCGAGCAGTTGCGGGCCCGGACGGAGTCCCAGGCCCGCCGGCTCCTGGACGAGTCGCGCACCGAGGCCGAGCAGTCGCTGGCCGCCGCCCGCGCCGAGGCGGCCCGGCTCGCCGACGAGACCCGACGGCGCCTCAACGCCGAGGCTGAGACCGCCCGTTCCGAGGCCGAGACCACACTGCTGCGGGCCCGCCGGGAAGCGGAGCGGCTGATGGCCACCGCGTCCGCCCAGGCGCAGGAGGCCGCCGCCCACGCCGAGCAGCTGCGCTCGACGGCCACCGCCGAGACCGACCGGACGCGGCAGCAGACCGCGGAGCTCAACCGCACCGCCGAGCAGCGCGTGCAGGAGGCCGAGACCCGGCTGCGCGAGGCCCGCCTGGAGGCCGAGAAGGTCGTCGGCGAGGCGAAGGAGGCCGCGGCCAAGCGGCTGGCCGGCGCCGAGTCGCAGAACGAGCAGCGCACCCGTACGGCCAAGTCGGAGATCGCCCGGCTGGTCGGGGAGGCCACGAAGCAGGCCGAGGCCCTGAAGGAAGAGGCCGAGCAGGCGCTGGCCGACGCCCGGGCGAAGGCCGAGCGGCTGGTCACCGAGGCCGCGGAGAAGGCCCGTACGGTCGCCGCCGAGGACGCGGCGGCCCAGCTCGCCAAGGCCGCCCGCAGCGCCGAGGAGGTCCTGACCAAGGCCTCCGAGGACGCCAGGTCGACGACGAAGGCGGCGGCCGAGGAGGCCGACCGGATCCGCCGCGAGGCCGAGGCCGAGGCGGACCGGCTGCGCGGCGAGGCCGCCGAGCAGGCCGACCAGCTCAAGGGCGCGGCCAAGGACGACACCAAGGAGTACCGGGCCAGGACGGTCGAGCTCCAGGAGGAGGCGCGCCGGCTGCGCGGCGAGGCGGAGCAGCTGCGCTCCGAGGCCGTCGCCGAGGGCGAGCGCATCCGCGGCGAGGCCCGCAGGGAAGCGGTCCAGCAGCTGGAGGAGGGCGCCCGCACCGCCGAGGAGCTGCTGACCAAGGCGAAGGCGGACGCCGAGGAGCTGCGGACCTCCGCGGGCACCGAGGGCGAGCGCGTGCGCGCCGAGGCCGCCGAGCGCGCCGCCACGCTGCGCAAGCAGGCCGAGGAGGCCTTGGAGCGCAGCCGTGCCGAGGCGGAGAAGCTCCGTACCGAGGCCGAGGAGCAGGCCGCCGCCCTGACGTCGGCCGCGGAGAAGGCCGCCGGGAAGCTGCGCGAGGAGACCGAGCGCGCGATCGAAGCCCGTAAGGCCGAGGCGGCCGGCGAGCTGGCCCGGATGCACACGGAGGCCGAGTCCCGCCTCGCCTCCGCCGACGAGGCGCTCGGCACGGCCCGTACGGAGGCCGAGCGGATCCGCCGCGAGACGAGCGAGGAGTCCGAGCGGCTGCGCGCGGAGGCCGCCGAGCGGCTGCGCCTGCTGCAGGAGCAGGCCACGACGGAGGCCCAGCGGCTGCGTGACGAGGCCGCCGCCGACGCCGCGGAATCCCGCGCCGAGGGTGAGGCCGTCGCCGTACGGCTGCGTACGGAGGCCGCCACCGAGGCGGAACGGCTGAGGACGGAGGCGCAGGAGAGCGCCGACCGGGTGAGGTCGGAGGCCGCCGCGGCGGCCGAGCGGGTCGCGACGGAGGCCGCCGAGGCCCTCGCCGCCGCCCAGGAGGAGGCGGGCCGGCGCCGCCGTGAGGCCGAGGAGACGCTGGGCAGCGCCCGCGCCGAGGCGGAGCAGGAGCGCGGGCGTGCCCGCGAGCAGAGCGAGGAACTCCTCGCCTCCGCCCGCAAGCGGGTCGAGGAGGCGCAGGCCGAGGCCCAGCGGCTGGTCGAGGAGGCGGAGCGCCGGGCGGCCGAGATGGTCTCGGCGGCTGAGCAGACCGCCCAGCAGGTACGCGACTCCGTCGCCGGGCTGCAGGAGCAGGCCGAGGAGGAGATCGCCGGACTGCGGTCGGCCGCCGAGCATGCGGCGCAGCGGACGAGGACCGAGGCGCAGGAGGAGGCGGACCGGGTCCGGGCGGACGCCTACGCCGAGCGCGAGCGGGCCGCCGAGGACGCCGGCCGGATCCGCCAGGTGGCGCACGAGGAGTCGGAGGCCGCGAAGGCGCTGGCCGAACGGACCGTCTCCGAGGCGATCGCCGAGTCGGAGAAGCTGCGTTCGGACACCTCCGAGTACAGCCAGCGGATGCGTACGGAGGCGTCCGACGCCCTCGCCTCCGCGGAGCACGACGCCTCGCGCGCACGGGCCGAGGCCCGTGCGGACGCCAACCGGATCCGTTCCGAGGCGGCGGCGCAGGCCGACCTGCTCGTCGGCGAGGCGACGAGCGAGAGCGAGCGGATCCGCGCGGAGGCCGCCGAGCAGGCGGAGCGGTTCGTCGGCGAGGCCACCGAGGAGGCGGAGCGGCGGCGGGCGGAGGCGGCGCAGACCGTCGCCTCGGCGCAGGAGCACGCGTCCCGAACCCGCGAGGAGTCCGAGCGGCTGCGCGCCGACACGGAGTCGGCGGCGGAGCAGTTGCGGGCCGAGACGGAGTCCGCGGCGGAGCAGTTGCGCGCGGAGGCCCGCCAGGAGGCGGACCGGGTGCTGGACGAGGCGCGCGAGGCCGCGGCGAAGCGCCGTGCCGACGCGGCCGAGCAGGCCGACCAGCTCGTCGGCAAGGCCCGGGAGGAGGCGTTGCGCGCCGCCACCGAGGCCGAGGAGCAGGCCGACAGGATGGTCGGCGCGGCACGCAACGAGGCCGTCCGGATCACCTCGGAGGCCACCGTCGAGGGCAACTCCCTGGTGGAGCGGGCCCGCGCGGACGCGGACGAGCTGCTCGTCGGCGCGCGCCGGGACGCCACGGCCACCCGGGAGCGGGCGGAGGAGCTCAGGACCCGTCTGGAAGCCGAGATCGAGGAGCTGCACGAGCGGGCCCGGCGCGAGACCTCGGAGCAGATGAAGACGGCGGGTGAGCGTGTCGACAAGCTGATGAAGGCGGCGACGGAGCAGCGTGCGGAGGCCGAGGCGAAGGCCAAGGACCTACTGGCCGACGCGAATTCGGAGGCGAGCAAGGTCCGTATCGCGGCGGTGAAGCGCGCGGAGTCTCTCCTCAAGGAGGCCGAGACCAAGAAGGCCGAGCTGACCCGCGTGGCCGAGAAGCTGCGCGCCGACGCCGAGGCCGAGGCCAAGCGGATCGTCGACGAGGGCCGTCGCGAGCTGGACCTCCTGGTCCGCCGGCGCGAGGACATCAACACGGAGATCTCCCGAGTCCAGGACGTGCTGGAGGCGCTGGAGTCCTTCGAGGCTCCCGCCGCCTCCGGCAAGTCCGCCAACAGCGGCTCGGGGGCCGTCAAGGCGGGCGCCGCGGCGGGCAACCGGGCGGGTGGCAAGACGTCGGATGGGTAGGCACTGCTCACCGGCCGTTCCGCGCCGGGTAATTCGCCATGAACATTCAACCCTTCGGTGACAAGCACTCCGGAGGGCAGCCACTCAAAAGGGGTGTCATTCTCCATATCAAAGCGGCATCTTCACGTTGACACGCCGCCCAGCCCCCTAGGATTCCTACCAACACCTCACCGGTCTCATTCGACAGGAACCCCATGAGCGACCCTTCCTCCCCCTTCGGCTTCGAGCTCGTGCGACGTGGATACGACCGCGGTCAGGTGGACGACCGCATCACCAAGCTCGTCGCCGACCGTGACAGTGCTCTCGCCCGCATCACCTCTCTGGAGAAGCGGATCGAGGAGCTCCACCTCGAGACGCAGAACGCCCAGGCCCAGGTCAACGAGTCCGAGCCGTCCTACGCCGGGCTCGGCGCCCGCGTGGAGAAGATCCTCCGCCTCGCCGAGGAGGAGGCGAAGGATCTGCGTGAGGAGGCCCGCCGCGCCGCCGAACAGCACCGCGAGCTGGCCGAGTCGGCCGCCCAGCAGGTGCGCAACGACGCGGAGTCCTACGCCGCGGAGCGCAAGGCCAAGGCCGAGGACGAGGGCGTACGCATCGTCGAGAAGGCCCAGGGCGAGGCGGGCACGCTGCGCAGCGACGCCCAGAAGGACGCCCAGCAGAAGCGCGAGGAGGCGGACGCCCTCTTCGAGGAGACCCGCGCCAAGGCCGCCCAGGCCGCCGCGGACTTCGAGACGAACCTCGCCAAGCGCCGCGACCAGTCGGAGCGCGACCTCGCCTCCCGCCAGGCGAAGGCGGAGAAGCGTCTCGCCGAGATCGAGCACCGCGCCGAGCAGCTCCGCCTGGAGGCGGAGAAGCTCCGCACGGACGCCGAGCGCCGGGCCCGTCAGACGGTGGAGACCGCGCAGCGCCAGTCCGAGGACATCGTGGCCGACGCGAACGCGAAGGCCGACCGGATCCGCAGCGAGTCGGAGCGCGAGCTGGCGGCGCTCACCAACCGCCGCGACTCGATCAACGCCCAGCTGACCAACGTCCGCGAGATGCTGGCGACGCTGACCGGTGCCGCGGTGGCGGCCGCCGGCTCGCCGGCGGACGACGAGCCGGCCACCCGCGGGGTGCCGGCCCAGCAGAGCCGCTGACACCGCGTACATCAGCTGTACCCTTGTGCGCGCCCGGTTCCACCCGTGTGGTGGCGCCGGGCGCGCGGGCGTTCTAGCGTGATCGCATGATCGAGCTCGACGGACTCACCAAACGCTTCGGCAACAAGGTTGCCGTGGACGGCCTGTCATGCCGGGTCAGACCGGGCATGGTGACGGGATTCCTCGGTCCGAACGGGGCGGGCAAGTCCACCACCATGCGCATGATGCTCGACCTCGACAACCCGACGAGCGGCTCGGTCCGCATCGACGGCAAGCACTACCGCGAGCTGCGGGAGCCGCTGAAGCACATCGGGGCCCTGCTCGAGGCCAAGGCCATGCACGGCGGCCGCAGCGCGTACAACAACCTCCTCTGCCTGGCGCAGAGCAACCGCATCCCGGCGAGCCGTGTCTCGCAGGTACTCGACACGGTCGGGCTGGGCGCGGTGGCGAAGAAGAAGTCGAAGGGTTTCTCCCTCGGTATGGGCCAGCGGCTGGGAATCGCCGCGGCGCTGCTCGGTGATCCGGAGATCCTGATGTTCGACGAGCCGGTCAACGGCCTGGACCCCGAGGGAATCCACTGGATCAGGAATCTGATGAAGGCGCTCGCCGCGGAAGGCCGGACGATCTTCGTCTCCTCGCACCTGATGAGTGAAATGGCCCTGACCGCAGATCACTTGATTGTGATCGGCCAGGGCAGGCTGCTCGCCGACACCTCGATGGCCGACTTCATCCACGAGAACTCCCGAAGCTATGTGCGGATGCGCTCCCCGCAGCAGGAGCGGCTGCGGGACGTGCTGCACGGGGCGGGGATCGTGGCGGCCGACGCCGGCGACGGCGCCCTGGAGATCGACGGCGCGGAACCGGAACCGCTCGGTGAGCTCGCCGCCGGACACGGGATCGTGCTGCACGAGCTCAGTTCCCAGCGCGCTTCGCTGGAGGAGGCATTCATGCAGATGACCGCGGGCGCCGTGGAGTACCACGCCCACTCCGAGCGCGAGGGGCGGCCCCAGCCGCCGCCGGTGGGACCGCACTGGGGCGATCAGTGGACCCGGCAGGCCGGTACCGCGTCCGGCGACGGCACGAAGGGGGAGTGAAGGGCATGGCCTCGGTACCCGCAGTCCTGAATTCGGAGTGGACCAAGATCCGCACGGTCTCGTCGACCACCTGGACCCTGATCTCCGCCTTCGTCGTCACCGTCGCGATGGGCGCGGCGCTCAGCGCCCTGCTGAACGCCCAGTTCGACGACCTGCCCGCCGCGGAGCAGGCCACGTTCGACCCCACGTTCGTGAGCTTCTCCGGCATGGTCCTGGGTCAGCTGGCGATGGTCGTCTTCGGCGTCCTGGTGGTCGGTACGGAGTACAGCTCCGGCATGATCCGCACCTCGCTCGCGGCCGTTCCGCGGCGCGGTTCGTTCCTGTTCAGCAAGATCGCGGTGGCCGGCGTGCTGGCCCTGGTGGTCGGGCTCGCCACGAGCTTCGTGACCTTCTTCCTCAGCCAGGCCCTGCTGGGCGACCACAGCACGGGCATCGGCGCGGAGAACGTGCTGCGCGCCGTCTTCGGCGGCGGCGTCTACATGGGACTGATCGCGGTCTTCTCCATGGGCGTGGCGGCGATGCTGCGCAGCTCCATGCTGTCGCTCGGCATCCTGATGCCCTTCTTCTTCCTCGTCTCGCAGATCCTCTCGGCGGTTCCCGGTGCCAAGAGCGTGGCGCGCTACTTCCCCGACCGGGCCGGATCCAAGATCATGCAGGTGCTGCCCGACGCCATGAACAGCGATCCGGCACCCTACGGTCCGTGGGGCGGGCTCGGCATCATGGCGCTGTGGGTGGTGGCCGCGCTGATCGGCGGGTACCTCGTCCTCCGGAAGCGGGACGCCTGAGGGCCCCCACGCCGCCCCGCCGCGACGACTTGGCCGTTACCGGTACCGCCTGGTTATCCTCCTAACTCTTACGGGGGTGCGCGGCCGGGTGGCCTGTCGCCCCGACGACAGACACGTCGATGGGGCTGGAGAATGATCGAGGCAGTCGGCCTGACGAAGCGCTACGGCGCCAAGACGGCCGTGTACAACCTTTCCTTCCAGGTGCGGCCGGGAGCGGTCACGGGCTTCCTCGGCCCGAACGGGTCCGGCAAGTCGACCACCATGCGCATGATGCTCGGCCTGGACCGGCCGACGTCGGGCCATGTGACGATCGGCGGTCACGCCTTCCGCAGCCTTCCCAACGCGCCGCGCCAGGTGGGCGCGCTGCTGGACGCCAAGGCGGTGCACGGTGGGCGCAGCGCCCGCAACCACCTCCTGTCCCTGGCCCAGCTGGCCGGTATCCCGGCAGCCCGGGTGGACGAGGTCCTCGGTGTCGTCGGCCTGCAGGACGTCGCCAAGAGGCGGTCCAAGGGCTTCTCGCTCGGCATGGGACAGCGGCTCGGGATCGCGGCGGCGCTGCTCGGCGACCCGCAGGTGCTGCTCTTCGACGAGCCGGTCAACGGACTCGACCCCGAGGGCATCCTCTGGGTGCGCAACCTGATGAAGCGACTGGCGTCGGAGGGCCGTACGGTCTTCGTCTCCAGCCACCTGATGAGCGAGATGGCGGTGACCGCCGACCATCTGATCGTGATCGGGCGGGGACAGCTGCTCTCCGACATGAGCGTCACGGACTTCATCTCCGCCAACTCCGCGGACTTCGCCCGGGTGCGCGTCGCCACGGACCGGCCGGAGGGCCGGGAGAAGCTGACGGCCTCGCTCACCGGGGCGGGCGGCCGGGTCATGCCGGAGGCGGACGGGGCCCTGCGGGTCACCGGTCTGGCACTGCCCCGGATCAGCGACCTGGCGCACGCGGCGGACGTGCGGCTGTGGGAGCTCTCGCCGCATCAGGCCTCCCTGGAGGAGGCGTACATGCGGATGACGCAGGCCGCCGTGGACTACCGCTCGACGGCCGACGCCAAGGCGGGACTCCAGCCGCCGGCGCCCGGCTACGGGGCCGGTCACGGGGCTTCCGGGCAGCCCGGCCACGTCCCGCAGCCTCCGTCCGAGGTGCCGCAGCAGGGCTGGTACGCCCCGCCGCCGCCCGGACAGAACCCGTACGCCGAGCCCGCGCCCGCCGCCCCTCACGGGCCCGTACCGGCGGCCGGGACGGCTCCGGCGGCGCCCGCAGACCCGACCACGCGCGAGACCAGCGAGGACCCCCGATGACGACGCCGGCCACCCCGCCGCCCCCGCAGGCGCCCCAGCAGCCCTTCCAGCAGCCGCAGCAGGGCTGGGGCGGCCCCGCGGGTACCTACGCCTCGCCGATCCCGGTGCGCAGCCCCGGCCTCGGCGACGCCATCGCGTCCGAGTGGACGAAGATCCGCTCCGTGCGCTCCACGATGTGGACCCTCGGGGTGATGATCGTCCTGCTGCTCGCGGTGGGGCTGCTCGCGGCCTTCGCCGTCAGTGCCTCGGACGCGGAGCTCGAGGACACCCCGGTGCTGAGTCTCGGCTTCTTCGGCGTCCTGCTCGGTTCGATCTGTGTGATCACCCTGGGCGTACTGACCATCGCCTCGGAGTACGGCACGGGCATGATCCGTACGACGCTGACCGCCTGTCCGAGCCGCTCCCGGGTGCTGATCGCGAAGTCCGTCGTCTTCTTCCTGCTCACCTTCTCGATCACCGCGGTGACGACGGGTATCGTCGGCCTGCTGCAGACGGCCATGCTGGGCGGCGCGACGGCTGGCGGAGACGACTGGCTGCGCGCCACGGTGGGGGTGGCGCTCTACGTGGCGACGCTCGGGCTGCTGTCGCTCGCCATCGGCGCGCTCGTCCGGCACTCGGCCGGCGCGATCACCCTCATGATCGCGGTGGTCCTGCTGCCGCTGGTGCTTGCGATGTTCATGTTCTCGCCGAGCCTGGCCGACGTGCAGGAGGCACTCCTCGAGTACTCGATCCCCAGCCAGCTCGCCGCGTTCTACGACGCCTCGGTCACCCCGTCGGGGCCGTCCGGCTGGGAACCGCTGTGGATCGTCGTCGGGGTGACGGCCGTCGCCATGACCGGCGCCTTCGTCTCCCTGGACCGCCGGGACGTCTGAGCCGCCCGGCCTATCCTCAGTAGCGCGGAGCGTTCCTGGACCGCTGCACCCGTGTGGTGCGGCGGTCCCTGGCGTTCCAGCAGGCCTTGTGCCAGTGCCTGCGGTCGTCGATGCCGCCGAACTCCGGCCAGGCGACCAGGTGCGGGACGCCGGAGGGGATCTCCTGGTCGCAGCCGGGGCAGCGGTAGCGCTTGCCCGCGGCGCTCGCACCGCTCACCGGGCGCACCGACCACTCCTCGCCCTGCCAGTTCTCGGTGGCCCCGCCCCCGCCGTACCGACCGGCCGCCTCTCGCGCGTTGCCGGTGGGACTCTCGCCGCCTCGGGGGCGGTTGCGGCGCGGGGACACGGGACACCTCACGGGGCGGTACGGGCAGTTCCCGTCCAGCGTAGAGCCCCGCGCAGCCGACGGGTGCCCGCCTGTGACGGGGGCGCCCGGAGGGACGGAGGGGTTAGCGGAAAATCGCAACAACTTTCTTCGTGGACCGTGCCTTTGGCACGTGTCGGACGTTGTTGCCGGTAGGGGGAGCCGCGTCGGCCGCAAGGAGGGAGAAGGCGATGCGCGTAGGAACGTTCGTTCTGGCAGCACAGTTTCCCGGCCAGGGACAGGGCGAGGCCCTGCACCGGGCCGTCCGGTCCGCGGAGGTCGCGGAGGAGTCCGGGCTCGATTCGGTCTGGCTGGCGGAACATCATTTCGTGCCGTACGGGGTGTGTCCCTCGGCCGTGACGCTGGCCGGGCTGCTGCTCGGCCGTACCCGCCGGATCCAGGTGGGCACGGCGGTGAGCGTCCTGTCGACGCAGCACCCCGTCTCCCTCGGGGAGCAGGCCGCGCTGCTGCATCTGACCAGCGGCGGACGCTTCGTCCTGGGGGTGGGGCGCGGGGGGCCGTGGGTGGACCTGGAGGTGTTCGGCGGGGGTCTCGACGCCTACGAGAGGGGCTTCCCCGAATCGCTGGAGCTGCTGCTGGACTGGCTCCGCCAGCCCCGGGTGGCGGGTACCGGCGAGCGCTACGGCTTCCGCGAGGTGGCCGTCGTGCCCCGCGCGGACGAGATCCTCGGGGACGGTCCGGCCGCCCCGGAGGTGATCGTCGCGTGCACGTCGCCGAAAAGCGTGAAACTCGCCGCTGAAAAGGGTTTGCCGATGCTGCTCGGAATGCACTGCGACGACGAGGAGAAGGCCGGCATGGTCGCCCTGTGGCGTTCCGCGGCCCGCGAAGCCGGTCAGCCGGCCGAGGTCGCGGAGGGGATCGGACATGTGTCCGCAGGAGTGGCCCAGCTCGCCGACGGGCGGGGGGAGGCCGCCGAGACACTCGTGAAGGCCATGCCGGGCTGGCTGCGGCAGGGGCTGGAGGCCCATGTCACGGTCGACGGCAGGCACCGCGTGATGCGGGACCCCGTCGCGTACACGGAGTTCCTGTGCGGTCTGCACCCGGTGGGGCCGCCCCGGATCGCCGCGGACCGGCTGGCGGCCACGGCGGAGCGCACGGGCATCACCCGCTTCGCCCTCCTGGTGGAGGGGTCGGGCGACCTCGCGACGACCGAGGAGAACGTGCAGCGGCTCGGCACGGAGGTGCTGCCCCTGCTGACGTGAGGCGGACATGCTGGTGGTCCTGGCGGTGCGGTGGTACGGGGGCTGCCGCCCCGGAGCCAGTTGCACCTCCCGCGGCCCGAAGCGGCAGCAGAAGCGCTCAGCAGTCCCGTAGTCCGGGCGACTGGTTGAGCAACTGACCCCTCACCGAGGTGAATCGGGCCAGACGCTCGTCGACCGAGGCGTCCAGTGGGAACACCGCGACGCGGTGGCAGTTCTGGAATGCGAGACGCACTCCGAAGTGCCGCTGGAGCGCGCCGCGTATCGCATCACTCGCGAGCGCGCGCAGCAGCTGACCACGTGCCTGCTCGTCCGGCGGAGGCGTCTGGTTGTCGGCGAACTGTCCACCGTCCACCTTCAGCTGGGCCACCAGGGAGCTGATCATCTCCCATGCGTAGGGCAGGGAGGTCCGGACGCAGTCGACGAAGTCGGCTTCGTCGACCTCGCCTCGCTCGGCCTGTTCCAACAGGGCCGGTGAGACGTCGAGCGACATGGGTTCTCCTCTCGCGACCCCGGTGGGTCACCGGGGCCTTACGGGCAGGGAAGGGGGCCGGCGACGCTGTGTGCACAGACGACGACCTCCTGCTTCCACGGTAAGGGCGCAGTCCGGGCCGCACCAGGAGATTGGGAACACAACCGGCCAATAACGAAGGGTCGCAAAGACGGACAAGCCAGAAGGCCGTGTGTCAAGGGCCGTACCGGACGGCAGGCCGGCGAATCGCGCGGGACGCCGGTGGTCGAGTAGCGTTGCCGACCATGCGTCTCGTCATCGCCCGTTGCTCCGTCGATTACGCGGGCCGGCTCACCGCCCACCTGCCCTCCGCCCCCCGTCTGATCCTCGTGAAGGCGGACGGCAGCGTCTCGATCCACGCCGACGACCGGGCGTACAAACCTCTCAACTGGATGTCACCGCCGTGCACCCTGAAGGAGGGCGCCGACGGCGGCGAGGGCGTCTGGACCGTGGTGAACAAAGCGGGCGAGAAACTGATCATCACGATGGAGGAAGTCCTCCACGACTCGTCCCACGAGCTGGGGGTGGACCCCGGGCTCATCAAGGACGGGGTGGAAGCGCATCTCCAGGAACTGCTCGCCGACCGCATCGAGACGCTCGGCGACGGTTACACGCTGATCCGCCGTGAGTACCCGACCGCCATCGGCCCGGTGGACATCCTGTGCCGGGACGCGGACGGCGGGACCGTGGCCGTGGAGCTCAAGCGGCGCGGCGACATCGACGGCGTGGAGCAGCTGACCCGGTACCTGGAACTGCTCAACCGGGACCCGCACCTGGCTCCGGTCCGGGGCGTCTTCGCGGCGCAGGAGATCAAGCCGCAGGCACGGGTGCTGGCGACGGACCGGGGCATCGGCTGCCTGGTCCTCGACTACGACGCGATGCGCGGTATCGAGGACGACAAGCTGCGGCTGTTCTGACCCCCGGGCGGCCGGTCGGCCAACTGCCTGGCGATCTCGTGCGGCGGGCCTGGCTCGGGTGCCCCCGGCGGCCGGCCACAGCCCGGTGACCTCGTACGGCCGGCCAGGCTCGGTGGTTCCCCGGCAGCCGGCCGCTGCCTGGTGCGGGCGTGCCCGCCCGCCTCGGGTGGCCACCCTGGTGCGGCGTGCCCTGTGGGCCGTCCTCGTTCGCCGGACGGGCCGGGTTTCCGGCGCGTCCGGCGATTCCGGGTCTCAGGCCACGGCCGGGGCGGCGCCCGACGGGCTCTCCGGCCCCGTACCCGCGTCGGTGGCCGTCGCCGACTCCGCAGGGCCGCTCGCCGAGTTGGTGGTCTCCGGCCCGGTCGCCGTCTCGCTGGGAGCCGGCTCCGTCGTGCTCTCGCTGGGGCTCGGGTCCGGCGAGGTCGCCGGGGGTGAACTGGTCGGCGTGGTGGTCGGCCTGGTCGGCTTCACGGTGGGCGACGGGTTCTCGGAGGCCGGCGGGTCGCTGGGGCTGCCGCTCGACGAGTCCGCCGGCTCGGGGCTCACCCCGGGGCTCGACGTCCCGGGGGACGGTGTCGCGCTGCCGGAGGGGACGGCGCTGCCCGAGGCTCCCGGGGAAACGGTCCCGTCGGCCGGGACGTCGCCGGAGGCCGGGCCTTCGGCCGGCTCCTCCACGGGAGGGCCGTCCTGTCCGGTCTCGTCCTCGGTGGCCGACTGCTCGGTCGTGACGTCGCGGCCCTCGGGGTCCTCGCTGCCGGAGGTCGCGCCCAGCGTCACCACGGTGCCCAGGACGGCCGCCAGCAGGGCGCCCGCGCCCACCGCAGCCAGATTGCGCCGGGCGCTCAGGAACACCCTCGGGCGGCTGCCGGGCACCCGGGCGGCAGGGGGTGCGGGCATCTGCCGGGAGACCAGGGTGGGTGGCTCCTCGATACGAGGGGGGAAGAGCGGCAGGGCGGTCGGGGCCCCGCCGGGCGGCGAGGCGGGCGGCGAGGCGGGCGGAACCTCGGCAGCCGGGACGCCGGCTCCCGGTGCCGGTGCGCCCGAGCGGTCCTCGACGAGGGCCAGCGCCCTGCGTCCCGCCACGGCCCCCGCCTTGTCGGCGAGCGCGCCCCGCATGCCGATGGACGCCTCCAGCTCGGCCCTGGCCCGGTCCAGGTGGCCGGTGCAGAGCGCGAGGACGCCCAACTCGTGGTGGAAGTAGGCCTCCTGTGCCACCTCACCGGCGATCCTGGCGGCTTCCTGGCCGATCCTGAGGGCCTTCTCCCACGCGCCCCAGTGCATCCCCGCCGCGAACGCCGGAGAGGCGCTGCGGGCCAGCAGGACGGCCACGTCGGCCTGGTCCCGCGCTTCGCCCTGCAGGAGGGGTGCCATCGAGGCGAGGAGGGCGTCCGCCTCGGCGACCGCGCGCTCCGGGGTGACGGACGGGTGCCCCGCCCACCAGGCGTAGTGCCGGGCGGCGCTGCGGGCGCGCGCCGACGCGTCCTCGGCGTAGCCGCTCGCCTCCAGCTGGGCCAGCACACCGGCGGCCAGCCGGTAGCGGGGGCCCGCCGGGGAGAGCAGACCGCACAGGGACAGCTCGCCCAGCGCGGCATCGGCGTGGGTGTCCCCCACCAGGGCCGGCAGGTGGGCCTGGTGGGGAACCTCTCCACCCAGCGCGACGGCGAAGTGCAGGGTCTCGCGGGCCGCCTCGCTCAGCCGGGAGGCGAGCAGCGCGGCGGGAGCCGCGCCCTCGCCCAGGCTGGGCAGGGGCGGGTCCTTCGGCTCGATCCGGCCGAACGGCGTGTCGACGGGTTCGTCGTCCTCGGGACCGTGGGGGGACTGCGGGTCCGCGCGCGTCTCGTCGCGCTGGCGCAGCAGGGCCCCGGCCTGGACGAAGCGCAGCGGCAGCCCTTCGGACTCGAACCACAGGTCGCCCGCCCAGTTGGCCTCCTCGTCGGTGAGGGCGCGCTCCACGACGTGTTCCAGGAGCTCGAGCGAGGTCCCGCGCCCCAGGCCGGAGAGGAAGACCTCTTCGATGTCCGTGTCCGCGGCGGGGATGGGCACCTCCGACGTCGCGGCGAAGAGGAAGGCGCACTCGGGTGTGGCGTCGAGGAGTTCCTGCAGTGCCGCGCCGCCCAACTCCAGGTCGTCGAGCACGACGACGGCGCCGATGCCGTGGAGGAGCGCCAGGAGGCCCTCGCGGTCGGGGCGGTGCAGCGGAGCCTCGTAGACGGTCTCGAAGAGCCCGTACAGCAGGTCCGTGACGGTCCGCTTGTGCCCCGAGAGCCGGACGACCCCGTCGGGGGCCAGGTCCGCACAGTCGGCGGCGACAGCGTTCAGCAGGGCGGTGCGGCCGGAGCCGGCGGGGCCGGTGAGCCGGACCGAGCGGCCCCGTGTCAGCAGCCGTACGAGCCGTTCACGCTCGTCCTGGCGCTCCAGGAGCGGCAGCCGGGGTGCGGGCGGACCCGGCGGTACCGGCGGGGCCGCCGCACGCTCCCGCTCGGCCCGCTGGGCGGCGGTGCGGCGTACGGGTGTGGCGGGCCGCTCCCCGGGCCGGCACGGCTCGATCTCGCTGCCGTCGACCGGGTTGACGGTGAGCAGCAAGCTGCCCGATGTCAGCCGCACCGTGCGGGACTGCTGGCCGGCCGGGTGCCCGAAGTCCGGTGTGAGCGCTTCGCGGGACTGCCGCCGCGGCCCGGTGCCGTCCTCGGAGCGGTCGTTCTCCCGGCCGTACTGTTCCGGTTCCCGGTTGGTCGGGTCCATCGTCAAGTCCCCCAGACGCGTAGCGCGGTTGCCCACCCGGCCTCGTACGCCCTGCTGTCGCTTCCGGTCCGGTGTCCGCCCGTGGGTCCGTGAACCGGCAGACGGCCGAAACCCTAAACCTTCGCAGAGTATCGGTGCACCGGCGGGGGGCCGCACCGTCCAGCCCGTCACGTTCTCAGGAGAATTGTGCGTGCATCGGCGCGGGAACAGGCCTCAGACGCGCGGCAGGGAGTCTGCGGCGATTCCGCCCTCGATGGCCAGAATGCGATGCAGTCGCGTCGCGACGAGCAGGCGCTGCATCTGCGGCGGGACGCCGCGCAGTACCAGCCGCCGGCCCGCCCGGCCCGCCCGACGGTGCGCACCCATGATGACGCCGAGTCCGGTGGCGTCCCAGGAGTCCAGTTCGGTCAGGTCCAGTACGAGGTCACCCCGTCCGTCGTCGACGGCCGAATGCAGAACCGTACGGGCGTCCGCCGCGCTTCGGACGTCGAGGCGGCCCCCGACGACCATCTCGGCGTGGTCGCCCCTGATGTGCATATGCGCTCCCCGGATGACTCCGCAGCAAGGTCGGTCTGTCTGAAACTCTTCCGTCTCCCCACCAACTGACTGCCGCAGCGACGGGGAAGTTGCCGTCTGTAGGCGAACCGATACCGAATTCACCCCGAGGGGTGAACGCGGGTTCACCGGAACAGTGGGATCCGGCACCGCATCCCACAGGATCCCCGGCTGCCTGACGGCACATCGGACAGCCGGGGACCCGGAAACGATCAGTAGGTGTAGAAGCCCTGCCCGCTCTTGCGGCCGATGTCACCTGCGTCGACCATCCGGCGCATCAGCTCCGGGGCGGCGAACTTCTCGTCCTGCGACTCGGTGTAGATGTTGCCCGTGGCGTGCAGCAGGATGTCGACGCCGGTCAGGTCCGCCGTCGCGAGCGGGCCCATGGCGTGGCCGAAGCCGAGCTTGCAGGCGGTGTCGATGTCCTCGGCGGAGGCGACGCCCGACTCGTACAGCTTGGCGGCCTCGACGACGAGCGCCGAGATCAGCCGGGTGGTGACGAAACCGGCGACGTCACGGTTGACGACGATGCAGGTCTTGCCGACGGACTCCGCGAACTCCCGTGCGGTGGCGAGGGCTTCGTCACTGGTCTTGTAGCCGCGCACCAGCTCGCAGAGCTGCATCATGGGGACGGGCGAGAAGAAGTGCACCCCCACGACGCGCTCGGGACGTTCCGTCACGGCCGCGATCTTGGTGATCGGGATGGCGGAGGTGTTGGAGGCGAGGACGGTGTCCTCCCGTACGACCTTGTCGAGCGCCCGGAAGATCTCGTGCTTGACCTCGAGCTTCTCGAAGACGGCCTCGACGACGACGTCGGCGTCGGCCACGGCGTCGAGGTCGGTGGTCGTCGTGATCCGGGCGAGCGCGGCCTCGGCGTCGGCCGCCTCCAGCTTGCCCTTGGAGACGAACCTGCCGTAGCTCGCCTCGATGCCGTCGCGTCCGCGGGTCAGGGCCTCGTCGGTGACGTCGCGCAGGACGACGTCCCAGCCCGCCTGGGCGGAGACCTGCGCGATGCCGGACCCCATGAGTCCGGCGCCGATGACGGCGAGCTTCCTGGCCACGTTCGCACCCCTATGCACTGTCGACGGTTCACATGTTCTCCGGCGGAGGTTAGTACCCGTGAGGGGCCGTGGGGCCGCTAAGAGATGCGCGTCACGTCTCACATGACGGACATCACACCGGCCCGCGTCACCCGGCGGCGCGCCGCGCGCAGTTGGGCCCCTGCGCCGGGCCGGCCCTCGATGCCGTCCGGCAGGGCCGGGGCCTGCCCGGACGCCTCCCCCCTGCCCTGGGTGCCCCCGGGACCGGGCCCGTGCGCCCCGGACCGCGTCCGTCCGTGCCGTCGCCGGTCGCGCCCACGCCCGGACGTCAGGGGAGAGGGAGAAGGCCCCCACCGGTCCCACTCCCCCGACCGGCCCGACCGGTCCGGACGGGAGACCCTAGGCTGATCCCATGGTCAATCTGACGCGCATCTACACCCGCACCGGCGACCAGGGCACCACCGCCCTCGGGGACATGAGCCGGACCGCGAAGACCGATCTGCGGATCTCCGCGTACGCCGACGCCAACGAGGCCAACGCCGTCATCGGTACGGCGATCGCGCTCGGGAACCTTTCCGAGGACGTGGTGAAGGTCCTCGTCCGCGTCCAGAACGACCTGTTCGACGTGGGCGCGGACCTGAGCACGCCGGTGGTGCAGGACCCGAAGTACCCGCCGCTCAGGGTCGAGCAGTCCTACATCGACAAGCTGGAGGCCGACTGCGACGCCTTCCTGGAGGAACTGGAGAAGCTCCGGAGCTTCATCCTGCCGGGCGGTACGCCGGGGGCTGCCCTGCTGCACCAGGCGTGCACGGTGGTCCGGCGGGCCGAGCGGTCGACCTGGGCGGCGCTGGAGGTGCACGGGGGCACGATGAACGCGCTGACGGCGACCTACCTCAACCGCCTCTCGGACCTGCTGTTCATCCTCGCCAGGTCGGCGAACAAGGAGCTCGGGGACGTCCTGTGGGTGCCGGGAGGGGAACGCTGATCAGCGGTCCATGCGCGACCGGCCGGTGTGCTGCCGGTCGGTGCCCGGCCGGTCAGTGTGCTGCCGGTCGGTACCCGGCCGATCGGTGTGCGGCCGGTCCGGCTCCCGCTTGGGGAACAGGGTGTAGGACAGGGCGATGACCAGGTTGACGCCGATCAGCCACAGCATCCTCTGCTGCCACACGCGCAGCGAACCGGTGTCCCCGTCCCCGCCGACGTACAGGATCGCCGCCTGGAGGAGGGCCGCCGCCGTCAGGGCGGCCAGCACCCAGCGGCCCGCCGTACGCCACTCGTGGGCGGCCCGGGCCATCCCGTACCTGGGGGGCTTCACCGGCGCCGGGCCGCCCGCGAAGCGGTGGGCGACCCTGGCGTCCACCCACCTGATCGTGGAGGGGCCCAGGCCCACGGTGAAGCCGATGTAGACGGCGGCCAGGCCGTGTTTCCAGTCCGGTGCGGCGCCGTTCTTCAGGTCGACCGCCGCCACCACCAGCAGCACGACCTCCAGCACGGGCTCGCACAGCAGGACGGCAGCGCCGAGCCCCGGCCTCCTCGCGGCGTACCGCAGCGTGAGCCCCGCCGCCAGCAGGACCCAGAAGCCCACCTCGCACAGGATGATGAGTGTGACGATCACGGTCCTTCTCCCTCCGGTCCCTTCCAGGCTCCCCTCGGCGACGGGGCGTTTCGTCGTCGGCGGTGACGAAACGGGACTGCATCCTTCGATGTAGCCCCGGCTCCTCCGCCGTACGGAGGCCCGGCGGAGCACCGGCGTGTTGGATGGGAGGGTGTTCACCGTCCCCCGCCCCCACCGTCACGACGTACTGCTCGCGGTGACCGGCCTGTCCGGTGGCCTTCTCCTGTGGCTGGTCGGTCTGCACCTCCAGAACGGCCGGCTGTTCTCCGCGCCCTGGACGGCGCTCCTGCCGCTCGCCGGGATGGCGTGCCTGGAGCTCCTACGCCGGAGCGCGCCGCAGACGGCGCTGGTCGCCGGCACCCTCGTCCTGGTCGCCGACCAGTTCACGCCCGGCAGCCTGGCGACCGTGCTGATGTACACCGACCTCGTGTACGCGGCGGTGGTGTACGGGACCCCGGCCGCCGCCCGCCGTATCCCGGTCACGACCTTCCTGGTGACCGTGGCCGTCACGATCGGCTTCTTCGCCTGGTTCCGCACCGGGCAGGCGCTGCTGATCGGCACCGCAACCGGCATGGTGTCGTTCGGCCCGGCCATCACCGGTGTCAGTGTGCGCAACCACCGCGACGCCGCCGAGGCGGCCCGGCTGCGTGCCGACCAGACGGCGCTGCTGGCCGAGATGGACCGGGTCCAGGCCGTGACGGCCGAGCGGTCCCGGATGGCCCGGGAACTGCACGACATGGTGGCGGGCCACCTCTCCGCGATCGCCATCCACTCCACCGCCGCCCTGTCCATCGACGACCCGGGCACCTCCCGCGACGCGCTGGGTGTGATCCGGGAGAACAGCGTCGAGGGGCTGGCCGAGATGCGACGGCTGATCGGGCTGCTGCGAGACGGCAGCGGTGACGACAGGCCGAGCGCGGCGCCGGCCCTCGCCTCCCTGGACGCGCTCGTCGCACAGGCGGGGTCCACGTCCGCGTCGAGCGGGCTGGCCGTCACCCTGCACGACGGCCGCCGGGGGACCGGCCCGCTGCCCGCCCCGGTGGAACTGGCCGCGTACCGCATCGTCCAGGAGTCCCTGACGAACGCGCTGAAGCACGCCGCACCGGGACCGGTCGAGGTGCGGCTGGGACGGTCGGGTAACCGGCTGACGGTGGAGGTCAGCAACCTGACAGGTGACCGGCCTTCCCCGCGCGCCCCCGGGGCGGGCGCCGGCCTGGTGGGGATGCGGGAGCGGGTGGCGCTGCTCGGCGGGACGTTCGAGGCGGGGCCGGTGTCCGGGGCGGACGGCACCGCACGCTGGCGGGTACGGGCCGGACTGCCCCTCGGCGAAGGGAAGGTGGGGCGATGACGATCCGGGTACTGGTCGCCGAGGACCAGTCGGCCGTGCGCGCCGGTCTGGTACTGATCCTGGGCAGCGCACCGGGCATCGAGGTGGCGGGCGAGGCGGGCGACGGGGAGGCCGCGGTCCGCCTGGCCCGCGAACTGCGCCCCGACGTGGTGCTGATGGACGTGCGGATGCCCCGGCTCGACGGGGTCTCCGCGACGCGGCAGGTCGTGTCGGAGGGGCTCGCGGACGTGCTGGTGCTGACCACCTTCGATCTGGACGAGTACGTCTTCGGCGCGCTGCGCGCGGGTGCCGCCGGATTCCTGCTGAAGCACGCCGACGCGCGTGATCTGATCGAGGGCGTGCGCACGGTGGCGCGCGGCGAGGGTCTGATCGCCCCGGCCGTGACGCGCCGGCTGATCGCGGAGTTCGCCGGCACGGCTCCGGCGCGCAGGTCCGGAGCGTCGGACAACGCGCCGCTCGACGCGCTGACCCGGCGGGAACGCGAGGTGCTCGGCTGCCTCGGCCAGGGCCTGTCGAACGCCGAGATCGCGGCGCGGCTCTCGATGGCGGAGGCGACGGTGAAGACGCACGTCAGCAGGCTGCTCGGGAAGCTGGAACTGCGCAGCCGGGTGCAAGCCGCAGTGCTCGCGCAGGAGTTGGGGCTCTGATCTCGGACAGGAACTTTGGTCTGGACCTCTTGACGATTGGTCCAGACCTTCCTAATCTCACCGAACACGCACGCTGCGGTGAGTACGCCATGACAAGCGCGCTCAGGGCGACGCAGGGTTTGCAGTCCACGGACCACCCCCCGTTTGTCGGACCTCACCCGAGGAGCACCGTTGAGCACCGAATCCCCCCAACGCCGGCCGAGACTTCGATGGAGACTGGGAACCGGCGCAGCCACCCGGTCCAAGGCGGTCGCGGGCTTCACCGCGCTGCTACTGCCGCTCGCCGCCATGGTCGGGCTGGCTTCCCCCGCCGAGGCCGCGACCTCGGCGACGGCCACCTACCTCAAGAAGTCCGACTGGGGCACCGGCTTCGAAGGGCAGTGGACGGTCAAGAACACCGGCACCACCGCCCTGTCCTCCTGGACGATCGAGTGGGACTTCCCCTCCGGCACCGCGGTCGGCTCCGCCTGGGACGCCTCCGTGACCAGTTCCGGAACCCACTGGACCGCCAAGAACCTCAGCTGGAACGGCTCCGTCGCCCCGGGCGCCAGCATCAGCTTCGGCTTCAACGGCACCGGCTCCGGCTCCCCCACCGGCTGCAAGCTGAACGGCGCCTCCTGTGACGGCGGCAGCGTCCCCGGCGACAACGCCCCCTCCGCGCCCGGCACCCCCGCCGCGAGCGGCATCACCGACACCTCGGTGAAGCTCACCTGGAGCGCCGCGACGGACGACAAGGGCATCAAGAACTACGACGTCCTGCGCGACGGCGCGAAGGTCGCCACGGTCACCGGCACGACGTACACGGACACCGGGCTCACCGCCGGGTCCGACTACTCGTACACCGTGCAGGCCCGTGACACCGCCGACCAGACCGGCCCGGTCAGCGGTTCGGTCAAGGTCCACACCACCGGGGGCGGCACCGACCCCGGCACCGGCAGCAAGGTCAACCTCGGCTACTTCACCAACTGGGGCGTCTACGGGCGCAACTACCACGTCAAGAACCTCGTGACCTCGGGCTCCGCCGCGAAGATCACGCACATCAACTACGCGTTCGGCAACGTCCAGGGCGGCAAGTGCACCATCGGTGACGCCTACGCCGACTACGACAAGGCCTACACCGCCGACCAGTCGGTCGACGGCGTCGCCGACACCTGGGACCAGCCTCTGCGCGGCAACTTCAACCAGCTGCGCAAGCTCAAGGCGAAGTACCCCGGCATCAAGGTCATCTGGTCGTTCGGCGGCTGGACCTGGTCCGGTGGCTTCGGTGCCGCGGCCCAGAACCCGGCCGCGTTCGCCCAGTCCTGCTACGACCTGGTGGAGGACCCCCGCTGGGCCGATGTCTTCGACGGCATCGACATCGACTGGGAGTACCCCAACGCCTGCGGTCTCACCTGTGACACCAGCGGCCCCGCCGCGCTGAAGAACGTCGCCTCGGCGCTGCGTGCCAAGTTCGGATCGAACAACCTGGTCACCGCCGCGATCACCGCGGACGGCTCCGCCGGGGGCAAGATCGACGCGGCCGACTACGCGGGCGCCGCCCAGTCCTTCGACTGGTACAACGTCATGACGTACGACTTCTTCGGCGCCTGGGAGGCCAAGGGCCCGACCGCCCCGCACTCCCCGCTGACCTCGTACACCGGCATCCCGCAGGAGGGCTTCAACTCCGCCGCCGCCATCGCCAAGCTGAAGGCCAAGGGCGTCCCGGCCAAGAAGCTGCTGCTCGGCATCGGCTTCTACGGCCGCGGCTGGACCGGCGTCACCCAGGCCGCCCCCGGCGGCACGGCGACCGGCGCGGCTGCGGGCACGTACGAGGCGGGCATCGAGGACTACAAGGTCCTCAAGAACACCTGCCCGGCCACCGGCACCATCGCCGGAACCGCCTACGCCCACTGCGGCACCAACTGGTGGAGCTACGACACCCCGGCCACGATCGCGTCCAAGATGGCCTGGGCGAACGGCCAGGGTCTGGGAGGCGCGTTCTTCTGGGAGTTCAGCGGTGACACCGCGAACGGCGAGCTCGTGAGCGCGATGGCCGGCGGCCTCAACTAGCGCGTTCCGAAAGGAGCGCCGTCCGCCCGAAGGGCGGCACCGGTGGGACTGCCGAAACAGGCCCTGACCACCCGCTCCACCCCGCACAAGCGCCGGGGAGACAGGTCCGCCCCCTGTCTCCCCGGCTTTCGCGTGCTCCCACGAGCCCAGGACTCCTCGCGCGGGGCGCGCGTGTTCCCGCAGGGCCAAGACGACCGCGCCGCACGTGCGCAGCCTGCCGCCCGTACCGCAAGGCCCACACCGGTTACGGCAAGCAGTCCGTCCCCGCCCAAGGGCCCTCCAGCGGGGGCGTCTTCGCCCTCCTGCCCGAGCGGGAGCGCTATGTCGCCGGGTATGTCGACCACCTGCCCGACGGTGCCGCCATGGACATCAAGTCGCTGGCCAAGGACCTCCCGCTGTACGGCCAGATGGCCATCGGTAGCGCCCTGCGCGCCCTCGCCGTGACCGGGCACTTGCGCCGCGTGCGCCGCCGGACCGAAGGGGACGGGCCGTGCCGGTGGGTGACACTCACCTACTGGTCACGCACCGCCCACGACAACGAGTGGTGGACGGCCAGGCTCGCTGAGGGAACCGCAACCCCGGAGCAGGTGCCCGTATCCTCCGCCCAGCCGGTCGTGCCCCAACAGCGCACCCCGCAGGCGGACATCATGGTGCTCCCCTCCCCGAACCTGCCGCAGCAGTCCCCGGCACCCAAGGGTGCCCCGGGCCCAGACGCCTCCCACCCCGCCGAGGCCCCTTCCCCCGCCTACCTCGCCCTCGCCGAACTCGGCCGGCGAGAACCCCGCCTGGCGCTCTCCGCCGCCGACTGCGCCACGTTGGAGCCACTCGCCGCCGCCTGGTTCGCTCGCGGTGTCAGCGCCGACTACCTGACCTCGGCGCTCACCGCCGGACTTCCCGAGCCTGTCGCATCCCCCATCGGCCTCGTACGCCGCCGCCTCACCGACAAGATGCCGCCCCGACTCACCTCCGCACCCGCACCGGGCCTGCCCAGCACCCACGCACGCGGGCTTCTCGTCGAGTGCACCGCATGCGGCCGGCCGGGCCCCGCCGAAGCCCTCCCGGACGGCCTCTGCAAGCCCTGCCGTACCGCGCACCAGGCTCCGGAGGGGCCGGGCACGGCGGCGGCCCCCGAGCGAGGCGAACGCGACGTGGCAGCCCTGGTCGGCAGTCTCCGCAACCTGATGCGCAGCCCCTGAACGGCCCACGCGCGCCGAGACAGGGGCCTGCTCCTGGAGGAGGCGCTCGCCGACCGGCCGGGAGGTGCTGGACCACGCCCCCATGGGCCAGACCGTCGTCGCCGAGCTGGACCTGCCGCACTGACGGCGCGGAGGCGGCCGGACCCCCGCACCGTCCAGGGGCTGAGCCGGACACGGCATCGGGCGACGGCGGACGGCGGGCTGCGTGCCAGAGACCGAGGACCACGGGGGCGGCCGGAGTACCACGAGAAGACGGCCGTGTGCCGTGACGGAGGACGTCGACCAGACGGAATCGCTGATTTCACCGCTGGGGTCCCGCCTCGAGACCGAAGCCGAACGGGAAGTCGCCCAGGAGGAGGACGGGGACCACCCGTCCGGGGGCCGTCCCGCCTACCGCCGCCCCAGGGCTTTCGGCCCTACGCCACGTTGACCCGCTGGCCGGGCGGTGCCGCCTCCAGCCAGGCGAGGAAACCCGTCAGCGCGTCCTCGCTCATCGCCAGCTCCAGGCGGGTCCCCCGGTGGAGACAGCCGAGCACGACGGAATCGGACAGGAGCGCCAGCTCCTCCTCGCCCTCGGGCAGCCGGCGGGCGACCACCTCGATGGCGGAACGCTCCAGGGCTCGGCGGGGGCGGGGCGCGTAGGAGAAGACCCGGAACCAGTCGACGCGGTCACCGCTGTAGCGGGCCACGCCGTACACCCAGCCCTTCCCGGACGGATCGGGCTCCTCGGACACGTCCCAGCGCAGGCTGCAGTCGAAGGTCCCGCCGGAACGCTGGATCAGCCGCCGGCGCAGGCCGAAGACGAACAGACCCACCGCGACCAGCACGACGACCAGGCCGCCCAGCCACAGAGCGAGGACCATCTCCACCGACCTCCTCGCATCGTCGAGAAACGGATACCGAACCGAGCCGAACCGAACCGCACCTGCATCGCCTCAGCCGCGACACGGTCTGGATCACTCCAGAACGGGCCGCGGCTGAGTAAAAACTCCTCGTGGGGACGCTCAGTGCGCCGCCACCGCACGCAGTCGTACGTCGGCACGCCGCTCGGCGGCGGCGTCCGTGTCCGACTTCGCACGCTCCAGCGCGCGCTCGGCACGCTGGACGTCGATCTCGTCGGCAAGCTCCGCGATCTCCGCGAGCAGCGAGAGCTTGTTGTCCGCGAACGAGATGAAACCGCCGTGCACAGCGGCGACAACCGTCCCGCCGTCGCTCGTACGGATCGTCACCGGGCCCGATTCCAGCACACCCAGAAGCGGCTGGTGACCGGGCATGACGCCGATGTCGCCGGACGTGGTACGTGCGACAACGAGGGTGGCCTCGCCGGACCAGACACTGCGGTCCGCGGCGACCAGCTCGACATGCAGCTCAGCAGCCAAGGGTGGCTCCTCGGGTCACCACCCGGCGGTCGTGCCGGGTGTTGGGTCAATTCTACGGGGCGTGGTGAGGGGGGCGGGACACACCCACCCCCCTCGGTGAGCCGGAGGCTCAGGAGACGCCGAGCTCCTTGGCCTTGGCCTTGAGGTCGTCAATGCCACCGCACATGAAGAACGCCTGCTCGGGGAAGTGGTCGTACTCCCCGTCACAGATCGCGTTGAACGCGGCGATCGACTCGTCGAGCGGAACGTCCGAACCGTCCAGGCCGGTGAACTGCTTGGCCGCGTGGGTGTTCTGCGACAGGAAGCGCTCGACGCGACGGGCACGGTGGACAACGAGCTTGTCCTCCTCGCCCAGCTCGTCGATACCGAGGATCGCGATGATGTCCTGGAGGTCCTTGTACTTCTGCAGGATCCCCTTCACGCGGCTGGCGGCCTCGTAGTGGTCCTGCGCGATGTAACGCGGGTCCAGGATGCGGGACGTCGAGTCCAGCGGGTCGACGGCCGGGTAGATGCCCTTCTCGGAGATCGGACGGGAGAGAACCGTCGTCGCGTCGAGGTGGGCGAACGTGGTGGCCGGGGCCGGGTCGGTCAGGTCGTCCGCGGGGACGTAGATCGCCTGCATCGAGGTGATCGAGTGACCACGCGTCGAGGTGATGCGCTCCTGGAGCACACCCATCTCGTCGGCCAGGGTCGGCTGGTAACCCACTGCGGACGGCATGCGGCCGAGCAGCGTGGAGACCTCGGAACCGGCCTGCGTGAAGCGGAAGATGTTGTCGATGAAGAGCAGCACGTCCTGCTTCTGCACATCGCGGAAGTACTCCGCCATGGTCAGGGCGGACAGCGCGACCCGCAGACGGGTGCCCGGCGGCTCGTCCATCTGGCCGAAGACCAGCGCGGTCTTGTCCAGGACGCCCGACTCGGTCATCTCGTCGATGAGGTCGTTGCCCTCACGGGTGCGCTCACCGACACCGGCGAACACCGACACACCGTCGTGCAGCTTCGCCACACGCATGATCATTTCCTGGATGAGGACCGTCTTGCCGACGCCCGCACCACCGAACAGACCGATCTTGCCGCCCTTGACGTACGGGGTCAGCAGGTCGACGACCTTCAGGCCGGTCTCGAACATCTCGGTCTTCGACTCGAGCTGGTCGAAGGCCGGGGCCTTGCGGTGGATCGGCCAGCGCTCGGTGATCTGCGCCTCGGCCTCCGGCTCGTTCAGGATCTGGCCGAGGGTGTTGAAGACCTTGCCCTTGGTCACGTCACCGACGGGGACGGTGATGCCCGCACCCGTGTCGGTCACCGCGGCCTGGCGGACCAGACCGTCGGTGGGCTGCATCGAGATCGCGCGGACCACGCCGTCGCCCAGGTGCTGGGCGACCTCGAGGGTCAGCGTCTTACGAGCGCCGGCCTCGGCCGGGTCGTCGACCTCGACGTGCAGGGCGTTGTAGATCTCCGGCATCGCGTCGACGGGGAACTCCACGTCGACGACCGGGCCGATGACCCGGGCGACGCGGCCCGTGGCAGCGGCCGTCTCAACTGTCGTCGTCATTACTTGTCACTCCCCGCGGACGCGTCGGCCAGAGCACCTGCACCGCCGACGATCTCGCTGATTTCCTGGGTGATTTCGGCCTGGCGGGCCGCGTTGGCAAGCCGGGAGAGGCTCTTGATGAGGTCCCCGGCGTTGTCGGTCGCCGACTTCATCGCGCGGCGGCGGGCAGCGTGCTCG
The DNA here is from genome assembly GCF_044334475.1 of Streptomyces sp. NPDC020780. Lineage (NCBI taxonomy): Bacteria > Bacillati > Actinomycetota > Actinomycetes > Kitasatosporales > Streptomycetaceae > Streptomyces > Streptomyces sp. NPDC020780. The sequence goes on along the minus strand of NZ_JBIRTB010000001.1, from coordinate 446,090 downwards.
GAAGCGGCGGCCTGCAGCAGTGCGTTGTAGATGCGGCTCTCGACGTAGCGCGGCAGAAGGGCGTCGAGGACGTCCTCGGCCGACGGCTCGAAGTCGAACAGCGGAAGGATCTCGTCCTTGCCGGTGCTCTCCTCCGCGACCTCGTCGAGCGACAGCGGCAGCATCCGGCCGTCGACCGCGTTCTGCGTCATCATCGAGACGAACTCGGTGAAGACGATGTGCAGCTCGTCGACCCCGCCCTCGGCCGTGTCCTTCTGGATGGACTCGATCAGGGGCGCGGCGATCTTCTTGGCGTCCGCGTACTCGGGGCTGTCGGTGAAGCCCGTCCACGACTCCGTGACCTTGCGCTCACGGAAGCCGTAGTACGCGACACCCTTGCGGCCGACGATGTACGTGTCGACCTCCTTGCCCTCGGCCGCCAGCCGCTCCCGGAGCCGCTCCGCCGCCTTGATGGCGTTGGAGGAGTAGCCGCCGGCCAGACCGCGGTCGCTCGTGAGGAGCAGGACCGCGGCCCGGGCCGGAGCCTCGGCCTCGGTGGTGAGGGGATGCTTGGTGTTCGAGCCGGTCGCCACCGCGGTCACCGCACGGGTGAGCTCGGTCGCGTACGGCATCGACGCCGCCACCTTGCGCTGCGCCTTGACGATGCGCGAGGCGGCGATCATCTCCATCGCCTTGGTGATCTTCTTGGTCGCGGTGACGGCTTGGATGCGGCGCTTGTACACGCGAAGCTGAGCGCCCATCGATCAGCCCTCGCCCAGAAGCTTGCCGTCCGAGGTCTCGAACTGCTGCTTGAAGGCGGCGATCGCGTCGGCGATCGACTGCAGCGTGTCGTCGGACATCTTCGCGCCCTCGGCGATGCTGGTCAGGAGGTCCTTGCGCTCGCGGCGCAGGTACTCCAGCAGCTCGCTCTCGAAGCGGCGGATGTCCTCGACCGGGACGTCGTCCATCTTGCCGGTGGTGCCGGCCCAGACGGAGACGACCTGCTCCTCGACGGGGAACGGAGCGTACTGCGGCTGCTTCAGCAGCTCGACCATGCGCTTACCGCGCTCCAGCGACGCCTTGGAGGCCGCGTCCAGGTCGGAACCGAAGGCGGCGAACGCCTCCAGCTCGCGGTACTGGGCGAGGTCCACACGGAGGCGGCCGGACACCTGGCGCATGGCCTTGTGCTGGGCGGAGCCACCGACGCGGGAGACCGAGATACCGACGTTGAGCGCCGGACGCTGACCCGCGTTGAACAGGTCGGACTCCAGGAAGCACTGGCCGTCGGTGATGGAGATGACGTTGGTCGGAATGAACGCCGACACGTCGTTCGCCTTGGTCTCGACGATCGGGAGGCCCGTCATCGAACCGGCGCCCATCTCGTCGGAGAGCTTGGCGCAGCGCTCCAGCAGACGCGAGTGCAGGTAGAAGACGTCGCCCGGGTAGGCCTCACGGCCCGGCGGACGGCGCAGCAGAAGCGACACGGCGCGGTAGGCGTCGGCCTGCTTCGAGAGGTCGTCGAAGATGATGAGGACGTGCTTGCCGTCGTACATCCAGTGCTGGCCGATGGCCGAACCGGTGTACGGCGCCAGGTACTTGAAGCCGGCCGGGTCGGACGCCGGGGCGGCGACGATGGTCGTGTACTCGAGCGCGCCGGCCTCTTCCAGGGCACCGCGCACGGAGGCGATGGTGGAACCCTTCTGACCGATGGCGACGTAGATGCAGCGCACCTGCTTGTTCACGTCGCCCGAGCGCCAGTTGTCGCGCTGGTTGATGATCGTGTCGACGGCCAGGGCGGTCTTGCCCGTCTGGCGGTCGCCGATGATCAGCTGACGCTGGCCGCGGCCGATCGGCACCATGGCGTCGACGGCCTTGTAGCCGGTCTGCATCGGCTCGTGCACCGACTTGCGGACCATGACGCCAGGGGCCTGCAGCTCGAGGGCGCGGCGGCCTTCGGTCGCGATCTCGCCGAGACCGTCGATCGGGTTGCCGAGCGGGTCGACGACGCGACCGAGGTAACCCTCGCCGACGCCGACGGAGAGCACCTCACCGGTGCGCTGCACCGGCTGGCCCTCCTCGATACCGCTGAACTCGCCGAGAACGATCGCACCGATCTCGCGCTCCTCGAGGTTGAGGGCGAGACCGAGGGTTCCGTCCTCGAACTTCAGCAGCTCGTTCGCCATGGCGGAGGGCAGGCCCTCCACCTTCGCGATGCCGTCACCGGCAACGCTGACCGTACCGACCTCCTCGCGCGAGGCCGCGTCCGGCTGGTACGACTGGACAAAAGTATCCAGTGCGTCCCGGATCTCCTCCGGCCGGATCGTGAGCTCCGCCATCTGGGTTCCCTGCTCTCCTTGTTGGGCCCGAAGTTTCTCAATGGGGTCTGGGGGCGACCCCCAGGAATCTTCTGCAATTTCTGCACGGCCCAACCGGGCCGCTGTTCTTGCTCGTTCAGTTGGTGCGGTGTGGGGCTGCGCGCTGTCAGCCGGCCATCCTGCGGGTGACCTCTTCGAGGCGCTCCGCGATCGTGCCGTTGATGACCTCGTCACCGACGCGCACCGAGATCCCGCCGAGGACCTCGGGGTCCACGTCCAGGTTCAGGTGCATCTGCCGGCCGTAGATCTTCGCCAGAGCCGCGCCGAGGCGCTGCTTCTGCCGGTCGGACAGCGGCACCGCCGAGGTCACGACGGCCACCGTGCGGTCGCGGCGCTCCGCGGCGAGCCTGGACAGGGACTCGAGTCCCGCTTCCAGGCTACGTCCCCGGGGCTGCGTCACGAGACGCGTGACCACACGCTCGGTGACCGGCTGCGCCTTCCCGCCGAGCAGGCTGCGCAGCAGCGCGCTCTTGGCGGCGGGCGTGGCCGACTTGCTGGTCAGTGCGGAGCGCAGTGCCACGTCGGAGCCGACGATCCGGCCGAACCGGAACAGCTCGTCCTCGACGTCGTCGAGCACCCCCGCGCGCTGGGCCGCGGTGAGGTCGGCCGTGGCCGCCAGCTCCTCGACCGAGTCCACCAGGTCACGCGACTGCGACCAGCGGGACCGGACCATGCCGGAGACCAGGTCCACGGCTTCGCCGCCCACCTGTCCGCGCAGCAGCCGTCCGGCCAGCTCGGCCTTGGCCTCGCCGCCCTGCGACGGGTCGGTGAGGACCCGGCGCAGCGATACCTCGCGGTGGAGCAGCGCGGTGACGCCGGCCAGCTCCTCGGCGAGCTTCGCCGCGTCGACCGACGTGGAGTCGGTCAGCGCGTCGAGACGCTCGCGTGCGGCAGCCAGTGCCTCGCGGCTCGCTCCGTTCATCGGACAGCCTCGGCCTTCGCCTCGAGCTCGTCGAGGAACCGGTCGACGGTGCCGCTCTGCCGGGCGTGGTCCTCGAGGGACTCGCCGACGAGCTTGCCGGCCAGGGCGGTGGCGAGAGCGCCCACGTCCTGGCGCAGCGCGGACGCCGCAGCCTTGCGGTCGGCCTCGATCTGGGCGTGGCCGGCGGCGATGATCTCCTCGCGCTGCCGCTGACCCTCCGCCCTCATCTCCTGGATGATGACGGCGCCCTGCTCCTGCGCCTCCTGGCGCAGGCGTGCGGCCTCGTGACGGGCCTCGGCGAGCTGAGCCTTGTACTGCTCAAGAACGCTCTGGGCCTCGGTCTGGGCCGCGTCGGCCTTCTCGATACCGCCTTCGATTGCCTCGCGGCGCTCTTCCAGAACCTTGTTGATGTTCGGGAGGAGCTTCTTGGCGAGGACGCCGAAGACGATGGCGAAAGCGATCAGGCCGATGACGATCTCGGGGATCGCCGGGAGGAGCGGGTTCTGGATCTCCCCCTCGGACGCCAGTTGTAGGGCGTTCACATCAATGCCTTTCGTCGCATCGGGCAGTTGGAATGCCGCGACTTACTTGACCGGGTAGACGAAGGGCATGACGAGACCGATCAGGGCCAGCGCCTCACAGAGCACGAAGCCGAGGATCTGGTTCGAGCGGATCAGGCCGGCAGCCTCGGGCTGACGGGCGAGAGCCTGCGTGCCGTTACCGAAGATGATGCCGACGCCGACGCCGGGGCCGATGGCGGCGAGGCCGTAACCGATGGAACCGAGGTTGCCCGTGATGTTGACGGCGGCGAGGGTCTCAAGAGCGGACATGCCGTTTCTTCCTTCTCTTTCAGAACCGGTGGGGGTTGGCCACCGGACGACTTTCGGGTGTGGAGCCGGGCCGGATCAGTGGTGCTCGGCGAGAGCGCCCTGAATGTAGTTGCAGGCCAGGAGGACGAACACGTAGGCCTGCAGCGCCTGGATGAACAGTTCGAAGGCGGTCATCAGGATGACCATCACGAAGGAGACACCGGCGTAGGCGATGCCGATGCCGTTCAGCAGGTACCAGCTGGCGATGGTGAAGATCAGCAGCAGCACGTGGCCGGCGAACATGTTGGCGAAGAGTCGCACAGCGTGCGTGAACGGCCGGATCAGCAGGTTCGACATGATCTCGATGAGCATGACGAACGGGAGGGCCGGGCCGATCGACTTGTCGTAGCCCGAGATGTTCTTCCAGCCGCCGACGAAGCCGTGGCGCTTGAAGGTCAGGCTGACCCAGACGATGTACACGATCGCGGCCAGCGCCACCGGGAATCCGATGACCGAGACCACCGGGAACTGGGCGAGCGGGATGATCGCCCAGAGGTTCATGATCCAGATGAAGAAGAACAGCGAGACCATGAGGGGCACGTACTTCTTGCCCTCACGCTTGCCGAGCGTCTCGAAGACCACGCCGGTGCGGATGAAGTCGTAACCCGCCTCCGCCACCATCTGGAGTTTTCCGGGCACCAGCTTCGGCTTGTTGAACGCCGCCCAGAAGAAGCCGACGACGACGACGGTGCTCAGGACCGCCAGCAGCATCGGCTTGTTGATCTCGATGCCGCCGACCGTGAACATCGGCTCGAAAACAAAGGAGTGCAGGCCAGGAGCCGGGAAGCCGCATCCGTCGAAGATGTGGCAGTCGGTCTCGAAGGCGAGCACCGTCGTCGGGTCAGCACTCACCGCGGGCTCCTTCAGCGTGGCGCATAGGTACGGCAACCTCGTTGTGTCGGCGCGGCAGGCAGCCGCTGGTCGGCACTGGACTGGTGTTACGGATGGGGGGCGGCTCAGGCATTACGCCTCGCGTAGAAGCGGGCGTCGATTCGGATCGGATGCCCGCGTCCGCAGTGCCGCAGTTGGCACCGGACGATAGCAGGGTCTCGAACGCGCGCTTATCCCGGGCCTACCCCTCACGTCGAAGACCCCGTGTTCTCGGGCTTCTTGGCCGCTGACGAGTCCGGCTCGACGTAAAGGATCTTGGTCTTCATGTGGACGCGGATCTGAGCGGCGACCCAGGCGAGGGTCGCCACGATGATCGCGGCGGCGAACGCCCTCGGGTTGAACAGCGTCGTGTTCTTGAAAGCGGCGACGAAGATGAAGAGAAGCAGCAACTCGGCCGTGTAGAGCGTGAGCCCCATGGCCTGGAACAGGTGCGGCATGGACTTCGCGGTGCGCTGCAGAACGCCGAGTCCGATCCCCATGAAGAGAATCACCACCAGCGTCCCGACCGCCGCCCCGATCGCTCCCTTGCCGCCCGCGAGCACGCCGCTGACGGCGACGGTCACGAGACCGGCGGCAGCAGTGGGCACAGCGGTGTGGAGGAGAGTCCGGACGTCGTTGGACGGCATGGCGGTAACTCCGCTTTACAGGGGGTGGGCAGTGGTCGTCAGGGACGAGCGTAGGCCCGGTCCGAGTCGATGCCTCGGGCCGGAGAACCGTCTCACCGGGGTTCTTCGGCTCCGTCACCGGGCTTAGTGAACGGTATCACAAACTATTTGATGAGGTCTTTACCCGAATGGTGTGCCCGCTGTCACACATGAGAGTGGCTCCGCGCGTGTGTGCAGGGCATTACGGCACATTGTGTGGTAAAGCACTTCTGCTTCCGAACCGTCAACGTGAGGAATCGGCGCGATCGCCGACAGCGAAGCGCGAACGGGGGCCGATCGCGGTCGCTCCGTTGACGCCGGACACCCCGACGGCCACGGGAGCACGATCAGGGACCCCGGACGCCACGGAGTGGCCGCCGGGGACCTGTTGGCCCTCCGCCTCCCCGTCCGGGGTCGGCCCGTCCGCCGCCTCGCCCTGTGCGGCGGCGCCGCGGCGCCGGTAGCGCGGGGGCACGAACGTCTCGGCCCAGCGCGGGGCCCGCGGGGTGAAGCGCGGCATGAGCAGCAGCACCAGACCGACCGCGCTCAAGCCCACGATCACCAGCACGATCCACAGCGAGGCCGAGTGCACGGAGTACCCGACGGCGCCGAACGCGATGAGGGCCGACCAGAAGTACATGATCAGGACCGACCTGCTGTGCGAGTGCCCGATCTCCAGGAGCCGGTGGTGCAGGTGGCCGCGGTCGGCCGCGAACGGCGACTGCCCGTTCCAGGTGCGCCGCACGATCGCGAGGATCAGGTCGGCGGCCGGGATGGCGATGATCGTCAGCGGCAGCAGCAGCGGGATGAAGACCGGCAGCATCGCGTGGGTCGCCTGGCGCTCGCTGCCCTCGAAGAGCTTCATCGCGTCCGGGTCGACCTGCCCGGTGACGGAGATCGCCCCGGCGGCCAGCACCAGGCCGATCAGCATCGAGCCGGAGTCACCCATGAAGATGCGGGCAGGGTGCATGTTGTGCGGGAGGAAGCCCAGGCACATGCCCATCAGTACGGCGGCGAAGAGCGTGGCCGGGGCCGCGGCCTCGATCCCGTACCCGTACCAGAGCCGGTAGGTGTACAGGAAGAACGCGGCGGAGGCGATGCACACCATGCCGGCCGCGAGGCCGTCCAGGCCGTCGACGAAGTTCACCGCGTTGATGGTGATCACGACCAGGGCGACGGTGAGCAGCGTCCCCTGCCACTGGGTCAGGGCCACCGTGCCGACCCCGGGGATCGGCAGCCACAGGATCGTCAGACCCTGGATGACCATCACCGCGGCCGCGATCATCTGCCCGCCGAGTTTGATCAGGGCGTCGATCTCGAACTTGTCGTCCAGGACGCCGATCAGCCAGATCAGCGCGGCGCCGGAGAGCAGGGCCCTCGGCTCGTTGGAGAGCTCGAACACGGCGTTCAGGTTGAACAGGTGGTCCGCGACGATCAGTCCCGCGCACAGTCCGCCGAACATGGCGATGCCACCGAGCCGCGGTGTCGGTTCTCGGTGGACGTCACGCGCACGGATCGCGGGCATCGCCCCGACCGCGATGGCGAACTTCCGCACCGGCCCGGTCAGCAGATAGGTAACGGCTGCCGTGACACAGAGCGTCAGCAGGTAATCACGCACGGGCTGCCCCACAGATTTCGCCGGCCATCTCAGCCCCACACCCTAGTCCCAAGAACGAGGACACCGGTGTACGGGTGATGGTTGCACACGCTTCGACTACCCCGGATACGGCGGATTGCGCTCGGCCAGTACCCGCACCTCGGCCCGCAGCCGGCCGGCGTCGCCCTCCTCGCGCACCACCGCTCCGAACAGGGCGGCGATCCGTGCCATGTCGGCCTCGTCCATGCCCTGGGTGGTGACGGCGGCGGTGCCGAGCCGGATGCCGCGGGCGTCGCCGTGGGGCAGGGCGCAGGTGTCGAGGACCACACCGGCCGCCGCGAGCCGTTCGCGGGCGGTGCGGCCGTCGACGCCCAGCGGTGCGGGGTCCGCGACGACGATGTGGGTGTCCGTGCCCCCCGTGGTGACCTCGAAGCCCTCGGCCTGCAGGCCGGCCGCGAGAGCGCGGGCGTGCGCGACCACCCGGTGGGCGTAGAGCGCGAAGGCCGGGGTGGCCGCCTCACCGAACGCGACGGCCTTCGCCGCGACGGTGTGCATCTGGGCGCCGCCCTGGGTGAACGGGAACACCGCGCGGTCGATCCGCTGTGCCAGCTCCGCGCCGCACAGGATCATCCCGCCGCGCGGCCCGCGCAGCACCTTGTGCGTCGTTGCGCACACCACGTCCGCGTACGGGACCGGGCTGGGCGCCGCTCCCCCGGCGATCAGGCCCATGGGATGGGCGGCGTCCGCGATGAGGTACGCGCCCGCCTCGTCGGCGATGTCGCGGAACTCCTCGTAGTCGGGGTGGCGCGGGTAGGAGATCGAGCCGCAGACGATCGCCTTCGGGCGACGGGCCCGCGCCAGGGCGCGCACCTGCGCGTAGTCGATCAGCCCGCTCTCGGGGTCGACGCCGTAGCCGGCGAAGTCGAACCAGCGGCCGGAGAAGTTCCCGGGGGAGCCGTGCGTGAGGTGTCCGCCGTACGGGAGCCCCATCGCCAGCACCGTGTCCCCGGGGCGCAGCAGCGCGGCGTAGGCGGCGAGGACGGCGGAGGAGCCGGAGTGCGGCTGGACGTTGGCGTGCTCGGCTCCGAACAGCGACATCGCCCGGCGCACCGCGAGGCGTTCGGCGGCGTCGGCCTGCTCGCAGCCGCCGTGGTGGCGGGCACCGGGGTAGCCCTCGGCGTACTTGTTGGCGAGCGGCGAGCCGAGGGCGGCGAGGACGGCGGGCGAGGTGAAGTTCTCGGCGGCGATGAACTGCAGCGTGCTCGACTGGCGGCCCGTCTCCGCCAGCAGGATGCCGGCGACCTCCGGGTCCTGGCGGAGCAGTGCCCCGAAGTCCTGGGGCATGGCGGCGGGGGACGGGGACGCCGGTGGCGGCGGGGACACGGCGGCGGGTGCGGCTGGAGTGGTGACCGGCATCTGACGGCTCCGGGCCTGAGGGAGGGGTGCGCGGGTGTCGGGAGCCGCCGCCCGGCCGGACCGCGGCTTCCCAGCTCCAATGTAGGCCGGGGCCGGGCGGTGTGCCCGCTGCCGTGCGGCCCCGTACGCCGGTCGGCGCACCCGTCTGCGGCGTGGTCCTCAGTGCGGGGCGCGTACGCCCGTCAGCGCGGTCACCACGGGGTCGAGGGCCTGGTTGATCTCGTCGCCGATGGAGCGGAAGAACGTGATCGGGGCGCCGTACGGGTCGAAGACCTCGTCGGCCTCCGCGGTGGGGGCCAGCAGCCAGCCGCGCAGTGCCGCCGCGGCGCGCACCAGGGCGCGGGCGCGTTCGACCACGCCCTCCTCGTGGGCGTCGGGCAGCGTCGCGGGGTCTATGGCCCGCACCAGCCGGGTGAACTCCTTGAGCGTGAAGGTGCGCAGGCCGGCCGAGTGCCCCATGGAGATCACCTGGGCGCGGTGGTCACGGGTGGCGGTGAGGACCAGGTCGGCGCGGATCACGTGCTCGTCGAGCAGTTCGCGCCCGACGAAGCCGCTGGCGTCGGCGCCGAAGTCCGCGAGGACCACCTCGGCGTTGGCCTCCATGGGCGCGCCCTCGTGCCCCCAGGTGCCCGCGCTCTCCACGATCAGGCCGCCGCTGAGCGGATCGCCGAGGCGGTCCACCAGGGCGTGGCGGGTCAGCCGCTCGGTGATGGGCGAGCGGCAGACGTTGCCGGTGCTGACGTGGAGGATGCGGAAAGTGTCGTGTCGTCCCGCTATGCCACGCCCCTCGGGCGCGGTCAATTGGCCACCTCGAGATCGGGTACCACCTTGCGGAGTTCTTCTACGGAGAGGGCTCCGGCCCGCAGGAGGACGGGGATCTTCCCGGTGACGTCGACGATGGAGGACGGGACGATGCCGGGGGTCGGCCCGCCGTCGAGGTAGACGGAGACGGAGTCCCCGAGCATCTCCTGGGCGGCGTCGCAGTCCTCCGGCGACGGGTGTCCGGTGAGGTTGGCGCTGGAGACCGCCATCGGGCCGACCTCCGTGAGGAGTTCGATGGCGACCGGGTGCAGCGGCATCCGGATCGCGACGGTGCCCCGGGTGTCGCCGAGGTCCCACTGGAGGGAGGGCTGGTGCTTGGCGACGAGCGTCAGCGCGCCGGGCCAGAAGGCGTCGACGAGCTCCCAGGCCTGCTCGGAGAAGTCGGTGACCAGGCCGTGCAGCGTGTTCGGGGAGCCGATCAGGACGGGGGTGGGCATGTTGCGGCCGCGGCCCTTGGCGTCGAGCAGGTCGGCGACGCCCTCGGAACTGAAGGCGTCCGCGCCGATCCCGTACACGGTGTCGGTGGGCAGCACGACCAGTTCACCGCGGCGGACGGCGGACGCGGCCTCACGCAGGCCGGTCGTACGGTCGGTCGCGTCGTTGCAGTCGTATCGCCGTGCCATCAGCCGGCCTCCTCGGACGTGTGCGGGTCTTGCGGGTAGGGGTGGTCGTGCGGTCGCTGCGCGGCGGCGGTCACGGCATGGCCTTGCGGGCCGTGGCGAACCGGGGCCGGTTGTTCAGGTCGGGGTGGTCGGCCGCGTCGGCCCAGCCCCGTTCCTCGGTGAAGATCCACGGCACCTGGCCGCCCTGGGTGTCGGCGTGCTCGATGACGACGAGCCCGCCGGGACGCAGCAGGCGGTGCGCGGTGCGCTCGATGCCGCGGATGGTGTCGAGGCCGTCCTCGCCGGAGAAGAGCGCCATCTGCGGGTCGTGGTCGCGGGCCTCGGGCGCCACGTACTCCCACTCGGTGAGCGGGATGTACGGCGGGTTGGAGATGACCAGGTCGACCTGGCCGTCGAGCTCCGGGAGGGCGCTGAGGGCGTCCCCGCGGTGGACGGTGACCCTGGAGCCCTCGGCGTTCCTCCGAGTCCATCTCAGGGCGTCCTCGGACAGCTCCACCCCGTGCACGCGGGAGCGCGGCACCTCCTGGGCCATCGCCAGGGCGATCGCGCCGGACCCGGTGCAGAGGTCGACGATCAGCGGTTCGACGACGTCCATCGCGCGGACGGCGTCTATCGCCCAGCCGACGACCGACTCGGTCTCCGGCCGGGGCACGAAGACGCCGGGACCGACCTGGAGTTCCAGGTAGCGGAAGAACGCCCGGCCGGTGATGTGCTGGAGCGGCTCGCGGGCCTCGCGGCGGGCGATCGTCTCCCAGTAGCGGGCGTCGAAGTCGGCGTCCGGCACACGGTGCAGCTCGCCCCGCTTGACGCCGTGCACGAAGGCGGCGAGTTCCTCGGCGTCGAATCGCGGCGAGGGGACACCGGCGTCGGCCAGCCGCTGGGTGGCCTGGGCCACCTCGGCGAGCAGCAGGTTCATCGCGGATCTCCGTACGGGTTCACGGGGTGGGCGCGGTTCGGCCCGGCCGGCGGTCGCCGGCCGGTCCTACGCGGCGGCGAGCTTGGCGGCCGAGTCGGCGTCGACACAGGCCTGGATGACGGCGTCGAGGTCGCCGTCGAGGACCTGGTCCAAGTTGTACGCCTTGAAGCCGACCCGGTGGTCCGAAATCCGGTTCTCCGGGTAGTTGTACGTCCGGATCTTCTCGGAGCGGTCCACCGTGCGGACCTGGCTGCGGCGTACGTCGGAGGCTTCCTGCTCGGCCGCCTCCTGCGCGGCGGCCAGCAGCCGGGAGCGCAGGATGCGCATGGCCTGCTCCTTGTTCTGGAGCTGGCTCTTCTCGTTCTGGCAGGAGGCGACGACGCCGGTCGGCAGGTGCGTGATGCGTACCGCGGAGTCGGTCGTGTTGACGGACTGGCCGCCGGGTCCCGAGGAGCGGTAGACGTCGATGCGCAGGTCGTTGGCGTGGATCTCGACGTCGACCTCCTCCGCCTCCGGCGTGACGAGCACACCGGCGGCCGAGGTGTGGATGCGGCCCTGGGACTCGGTGGACGGCACGCGCTGCACCCGGTGCACCCCGCCCTCGTACTTCATCCGGGCCCAGACGCCCTGGCCGGGCTCGGTGGCACCGTTGCCGCCCTTGGTCTTCACGGCGACCTGGACGTCCTTGTAGCCGCCGAGCTCGGACTCGGTGGAGTCGATGATCTCGGTCTTCCAGCCGACGCGCTCGGCGTAGCGCAGGTACATGCGCAGCAGATCGCCGGCGAACAGGGCGGACTCGTCGCCGCCCGCGCCCGCCTTGATCTCCAGGAGCACGTCCTTGTCGTCGCTGGGGTCCCGCGGGACCAGGAGCAGCCGGAGCTTCTCCGTGATCTCCTCGCGCTGCTTCTCCAGGACCTTGACCTCGGCGGCGAAGTCCGGGTCGTCCGCGGCGAATTCGCGGGCGGTCCCGATGTCGTCACCGAGCCCCTTCCAGGTCCGGTACGTGGAGACGATCGGGGTCAGCTCCGCGTAGCGCTTGTTGAGCTTGCGCGCGTTGGCCTGGTCGGCGTGGACCGACGGGTCGGCGAGCTTCTTCTCGAGATCGGCGTGTTCGCCGATCAGTTCCTCGACCGCCTCGAACATCGGGGGCTCCTGGTTCCGTGCGTCTGCGTCTGCGGGCCTGCTGGACGGCCTGCCGCCCGGGGGCGGTACAGCCGGAAAAACGCCGGCCCCGGCGCCCCCGCAAGAGGGCGCCGGGAACCGGCGCAGTGGCTCGCTACTTGGCGGCGGAGCCGGCGGCCTTGCCGAAGCGGGCCTCGAAGCGGGCCACACGGCCACCGGTGTCGAGGATCTTCTGCTTGCCCGTGTAGAACGGGTGGCACTCGGAGCAGACGTCGGCGCGGATCGCGCCGCCCTCGAGGGTGCTCCGGGTGGTGAACGACGCACCGCAGGTGCAGCTGACCTGCGTCTCGACGTACTGGGGGTGAATCTCGCGCTTCAAGGTGTCTCCTAGTTTCGGGAGGGCTCCGGGTCGTACGCGCGGATTGCGCGTCCGTGAACCGGGGCCGACGTACCAGTCTGCCAGCGACCGGCCGTATCTCCCAAAACGAGAGGCGGGGCCCCGCTATTCCCCCGCCGCGCGGGAACGTCGAGCGCCCGTGCGGCGGGGGAACGCGCCCGTCACCGTACGAGGTCCGCCGCCTCGCCCTTGTCGCCGGCGGACTTCGCGGTGGCGGAGGCCGGGATCGGCTCGTCGTGCCGGAGGGCCGCCCACACCTGCCGGCCGGCCTTCTTCTCGGGCAGCACGCGGTTCGGGTCGGCGGGGTCGTACTCCACGGGCAGCGTGACCATGTCCACGTGGGCCGGGTCGAGGCCCTTGAGGCCGTTCGCGAAACCGGTGAGCTTCTTGACGGAGGCCAGTGACGAGTCGGTGGTGACGGCCTTGGTGGCGGTGTCGGCGAGACCGAAGAGCTTGGTGGGGTCCGAGAACGCGCCGATGCTCTTCGTCCGGTGCATCAGCGCCTTCACGAAGGCCTGCTGGAGCTGTATGCGGCCCAGGTCGCTGCCGTCGCCGACGCTCTTGCGGGTACGCACGAGAGCGAGCGACTGCTCCCCGTCGAGGGTGTGGGTGCCGGGCCCGAGGCGGAGGTGGCTCTTGGGGTCATCGATCGCCCGGGAGGTGGTCATCTGCACGCCGCCGAGCTGGTCGACGACCTTCTTGAAGCCGGTGAAGTCGACCTCGACGTAGTGGTCCATGCGGATGCCCGACATGGCTTCCACCGTCTTGACCGCGCAGGCCGGACCGCCGACCTCGTACGCGGTGTTGAACATGGCCCGGCGTTCGGCACCGACCTGTTCGCCGGTTGTGTCGCTCGTGCAGGCGGGGCGGTCGACGAGTGTGTCCCGGGGGACGGAGACCACGCTCGCGGAGGTGTGGCCCTTGTTGACGTGCACGACCATCGCGGTGTCCGACCGTGCGGCGCCCTCGTCCGCGCCGTACGCGGAGTTGGCGCCCGAGCGGGAGTCGGAGCCCAGCACCAGGATGTCCTGCGAACCGTCGTCCACGTCGTCGGGGCGGTCGGCGCCCAGGGCGGCGTCGATGTCGACCGCCTTGAGATTGCCGTCGAGCGCGACGTAGGCGTAGCCGAGCCCCGCTCCGCCGGCCACCACCACGGCTGCGGCGCCCCACAGGGCCACGGTCCTCACCCGGCGTGCCCGGGAGGGCTTCCTGCGGCGGCTGCCGGTGCCGCGTATCCGGCCCGTGGTCCCGCTCTGCTCGCTGGTCATGCGACTCCTCGTTCCTCTGCTGCTCCCCGCTCCCCACCGGGGTTCGGACACGGCTGCCGGCGCCCGGTCGGGCGCCGGAGCAGGGCAAAGAGTCGCACAGGCGGCTGTGGGGCCGACGGGCGCGAAAGGACTTTCCCGGCGCTCCCCCGGCCTCCCCGCAGGTCCGGGGAACACGCCTTCCACCTGCGCGTTCGTACGACGGCGCGGTGGCGGTACAGGCGGGCGCGCCGGGCCGGCCGCTGTGGGGAAGGTCTCTCCCGGGCCACGGGGACCCGCGGACGGGAACGCCGGCACACGAGGGGCCCGCGGGTGGACGCACGACTGCCCCCGTCACGGGTGTGACGGGGGCAGTGGCGCGGTGATACCAGGGGGACGTCAGTCGTTGCCGTTACCCGGTGCCGGCGTCGTCTTCTGGATCTGGAGCAGGAACTCCGCGTTGGACTGCGTCTTCTTCATCCGGTCGAGCAGCAACTCGATGGCCTGCTGCTGGTCGAGCGCGTGGAGCACCCGGCGCAGCTTCCAGACGATGGCCAACTCGTCGCTGCCGAGCAGGATTTCTTCCTTACGGGTGGAGGACGCGTCGACGTCCACCGCCGGGAAGATGCGCTTGTCCGAGAGCTTCCGGTCGAGCTTGAGCTCCATGTTGCCGGTGCCCTTGAACTCCTCGAAGATCACCTCGTCCATGCGCGAGCCGGTCTCGACGAGCGCGGTGGCCAGGATGGTCAGCGAGCCGCCGTCCTCGATGTTGCGCGCGGCTCCGAAGAAGCGCTTCGGCGGGTACAGCGCGGTCGAGTCGACACCACCGGACAGGATGCGGCCGGAAGCCGGTGCCGCCAGGTTGTAGGCGCGGCCCAGACGGGTGATCGAGTCCAGCAGGACGACCACGTCGTGGCCCAGCTCCACGAGGCGCTTCGCGCGCTCGATGGCCAGCTCGGCAACGGTGGTGTGGTCCTCGGCGGGGCGGTCGAAGGTCGAGGAGATGACCTCGCCCTTCACCGACCGCTGCATGTCGGTGACCTCTTCCGGGCGCTCGTCGACCAGGACGACCATCAGGTGGCACTCGGGGCTGTTGACCGTGATCGCGTTGGCGATCGCCTGCAGGATCATGGTCTTACCGGTCTTCGGCGGGGCCACGATCAGGCCGCGCTGGCCCTTGCCGATCGGGGCGACCAGGTCGATGATCCGGGTGGTCAGGATGTTGGAGTCGGTCTCCAGACGGAGCCGGTCCTGCGGATACAGCGGGGTCAGCTTCTGGAACTCGGGGCGGCCGCGGCCGCTCTCCGGGGCCATGCCGTTGACCGAGTCGAGGCGGACCAGCGCGTTGAACTTCTCGCGGCGCTCGCCGTCCTTGGGCTGGCGCACCGCGCCGGTGACGTGGTCACCCTTGCGCAGGCCGTTCTTGCGGACCTGGGCGAGCGAGACGTACACGTCGTTCGGTCCCGGCAGGTAGCCGGAGGTCCGGATGAACGCGTAGTTGTCGAGGATGTCGAGGATGCCCGCGACGGGGATCAGGACGTCGTCGTCGGCGACCTGGACGTCGGTCGCGAACTCGTCGCGGCCACGACGGCCCCGGCGGTCGCGGTAGCGGCCGCGGCGTCCGCGCCGGCCGCCCTCGTCGTCGTACCCGTCGTCCTGCTGGCCGCCGCCGCCCTGCTGGCCCTGGCTCTGACTCTGGCCCTGGCCCTGGCCGCCGCCCTGCTGGCCCTGACGGCGCCCGCCGCCCTGGCCCTGGTCGTCGCCCTTGCCGCGCCGGTCGCGCTGGCGGTCACGGCGGCCGTCGCGGTCGCCGCGGTCCTGGCGGTCACCGCGGTCGCGCCGGCCGTCCTGGCGGTCACCGCGACGGCCCTCGGCCGTGTCGACGGCGGCTTCGGCCTTGGCCTCGCCCTTCGCCTCGGAGCGCTCGTCACCGCGGTCCTGACGGGTTTCGGCGGCCTTGGGCTCGGCCTGCGCCTCCGCCTTGGTCTCCGTCTTGGTGTCGGGGCTGCCCGCCTGGGCGGTCGCCCGGCGGCGGCGGCGCTCACCGGTGGGCTGCTCGTCGCTGGCCGGCTGGCCGGGGATGTCGATCTGCTGCTGGGCGGCGGCCTTCTCGGCCGGTGCCGCGGCGCTCTCGTCGCCGGTGCGCGTCTTGGACGTGGCGCGCCTCTTCGGCTTGGTCTCGGCTTCCGCGGCGGCGGGGGCCTTGGAGGCGGTCCTGGAGGCGGTGCCTCCGGCCTGCGCCTCCTTGATGACCTCGATCAGCTGGCTCTTGCGCATCCGCGCAGTACCCCTGATGCCGAGGCCGGACGCGACCTGCTGCAGCTCGGCCAGGACCATGCCCTCGAGGCCGGTGCCGGAGCGGCGGCGCCGTGCGGTGGTGCCAGTGGCAGCACCTTCGGCGGGCGCGGAACTGTCGACGCTCTTGTCGGCAGTCACGCCCATCAGATCGGTGGTGTCGCTCACGAAGGGTCCTTCCCTGGAGCGGACGTCGGCCTTCTGGCTCGGCGACCGGTTGTGCTGTCCGACTGCGGTCTGTTGATCGTGTCGATCGCGGACCGTGCCGGGGCGGTGGTCCGCCGGGTACGGCGGAAAAATGAATGATGTGCGGGGTTCCGGCGCGAGATCCCCCTGCTCGGCCCACTCCTGGACGAGCAAGAGGGTGTCGTGCCGGTTCCGGAGCGTGCTCGAAAGCTCAGGCAGGCTGCTCAGGCAGTCGGGGAGGCTCCCGGAAGAGTGGTGGTCCCGAAGGGGGACACGAAGCAACGCGCCACAAAGACGTCGATTGCCGACTTGAGGTTAACACTACCGGCTCCAACAAACATTCCCCCTCTCATGCACCGGCAATCACGTGCGTTCGTGTGCGGCTACGCGGCGAGCGGCAGCACACTCGCGCCCGCGGCGTCGAGGGCGAGCCGGTTCGCGGCCCATCCCTCGCCGGCCAGTCGGGCCACCTTGTCGGCCGCGCCCTCCTCCGTCAGCGCGAGCACCGTGGGCCCGGCGCCGGAGATGACGGCGGGGACGCCGTCCGCGCGCAGCCGGTTGACCAGTTCCACGCTCTGCGGCATCGCGGGCCCCCGGTACTCCTGGTGGA
Organism: Streptomyces sp. NPDC020780; assembly: GCF_044334475.1. Classification (NCBI taxonomy): domain Bacteria; kingdom Bacillati; phylum Actinomycetota; class Actinomycetes; order Kitasatosporales; family Streptomycetaceae; genus Streptomyces; species Streptomyces sp. NPDC020780. The sequence goes on along the minus strand of NZ_JBIRTB010000001.1, from coordinate 429,182 downwards.
TCCGGTCCTCGGTGGCGGCGAGCAGCAGTTCGGGCCGCCTGGTCAGCGCCTCCACGAGGAGGGCCGCGCGACCGGCGTTGGCCGCGGCGTCCACGTGGGGGACGGTGCGCGGCAGCAGGCCGCGGGCGGTCTCGGTGAGGACGGGTGTCGCCGGTACGAAGACCACCGGAACGACGGAGCCGGCGGGGTCCATCCTGATGGCCCTGGCGGCTCCGCCGTCCATCCAGGCCAGGGTGAAACCGCCGAGCAGGCAGGCCGCGACGTTGTCGGGGTGACCCTCGATCTCGGTCGCCAGCTCCAGCAGCGCGGCGTCGTCGAGGCGCGCGTCCCCGCCGGTCGTCACGGCGCGGGCGGCGACGATCCCGGCGCAGATGGCCGCGGAGGAGGAGCCGAGCCCCCGGCCGTGCGGAATGCGGTTGGCGCAGACGATCTCCAGCCCGCGAGGCTGCCCGCCGAGCAGGTCGAAGGCCGTGCGCAGGGAGCGTACGAGCAGGTGGTTCTCGTCGCGGGGCAGCGTCGAGGCGCCCTCACCCGCGATGTCGATGTGCAGTCCGGAGTCGGCGACCCGGACGACGACGTCGTCGTAGAGCCCGAGCGAGAGGCCGAGGGCGTCGAAACCCGGACCCAGGTTGGCGCTGGTTGCGGGGACGCGCACCCGGACGGCGGCGGCTCGGAACGCGGGACCGGCCATCGGTTGGACGACTCTTCCTGTACGGCGGCGGGGATGGTGGTGCGGGGTGGTGTCGTGCGGATATGTGGACGTGCGTGGGGGTGCTGCGGTGCGGGGCGGGGTTGTCCGGCAGTCACTACGGCGACTGCTCCGCGGCGCGGGCGGCGGGGCGGGTTGGGTACAGCTTATCGAAGGAAGGTTCTGTGGCGACATAGGGCGCACAGGAGGCGCACGAGGCGTGTCGCACGCCTCCTCTGCGCTCTCCGCCCCTCGGGGCGGCCCGACGGCCGCAGCGCCGGTCAGGGGCGTGTTCCGGACGTCCCTGACCGGTGACGCCCGGGACGTACGACATCCGCCGCGGTGCCGGGGGCACCCCGGTACCCGCAGTACCGGGGTGCCCCTCCGTCTCGCGATCGCACGCACCCTTCTCGCGATCGAGCACGCACCGGACGCCCGGTGCTGATGATCCGGGCACATGCGGGCCGGCCCTGGGACAGGGACAGCCCTCAGACGAGGCCCAGTTTCTGGGCGGCGGTGGTCGCGTCGACCGGCACCGTGACCGGCTGCGGGGCGCCGGCGACGGCCCAGTCGGGGTCCTTGAGGCCGTTGCCGGTGACGGTGCAGACGATCCTCTGGCCGGGGTCGACCTTGCCCTCCGCGGCGGCCTTGAGCAGACCGGCCACCGAGGCGGCCGAGGCGGGCTCGACGAAGACACCCTCCTGGGAGGCCAACAGGCGGTAGGCGGACAGGATCTGCCGGTCCGTCACCTCGTCGATGAAGCCGCCCGACTCGTCCCGGGCGTCCAGCGCGAACTGCCAGGAGGCCGGGTTGCCGATGCGGATCGCGGTGGCGATGGTCGCCGGGTCCTTGACGATCTCACCGCGGACGATGGGCGCGGAGCCGGAGGCCTGGAAGCCCCACATGCGCGGGGTGTGCGTGGAGATCGCGTCACCCGCGTACTCCTTGTAACCCTTCCAGTAGGCCGTGATGTTGCCCGCGTTGCCGACCGGCAGGACGTGGATGTCGGGGGCGTCGCCGAGCGCGTCGACGATCTCGAACGCGGCGGTCTTCTGGCCCTCGATGCGGACCGGGTTGACCGAATTGACCAGTGCCACCGGGTAGTTGTCGGAGAGGCTGCGCGCCAGGGTCAGGCAGTCGTCGAAATTCCCGTCGACCTGGAGGATCTTCGCGCCGTGGACGAGGGCCTGCCCCATCTTGCCGAGCGCGATCTTTCCCTGCGGCACGAGGACGGCGCAGACCATGCCGGCCCGCACCGCGTACGCGGCGGCGGAGGCGGAGGTGTTGCCGGTGGAAGCGCAGATGACGGCCTGCGCACCCTCCTCCTTGGCCCGGGTGATCGCCATCGTCATACCGCGGTCCTTGAACGAACCGGTGGGGTTGGCGCCCTCGACCTTGAGGTGCACCTCGCATCCCGTGCGCTCGGAGAGGACCTGCGCCGGGACGAGCGGCGTGCCACCCTCACGGAGGGTGACGACGGGCGTCGTGCTCGTGACCGGAAGGCGGTCCCGGTACTCCTCGATGATGCCGCGCCACTGGTGGGTGCCGTTGCTGGTCATGGGTCCTTACTCCCCTTCAACACGCATGATGCTGGCGACACCGCGCACGGTGTCCAGCTTGCGCAGCGCCTCGACGGTCCCGGAGAGGGCCGCGTCGGGCGCGCGGTGGGTGACGACGACGAGGGATGCCTCGCCGCTGCCGTCCTGTCGGACTTGCTGGCGGACCGTATCGATGGACACGTCCTGTTCGGCGAAGACCGTCGCGACCTGGGCGAGTACGCCAGGCTTGTCGGCCACGTCGAGACTGATGTGGTACCGCGTGACGACCTCGCCCATGGGGCTGACCGGCAGACGCGTGTACGCGGACTCACCCGGGCCGGTGGTCCCGGCGAGGATGTTGCGGCAGACGGCGACCAGGTCGCCGAGGACCGCGGACGCGGTCGGGGAGCCGCCCGCGCCGGGGCCGTAGAACATGAGCTGGCCGGCGGCCTCGGACTCGACGAAGACCGCGTTGTACGCCTCACGGACGGAGGCCAGCGGGTGGCTGAGCGGGATCATCGCCGGGTGCACGCGGGCGGTGACGGACCTGCCGTCGGCGGCCCGCTCGCAGATGGCGAGGAGTTTGACGGTGCAGCCCATCCGGCGGGCCGAGGCGATGTCCGCGGCGGTGACCTCGGTGATGCCCTCGCGGTGCACCTCACCGATCCTGACCCGGGTGTGGAAGGCGATACCGGCGAGGATGGCGGCCTTCGCGGCGGCGTCGAAACCCTCGACGTCGGCGGTGGGATCGGCCTCGGCGTACCCGAGGGCGGTGGCCTCGTCGAGCGCCTCGGAGTATCCGGCCCCGCTCGTGTCCATCCTGTCGAGGATGAAGTTGGTGGTGCCGTTGACGATGCCGAGGACCCGGTTGACCTTGTCCCCGGCGAGGGACTCGCGCAGCGGCCGGACGAGCGGGATCGCGCCGGCCACGGCCGCCTCGTAGTACAGGTCCCGGCCGTGCTGCTCGGCGACGGCGTGCAGCGCGGAGCCGTCCTCGGCGAGCAGTGCCTTGTTGGCGGAGACGACGCCCGCGCCGTGCTCGAAGGCGGTCGTGATGAGGGCACGGGCGGGTTCGATGCCGCCGATGACCTCGATGACGACGTCGATGTCACCCCGTTTGACCAGGGCGGTCGCGTCGGTCGTGATCAGCGCGGGGTCGATGCCCTCGCGCACCTTGGAGGGCCGGCGGACGGCCACGCCCGCGAGCTCGACCGGCGCTCCGATGCGCGCGGCGAGGTCGTCGGCGTGCGTCGTCATGATGCGCGCCACCTCTGAGCCGACCACTCCGCAGCCCAGCAGCGCCACCTTCAGCGGACGCGTACGCATCATCCGACCTCGTTTCTCATACTTCCGGTGTGTGGACCAGTCTCACTCACCGGACGGGGGTTTCTGCCACCCGTCCGGATTTTGAGATGTGAATTTCATCAGCCGACATCGAGACGCAGGAGATCTTCCTCCGTCTCACGCCGGACGATCACGCGCGCCTCGCCGTCACGCACAGCGACGACGGGCGGGCGCAGCGCGTGGTTGTAGTTGCTCGCCATGGACCGGCAGTACGCGCCGGTGGCGGGGACCGCGATCAGGTCGCCGGGTGCCAGGTCGGCGGGCAGGAACGCGTCCTTGACGACGATGTCCCCGCTCTCGCAGTGCTTGCCGACGACGCGGACGAGCATGGGCTCGGCGTCGGAGCTGCGCGAGACGAGGGCCACGCTGTACTCGGCGTCGTACAGCGCGGTGCGGATGTTGTCCGACATCCCGCCGTCGACGCTCACGTACGTGCGCAGTCCCTCCAGGGGCTTGATGGTGCCGACCTCGTAGAGCGTGAACGCGGTGGGGCCGACGATCGCGCGGCCCGGCTCGACGGAGATGCGCGGGGTGGCGAGCCCGGCCTGCTCGCACTCGCGGGTCACGATGTCGCTGAGGGCCTTGGCGATCTCGTGCGGCTCGCGGGGGTCGTCCTCGGAGGTGTACGCGATCCCGAGGCCGCCGCCGAGGTCGATCTCGGGGAGTTCGACGCCGTGTTCGTCGCGGACCGCGGCGAGCAGCTGCACCACGCGCCGGGCGGAGACCTCGAAGCCGGCCATGTCGAAGATCTGCGAGCCGATGTGCGAGTGGATGCCGATGAGTTCGAGCCCGTCCAGGGTCAGTGCCCTGCGGACGGCCTCGGCGGCCTGGCCGTCGGCCAGCGCGATGCCGAACTTCTGGTCCTCGTGCGCGGTGGCGATGAACTCGTGGGTGTGGGCCTCGACCCCGACGGTGACCCGGATCTGTACGCGCTGCCGCTTGCCGAGCCGCTGCGCGGTGTGGGAGACACGGACGATCTCCTGGAAGGAGTCGAGCACGATCCGCCCGACGCCCGCTTCGACGGCCCGCTCGATCTCGGCGACGGTCTTGTTGTTGCCGTGGAAGGCGATGCGCTCGGCGGGCATCCCGGCGTCCAGCGCGGTGGTGAGTTCCCCGCCGGAGCACACGTCGAGGTTCAGCCCCTCCTCCGTGAGCCAGCGCACGACGGCGCGCGAGAGGAAGGCCTTGCCGGCGTAGAACACGTCGGCGTCGGGGCCGAAGGCGTCGGCCCAGGCGCGGCAGCGCGCCCGGAAGTCGCTCTCATCGAGGATGTACGCCGGGGTGCCGAACTCCTCGGCCAGCCGGGCCACTTCGATCCCCCCGACGGTGAGCGCACCGTCCTGGTCGCGGGTGACCGTACGGGACCACACCTTCTCGTCCAGCACGTTGAGGTCGGTCGCCGGGGCGGTGTAGTGGCCCTCGGGGAGGACGTCGGCGTGGCGGGGTCCGGCGGGGTGTGCGGATCGGCTCATCGTTCTGCTCTGCTCTCTCAGGTCTCAGAGGTGTTCGGGCGCGCTGATGCCGAGCAGGGACAGGCCGCCTGCGAGCACCGTTCCGGCGGCTTCGGCAAGAGCCAGCCGGGATCGGTGGGCGGCCGAGGGTTTCTCGTCGCCGGCGGGGAGCGGCGGGCAGGCGTCGTGGAAGTCGAAGAAGGCGTGCGCCACCGTTTCGAGGTGCCGGGCGAGGCGGTCGGGCGCGTGGTGGCGGGCGGCGGCGGCGAGCACTCCAGGGTGGTCGGCGAGCGCGGCGTGCAGCGCGGGGGCGTCGACGTCCTCCTCGTACGCGGCGGTGAGACCGAGGCGCTCCCCCTCGCGCAGGAGCGCGCGGGCGCGGGCGTGTGCGTAGCGGACCAGGAAGAGCGGATTGGCCTCCGTCTGGACGAGGAGGTCACCGCCGAGCGGGGCGTGGTCGTGACCGGCGGGCCGCAGCAGACCCCAGCGGGTGGCGTCGGCGCCGAGCCGCTCCACCAGCGCGTCCGCCGTGGCCCCGGCGGGGACGGGACGGATCTCGGTGCTCTCCCCGGAGCCGACCGGGAGGGGAGGGAGCTCGGTGCTCTCCCCGGTCCCCGCCGGGGCAGGACGGACCTCGGTGCTCTCCCCGGTCCCGACCGGGACGGGACGAACCTCGGTGCTCTCCCCGGAGCCGACCGGGAGGGGACGGATCTCGGTGCTCTTCTCAGCCTCGACGGGGACGGGTAGCGCTTCGGTGCTCTCCCCGGTCCGGGCACGCGGGGCGCCGTGGGCGCCGAGCCGGTCCCAGCCGGGTCCGGGTTCCTGCGTGCAGCCGATGAGCACCTGGTCGCCCTGGGTGCGGAGCAGGCGCCCGACGCTCTGGGCGACGACCGCCGACCGGATCTCGCGTGGGTGGTGGAGCCGCCGGAGCGGCCCGGCGCCGGTGGTGACCCATCCGTAGCGAAGGCCGCGCTCGACTGCCTCGCGGACGCGGGCGGCGCGGGCGTCGGCGTCGGCGGAGGCGTCGAGCGTGAAGTTCAGGAAGCCGGGCCCGGTGATCTCGACCCGCCCGATCCCGGGCGCACCGGCGACCCGTTCCCGCAGGAGCTCGGCCACACCCCGCGGGGGGAGCCCCGCGGGCCCCGCCAACTGGAGGGCGACGGCACAGGCGTAGTCCCCGCTGCCGCCGGGCCGTGTCCTCTCCACCCGCACGCGCGCGGGCACGGGCGCGCGCAGGACGTCCTCGTCGACCGCGCGGCGCACAGCGTGCAGCACGGTCCGGGAGAGGTCGGCGGGGGTCACGGGACAAGCGTAGGGGAGGAAGGGGGGCACTTCGCCAACCGGTTTCGCCATGCGGGCAACGGCCCGCGTCCGGGCGCGGCGTGGGGGTCGCGGTCCGGGTCGCTGCGCGGGCAGCCGCGTGCGGGCGGGCACGGGCCGGGGTCAAGGCGCGGGCCGCAGCCCAGGTCGCGGCGCGGGCGCCGGTCGGTGGCGCGGCGCGAAACCCGCCCTGGGACCGGGCACGGGCACCGGTCGGGTTCGCGATACGGAGACCCCTGCCTCCGGGGCGCGCGCACCCCACGTGCGTCCGGGCGCGGCCGGGGTCATGGTGCGGGCTCGACTCGGTCTCGCGGCGCGGGCAACCGCGTGCGTGTGGCGGGAGTGGGCGGCCGTCCGGTCACCCGGCGGCGCTTCCCGCCCTCCCGGCCCCGCGCCTGCCGTCGAACGGCGGCGAATCCCCCCGGTGTGCGAGCCGGCGCACCATCTGTACGAGCTCGCTCGGCTCGAACGGCTTCGCCAGGAAGGCGTCCACCCCGGCGGTCACGCCGGAGTCCACCTCGCACGGCGTGCAGGCACTGACGACGGCGACGGGGAGATGGCTGGTACGCGGATCGGAGCGCAGCCGGACAGCGGTCTGTATTCCGTCGAGCCGGGGCATGACGACATCGAGCGTGATCACGTCCGGGCAGACGCGGTGCACGAGGTCCAGGCACTCGACGCCGTCGGCCGCGGTCACGACCTCGAAACCCTCCAGTTCGAGGTTGACCCTGATCAGCTGCCGGATGACCTTGTTGTCGTCGACAACAAGCACGCGGCCGTACACCCCTGGCACGCTTCGAGGGTAGGTCGACCGGAGGAGCTGCGTCCGGGTTTTGCCCACTTCCGCCCTCCGGAGGCGACCGTGGCCGGCTCCAGCGGCGCCCTCGCACCGGAGCCGGCGACGCGCAAAACCTGTTCCCGGACACCCTGTCGGAGCTGGTAGGGTTTCACTCGTCGCCGCCAAGCGCAGCGACATCGCCCCCGTAGCTCAGGGGATAGAGCATCGGCCTCCGGAGCCGGGTGCGCAGGTTCGAATCCTGCCGGGGGCACTTCGCAGGAAGTGCCGAAAAGACCTTCTGATCAGTGGAAACGCTGAGCAGGGGGTCTTTTTCATGTGCCGGAACGTACTCTCCTGCCGCCTGTCCGGGGTGTCCAAGGAAGAAATGACGCCACTCCTCCCGGGCGGGCTGGAACTCCCGCCCTGGCTCGACCAGTGGCACAACGACCTCGACCCGCTGCACGGCAGTGCTCCCCCCCGCCTTCCGCACCGGTTACCGCGCCACCCAGCAGGACAAGCACGATCCGGCCGTCGAAGATCTGCGCGCCCGGCGGCCCGCCCCTATGCCACGCGTCGCGGAAGGCGCCCGGTACGCGGCTGACGCCCCGGCTCCCGTAGGCACGACGTACGGGTCAGACGCGCATGGCCTGCACGTCGTACTGCGGGATCCAGGCGTTCCGGGTGACCAGGACCATCTCTTCGGCCTGCGCCTGCGCGACGAGTATCCGGTCGAAGGGATCGGTGTGCAGTATCGGCAACCGGCCCGCCCGCACCCCGTGGGCAGCTGTGATGGGCAGACTGGTCAGGGGCAGGTCGCGGACCTGCTCGGCCAGTTCGCCCGGCCCCTCGAACTCGCCGAGATACTGCTTGATCGTGATCTCCCACGGGGACACCGCGCTGACATGAACGGCGGCCTCGGTGTCGATGAGGTCCTTGACCCGATCGGGCAGTTCGGGGACATCGGCCATCCACCACAGGACGACGCGCGTATCCAGTAGAAGTTTCATCAGCGCATCCCGAACGCTTCCGCGATGCCGGCGCGCGGCTCGTCGAAGGCGGCAGAGATACGGATGCGTCCCCGAAGCGAGCCACGGCCCTGGCGGATCACCGGGGCCTGTGGGGATAGCGCCCTGGGCACTGGTTCACCAGCCCTGCTGATCACGACCAGTTGGCGGTCGATCATCTGCATCAATGTGCCGGAGAATCGTGGCCCGGCCCATGCCACATGGCGCCGCCGCTGACGAAGCCTCTCCCTCAGCCACCTCACGATGTGCACACCGGGCCCGCCGTGGGCCGGGCCTGACTCTCGACTGCCCGGGTACCTGCGGGGTGCACTCCCCCGGTCCGCACCGTCACCGCTTCTCCGGCTTGCAGCCGCAGGGCGGGGCCTTCATCCAGGCCGACGATGACGGAAAGCCCACCCGAGGCGTACCGCTCACTGCGCACACTGCGGACCGTTCGCCAGGCTCCCCCGACTCGTACGCTCTGACCAGCGCGGATGGTCACGGCCGCGATGTCCACCCTTCCGAGCAGCGGAACGATGCCCGGGGCCAGCAGCTCAGCCCATACGGTCTTGCCGATGCCGGCCTCCCGTTCGTCCACGCCCCAGCGGTGGGCCAGGGCCTCCACGAGCAGTAGCCCACGCCCCCTCGTATCCCACTCGCCGGGCCGTCGCACCACCGGCCGCCCCTCTCCCGCGTCACTCACCTCCAGCCGCAGCAGCCCGCCCCGCTCCCGGCATTCGATGCGGACGCCGATCAACCGGTCGGCGGGGGCCTGGACTTGCAGAGCGTTGGTCACCAGCTCCGAGATCACCAACTCCCCTGACTCACAGACTGTTTGTTCTGCTCGCCACTCCCCGAGCTTGGCGCGCAGGACCGCTCGCGCCCTCGAGACGCTGCTACGGCTGCGCGCCAACCTGAACTTCACTTCGCACGGTTCACTCACGAGTGCTCCCAGAGGGTTGCGGTCTGGTCGGAGCCCCTTGCGAACGCGCACCATCTGCGCCGCAGGGCATCGTTGCCGACGCAAGCAGAATGGGCGAGCACCAAGTGAAACTGCAACGTTTCCAATAGCTACAGCGTCCTTTTTCACTCTTTCGAGCAATCTCGGCCTATCCGAGCAGCCACTTTGATAGAGGTGGTTCCATGCATGCGAAGAGCGCCACAGCAAACCCATCAACCGTTCTTGGTCGCCAACTCGGTGATGAGCTGCGTCGATTGCGGGAGGCCGCAGGACTGACCACCACTCAGGCAGCCGATGCTCTCGACTGCACCAAGGGCAAGATCAGCCGGATTGAGAACGGGCGCGTGGCTGTCCGTCTACCCGACCTCACCGCGATGCTCCACGCATACGACGTCTCGGACGGCGAGGTCCGCGAGCGCCTCACCTCGCTTGCTCGCAAGGCCAATCGCAGGCGCCGGGAGGGCTGGTGGAACCAGTACGGTGACGTGCTTGCCGACACGTATCGCGACTACATCGCCCTGGAGGCGATGGCTGGGTCGATCCGAACGTTCCAGGCCCAGCTCGTGCCCGGCCTGCTCCAGACTCCGGAGTACATTCGGGCAGTGACGGTTGCTTCTCGGCAATGGCAATCAGCAGACGAAATCGAGAAGTTCGTGCAGGTGCGCCTGGCTCGACAGGAGCGCTTGCACTCCGACAACCCACTACATCTGTGGGCCGTGGTGTCGGAGGCCGTACTTCTTCAGCAGGTTGGCGGCTCACACGTCATGAACGCTCAGTTGACACACCTGTTGGCCAGTTCCGAGCGCCCCAACGTGACCATCCAGGTCCTGCCGTTCTCCCGTGGAGCCCATGCGAGTATGTTCGGCCCGTACGTAGTGTTGGGATTTCCCGAAGAGGGCGCGCTCGACGTGGTACTGGCGGACAATCCGTCCGGTTCCATGTGGTTGGAGCGGGAAACGGATGTGTCCCGCTACCAGGAGCTGTTCGACGCCGCGCGCACGTCAGCGCTCTCGCCGATCGAGTCCCGGGCTGCCATCCATCGCCGGGCCAAGGAGCATCAAGCATGAACAGCGCACACCACAGCACGCCGGACCTGTCGGGCGCGAGGTGGCGCACCAGCACGTACAGCGGTGGCAATAACGAGTGCGTCGAGGTCGCCCCCAACCTCCCCCACCTCGTCCCCGTCCGCGACAGCAAGCGTCCCGCCGGCCCCGTCGTCACCTTCGGCCACGACGCTTGGCGTGCGTTCGTCGGCGAGCTGGTCTGACCCCGGAGAGCCGCGCGGGTGGCACAGGAAGGGCGGCAACCGACGCTGCCCGGCACATGGCGCACCGTCCGGGCAACAGCAGGACGGACGTGGGGCGGCGGCGGGAGCATTCCGGACGCCCGGAGGGCCCGCCTCCACACCTCGGCCATCTCCCAAAACCTCGACATGGCGGGCAGTCGCTCCGGCAAGCACTACGATCCGGGCGGCTCCTCCCCGAACCGGAATCCCCTGCCCGCGCCGGACAAGCCCGGGCGCGAGGGCGACCGCACGGACCCCGGCCGTGAACAGCAGGAAGCGCGACAGAGGACCGATGAAGAGCTCCAGCACGATCGTTTCCGGCGAGCCGCCCGTACGCCGCCGTCGCATGCCTGTCGCCGTCGTCGTCCTGTCGGTGCTTCTCGCCTGCGGCGCCGCCACGATCGGTGTGGTCTCCTGCGTCACGGAAAGGGTCTCCTCGGACCTGCTGGACAAGGAGATGAGCTGCTGCTGGGAAGACGGAGCCACGCCTGCCTGGATGAGCGACCGGATGGGCATTCGCATTCCGGGCACGGCATCGGACCTTCGCGCGGGCTACAAGGTCGGGGAGCGTTACGACACCGGTCTGCTGTCCTTCGTCCTCCCGACCGCCGAGGCGGAGACGTACACCGCCCGGCTCATCCCGGACGGCACCGAGATGATCAAGAATTTCCATCCCGAGGAGAAGGACTACCGCCCTGCGGCAGCGTTCGCCCACCTCGGACTGACTGAGCCGGAAACGCTGGTCCAGGACCTGTGAAGAATCAGCCTGTGCCCGGACGACCTCGCGACCCCGGAGGGCACGTACCTCCAACGCTGCGTCGACCTCTTCGGCCACGAGTACACACCCGGCACCACGCGGATCTACGTCCGGTCGACCATAGAACCGTCCGTGACTCCCCCACCCGCGCACGCGCCCGCGAGCAAGGCCCCGTAATAGCGCTGAGGGGCATGTCACGCCCGTCGGGCCCGCGGCCTGTCCCGGCTCCCCACCCGGGGAAGCGTGAGGGTGGGCGGGTGGAGGTGCGCCGCTGTCAGGCGATGGCGGAGATGTCTCCGTCGTCGAAGTAGATCGCCTGATGCAGACGCCCGCCCAGAGCGGCCGCGAACCGGGCAAGGACATCCTGCCCTGAGACATTGCCGCGTTCGATCTGCGACACCCGGCCCTTGGTGATGCCCATCCGGTCGGCCACCTGCTGCTGTGTGAGACCTCGCGCCCGCCGCAGTTCAGCCAGTCGCCGCCCGGTGACTTCGGCAAGAAGTTCCTCCTTGCCCGCGCGCACGGCCTCCTCGCCGCCGGCGCGCGCAACATGCTCGGCGCGGATGTCCTGCCAGCGCGTGTACCCGCTCACGGTTGCCCTCCTTCTTCCTGAACTCGTTCCTTCACGTACGTCTCGTAACGCTGCTCGGCCAGGGGAACCGCTTCCCGGTACCACTCATTCCATCGGCCCGCCTTGTCTCCCGCAACCAGCAGAATGCTGCATCGCCACGGGTCGAAGGCGAACAGGATCCGCACGGTGCCAGGACGTAACTCCTTCAGGTTCGCCATCGAAGAGCCATGGATGGTGTCCACCAGCGGGCGTCCCAGCCCTGGGCCTCCCTCTGCCAACGCATCCAGCGCCTGCACCACCCGGGCATGAGTCTGACCGTCGAGACCGCTGATCCACTCACGCACCTCGTCCGCGAGGAAGATCTCCCAATCTTTGTCCACAGAGCGAGTATAGCTATTCCTATACCTTCGAGGGTAAGAGCAAAGGTAGTCGGTGCGGAGACGGATCCCTGGGCCGTGGCTCCGGGTGACGGAATGCGGGCTGTGGGCGATCACTGGCCATGGCGCCTCTGCCTCTTTCCCCGTACCACCTGCCCCGTCGTATGGCCCTGCGCAGCCGATACCATCGGAGGCCGAGCCCGGGGGCGTGCGAGGAGCGGGGCACGGCTCTTCCCGCAGCGGTGGGACGCGATTCCCGGCCCCGGGCGGACTGCGGTGCCGTACTGCTCGCAGCCACACACGCAGAAACCCGGAGAAGCGAGACAGAGATGGCTCCGACAGCTGCCACGGCCCCCCTCCCGGCCGGCGAGGCGGAGACGTACACCGGCCGGCTCCTCCATGACGGCACCGAGATGATCGGCAACTCGCGTCCCAAGGCGAAGGACTACCGCCCCGCGGCAGCCTTCGGTCCCCTCTGCCTGCCCGAACCGGAGACGCTCGTCAAGGGCCTGCAGAGGACCAGCCTGTGCCCGGACGACCTCGCGACCCCGGAGGGCAGGTACCTCCAGCACTGCGTCGACCTCTTCGCCCATGAGTTCACACCGGGCACCACGCGGATCTACGTCCGGTCGACCATCTAACCGTCCGTCACGCCTGCGAGCAAGGCTCCGTAGAGCACTGCACGCATATCTCGACTGGTCGACCAGTGGCTCGCGGCTGTGACCTGGGGTCACCGCCCTCCGCGCGCCGTCGCAGGGACAGCAGCGCTCAACGCCTCGTCACGCGGCGTCAGCGCGCGGAAGTGACGTCGTACGACCGCCTCGTCGCCGAGCACCAGCCCACCCGGGGTGTACGCCGGAGTGCCGAGGATGTTCCGTTCCAGGGCCGGCAGGTAGTTCCAGCGCACGGCAGGGTGCGCAGAGTGCGCGTAGTGATAGAGGTCGCCGTACGGCAGCCATGTGCCCCGTGCCAGCAGCGCCCAGACCGCGTTGTCCGGGTACAGGCGCAGGCATCGGGCGGCCTCGACCACCGTGGGCGGCCCCGGCACGGGTTCGGCGTCCCACCAGCGGTGTTCGACGAGCAGGGACATCCAGGCGAGTTGCGGATACAACAGCAGACGGGGGACTGCGTACCCGAACAGCACCGCCTGCCAGCCTCCGAACGCCATGATCGCCGCCGGTACGGCGCCGAAGCCGGCCAGGCGCCACCAACAGCCCTTCCCTCTGGCGATGTTGTCCGCGATACCCCGCACTGTGGCAGCGAAGCCTGTGGGGGTGAGCGGAAAAAACAGGGCACGGAGGAAGCGCGATCCCGAGACCCCGGTCCGCAGGCCGGCGTCGTGCAGCTCCCGCAGGTTGGGGTCGGCGCCTGCGACGGTCGCGTTCGGGTGGTGTTCCCGTACGTGCCGACGGCGCCGGACCGGGACCGGAACGAAGCCCAACGGAACGTGGACGGCTGCTTCACACAGCACGTTGCCCGCTTGCCCGCTGCGCGTCAGCACGCCGTGTACAGCGAAGTGGCTGACTTCCTGGAGATGGCGGAGCTTGACCGCCCCGGCCACCGCCGCCGTGGTCCATCCGAGGGGCCCACCGTGTGCCGCCACGAGGCACCAGCCGGCCATCTCCGTCCAGTGCCCGGCCAGCAGCAGGGCCGGAGTGAGGTCGTTGGCCCGCTCGCGTTGCAGGGTGCGGAGGTCCCGCAGCGTCGTCGGCGTACGTCCACCCCGACGAGGGCTGAACCACCAGCGGTCCGCCTGCCGTAACGCCATGCCCACCGCGATGATGCTCAGCCATGTGACCACCCGCTGCCCCCACAGTCTCCCGCACGGCGGACCGCGGCCATGGCGGGAGGCGGCCGCGTGCGCCGAGACCTTGAAGATCTCTCAGGTGGCGGCGGGGCTCTGCATGGTCATCGCGATGCCGAATTCATCCAGTACCTTGAGATTGTCGCTGTTCAGAGCCGCGAAGGCGTTGACTTCGTCGAGAAAGACCTCGCCGTCGTACTCCACGGGCCCCGAGCCCAGCAGCACGGGAGGGTCGAGTTCGGCGGCGTACACCTTGGTGCCGTTGCCTTCCAGGACCGGCTGCCACTGTGCGCCGCCGGTCTGCATCCAGCTGCGGGCGACTCCGCCCGGGTTGCGGACCACCACGGGCCGGTCGGGCTCCACCCGCCCCATGCGCGAGAGCACCGCGCGGGAGGCCGCGACACCCGAACCACAGGAGGGGGTCAGTCCGGCGCCGCGTTCGAAGGTGCGGATGAAAACCTCGGCCTCGGCGAGCGGGCGGACGAAGGAGACGTTGGCGCCGATCGGAAAGACGTCGGGAGTGTTGGCCACGCGCGTGCCCGTGGCCACGAGCTCGGCTTCGTTGTAGGCGTCGTCGAGCACGGTGATCAGATGCGAGTTCGGTACGGCGAGCGCGGACACGTGCCGGGTGGCGTGGTAGGCGGGCAGCGCCTGGTCGACCACAGGCCCCCGTGCGCCGGAGACGATCGGGGCGGTCGGATCGAAGTCGACGGGAGGAAGCTCGACGGAGACCTGCCGGACCCCGTGCGGGGTGGTGTCGGCCGCCCGGACCGTGAAGGAGTACGGCCCGGTGCGCAGCACGACCTGTTCCGCCTGGTAGCGGTCCAGGAGCAGCCGTCCCGCGCCGCGCATGCCGTTGCCGCACAGCAGGGACGGGGAGCCGTCGGGGTTGAAGAAGTAGGCCTGTGCCGTTCCGTCGCCGTTGTCGGCGATGAAGTACACGCCGTCACCGCCGAGCCCCCGACGGCGGTCGCACAGCAGCTCCACGGCCCGGGGGACGTCCGCCTCCGCGAAATGGTCCCCCGGCGCCCCGTCGATGACGAAGATGTCATTGAGGCTGCCGTGCGTCTTGATGATCGAGAGCGCCATCGCGTTCCGTCCGTCGTCCTGCCGGCCCTCCCGGCCGGAACCACCTTGCTCGTGCCAGTCTAAGCGGTGTGCCCTGGAGGCGTTCGGACCCCGCACCCCGGCCCGGACCCCGTGGTCACAGCTGCGCGACGACGGCCCGGACGGCTTCCTCGTCCCAGTCCAGACCGGTGATCATCGGACGTACCCGGGCTTCGTAGGCGGCCAGGGCGAAAGGGGCGGAGGTGGACCCGTGGCCCCAGATCGACTCGAATCGGCCCGCCCATCGCTCGACACTCTTGAAGTAGACAGACGAGCGACCGCGCACGTACTCCGCGTCACCCTGCTCCTCCTCGACCAGCACTGCGGCCTTGGATACGACGACGAAGTCGATCGCCTGATCGGCTCGGAGGCGGTCCCGGACCGCGAGCGCGCACTGCACGCCCAGGGAGCGGTGGTGATCGACGAGCTGCAGGAGAGAGCGGCCGAACTCGGCCCGGGCCAGATCGTCCGCCCAGCAGATGAACAGACGCTGCACACTGCCGCCGGACTCGATGAGCTGGCGGTTGGCAGCCAGGTACTCCCTGCGCACGGTGAGGAGGTTCGGGTTCGTGGTCAGATCCGCGGCCAGGACCCGCTGCGGCTGGGCGCCGGATTCGATGAGGACCCTGAAGAGCATGACGGACAGGCGCGGGACCTCGGAGGCGTACACCTGCAGATGCCCGTCGGCGATCTCGCCGAAATCCGCGATCAGATCACGCTCGAGGTGGGAACGGATCATGGCGAAGTAGCGGGCGTCGGCCATGTCTCGGTCATTCGCACGGCGTAACTGGATGTAGATGCGCCGCAGCCACATGTGGTTGGCGATCATGAGCAGGAGGAGAACCGTCTCGACCGCCAGCACGACGTTGGTCAGGTTCTTCTGCTGCATGGCCCAGGCGATGACGGGGACGACAAGGCCGATGATGCCGATCAAGGCGTTGAGGACCTGTGAGGAGAGCGCTTCGGCCACTCTGGTCCCCATGTCCCGGCGCGGCGGAGTCGTCATCCTGGGTAAGCCTCTCTAGTAGGACCGTCGGCACAGTCGAAGGGCATGATCCCGGAGCTGCGGCGTGCCGAACAAGGGGGCCTGCGGCGAAGAAGTCGTGGTGCGCCTCGACGACCGGACAGCGGACGTGGGCGGCCGCATTCTTAGGTGAGCGAGCGATTGACGCGGCGTGGACGAAGGAACCGAGCCGCCCGGGCCCGGACGTGGCGGGGCCCGGGAGTCGTATCCAGCTCCCGGGCCCCTGGGGTTGCCACCCAATTGCGCGTGCCAGCGCCGTTTAAGAGTGCGGATCAGTCGTCATACCGTCGCGTTCTTCCATTGAACTACCGCGCCGTGGAAGAGGCGCAGGCCGGATTCGAACCAGCACTCGACGGTGTTCGTCCGTACTCGGTCGGTCTGGCAGTCGGCGGCGATGCTGAAGCTGGAGCGAGAGTCTGAGATTGAACGCGGCTGCCTCTGCCATGTTGGGCCACCCCGGCGTGTGGTGCCGGGGGGAGGACTCGAACCTCCACCGTTACCGCGTCTTCAGGCTGAACGTCAGTTTCAGCTTGCGCTCATCACCCGGGGCGGACCTCATTCCGCCTCGCGCATGGTGCGCACCCCCACGACATGCGCGGGGGCGTTCTGTGGGTGCCGCCTCGCGTCCGGCCTCAGCCGAACAGGTAGCCGAACACCGCGTCGCCGACCCGCCGGTCGGTGACCTCGGCGCTGTTGGCCTCCTCACGGGCGAACTTCACGGCGTGCTGGAGCTTCTCGACCCGGTCCAGCAGTTCGTTCACCCGCCGCGCCGGCAGCGCTCCGGAGTACTTCACCGTGGTCCAGTACCCGATCGGCACGTCCTCGTAGTACACGTCGACCTGCGCCGGGTGCTTGTCGGTCGCCTCGGCCTTGACGTGGTTGCGCGGGACCTTCTTCGTACGGATCGTGCGGACCGGGTCGGTCCTCCACCAGTCCGTCGACGGGTCGGGCGACCACGACTCGGAGGCGTCGAGCGTCGGGAGCTTCTTCACGAAGGTGTGCAGGTCGGTGAGCTGCTTCTCCAGGAAGAGGAGGTAGCTGACCGGGACTTCGGCTATGACCGTGCGACCGTCGACGGTGACGTCCGCGCGGGCCGAGCAGTTGGCCCAGTCCTTCGTCGCGGTCACGTCGAACAGCCGGGTCAGCGACGCCGACATCTCCCGCAGCACGTCCTCGGCCTGGACCTGCACCCGCGTCGACTCGGGCGGCAGCTGCTCGCCCTCCTCGTCCTTGGGCTGGTACGTACGCGAGATGCCGGCCAGGTGTACGGGCTTCTGCACCTTGTGGTGGGCCGCGGTGATGTCCTGGAGCGACTTGCTCTTGACACCCTTCTCCACGGCGATGATCTGGTTGAGCTTCGCCACTTCGCCCCCTTCGAATGGCAGGAACCTACCGCACGGACGTCGCGCACCCGTACGGTTTTTCGCTCCGCGGGGAGCGCTACGGCGCCGGGTACGTCACCCGGCCGTCCTCGCCGACCTGCGGCTCCGCACCCCAGGCGCCCAGTTCGTGGAGGCGCGTCGCGCCCCCGTCCATGATGTGCAGGACCCTCCAGCCTCGGGCGGTCAGCGTGTTCGCGATCAGGAGGCGGTGACAGCGCCACGGCATCGGCTCGCCGCACATGACGGCGACGCGACCGCGCTCCGCGAGGGAGGTGAGGCGGGCGATGCCGTGCTCGTACGCGGGGAGCAGCGTGTAGTCGGCGTAGTTCCGGAAACTGGGGTTGCGCCAGGCCGCGTTGACGGCGGGGTCCACCTCCTGCTTGCGCCGCCGGCCACCGAGTTCCTCCAGGTACACGTAGTCGATCCCGGCCCGCTCCAGCCATCCGCGCATCGTCCCGCCGGAGAACTGCGGGCTGCGGCGGGAGCCGGGGTGCGCCCGGACGTCGGCCAGTACGTCGATGCGCTGGGCGTCCAGAAGGCCGATGAACGTCTCTTCCGGGCACGTCCAGTGCCCGATCGTCCAGATCTCACGCATCGCACCCTCCCGCCCGAGGCCCCCGCGCACGGCCCCGCACCGGGGCTGCCGGGCCATGATGCACGGGCCGCGCCCGGAGGACGGGGAGACATGCGGTCCGAGCCGCGGCTCGCCTGTCAGGTCAGCGCGAACCCCGGCAGGCACAGGGGCACACCGCGGGCCGGGCGGAAGTCCAGGTCGTCGATCGCGAACGCGGGGTGGATGCGGCGGCGCACCGTGGCCGCGGTCACTGAAAAGGCTGGGCCCTTTTCACCGACGGAGCATTCGCGCACGCAAAGCAACACCTCGCAAAGGAAAACGACTTCACGTTCTTTCGGACCCGGGGGTAAACCGGTCACGTCGTTTCTCCGAGGGGTCTCGCCACCGGTCCGGAACCCGCCCCGTTCACCGCGCAGCCACGACAGGCTTTCCTTTCCGGGCCGTGCCCGGGCCGTGCCCGTGCCCGTGCCCGTGCCCGTGCCGTTCCCGCAGGGCGGGGCCCGGGCATCATCCCCGAGGGAACGACGCGGACGCCCGGCCGTACCGGAGCACGGCGGAGCACAGGGCGCCGAGGCTGACGACGCACAGGAGGGTGCGGACGACGTTGGCCGGCACCCACACCGACTTGAAGTCCTCGATCACCGCCGGGAGGTCCTCGGCGTTCGCCGGGTTGCCGAGGTCCGCCAGTTCCGCGTTGAGCGGGAGGTTGACCGCGACCGTGATCACCAGCACCGCCAGGTAGCAGACGGCGGCGACGACCAGGGGAACCGCCACCGCGAGCCGCTTCCTGCGGAAGGCCATGACCGCGGAGGCGACCGTCAGGCCCAGCGCGGCGATGAAGACGAGGCCGAACAGCGCACTGCCGTCGATCACCGCGTTGAAGCGCTGCATGGCCGCCGCGTACGTGCGGTCGTCGAGTTCCGCGAGACCGGGCATGACGGAGACGTCGTAGGCGAAGAACAGCCCGGCCATCAACCCGGTGCACAGCACGGAGGCCACCAGGAGCGGGCCGGAGACCCGTTCACGTGACGGTGGAGGCGGGGGCCGGTAGCCGGGGGGCATGGAAGGTGAGGGGCTGTGGGGTGGGTAGTGGCTCACGTTGCCGTCCTGTCGATCGGGTGGGCTTTCCCGGCTACCTGTGGACGGTGCGCGCAGAGAACACACCGTCCGCATCGCTCAATTGATCATCCCAGCAGGTGCATGTCCCCGAGGTCCATGCTTCACACGCTCGATCACATACGAGCTCGTCACCGCGCGGGCGCCGCGACGGCCGCCAGGCACTCCTCCAGGAACGCCAGGGCGCGGGAGTGGTAGAGGGGCGCGGCCAGTCCGAGGCTGAGGTTGTGGCCGGCCTCCGGGACACGCTCGACGACGGGCGGGCGGGTACGGGTGAAGCAGGCCGCCACGGCGGCCAGTTCGTCCTCGTGAAGGTCCCACCAGCCCTCGTACTCCCCGAAGGTGAGCCGTACGGGGCAGCGCACGCGCGCCGCCGCCGCCGGGAAACGGGCGGGCCACAGGGCCGTCTCGTCGTCCTCGGCGGCCGGGACGTCACGGAGCAGGGAGCGGCTGGCGCGGAAGGTGCCGCCCGGGTAGAGCCGGAGCGGGCCCCAGTTGAGCTCGCCCGCGCCGCCGGCCAGGGTGTCGGGGAAGTGCGCCGCCGCCGAGGAGTAGTGCCAGCCGCACCCGTTGAGGTCGAGGCCGAGGAGCCGGTCGGCGGGGGTCTCGCCCCAGGGCTCTCCCGCCAGGTGCAGGGCGGTCTTGCCTCCGTCGGAGTGGCCGAGCAGGAAGAAGCCGGCCCCGACGGGATCGGTCTCGGCGTAGTCGGCGAGTACCCGGCGCAGCAGCCGGGCCTGCGCGGCCAGCGGCAGCCCGAGGGGGTACGCCGGGCGGGACAGGCCGTAGCCGGGCCGTTCGACCGCCAGGACGGTGTGGCCGAGGGAGGCCGCCAGGGCGATCAGGGAGGTGTGCGGGGCGACCGGTCCGGCGAAGTAGCCGGGGGACATCCCCCTGCCGTGGACGGCGACGAGCACCGCACGGGGGCTGCCGTCGGCCGGTGCGGCCCGCCAGGCGCCGATCCGGTGGCGGCCGCGGCCGAGCACGATCCGTTCCACGCCGTCGGTGACGGAGGTCTCCGTCGGGCCGGTCCTCACGCGGGCACTCCTTCCGCCTCGGCGGCGGGACCGGCCGGAAGCAGCGGCCCGGCGGTGGCCGGGGGCGGACCGAAGGCGTGCGGGCCGGACGGGGAGGGCGCGGGCGGCGGCACGGCGGACCCGGGGACGGCGGCGTCCAACGCGCGGTGGGCGTCCCCGGCGCGGTGGGCGTCGAACTCCCGCAGCCAGGACTCCACGCCGTCGGCGCGCAGGAGCGAGGTGCCGACGAGCAGGGCGGCGTACCCCTCCGCGAGCAGCCCGGCAGCCGCCTTCGGACCGTCCACCGCGCTGGCGCTGACCGGGCAGAGCGTGCCCGCGGCCCGTACGGCGGGCAGCAGGGCCCTGCTGCGTTCCAGGTCCCCGGCGTCGCGCTCCCTGGCGGCGATGTCCTTGTTGTTGACCGCGATGACGCAGTGGTGCGGGTCGGGGAGCCCGGCCGCCTCCTCGGCGCGGGTGATCTCCACGAAGGGGGTGAGACCGAGTCCGTGGCACTCCCCGGCGAGGCTGTGCAGGGCCTCGCGGGGCAGCAGCGCGGCCGTCAGCAGTACCGCCGAGGCACCGGCGCCGGCCGCCGCGGCGATCTGGTCGCGGCGGGTGACGAAGTCCTTGAGCAGGACGGGAACGCGGACCCGGGCGGTGACCTCGTCCAGCATGGCGGGCGATCCGCCGAACCACCGGCCGGTCACGACGGACACACAGGGGGCGCCGGCCCGCTCGTAGACGGCGGCCATGTCTCCGGGGGCACGGCCGCGCAGCAGGTCGGCGCCGTGGGCGTCCCGGGCCTTCACTTCCATGATCAAGGGGCGCTGTGCGCCGAGGAGCGCGGAGAGGAAGGGCAGGGTCATGTCGGCTTCCCTGGGGAGGTGACGGATGCGGGAGGGGGGCCCGTGGGCGGCCGGGGGCCGGACGGGGCGGCCACGGCACGGGGGTGGACGGCGTACGGACCGTCCGCCCCGGCCGGGAGCGCCGGTGAGCCCCGCCCGCCGGTCCAGGCCCGGTCCAGGGCGGCGACCTGGGCGGGGCCGAGCAGGCCGTCGCCGCCGCGGGCGGCGCCGTCGACGTCCACGCCCCGGAAGCCCGGGTGGGCCGCGAGCGCCGGGGCGCGCGCCGCGTCGGCCGCGGTGAGGCCCCCCGCCAGCAGGAAGGGCAGCCCCAGGCCGGGCAGCAGTCGTTCCAGCGCCTCCGGCGGGACGCGGTGGCCGGTGCTGCCGACGGACCCTCCACGAGTGGCGGCGTCGACGAGGAACAGGTCGGTGCCCGCCCGCGCGTAGGCCCCGAGGAAGGGGCGTTCGGCGCACTGCCCGTCGAGGACGTGCACGGCCTTCACGACGACGGCCTCGGGCAGCGCGGCGCGCAGGGCGGCGACGGCTCCGGGCGGCTGGTAGGCGTGGAGCTGGATCCAGCGGATCCCGGCGGCCCGGGCCGCCCGGCCGATGCGGCCGGCGTCGTGCAGGAAGGTGACGAGGACGGGTTCGGCGCGGCCCCCGGAGCGCACGGCGTCGGCCATCGTGGCCAGGGCGGGGCCGGTCAGCTCGTGGGCGCCGCCCTCGACGCCGTACCAGAGGCCGACCAGGTCGGCGTGCGCCGCGACGGCGGCCGCCTCCCCGGGCCGGGTGGCGCCGCACACCTTCAGCAGCGGCCGGGGCGCCGGCGGTACCCCGTCCGGGGTGCTCATCCCCCCAGCCCCAGGGTCGAGGCCACCCGGTTGTACTGGATGTCGTTGGTCCCGGAGTAGAGGGTGCCCGCGACGGCCGCGCGCAGGTCCTTCTCCAGCCCGACCTCGGAGAGGTAGCCCGCACCGCCGAAGACGCGGATCGCCGACAGGCTGGTGGAGAGGGCGGCCTCGCTGGCGAGGATCTTGGTGATGGCGAGGTCGGCCGTGACGTCCTCGCCGGCCTCGAGCCGCTCGGCGGTGTCGTACAGCCACTTGGCCGCGGTCTCGGTACGGATCTTCATGTCGACCACCCGGTGCGAAACCGCCTGGTAGTCGCCGATGGGGTGGCCGAAGGCGCGGCGTTCGCGGGCGTAGGAGACGGCGCGCTCCAGCCGGTGGCGCATCTCGCCGAGGCCGACGGTGAACCCGAAGAGGATCTCGCGCTTCATCACGTGGTCGAGGACGAACAGCCCTCCACCGACCCGGCCGAGGACGCGGTCGGCGGGTACCCGGCAGCCGTCGAGGTGGAGGGTGGACAACGGGGCCGTGCGCAGGCCCATCTTGGCGGTCGGGCCCCCCACCGAGAGGCCGGGCGTGCCGCGTTCGACGAGGAAGGCGGTCGTGCCGAGCGGGCCGCCGTCGGGGTGGGTGCGGGCGTAGACGACGAAGACGTCGGCGATCGGCCCGTTGCTCACGAACGCCTTGCCGCCGGTGAGTACATGGTCCGTGCCGTCGCGCTCGGCACGGGTGGTCATCGCCATCGCGTCCGACCCGCTGTCGGGTTCGGTGATGGCGTGGGCGCCGATCAGCTCACCGGCGCAGATGCCCGGCAGGAAGCGCGCCCGCTGGGCGTCGGTCCCGAAAGCGGCGAGCGGCACACCGGTGCTGGCCATCGAAGTCGTCGCACAGAAGCTGAGTCCGGTCTCGCGGCAGGTCTCGCCGAGGGTCTCCAGGACGTGCAGCGTCGTGACGAGGGACTGGCCGGCGCCGCCCCACCGTTCGGGGAAGGGCAGCCCCAGGACGCCGCTCCCGCTCAGCGACCGCCAGCGGGCCGGGTCGAACGCGGAGCGGGCGTCCGCCTCGACGTGTCCTTCGCTCAGGGCCTTGCCCCATTGGGCCATGCCTGCGCACAGCGCCTGCTGATCTGCGTTGCGGTGCCTCACTGCGGAGCCTTCCGTACGGGCCGTGCGGGTGGCCTCGGTCGGTTGCGGACGTGGTACGTGACGCGGGGTCATCTGACCGGTGGGCAGGACGCCGTCGGACAGGCGGGCGCCCGGGGAGAGGCGCCCGGCGCCCTAATAGGCCGAGGAGACGTTCTCGTCGAGGCGGTGGACCTCGTCCCCCCGGAGCGCGGGGGCGAAGACACAGACCAGACGCAGGTCCTCGTGGGGCGAGGCGATCAGGAAGTGCGGGTCGTTGTTGTCCAGCGAGTAGAGGACGCCCGGCGTCAGCGGGTGGCTGGTGCCGTCGAGCTCCACCACCTCCCCCGATCCCTCGATGCAGTAGCAGGTCTCCAGGTGGTTGCGGTACTCCAGCCGTGACTTGGTCCCGGCCCGCACGGTGGTGTCGGTGACGCTGTACCCCAGCCCGTCGGCGTCCAGGACGAAGCGGCGGCTGAGTCCGTTGCCCCAGTCGACGGTCTTCACGCTCTCAAGTCTGCGGATGATCATGGGTGTCCTCCTCTGGACGTGGGGTGATGGGACGGCCGAGGGCGGCGATGAAGGAGCGGTAGGCGTCGGCCGGGTCCGTCCCGGCCTCGCGGGCCCGCTCCAGTACCGCTACTCCGGCGGAACCGACGATCGCCGCGTCCGCACCGCTCAGCGCGACGGAGGCGAGATCCTCGGCGGCAGACACCCCGAAGCCGACGGCTATCGGGGAGGCGGTGAGGTCGCGCAGGGTGCCGACGAACGGGGCCAGTGCGGCGTGGCCGCCGGCGGGCGTTCCGGCGCCGCTGCGTCCGTAGCGCGCGACCAGGTAGAGGTAGCCGGTGGCGTGGGCCGCCGCCTCGGCCACGGTGGCCGGGGAGCTCGCCGGATAGCAGGTGGTGACCTCGGGCAGCCCGGCCTCGCGCAGCGCCTCGCGGTGGGCGGTGCGCAGCCGCGGGGGCAGCCCGTGGGCGAGCAGGGCGTCGGCGCCGCTGTCCGCCACGGTCCGCGCGTAGCCGGCGGGCGGCGCGTGGCGCAGGCTGTGGCTCCAGTCGGCGAGTACGGCGATGCGCAGGCGCTTGAGGGCGGGGCGTACGGCCGCGACGAAGGCGAGGGTCCCGTCGAGGCCGACGCCTTCGGTGAGCGCCCGGTCGGCGGAGCGCCGGACGACCGGTCCGTCGGTGGGTGAGCCGGGGAAGGGGACGGCCAGTTCGAGGCAGTCGACGCCCGACTCGTCCAGCATGGCGACGAGGTCGGTCAGGACGGGCAGGGGCGGGTCTCCGGCGTTCAGGAAGACGGCCAGGCCCAGTTCGCCGCGGGCCCGGGACTCGGTGAAGAACTCAGCCGGCACGGCTTCCTCCTCGTGCGTGGGCCGTGGTGAGACGTTCCAGCAGTCCGAGCGCGGCCCCGTCGTCGAGTGCGGCACCCGCTTCGGCGACCGCCGTGCCCCAGTCGTCGCGGTGCCCGGAGGCCACGGCGAGCGCGGCCGCGTTGAGCTGCAGGGTGGCGCGCAGGGGAGCGCCCGCCCGGCCGGTCAGAACGGCCCGGAAGTGTACGGCCGCCTCCTCCGCGGCCACGGGTGCGAGGTCACCGAGCGTGCCGTCCGCGGGGACCAGCGCGCCCGCGGGGAGCGCCCGCGTGCCGCCGCCCGGGAAGTGGACCGTGTTGTCGGTGACGCTGAGCAGTTCGTCGGCACCGGCCGGGTTGGTGGTCAGCCAGGTCACCGGGGAGCCCGGCCGGGCGGCGAGGGCGCGGATCGCGGGCGGGGGTTCGGTCGCGGACACCCCGGTGACCTGGGCGGCCACCGGGAGGGCCGCCAGGAAGGGGCCGAGGGTGTTGAGGAAGCGGCCGAAGACCCGCATGGGGGTCGGCACCGCGAGCAGAGCGAGCCGGGCGAGCTGGACCGGGTAGACGAACGGGCCGGTGAAGGCGACGCCGTAGGCGTCCAGTTGGTCGGATGTCTGGTCGAGGGACGTGGTGAGGGGGACGCCGAGGCGGTCCAGGAGGTCGACCGAGCCGGTCCGGGAGGTGTGGGCCCGCGAGCCGGACTTCACGACGCGGACGCCGGTGGCGGCGGCCAGCAGGGCGGACGCCGTGGACAGGTTGACGGTCGGGGGGCCGCCGCCCGTGCCCACCACGTTCACGGTGCCGGGCCAGGGCGCGGACGGCCGTACCGGGCGGCGCCGGTCCAGGGCGTCCAGGAGCGCGAGCAGGCTCGGGCCGTCGGGGAGCGCCGCCGTGAGCGAGGCCAGCAGGGCCAGGGCGTCGGCACGTTCCAGCGCTCCGCCGGCCAGCGCCTCCCACAGGGCGTCCCACTGGTCCGCGTCGGCCGGGGCCCTCCGGTCGACGAGTGGGACGAGGGCGGAGTGCACGGGTCAGCCGCCCGTGACGGGGGCGCTCTGGGAGCGCGCGACGTAGGCGTCGATGGCCTCGACGCTGCGGAAGTTCTCCGGGTCGAGGTCGGTGTC
The DNA here is from genome assembly GCF_044334475.1 of Streptomyces sp. NPDC020780. Lineage (NCBI taxonomy): Bacteria > Bacillati > Actinomycetota > Actinomycetes > Kitasatosporales > Streptomycetaceae > Streptomyces > Streptomyces sp. NPDC020780. The sequence goes on along the minus strand of NZ_JBIRTB010000001.1, from coordinate 403,800 downwards.
GCCGACGGCGAGCTCGAAGTGGTGCTCGACCCAGGCGATCAGCTTGAGGACGCCGAGGCTGTCGATCGCGCCGTCGCCCAGGAGGTCCTGGTCGTGCGGCAGCTGGGAGGGGGTGAGATCGGGCAGGAACTCCCGGACGATGTACTCGCTGATCCGGTCGGCGTTGCTCACGAGGTGCTCCTTGGCGGGTCGTTCGTACGCGAGGGCGTACGGGGAGAGGTGTGCGGGCGTGCTGGTACGGGCGGGGCCCCGGGTGTGCGGGCCCCGCGGAGGTGGGTGAGGACTGCGGGTACGCGGCCCCCTCAGGGCCCGGTGCCGACCGCCGCGGGCTGCCTGGGCGCCGCGGGGAGCATCGCCGCCAGGGCCCGCCGGTCCACCTTCCCGGTACCGGTGCGGGGCAGGGGCTCGCGTACGGGGACGAGGACGGCGGGTACCCAGCCGCGCGGCAGCCGGGCGGAGCAGTGCCGCTTGAGGTCGAGGCTGGTGGCGGTGGAGGCGTGGTCCAGCCGGACCACGGCGATCAGGCGGCGGCCCTCGACCTGGTCGGGCACGGTCGTCACCCCGCACTCCAGGACGTCCGGGTGGCCGAGCATCACCCGCTCCACCTCGGCGGTGTTGACGGCGACGCCGCGGATCTTGACCTGGTGGTCGAGGCGTCCGACGAGCCTGAGGACCCCGTCGGCGTCCGTCTCGGCGAGGTCGCCGGTACGGAACCAGCGCGTCCCCGCACCGGAGGGCCCGTCGGCCGGGTCGGTGGTGAACTTCTCGGCGGTACGCCGCGGGTCGGGGTAGCCGGTGCTCTGGAAGGGTGTGGAGACCTCGAGTTCGCCCCGGCCGGGGCCGCGGAGCAGACGGCCCTCGGCGTCCCGCAGCCGGACGCGTACGCCCGGCAGCGGGCGGCCCAGCGGTGGCGGGGAGGGCAGCGGCCGGTCCCGGTCGATCTCGTGGATCAGGCTGTCGTTGGTCTCCGTGCAGCCGTAGATGTTGTGCAGGTGCGCGGTGGGGGCGAGGGCCGCGAGGTCGGCGAGGGTCTGCTCGGGCATCACGTCCCCGGTGAAGACCGCGTGGCGGACGGACTCCAGCGGACCGCCGCCCTCCGCCCGGGCGGCGGCGGACACCAGCGCGTAGAAGAGCGGTACCGCCTGCACCACCTCGATCCGGTGGGTGCGCAGCAGGTTCAGCAGACGGGGGGCGCCGGCCGCGACCGCCGGGTCCACCAGGACGGTCTGGCCGCCGTGGGCGAGGGTCGTCCACACGTCCAGCAGGCACAGGTCGAAGTTGAGCGGGGCGTAGTTCAGGACGGGGGTGCCCTCGGTGATGCCGAAGGCGTCGGCGGCCCAGCGGGTGAAGGCGTCCACCCCGGTGTGCGGCAGCGGGACCGCCTTGGGGATCCCCGTGGAGCCGGAGGTGGTGAGCACGAAACCGGTGCCGGGCGGGACGGCCCGGCCCCGGTCGTCGACCGGCCCCGGGGGCAGGGCCGTGACCGTCCGCCCCGTGTACGCGTACCGGCAGCCCGCCTCGGCGGTCACCGCGGCGAGGTGACCGGGCGGCAGCGTGGGCGAGGGGAGGAGGGCGGGGCGGCCCGAGGCGAGGCAGGCGAGGACGGTGGCGACGGTCCGGGGCGACTTGGCGTCCAGGACCGCCACCGTGGCACCCGGCGGGACGCGCTCCGCAAGCCGGTCGCGGACGGCGGCGGTCTCCTCGGCCAGTTCCCGGTAGGTGGTGGCGGCGCCGTTCCACCACAGGGCGGGTGCGTCGGGGATCTTCGCGGCCCAGCGGAGAACGGCGTTCGCCGTCTCGCCGTGCGGGTCGGCCTCGGTCATCGGTTCCCTCCCTCTGCGGGTCCCAGGCGGAGCCAGCCCCCCTTGACGGCGGCGGCGCCCTGGGAGCGGACGGTGAACAGGACGGTGTCGCCGGGGCCGGGCAGCCCCGGTGGCGGGGTGATCTCCAGGGTCGTCTCCGTGCCGGGCAGCACCGGGCGGGCGAAGCGGGCGCCGAGTGCCCGGATCCGGTCGGCGTGTCCGTCGGCGTACCGGTCGGCGACCTCTTCGACGGCCAGGGAGACCAGTGCCATGCCGTGGGCGATGACGTCGGGGAAGCCCGCTTCCCGGCCGGCGGCCGGGTCGAGGTGGACGGGGTTGAGGTCGCCGGCGGCCTCGCCGTAGCGGGCGATCCACCCGCGGTCGACGGTGACGGCGCGGCGCACCGGGGTGCCGGGCGCCTCCTGGCGGGGCGCGGCCGACGGTGCGAGGGTGCCGCGCGGCTCGACGCTGCGGAGGCCGGCCAGCAGGATGTGGGCCGTCAGACCGGCCAGTTCGGAGCCGGTCTCCCGGTCGGTGAGGCTGGTGCGCAGGGCGAGCCGGGTGCCCTTGGGTTCGACGCGTGCCCCGAGCACCTGCGCCCGGGCGTCGGTGGCGGTACCCGGCCGTAGCGGCGCGTGCAGTTCGATCTCCTGCGCGAGGTGGACCAGGGTGTACGGGCCGTGGCCGGCGGCGAGTGCGGTGACGGTGCGTTCGGCGAGCGGGTGGGTGAGGACGAACGCGGCCAGGGGGCCCGCGTCGGGCCGGGCGGGCTCCGCCCGGCCGAGGGCCTGGCGCGTCACGGCCCGGTAGTGGTGGGCCGCCGCGTCGGACAGCGGGACGGCCGGGTCGAGGAGGGGGCCGGGGGACGTCATGCGGGGGTCACCACCAGGCTGCTGTTGTGACCGCCGAAGCCGAAGGAGTTGGACAGCGCGGGGCCGGGTGCGACGGGCCGGGGGCTGCCGTGCACCACGTCGATCTCCATCTCGGGTTCCGTTCGTGTGTGGTTGGCGGTGGGGGGCACCGCGCCCGCGTTCATCGACAGGACGGCGACGACGAGCTCGACGGCTCCGGCCGCTCCGATGAGGTGGCCGAGGACACCCTTGCTGGCGGTCACCGGAGGCCCGTACGACCCGAACACCTGGGCCAGCGCGGCCGCTTCGGCCCGGTCGTTGTGCACGGTGGCGGTGCCGTGGGCGTTGACGTGGGCGATGTCGGCGGGGACCAGTCCCGCGTCGGCGAGGGCGCCGGACATGGCGTCGGCGGCGAAGGCGCCGGCCGGGTGCGGGGCGGACAGGTGGTACGCGTCCGAGGTGGCGGCGTACCCGGCGACGTGCCCGTGGACGCGTGCGCCCCGGGCCCGGGCGTCCTGCGCCCGCTCCAGGACCACGAACGCGGCTCCCTCCCCCATGACGAAGCCGTCCCTGCTCTCGTCGAAGGGGCGGCAGGCGGTCGCGGCGTCCGTGCGGGTGGAGGCGGCGTTGAGGTTGCCGAAGCCGGCGAGGGTGATCGGGGTGAGGGTCGCCTCGCACCCCCCCGCGATCACCAGGTCGGCACGGTGGTCCCGGAGCATCGCGGCGCCCAGGCCGATGGCGTCCGCACCGCTGGCGCAGGTGGTGCTGACGGTGAGGGCCGGACCGTGCCAGCCCAGCTGGAGGGCGATCTGCGCGGCGGCGGCGTTGGGCATCGTCATCAGGGGCATCATCGGACGGACGCCCTGGGGGCCCCGCTCGGCGAAGCTGACCGACTCGGCGTCGCTGGTGGTCCGCCCGCCGACGGCGTTGCCGACGACGATGGCGCAGCGGGCGGCGGGAGCCTCGGGGAGCCCGGCGTCGGCGTGCGCGGCGAGGGCGGCGGCGAGCCCGTACCGGGCGAAGGGGTCGAGCCGCTGGGCGGCCTTGCTCGCCAGGGCCCGCTGCCAGGGCCGGTCCGGACCGCCGTCGGTGAGGCCCCGTACCCGGCAGCCGATGCGGATGCGGTGGTGCGCGGTGTCGAAGTGGGTGAGGCCGACGGCGAGGGAGCGGCCGGCCGCGACGGCGGTCCACAGCTCCCCGGTCGTGCAGCCGGCCGGGGTGACGGCGCCCATTCCGCTGATGGCGACCGCCGTTCGGGCGGGACGTTCCGCCGGAGTACGCATGGTCTGTTCTCTCCTTCCCGTTCCGGCGGCCTGGGGCCGGCCGGGCACGCGGCCTGCTGCTCGTCACTCCGGGGCGGCCGCCGGCAGGCTGGACGCGGTGGCGAAACCCTCGCGGCTCGCGGAGGCGAGGGCTCGGGTCCCGCGCTCCGGGCCGGCGGGCGCCCGCGGTCAGGCGGCCGGCAGACCGCACTCCCCCGCCGCCTTGAGGAACGCCTCGGCCGCGAACTCCACGTCGGCGTCCGTGTGCCGGGCCGTGACCGCGATGCGCAGCCTGGCCAGGTCACGGGGAACGGCGGGGGTCACCACCGGCAGGCCGACGACGCCGAGCCGGCGGGCGGCGGTCGCCAGGTCGTAGGCGGCCTCGTCGGTGCCGGCGATGAGGGGCACGACGGCCGTCTCGCTGTCGCCCGTGCGCATCCCGCCCGCCCCCACCAGTTCCCGGAAGCGTGCTCCGTGGCGCTGGACACGGGCGACGAGTCCGGGTTCGGCGCGCAGCACCCGGAGGGCCTCCAGGGCGGCGGCGGCCGACGCGGGGGCGAGCGCGGCGGAGAAGAGGAACGGCCGGGCGGCGTAGCGGAGATGGCCGATCAGTTCGGCGGAGCCGGCGACCCAGCCGCCCATGGAGGGGATGGCCTTGGAGAGCGTGCCGAGTTTGACGTCGACCCGCACCCGGCGGTCGAAGTGCTCCTCTATCCCCATGCCGGTGCGGCCGATCACGCCCAGCGCGTGGGCCTCGTCGGTCATCAGCAGCGCCTCGTGGGAGTCGCAGACCTCGCGCAGCCGTGGAAGCGGCGCGATGTCGCCGTCCATGGAGTAGACGCTGTCGACGATCACCAGGCGGACCCCGCCGGGGGCGGCGGCCTCCAGACGACGGGAGAGGTGCTCGGTGTCGTTGTGCCGGAAGCGGACCACGGTGGCGCCGCTGAGCTTGCACCCGTCCACGATGCTGGCGTGGGCGTACTTGTCGACGAAGACGGTGTCGCCCGGGCCCACCAGGGCACCGATCGTCCCGACGTTGGCGGCGTAGCCCGAACCGAAGACGATGGCCCGTTCGCGGTCCGCGACCGTGGCGACCTCCGCCTCCAGCTCCTCGTGGAGCGGGATGGAACCCGCCAGCGCGCGCACTCCGTGGTTCCCGGTGCCGTACCGGGCGGCGGCCTCCTGGGCGGCAGCGACGACGCGCTCGTCCCCGGAGAGGCCGAGGTAGCTGTACCCCGACATCATCAGCAGGCGCCGGCCGTCGAGGTCGACGTAGGCCGAGTCGCGCTCGGCGGTGTAGGGGACGAAGCTGTTGCGGCGTTCGGCGTCCCACTCCAGCGAGGCCACGCGGCGCGCCGTTGCTTCGAGCTTGTGCGTGATTCTCGCCCACCCTGCGGATGCCATCGGCCGTCCTCTCATTCGTGGCGTCCGTCGCACCCGGGTGCGACGGTCTGGCGTGCCCCGAATTCAACGCGCGTCACGCAATCGGGGCGCAACACGGAAGCAAGATCAAGTATTCGCCGGGAGAAGTGGCATAGGACGGTTCACCTGATTCACCAATACTTAACGTCTGCAACTTTGGAGGGCAGTTGACACACCCTCCTTTTTGCAGAGAATGCTGTTTACTCTGTTGTGGAGAAGTTTTGACCAAGCTCCCTCGTTACCGCCTCACCTCTGGCACGGAATCCCCAGTTCCGCCATATGGTCCACGAGACCAGCCGCAGACCGTACGCACGAAACCGCACGCCGCACGCCAGCAAGTCGGCTTCCGTCGGGCACACCGGCAAGGGAGCCGCCTCAACCTCTCGGGGGGGATCAGCCGTGCTCATCAGGCTTGTCGGCCTTGTGTCCATCGAACACGACAGAGAGGCCCCCAGGGTTCTCTCCAGTCACCAGGCTCAGATCGCTCTCGCCCGGCTCTGCGTCGAGCGCCCCACCGGCACCTGCCGTGAGCAACTCGCCGACACGATCTGGCCGAACGGGCTGCCGAGCACCTGGGCCTCCGCCCTCCGCAGTGTGGTCAGCCGCCTGCGGGCTCTGCTGGCCGAGGGTTCCGTACCGCCCTGCGAACCGCCTCTGATCGCCCGCGGAGGGCGCTATCTGCTCCGCCTTCCGCAGGACGCCCAGGTGGATGTGGACCGCGCGGAGAGCGCGGCGGTCAGCGCGGCCGCGGCGTACCGCGCAGGTGACCACAGCGGCGCGCAACGGCTGGCCACCACAGCCGTCTCCCTGCTGCGCGGGCCTTTTCTCGCCTCCCACGAGGGTGAGTGGGTCGACTCCGTCCGGGCCCGCCTGAAAGAGGTGCGCGTCTCCGCGCTGGAGACCGCGAGCAGTTCCTCCTCCGCACTGGGCGACACGCACCACGCCCTGCGGTACGCGGAGGAGGCGGTGCGCCAGGCACCGTTCAGGGAGAGCGCCTACCGGTGCCAGATGACGGCGCACCGGCTGGCCGGCAACAGGGCGGAGGCCCTGCGCATATACCAGCAGTTACGCGTCGTGCTCACCGAGGAGCTGGGCATCGACCCGAGCCCGGAGAGCGAGGCCGCGTATCTGGGGCTGCTGGACAGCCCCCGGCTGGTCCCCGCGTCCGTCCGGATCTCCCGGGGGGCGGTGCCCTCGCAGCCGCGGAGCTGACGGTCCGGGTGCGGCCTGGGCCCTGTGCTCCGGTCCCCCGGTGTCCTCGCCGTACGGCCCGAGGACACCTCCCGAACGGCGCGAGCCGGGGCCCGGGGCCCCGGCTCGCGTGCTTTTCACGTCCTCGTCCCCGGCCCGCCGTCTGCCGTCCGGCCGCGGATCGGTACGGCCCCGGCCGGCTCCGGCTGAGCGTGCAGCCCGGGAGGGCACGACGTCCGTGAAGGACGCGCGCTCGCGTCCGTCACGGATGCCGTGCCCTCCCGGGCCCTTCCTCACATGATGGAGACACCGCTGTCGATGCTGACCACCTGACCGGTCATGCAGTCCTGGTCGAGGAAGAGCGAGACGCTGCGGGCGACTTCCTCCACCGTGACGAACCGCGGCACCGGCGCCCTGCGGGCCATGTCCTCCATGATCCGCTCCGGCAGCTTCTCCGTCATGCCGGTGATCATGAACCCCGGTGACAGCGCGTTCACCGTGACCCCGCGCCGGCCGCACTCGGCTGCCAGCGTCCGGGTCATCCCCACCACCCCCGCCTTGGAGGCGGAGTACGCCGTCTGGCCCGCGGTGGCGATCAGGCCCGAGGGCGAGACGATGTTGAGGACGCGGCCCCAGCGCTGCCGCAGCATGTGCGGGAGCGCCACCCTGCTGGTGTGGAACGCCCCGAGCAGGTTGGTGCGGATGACCTCGTGCCAGTCGTCCGGGGACTGCATCGCCATCAGGCCGTCCCGGCGGATCGCGCCGTTGTTGACGACGACGTCGATCGGTCCGAGGGACTCCTCCACGCGCCGGTACAGCTCCTGGGTCTCCTCCCACGACCCCACGTCGGCGCCGACGACGACGGAGTCGTGCGTCAGCTTCTCCCGTACGGCCTCGGCCTGGCCGGCCGCGCTGCGGTAGTGCACGGCCACCCGGCAGCCCAGCGAGTCGAGTTCGACCGCCAGGGCCTGGCCGAGTCCGCCCGAGGCGCCGGTCACCAGAGCGACCGGAGCGTCGGGACGCCGGCCCGCCCCCTGCCCGCTCACGTCGCACCTCCCCAGCGCAGCAGCACCGAGCCCCAGGTCATCCCCGCGCCGAAGCCGGCCAGCAGCACCAGCTGCCCCGGCCGGATCCGCCCGGCCTCCAGCGCCTCGGTGAGCGCCAGCGGGATGGAGGCCGAGGCGGTGTTCCCGTACCGCTCCAGGTTGGTGACCAGGGACTCCGGCCTCAGGCCGGTGTGGTGCAGCACGGAGTCGATGATGCGGATGTTCGCCTGGTGCGGGACGACGTGGTCCACCTCGGCCGGGGCGACCTTGGCGCTCTCCAGGGTCTCCCGCACCGTGCGGACCGTGTAGCGGACCGCGTTGAGGTAGATCTCGTTTCCCTTGATCTGGGCGTAGTGGAGCCCCTGGGCGACCGTCTCCGCCGTGGTGGGCATCCGGCTGCCGCCCGCGGGCACCTTCAGCGCGTCCGCGCAGGAGCCGTCCGCGCCGAGGTTCCAGGCCAGCACCGGGTCCTCCGGGCCCGGTACGAGGACCACCGCGGCCGCTCCGTCACCCACCAGGATGGACAGGTCGCGGTCGGCCGGGTTGGCGGTCAGGGTGTGCGTGTCGGAGCCGATCAGCAGGATCGGCCGGCGGTCCATGCGCAGGAAGCCCATGGCCGTGACCAGGCCGTACACGAAGCCCGCACACTCGGAGTTGACGTCCATCGCCCCGCCGCCGATGCCCAGTGCGTGGTGGACGAAGGCGGAGGTGGCGGGCGAGGGCTGTTCGGGGGTGGCCGTGGCCACGATCAGATGTGCTATGTCCGCACCGGTCAGCCCCGCCTTGTCCAGCGCCGCGCGACCCGCCTCGACGGCCAGCGAGGCGGTGGTCTGGCCGGGGTCGACCGCACGCCGCTCACGGATGCCGCAGCGGCTGACGACCCAGTGCTCGTCGACCCCGAAGCGGTCCGCCAGTTCGGCGCTGGTGACGACGCGTTCGGGCAGGGCCTTCCCCCAGCCCGCGATGTCGAATCCACTCATGTGACGCGCCCTCAGCGCTCGGCCGGCTGAGGGGTCAGGTCCAGCAGCCTGGTGTGCACGTCACGCATGGTCGTGGTGTCGTCCAGGTCCGCGAACAGGGACTCGTCGGCGGGGATGTCGGGGTGCTGGTTCTGGAAGTTGTACAGCCACTCCATCAGGTCCAGCGAGTCCACATCCGCGATGTGCTGGATCGGCGCGTCGGGGGTCACCTCGGTGGCCCCCGAGACGGCGGCGAGCTGCTGCGCGAGTTCCTCGACGGTCGGCAGTGCCATGATTGTTCCTCTCTGAACGCGACGGACGGTCCTCTGTCCGCATGGAAGCCGTTCCTCGCAATCCCGCCGCAACAAGGCGGTCACACGCTGCTGTTGCGGTCGGATTGCGCCGATCCGGTTGGCTCACTCCCCAGCACGGTTCAGACGGCCGGACAGCCGGGCGGCCCGAGGGCACCCGGCGGCCGAAGCTGCGAGGAGAGGGCGAGGATGGCGACGATTGCCTCCCACACCGCGGAGCCGGAGGTGGACGCAGTCCGCCACCACTACGAGGTGGGAAACGAGTTCTACCGCCTGCTGCTGGGGCCCAGCATGATGTACAGCGGGGGCTACTGGGAGCGTGGCGAGGGCCTGGTCGAGGCCCTGGACGTCGCGCAGGTACGAAAGCTCGACGTGTTCGCCGGCCTGGCCCACGCGGCCGGGAAGGATCGCGTACTGGACATCGGATGCGGCTGGGGCACCCTCGTCGACCGCCTGACGACCGAGCACGGCGTACGGGAAGCGGTCGGCCTGACCCTGAGCCGTACCCAGGCCGCGTACGTCGCGGGCCTCGGCAACCCGGCCGTGACCACCCGGGTCGAGAGCTGGTCGGAGCACCGCGCCCCGGGCGCGTACGACGCCGCGTTCTGCGTCAACGCCCTGGAGCACTTCGTCCCCTCCAGCCTCCCCCCGAAGGAGCGGACCAAGCGCTACCGCTTCTTCTTCCAGCAGGTGCACGAGGCGCTCGTGCCCGACGGCCGGTTCGTGCTGCACACGATGACCGCCGAGGCCCAGCCGATCGGCCGGAGGATCCTGGCGGACCTGAAGTTCCTCCAGCGTTCCGAGTTCGCCGGGATGCACATCCCGCACCTGCACGAGCTGGCGGCCGCCGCCGAGGGGCTGTTCGAGGTCGTGGAACTGGTCAACGAGCGCGAGGCGTTCGCCCAGGCCTGCCGCGCCTGGCTGGCCCGGCTCGCCGAGCGGCGCGCGGAGGCGGTCGCCCTGGAGAGCGAGGAGGTGGTGGCCCGCTTCGAGCGCTACCTGGACATCTTCGCGTACACCCTGGAGGACCGCTTCTTCAACAACTTCCGGCTCACGCTGGCCCGCAAGGGGTGACGGGCATGACTCAGGCACCTCCGGACCCCGCGCGCGACCTGCGGGTGGCGGTGATCGGCAGCGGCTTCTCGGGGCTGGGGACCGCGATCCGGCTCATGCAGCGGGGCATCGACGACTTCCTCGTCTTCGAGCGGGCCGACGAGGTCGGTGGCACCTGGCGGGACAACACCTACCCGGGCTGCGCGTGCGACGTCATGTCGCACCTGTACTCCTTCTCCTTCGCGCCGAACCCCCGCTGGAAGAGCACCTTCGGCAAGCAGCAGGAGCTCTTCGACTACCTGCGCGACTGCGCCGACCAGTTCGGCGTGCGCTCCCGCATCCGCTTCCGGCACGAGCTCACCGAGGCGCGGTGGGACGACCTGTACAAGCGGTGGCGGATCTCGACCACGGGCGGCGACTACACCGCCCGGGTGCTCGTCACGGGCACCGGGTACCTCAGCGAGCCGGCCATTCCCGACATCCCGGGTCTCGCCGACTTCCAGGGGGAGGTCTTCCACTCGGCCCGCTGGCGTCACGACCTCGACCTGACCGGCCGGCGGACGGCCGTGATCGGCACCGGCGCCTCGGCCATCCAGTTCGTCCCGGCCATCCAGCCGAAGGTCGGCCACCTCGACCTCTACCAGCGCACCCCGCCCTGGATCGGGCCGAAGAAGGACAAGGCCACCAGCGCCCTGCAGACCAGGCTGCTGACCTCCGTACCCGGATACCAGCGTTTCCGGCGGAACTTCAACATGTGGGGCCGGGAGATCCTCGCCTTCGTGATGGCGCGCCCCGCCGTCGCCGCGAAGATGCAGAAGATGGCCTCCGACCACCTCCGCAAGAGCGTGCCGGACGAACGGCTGCGCACGGCGCTCACGCCCGACTACGTGATGGCCTGCAAGCGCCTGCTCTTCTCCGACACGTACTACCCGGCGATCCAGCAGCCCAACGTGGAGCTGGTCACCGACGGCATCGCCAAGGTCACGGCCGACGCGGTGGTCACGGCCGACGGCCGGGAGCGCCCGGTGGACACGATCATCCTCGGGACGGGCTTCGAGGCCGTCCGGCGGCCGGTCGCGGAGCGGCTGTTCGGGCGGGACGGGGTCAGCCTCAAGGACACGTGGAGCGAGGGCATGAGCGCCCTGCGCGGGACCGGCGTCTCCGGCTTCCCCAACCTCTTCATGCTGCTCGGTCCCAACACCACGCTCGGCCACTCCTCGCAGGTGATCATGATCGAGGCGCAGATCGCCTACCTCCTCGACGCCCTGAAGACGATGGACGAGCGCGGGCTGGCCGGCGTGGAGGTACTGCCCCAGGCCCAGCGGGCCTACAACGAGCGGCTCGCCGAGCGGCTGGAAGGCACCGTGTGGAACGCGGGCAACTGCCGCAGCTGGTACCTCGACGAGCACGGCCGCAACCCGTCCATCTGGCCGACGTACACGTGGCGCTTCCGGCGGGCCACCAGCCGCTTCGATCCCGCCGAGCACCTGCTGACCACCAGCGAGGACCTTCGCGCCTCGGTGCCTGCCGCTTCCTGACCACCGCGTACCCGCGACCGACGAGACACGGAGTACTTCCCGATGAACCTGCACTCCCCCTCCAGAAGAGCGGTCCTCGGCACGGTGGGCGCCGCCGCCACGGTGATCGGCTGGAACGCCACCACCGGAAGCTGGGCCTCGGCCGCCGACGCCTCCAGCCGTCCCGGTGACCGCGTCGTGTCCGTACCGGCCCTCGACGGCACCCTCACCACCGACACCTCCCAGTTCGGCTCGTACGCCCACGACTTCGGCCGCCTGGTCACCGGAACGGTTCCCCGGGCGGTGCTCACCCCTGGGTCGGTCCAGGACATCGGCAAGATGATCTGCTACGCCCGTGCCAACGGGCTGAAGATCGCCGTCAACGGCCGCAGCGGCACCGGCGGGGACCTGGAGTCCCACTCCTGCTACGGCCAGGCCGCCGTCACCGGAGGCATCGCGGTGAACGCCCGGGGCATGGCGCGCATCCTGTCCACGGGCTCCGACTCCGTCACCGTCGAGGCCGGCGCGACCTGGGCGGAGATCGTCGACCACCTTCTGTCCCGGGGCCGTACGCTGCCCGCGCTGCCCGACTACCTGCCGCTCTCCGTCGGCGGCACCCTGAGCGTCGGCGGCATCGGCCTGACCATGGGCACCGAGGGCCTGATCGCCGACACCGTCACGTCGATGGTCGTGGTGACCGGCACGGGCGAGGTCGTCACCACGTCGCGGACCCGGCGTCCCGAGCTCTTCCGCACCGCCCTGGCGGGCGGCGGGCAGGTCGGCGTCATCGTGCGGGTGACACTGCGGACGGTGCCGGCCGCCGAACGCGCCACCGTATTCAGCCTGTTCTACGCCGACGTCGCCTCCTTCATGCGGGACTCGGAGACCCTGCTGGCGGACCACCGCTTCCAGATGCAGGGCGGCGAGATGGTCCGGCGCCCGGACGACTCCGGCTGGCGCTACAAGATCGAGGCGGTCGCCACCTACTCGGGCGGACGGGCCCCCGACCACGCGCGGCTCCTGTCGGGCCTGAACGACCTGCGCGCCGAAGCGCACACCGAGGACTACACGCTGCGTGAGTACCTGTTCCGCCTCGACGGCTTCGAGGCCTACCTGAAGGACGCCGGGCACTGGGACCAGCCCAAGCCGTGGCTGAGCCTGTTCCTGCCGCGCTCCTCCGCCGCGAGCTTCCTGAGGCTGGTGGAGAGCCAGTTGACCCAGGACAGCCTGGGCGGGGGCGTGCTCCTCAGCTACCCGTACCTCACCGGCAACATCACCGCCCCGATGGCCGTCCAGCCGAACGACCGGGTGGGCTACCTCTTCGACCTGCTCCGCTTCCCGAACCCGGGCACCGCCGCCGCCGGCATCGACGCCATGGTGCAGCAGAACCGGTGGCTGTACGACCGGGCGGTGGCGATGGGGGCCAAGCGCTACCTCGTGGGCGCGGTGCCGGACATGACCACCGCGGACTGGCGCCGCCACTTCGGCACCGCCTACCCGGTGCTGTGCGATGCCAAGCAGCGCTTCGACCCCGGCAACGTCCTCACCCCCGGTCAGGGCTTCTTCGGCTGACCGAGCACGGCCCCGGGGCCGCTCCCGCGGGAGCGGCCCGTCCCCGTTGAACCCGTGAGGAGGAAGAGCAGTTGAAGAACTACGACCTCGTTGACGAGGTGTTGCTCGCCGCCGGCCCGGACGCGGTCTGGGAGGCGCTGGTACGCGAGCTGTCCGGCGGAGCCGAGTGGTGGGTGCCGGACAACACGTTCGAGCCGGTGGACGGCGCCCCGGACCGGGTGGGCGCCTCGACCCGGATCACCGTCCACACCAAGGGCGTGGACAAGGGCGGCAAGAAGATCCGGTTCACCGCGCGCACGACGGCCGTGGACCCGGGCCGACGCCTCGCCCTGGAGTACGTGGAGGGGGCCTTCCGCGGCACCGCGGAGTTCACCCTCGCCCCGCTCGACGACGGCGGCAGCCGGCTCGTCATGGTCTTCCGGGCCCGGCCCCAGGGCGGGCTCGCCGTGCTGGCCGGGCTCGTGGACATCGGCGCGCAGCACACCCGCGCCACCCGCGCGGCCTTCGCCCGGCTCAGCCGTCTGCTGGCCCGGGAGGTCTCCCCGTCGGCTCCGGCCGCCCCGGCCCCCGGACGGGCCCGGTGACCGGGCCCGCTCCCGCCCCGCCTCCCGGTGAGACGTTCCTGCACACGCGGGACGGGGCCCGGCTGGCGGTCTCCGTCCTGGAGCCGCTGGAGCGGAGCACCGAGGACCGGCCCGTGGTGGTACTCACCCACGGCTGGGGCGGGAGCCGCCGGATCTGGAGTCAGGTGACCGACCGGCTGTTGCGGCGCGGCTTCCCGGTCCTCGTCCACGACCTGCGCGGGCACGGCGCCTCCACCGTGGGCTCCTCGGGAGTGACCGCCGAGGCGATGCGCACCGACCTCGAGGCGGTCGTCCGGTATGCGGGGGGCGCACCGCTCCTGGTCGGGCACTCCGGCGGCGGATTCGCGGCGCTCGCCCTCTCGGCAGCCCCCGGGCCCGGGACCCGCCCGGTGGGCCTCGTCCTGGTGGCCTCGGCCGCGTACGACCAGGACACGCCGGAGAAGGAGGCCCGGATGATGGAGGCGCCGCTGTTCTCGTGGGCCCTGCGCCGGCCCGCCCTCGGGCGGGCCCTGCTGGGGCAGATGACGGGTAAGGCGCTGTCTCCCCGGCTCCGCGAGGTCAACCGGCAGGTGTTCGCGGAGACCGCGCCGGCGGTGCGGGCGGCGTGCTTCCGCTCCTCCCGGGGAATGGACCTGCGGGCCACACTCGCCGGTGTACGGCTGCCCGCCGCCATCCTCGCGGGCGACGCGGACCGGATCGTCCGGCCCGAGCTGGGACGGGAGTTGGCGTCCGTTCTGCCGGACGCCGAGTTCACGTCGCTCCCCGGGGCCGGGCACGTCCTGCCGCTCGAGAGTCCCGACGCGGTGGCCGACGCCGTCACCCGGACCTCCGTCCGCACGGGTCAGCACGGCGTCGACGCCGAGGGCGCGAGGGAGGCGGGCACCCGGTGACCAGGGCGCGGCCCCGTCCGGACGCCACCGCGCGCACCGGACATCGGCCCGTACCGAAGCGCACCGGGCGCCTCCCGCGAGCCGGGGGGCCGGGGACCGCAGGGGCCGCCCGGCACGGGACGCCGTCCGGCGTCCGGGCCCGGAGGTCACGCGCCGAGCGGACGGGCGCACGGTGATCGAACGGCTGGTACCCGAGGGGGTCGCCCGGGCCGAGGCGTTCGACGACGTACTGCCCCGCCTCCCCGACCCCAGGGAACTCGCGCTCCTGCGGGGGCGGCCGGAACGGGTCGTCCGTCAGTTCGCCGCCGCGCGCGCCTGCGCCCACCGCTGTCTGGACGCGCTCGGCGCCCCGCCCGGCCCGCTGCTGCGCACTGCGGAGGGCGGCCCGGCCTGGCCGGCGGGGGTCGTCGGCAGCGTCACCCACTGCGCGGGGTACCGGGGGGCGGTGGCGGCGCGCGCCGAGGTGTGGGCCGCCCTGGGCCTGGACGCCGAACCGGCCCTTCCCCTGCCGCCCGGTGTCCTCGGCCTCGTGGCCTCCGGACGCGAGCGCCGGATGGTGGCCCGGCTCGCCGCGGAGCGTCCCGGCATCCCCTGGGACCGGCTGCTGTTCAGCGCGAAGGAGGCCGTCTACAAGGCCTGGCACCCGGCCACCCGCCGCTGGATCGGCACCCGCGCCGTCGAGGTCGCGTTCACGGCCGGGGGTCTGCTGACGGCTGCGGTCAGCCCGGACCGTACCCCGCCGCCCGGGGTGCGGCACCGGCGGGCGGACGGCTTCCCGGCGCCCACGGTCACCGGGGCGCCGGGAAGCGGCGGGGTCGCGGCCCGGTACTCCGGCCGCTGGTGCGCGGAGGACGGCCTGCTCCTCACCGCCGTGGCCGTACCGGCCGGCGTTCCACGCCCGGGGGCACCGGCCGGTGTCCCGGGGCCGGGGCCCTGGTGGACGACGCGCCTCAGCGTCTGAGGACCACCGTCCGCCCGTCGGAGCCCGTGGCCAGGGTCTCCTCCGCGGGCCGCCGGCCGCGCCGGTACTCCTGGGGGCTGACACCCCGTTCGCGCTTGAACGCGGCGCTCAGCGCGAACGGACCCGAATACCCCACCTGGTCCGCGATGTTGGCGACCGACAGGTCGGGGTCGCGCAGCAGGTCGGAGGCGAGCGTCAGCCGCCACCCGGTGAGGTAGGACATCGGCGGCTCACCGACGAGTTCGGTGAAGTGCCGGGCCAGCTTCGCCCGGGAGACCCCGACGGACGAGGCGAGCGACGCGACCGTCCACGGCTCGCTGGGCCGTTCGTGCATCAGCCCCAGCGCCCGGCCCACCACGGGGTCGCTCTGCGCGCGGAACCAGAGCGGCGCGCCGGTGCCCGGCTCCATGAGCCAGGAGCGCACCACGTTGATGAGCAGCAGGTCGAGCAGCCGGTCGAGGAACACCTCCTGGCCGATGTCCTCCTCCTCCATCTCGGCGGCCAGCATGCCGATCAGCGGGGTCCGCGCGGCCGAGGCGGGCTGGACCAGCAGCGCCGGCAGACTGGCCAGCAGCCTGCGCCCGACCTCGTTGGGCGCCTGGTAGGTACCGCTCAGCATCACGGTCGATCCCGTGCGGTGCGGCTCGCCCCAGGTCCGGACCCCCAGCGACATCGTCTCGGTGACGTCCTCGCCGTCCGCTGTGTTGCAGCGCTGCTCGGGGGCCACGGTGATACCGGGGGGCGTCGCGGGATCGTCGACGAGCGTGTACGGCTCGGGGCCGCGCACGACCGCGACGTCGCCCGCCGCCAGTTTCACCGGCGCGGCGCCCTCGCGGAGCACCCACGCCGAACCGTGCAGCAGGGTGACGAGCGACAGGGGCGCGCGGTCCTCGACCCGCAGCCCCCACGGAGGGTTGAACACCGACTTCAGGAGGAAGGCGCCCCGCGCCTTGGGGCTTCCCAGCAGGCCGCTCAGGGCATCCACAACCGTCACCTCGCACCGTCCCGCGATCCTGGTCCCCAGGGCCGTCCCCGCACCGGCCGCGCCCCTCCCGCCCGGCGGAGCGCGCCGCCGGGCGGCTCGGCTGCCGGAAGGAAGTGCGAAGCCGGCCGGCAGACACCCGCGGGAGTCTCCGGCCCGGCGCTCATCGCCGTACCACGGTCTGTCAACGTCTTCCGCCCCCGTGCCCCGTCGCCGCTCCCGGTCATCCCACCGGGGCGGTCGTCCGCCGCCTGGCCGCGTCGCCGAGCAGGGCGAACGCACTCAGGCAGGCAACTGTACGGACCGCGTTGGCCAGCCGCCAGGGCTTCTCGTACGCCTTCCTGGCGGAGGCCAGCGCCGCCGGCGACCCGCCGGGCGCGTCACGCAGCCGGCGGTTCAGGGGCAGGCTGACGCAGACCGTGACCAGGACGCCGAGGCCGTAGAGCGCCGCCGCCGCGCGGGCCCGCCGCGCGGCATGGCTCCGCCCGGCGCGGCCGAGCCTGCGGGCGGCGACACCGGCGGCCACGAACACCCCGAGGAAGAGCGTCCCGAAGGAGGCGTCGTCGTCCAGGGCGTCGTTGGCCCGGCTCATCACGGCGACGAACCCCGCGTCGTCCCGGCGGGCGAGGACGGGCATCACGCCGACGTCGAAGGCGAGGTACAGACCGGCCATCAGACCGGTGCCGAGGGTGGCCGCGACGAGCACCGGATCCGGCCGGTTGCCCGCCGGGAGGACGGTGTCGGGGCTCATGGTGTTCCTCCGGTCGGTTCGGTGGGGCGGGTACTCGGCATCGCCGGGCCGGGCCGCCGGCCGAGCGGCGGCCCGGCCCGGCGGGCCGTCACCTGGGTTCCAGGATTCCGGCCAGCGAGCGGCGATAGGCGCCCCCCAGCAGGGTGCGTCCCATCAGCCGCACCGGGCCGGGCATCAGGCCGGGCGGCACCGGAAGGCCGTCCAGCAGCCACGGCGGCAGGACGCGCTTGACGCGAAAGGGCGCCGCCGCGAGGACACGTCGCTCCAGGGCCGCGAAGACGTCGGCCGGTACGCGTGCGAAGACGGGGAAGGTCAGCTCCTCCTCCTCACGCAGGTGCCGGTGGAGGACGGTGTCGAAGGTGTCGACGGCCGCCCCGACCAGCTCGGCGGGCCCCTCCTCCAGTGCGCGGGTCACCCGGAGCATGGAGTCGTCGAGCGCCACATGGTCCTGCACCATCCGGTGGGACCCGACGGCGATCTCCGGCGCGTGCTCGATCAGGCCCGGCCACAGGATGTCGTCCTCCGTGCGGTGGTGCCAGTCGACGATGGCCCTGAACTGCCCCCACCACTGCGCGACCTGAGGAAGGCCGGAGGAGGTCAGAAGCGGTGCCGCGACCACCAGTCGGCGGGAGTCACGTCGCAGCGCGAGGTGCGTCTGCGCGAATCCGCGAAGGTGGCGGGGCAACGCCTCCACACCCCTGCCTCCCCACACCAGCCCGTCCATCGCGTGCCTCTCTTCTCTGGGCTGCCCCGGCGGTACCGCAGCAGGGACGCCTCGCTAGGTCTGTCTGTGGTGTACACGGGTCGGTGCGGTGGTCCGCCGGGCCGGCGCCCGGTCCGGCGGACCACCTCTGCCGGACGCCGGTGGTCAGGCGTCCCAGACGCCGGTGGCGGCGGCTTCCTTGGCGAAGTCCGAGAAGTCCTTGGGCTCCCGGCCGAGCGCTTCCCGGACGCCGTGCACGACGCTGGCGTTGCGGCCGTCGACGATCAGGGTGAAGAGGTCCGCGAACTCCTCCGGCTCACCCAGCTCCCGCAGCGCCGCCCGGTAGTCGTCGATGCTGACGGGGATGTAGGTGATGGTCCGGCCGGTCGCCGCCGACAGTTCGCGGGCCACGTCGTCGAAGCTCAGCAGCCGCGGCCCGGACAGCTCGTACGTCCTGCCGATGTGCCGGTCGTCGGTGAGGGCGGCGACCACCACGTCGGCGATGTCGTCGGCGTCCACGAACGGCTCGACGCCGTCGCCGGTGGGCAGCGCCAGTTCACCTGCGCGGACGGGGTCGAGGAAGAAGCTCTCGCTGAAGTTCTGGTTGAACCAGTTGGCCCGGACGACGGTCCAGTCGCAGCCGGACGCCTTGAGGGCGTCCTCGCTCGCGACCGCGCCCTCCTCGCCCCGGCCGGAGAGCAGCACCAGGCGGCGGACACCCCGCGCGACGGCGAAGGCGGCGAACCGCTCGACCGCCTCCTTGGCCCCGGGGAACGCGAGATCCGGGTAGTAGGTGACGTACGCGGCCGAGGCTCCGTCGAGGGCGGCCCCCCAGGTGCTCTCGTCCTCCCAGACGAAGGGCGGCTCGCCGGTGCGCGAACCGACCCGCACCGGGCGGCCGAGCCCCCGCAGGTTCTCGACGACGCGCCGTCCGGTCTTGCCGGTGCCGCCGATGACGAGGATGGGTGCTGTGTTCTCTACGTGAGTGCTCATAGATTCATTAAAGTCTCCGCAACACAGACGGTGAATAGCTCACTGACTCAGTTTCATACGCGATCGTCTCGAATCGCGGTGCGAGACGTAGGTACGGGCTTCACTCCCGCCGACGCGTCCACCCGCCCCGGGCGGCTCACCGGGCGAGGGCCGCGGCCACCAGGACGAAGGCGGCGACGGCGAACAGGGTCCGGGCCACGTGCAGGACGTTCCACCGCCCCTCGAACGCCGCCCGCGCTCCTCGCGCGTCACTCCCGCCCCGTGAGGCCTCCAGCGCGTTGTTGAGGGGGACGTTGCCGCCCGAGGTGATCAGGTGCCCCACCAGCGCGCAGACGGCCGCGGCTCCCACGAGAGCCGTGCCGGCGCCGTCCCGCGCGTCCGGTGCCACGAAGAAGGAGACGGCGGGGAAGGCCAGCGAGCCGAGGAACAGCAGAAGAAAGAGCGGACCGGGGACCGTACGGTTCACCGTCCGCATGACCAGGGTGAACGTGGGGTCGTCCACCTTCTTCAGGGCGGGCATGACGCCCGACAGGAAGGCGAGCATGTATCCGGCGTACAGCCCCGTGCACACCAGGGCGAGGATCTCGAGAGCTTCCGACATGCTGATCATCATCGCCGCTCCGGGGTGTTCTCGGCAGGGCCGGTTTCGGACGCGCGCCGACGCGGTCCGTCGCTCCCGGCCAAGGGGCCGCGCACGCGTGACCCCGCGTCCGCCGGTGACCCGTTCGGCCGTATCGGACGGCCCGGCGCACATGGGGGGAGCCCGCCCAGGGCACATACGCGTCGGACCGGGCCGGACCGGCGTCACGGAGAACCGGAGCCCGGCCGGCCCGAGGACGGACGGCGAGGGGTGTGACGGGGTGGCGATGGACACGGCTGGGTCCCGCGTGGCGCGTCGGGGGCGCCGATGGTCGCGTGCGGCTCTCATCGCCCTGAGCGGGGCCCTGTGCGGGGCGCTGGTCTTCGCGCCGGTGGCCGACACGTCACCGGCCTCCGGCGGTACGGCGTCCAGGGCGGGAGGGCCGGATTCGCCGGGACTCGCCGTCGAGGCCGGGCACACCGGCTGCCGCAGGACCCTGGTCGGAGTCGCCCACGAGGACGATGACCTTCTCTTCACCAGCCCCAGGGTCGCGCGGCTCGTGGAGCGGAGGTGTCCGGTGCAGGTGGTCTACCTGACGGCCGGCAACGAAGGACACCCGGTCGGCGCCGGCAGTTACGCCGCCCGCCGCGAGGCGGGGGCACAGCAGGCGTACGCACGGCTCGCCCGGGCCACGGGGCGCTGGACGCCCGACCCTCTGCGGGTGGGATCGGAACGGATCCCCTCCGTGCGTCTGCGCACCGGCGGCGGGGAGGTCCGCCTGACCTTCTTCCGGCTGCCGGACGGGTTCCCGCGGGGCGGCGGCGCACCCGACGGGCATCAGAGCCTTCTGCGCCTGTTCCGGGGCGAGATCACCGGCATCCGTGCCCTGGACTCCCCCCGCACGTACGACGAGGGCCGTCTGGTCGCCGCACTGGTGGCGGTCATGGAGCAGTGGCGGGCGGACGACGTACTCACGCTCGACCACGACTACGTGACGTTCGGCGGTCCGCGGGTGACGGGCGCGGACCACAGCGATCACGGCATCTCCGCGCGGTACTTCCGCAGGGCCGCCTACGCGTCTCGCATCAGGCCACCGGTCATCCCGTACGTGGGCTACGGGATCTCCCTGCTGCCGGCCAATCTCGACGCCGGGCAGCGGGCGGCCAAGGGCACCGGGCTGGTCGCCTACGCGGAGACGGCGCGCTGTACACCGCTGCGCTGCCCACCCGCGAGCGCGATCGTCCACACGTACCGGAGCTGGCTCGCCCGGGAGTACCCGCGTCGGCGTCGCGGCCCGGGGCCCGGAGAGATCGTCTCGGACATCGGAAGAGCATCTGCTCGCGGCGCGACCGAACTGTGTCTGTCCTCCGGCCGGGACGGGGCACGGGTGAGTACCCGCCCGTGCGAGGGATCCGCAGGCCGGAGATGGGAGTTCGAGGCGGACGGAACCGTCCGGCCCGCCGGCTCCACGCGGTGCCTCACCGGTGGGCCCCACGTCGGCGTCGCCGCCTGCTCCGGCGCGGCGGAACAGACGTGGCGGCGGGACCGGCACGGACGCCTGGAGGCCGGGGGCCGCTGCCTGACCCAGGACGACATGGCCCGGGTCGCGCCCCGCCTGCACATGAGCGCCTGCTCCCCGTACCGGCCGGAGATCGTCTGGCGCTGGTGAGCCCGGCCGGGCGATGACCGCGGCGAGTTCCGGCGACCGCGCCTCCCACCGACCGGAGGCACCGCCGCGTGCCGCACACCGGCCGGGGACACCGCCCGGCGCATCCCTACACGCCGCGGGGCGGAAGGACCGCGTACATCACCAGCGCCGCCACGATCGCGACCAGGTGCTCCCTGCCCGCGAGATCGGGCTTGACGGCCGCCTCGCCGACCATGAGCGCCAGCACCAGGGTTCCGGTGGCCCAGGCCCGAAAGCGCAGGCAGAGATAGACGGCGAGACCGACGACGGCACCCGACGGGCCGGTGTCGACGACCTGGGCGTCGGCGGCCGGGAGCCCGAGCACGCCGCCCGGCCCGAGCGCGATACCGAGGCGGGCGTACAGGCCACCGGCCAGTGTGCAGACGTAGGCGATGAGCAGCGTCCGCCGCCGGCCCAGCGTGGTCTCCGCGATCCCGAAGACCACCAGCACCTGGACCAGCGCCCCCCACACCGGCAGGTCGGCGGCCGGCACGAACAGCGACAGGGGGGTGCGGGCCAGTGCGAGCCACCACGGATCGGCCGCCCGTACGAAGCCGATGTCCTCGACGACGCCGGAGGCCCAGTCGTGGGCCCCCCGGCGCTGTGCCAGCTGGAAGAGGGTGATGAGGAGGAGAGCGGTGAGCGTCAGGGGAATCGCCCGCCATCCCCGGCCGGCGAGCCCGGCTCGTACGGCCGCCCGGAGCGGACCCCACTCCCGGCGCGCGAAGGCGGCTGCGTGTCTCACCCGGCGGTTCCCCGGGGGCAGGCGGGCGCGGGGCCGCGGGAACCGGGCACCTCCGGCACACGGCCCGACGGCTGGGGCCCGACATCCGGCCGGGCCGCGGCAGGAGGCAGCGGCGGAGGGATGTCCCGGCCGTCCGGCCCCGGGGGGTGTCCGGTGGTCACGGGGCCAGCCTGACACCGGGGAGGTGGACACACATCCGCGCTCTCAGTCGCGCCGACCGGCGTCCGGGCGCCCCGGAAAGGGCCGGCGCCCGGCACCCGTGCGTCTCACGTACTGCCGGTCGAGCCGTCCCGGCAGCCGCGGTGCTTGGAGGAACCCCTCGGCGCGCGCCGCGGCCACGGTGATGCGCAGCAGGTCGGCGCTCGTGTCGAAGAGCAGATACCGCGGCTCCCAGATGGGCCGGTACTTGGCGTTGGCCCGGTACAGCGACTCGATCTGCCACCAGCGGGAGAAGAAGCTCAGCAGAGAGCGCCACAGGCGCAGCACCGGACCCGCACCGAGCTTGGAGCCGCGCTCGAAGACAGAGCGGAACATCGCGAAGTTCAGGGAGATCTTACGGACACCGAACTCCTCCGCGTCTCTGATCAGCTCCAGCACCATGAATTCGAAGAGGCCGTTCTCGGAGTTGCGGTCCCGGCGCATCAGGTCGAGGGACAGTCCCGTGCGGCCCCAGGGGACGAAGCTGAGGAGCCCGCGCGGCCGCTCTCCGTCGTGACAGACCACCATCACGCAACGGCCGTCCTCCGGATCGCCGAGGCGGCCCAGCGCCATGGAGAAACCGCGTTCCGTCTCCCCGTCGCGCCAGTCGTCGGCGAGACGGACCAACTCGGCCATCTCCTGCGGCGGGATGTCCTCGTGCCGGCGCACCCGCACGCCGTAACCCGCACGTCCGACGCGGTGGTAGGCCTGTCGCACACCGCGCATGGCACGGCCTTCGAGAGTGAAGTCCCCCAGGTCGACGATCGCTTCGTCGCCCAGCTCCAGGGCGTTCAGGCCGTGCCGGGCGTAGACCGTGCCGCCTTCCTCGCTCGCACCGATCACGGCCGGGGTCCACCCGTGTTCCCGGGCCTGCAGGAGCCAGCGGCTGATCGCCCCCGGCCACGCCTCCGGGTCTCCGATCGGGTCACCGGCGGCCAGTGACACCCCGCTCACCACCCGGTAGGTGACGGCGGCCTTGCCGGAGGGGGACCAGATGACACTCTTGTCACGCCGCAGCGCGAAGTACCCGAGGGAGTCGCGTTCCCCGTGCCGCTCCAGTAACGCACGCAGGCCCCGCCCGTCCTCCTCCGTCATGGCGCCGACGGGCCGCCGGGAGCGGAACGCCGCGTACAGGACGAGCAGGACAAGCGCCGTGCCGAGGATGTTGATCAGCACATTGGTCCATGTGGGCGTGCTGATGCCCCCGAAATGGATGTCGTCGTAGGCGAGGGAGACCATACGGAGCGCGCCGTAGTGCCAGCGCTGCAGGAAGGTGGAGTGCGCGGCCTCCGGGTCCGTGTTGGATGCCGTGACCAGGGCGGCGGCAAGGAGGGAACACGCGAGGAAGCCTCCCGCCGCGACGAGGACCGCCAGTCTCGGATTGGCCGGGTCGCCCTTCGCGTGGAACTCACGCCGCCCGCCGAGCAGGACGGCGACGAAGAGCGCGGTGAGGATCACCGAGACCCAGTTCTGGGCGTGCTGCCGGTAGACGGGCACCCCCATCGCCAGTGCGGCCAGGGCCAGGACGAGGCCGGCGAGCACGAGATTGAGGATCCACGCCGCGCGCTTGCGACGCCGCATGGTGACGGCCAGAAGGAGCGCGAGAGAACCGGAGAAGAACCCCGCCGTCAGCAGATAGGGCGTGAGGAACTCGTCGTTGTTGTGCCGGCGGATCTCGTTGCCGAACGAGACCCAGACCGCGGCGAGGAAGTTGACCCAGGCGACGGCCCGCAGATACCAGACCGCCGCCAGGTAACACCGCCGGGACAGTCTCCCCCGATCACTCTCTCCCCGCGGACCCGGCCGGACACGCTCCATGGACATGAAGATAGAAGCAGAAAGAGCGGTATGCGCGTTCCGTGGCTTCATCGGTGAGTTGTCTACAGTGCCCCTGTGCTCCTCGGGATGATCTGTGCTCTCACCTCGGCGATCTGCTACGGAACGGCCTCCGCCCTCCAGGCCGTCGCCGCCCGCGCCGCGGAACCCGGCACCGGCTCCGCCCTTGACCCCGCCCTGCTGTCGCGCGCCCTGCGCCGGTGGCCCTATCTCGTCGGTCTCACGCTCGACGGAATCGGATTTCTTCTGCAGATCGTCGCGTTGCGGTCCCTGCCGCTCTACGCGGTGAGTTCCGCGCTCGCCGCCAGCCTCGCGGTCACCGCGGTGGCCTCCGTCCGGCTGCTGGGCGTCCGGCTGGGCACGGCCCGGTGGGGTGCGGTGGCGACCGTCTGCTGCGGGCTGACGGCGATCGGCTTCGCCTCCGGTCCTGCGGGCAACCAGTCCGCGCCTGCCGCCCTGGGCTGGGTGCTGCTGGCCACCATCGTGGTGGTCCTCCTCGGCGGCGTACTGCTGGGCGGCAGGCTCCCCGCGGGACCGCGCGCGCTGTTGCTGGGTCTGGGAGCCGGAGTGGGGTTCGGCACGGTCCAGATCGCCGTCCGCCTGATCGACTCGCCCGCCCTGCCCGCACTGCTGGCCGGGCCGGCGCTGTACGCACTGCTGGTCGGCGGCGCGACCGGGTTCCTCTTCCTCACCTCGGCGTTCCAGCGGGGTTCCGTCACGGCGGCGACGGCGGGCATGGTGCTCGGAGAGACGATCGGCCCCGCCCTGGTGGGCGTGGTGTGGCTCGGCGACCGGCCTCGCCCGGGCCTGGAGTGGCCGGCGCTGGCGGGCTGCGCGGCGGCGGTGGCGGGGTCCGTGGCGCTCGCCCGCTTCGGCGAGCCGTCCGGGCAGGGCGCCGGGGAGAGGACCGGCGGTGCGCGGCACGGCGGGTGAGGCGGGGGCGGGCCGCCGAAGGCCGTGCGGCACACCGGGCCGACGCCTCGACCCGGCGCCGCGGGCCGGTTCCGCCCGGCCGGGCGACTGTCAGAGCGTGCCGGACGCCGTCCGGCGCACACTGCGGGCCGGACGGAAGCCCAGGTCGTCGATGGCGAAGGTGGGGTGGCTGCGGCGGCGTACCGTGGCGCCGCAGCCGCGCTCCGACTCGGCCCAGCCGCCGCCGCGGAAGATGCGGTACGCGCCGTAGACCTCCTCGTCGTAGAGGTCCCAGCACCACTCCCAGACGTTGCCCAGCATGTCGTACAGCCCCCACGGGTTGGGGGCCTTGGCGCCTACGCCGTGGGCCCGGCCGTCCGCGTTGCCGTCGTACCAGGCGATGTCGTCGATCGCGCCGTACCGGTAGCCGGTCGTGCCCGCCCGGCACGCGTACTGCCACTCGGCCTCGGTGGGCAGGCGGTAGCCGTCCGAGCCCTGGTCCCAGGCCACCTGACCGCTCGCGGTGTCGTGGGAGTACGCCGGGGGCAGCCCGGCCGCCGCCGACATCCCGTTGCACAGTTCGACGGCATCGTGCCAGCTGATGTTCGTGAGAGGCACGGAATCTGCGGGGGCGGCGGCCGCCGGGGTCTCCGCCGCCGTGAGTGCGCCGTACAGGCCGGCCGTCACGGGATAACGGCCGAGCTGGAAGGGTGCGATGTCCGTCTGCCGGCGGGTGCCGCGGCGGTCGTCACGGAGATCGACGGTACCGGCGGGAACGGCGGTCATGGGCGGGTGCACGGGTCGGGCCTCTCTGTCGGCAGCGGTCGTCGTGCCGCCGTCCACGCACCCTACGAGGAACGGCGGACTCCGAACCCCCGTGAGGCCGTTACCGACATGCTCCGTTCACATGCGGCACCGAACACCGGACCGTGCGCGGCCTCTGCCGCAGGTCGCCGGACGGGCGGGGGCCCGGCGTCAGCCGAGCAACCGGACGGGGGCGCCGTCGAGGTACGCACGGATGTCCTGCACGGCGTGCGTGTAGTACGTGGCGTAGTTGGCCCGGGTGACATAGCCCAGGTGCGGAGTCGCCAGCAGCCGCGGTGCGGTACGCAGGGGATGGCCGGCCGGGAGCGGTTCCACGTCGAACACGTCGACGCCCGCGCCCGCGATGGCGCCCCGGGTGAGGGCGTCGAGCAGCGCGTCCTGGTCGACGATCGCCGCCCGCGACGTGTTGACGAGGTAGGCGGTGGGCCGCATCAGGGCGAGCTCCGCCGGACCGATCAGGCCCCGCGTGCGGTCGCTGAGCACAAGGTGTACGGAGACAAAGTCGCTGCTCTCCAGCACGTCTTCCATCGACGGGGCGAGGCCCACCCCGACCGCGTCGGCCCGCTCCCGGGTCAGGTGGTGGCTCCAGGCCACCACGTCCATCCCGAACGCCCGGCCCACGGCGGCGACCCTGCTGCCGATCTTCCCCAGCCCCAGGAGCCCCAGCCGCCGGCCGTGCAGGTCGGCGCCGACGGTGGACTGCCACGGCCCGTCCCCGCGCATCGACCCGGCCTCGGTCACGAGACCGCGGGCCAGGCCCAGCAGCAGCGCCCAGGTGAGTTCGACGGGCGGCGTCGCCGTGCTGGCGGTCCCGCAGACGGTGACCCCGTGCCGCTGGGCCGCCGCGTAGTCGATGACGGAGTTGCGCATGCCGGAGGCGACGAGGAGCCGCAGGCGGGGCAGCCGCCCGAAGAGCCCCGCCGGGAACGCGACCCGCTCCCGGAGCGTGACGACGATGTCGAAGTCGGCCAGGAGCGAGGCCAGTTCGTCCTCGGTGGCGCAGTGCTCCGTGAAGCTCACCACGTCGACGTCCGCGGTGACCGACGACCAGTCGGCGACGCTGGTGGCGACGGACTGGAAGTCGTCGAGCACGGCACAGCGCAGTTTCATCAAGGGTTCTCCCTGGGCGGCACGGAAGTCCACCGGCCATGCCCGGAGTTCACCCGCCCACCCAGGCCTCCCGGTTCCGCGCGACATCGTAGACCTTCTCCACCTGGGTGGGTGTGAGGACGCCGGTCAGCGGGGCCAGGGCGGAGACCTGACGGTCCCGGTAGACGCGGACACCGGCCGGGGTGGCGACGACCTCGAGTGCGGTGACACCGACGAAGACCAGCACGGTGCCGACGGGTACGGGGAACGAGCAGTGCGCCTCCAGCACCGCCTGGGCGGCCGCGGCCCCGGGGCGGCTGTCGAGCGCGTACGGCCGGGGGGCGTCGTCGTCGGTCCGCAGGGTGCCGTCCCCGATCCGGACGCGGGCCTGCGGGTGGTGTTCGGTGTACACGGCGAACACGCCGCCCGGCCCGATGAGGAGGTGGCCGAGTTCCGTGCCGTCCGGCAGGGGTACCGAGTGCAGGACCCGCCAGCCGTGCCGGGTCAGCCGTTTCAGCTCGGCGCCCGAGCGCCGCTCTCCCGCCAGCGCGGCCCGGCGGGGGTCCCCGTCCTTGTGACGGCGCAGGGCGCCGGTGGCGGCCCGCACGAGGGCTCCGGCTCCGGACGCGTCGAGCTGCGCCCGCAGCGCGGCGCCGGGCCGCCGGGACGCGAGGTCACTCGCCGGCGTGAGCGGGGGCAGCGCGGGCCGGGGGGACCGCCCCGGCGGCGGACCCGGCACGGGCGCGGACGGTCGGTACCGAACCGATTCCGGAGTGACCACAGGCGCGGATGCCCGGTCCCGGTCGGGTTCCGGGTCGGCTGCGGAAGGAGACGGCGGGTTTCCAGGGGGTTCCGGAGCGGACGCGGACACGGACGGCCGGTCCTGGGCGGATTCCAGGACGCCCACAGGCGCGGATGCCCGGTCCTGAGCGGGTTCCGGGTCGGCTGCGGGTCCCCGGACGTGGCGGGACGCCGGGGCTGGGGGCACGGTCGGGGGTGAGGTCGCGGGTGCCCGGTCCTGGCGGCGTGACGTCGGGGCCGGCGCGGGTTCAGGGGCCTGGCTCGCCACCGGAACCGGCCCGGACACCGGGTACCGGGGCAGTCCCGGGGGTGACTGGGGCAGTCCCGGAGGTGACTGGGGCAGTCCCGAGGGTGGGGCGGGTGCACGGCCTCGGCCGGACACCGGAGCCCGGACCGACGGGGGTGTCGGCGCACGGTCCTGCCGCAGGCGCGGGTCCGTCTCCGGGGCCGCAGCGGGGCGCGGCTGCGGGACCCGGCCGGTGCCCGGCTCCGCGACCGGTCCGCCCGGCCGCCCCACGACCGGTCCGCCCTGCCCGCCCTCCGGTGCCCTGGCCGCGCCGCGCTTCCGCATCCGCCGCAGGGGCGGGATCCGGGGCGCCGTCGGCGGGGCCGGCGGAGTCGGCGGTCCCTGGGGGGCCACCTCGCCGAGGGCGGGGATGCCCGGGATCTGGCGCGCGAGCGCGTCGGTGACGGCGTCACGGTAACGGGGGTGCAGGACCGTGATCGTGCCGCTCCCCAGGTCCGCCCACCCGATCGCGGTGCCGTCCGGCAGGTTCACGTAGAGCCGGTCGTGCCCGAAGAGCTGCCATGACGTGACCTTGAGATCCTGCATCGTGCCCCTCCTGTCTCACCGTTCCGACGTCCCTGCCCCCAGCGTGTACGGCGGTCCGGCCGCCGGACAGGGCGCAGAGCGGGCGCGCGGAGTCGGGGGCACGGCGTTCCGGAGCGGTCCGGGCACCGGTGTGCCCCGGACTGCTCCACAACCCGGTCGGACCGGAGGGACACCGAGCACCGGACAGATGTCCATCATGGTCCGCACGTCGGCCCTGACCTCGGTAACGGTGGTTTCGTCACCTGTACGGGCGGCTTCGGCCACAAGATCGATCCACTGTGCGACGGCGCCCTCCCCTACGCCGACACGCTCCGTGATGTCTGGGCCAAGCCCCGGGACGTCACCGGGACGTCAGAGGCGGGTGCCGGGACAAATGCCCGAGAGGCGGACGGCCGAGAGGCGGACGGCCGAGGGGCTTTGTCAGCAGAAGGCGCGGGACGGGCTCAACGGGCGGCGACGGGCCGTGCCACCCCCAGGGGCGGCGGAGCGGGGACGGGGAGGACCGGGCCGAGCCCGTGCGCGCGGCGCGCTCAGGCCGAGGTCCGCTTCCTGGAGGAGGCGGTCGCCTTCTTCGGGGAGGAGCGGTTGCCGGAGGCGGCCTTCTTCCCGGCCACCTCCTTCGCGGGAGCCTTCTTCCCGGGGCTTCTCCTCGCGGCCGTCTTCTTCCCGGGGGCCTTCTCCTCCGCGGCCGTCTTCTTAGCGGGGGCCTTCTCCTCCGCGGCCCTGGCGGCCGGCTTCCCCGCCGTGGTCTTCTCAGCCGCAGTCCTCGCGGTGGCCTTCTTCTCGGCAGGTGCCCTCCTCCGGGACGGCTGCTCGACGGCGGCCTTCTTCCCGGCCCCCTCCTTCCCGGCCTCTTCCTTTCCCGCCGCTCCCTTCCCGGCCGGGCCCTTGCCCGCCCTCCCCTTCCGCGCCCCGCGGGAGGAGATGTGGTGAACATCCGCCACCCCACCCCCGCCCTGGGTCTCCTGGGCCGCCCGTACGCTGCTCTCCAGCGCCGCCATGAGGTCGATGACCGTGCCCCCGCCCTCCCCCTCGCCCTCCTGCGGCTCCAGTGCCTCCCCTGCGGCCTTCGCCGTGACGAGTTCCTCGACCGCCTCCCGGTAGTCGTCGTGGAGCGTGTCGAGATCGGCCTCCCCCAAGGTGTTCATCAGGGCGTCGGCCAGGTCGAGTTCGGCGTCGCGCACCGTGACGCCGGAGTCCGGCGCGACGCCCTCCGGGGCACGGATCTCATCCGGCCACAGCAACCCGTGCATCGCGATCACCTCGCCGGTCACCCGCAGCATGCCGAGCCGTTCCCGGCCACGCAGCGCGTACTTCGCCACGGCCACCTTCCCGCTCCGTCTCAGGGCCTCGCGCAGGAGCGCGTACGGCTTGGCGGCCGGGACCCCGTTGGCCGAGAGGTAGTAGGCGGAGTCCAGCTGGAGCGGGTCGATCGCGGACGCGGGTACGAACCCCTCGATCTCGATCGTCTTGGCGGTGGGCAGCGGGAGCGAGGCCAGGTCCTCGTCGGTCACGGGCACCACGGTGCCGTCGGGTTCCTCGTACGCCTTGACGGTCTCCGACGCGGGCACCTGCTCCTCGTCGAGTTCGCAGACCTTGCGGTACCGGATCCGGCCCCCGTCGGCGAGATGGATCTGCCGGAAGGAGATCGAGTGGTTCTCGGTGGCGTTCATCAGCTTGACCGGGATGCTGACCAGCCCGAACGAGATGGAGCCGTTCCAGATGGACCTCACCGTGCACCCCTTAAGCAGGCAATCACCGCATAAGACGGATTTCATGTGATTCTTATCGTATGACGCCGATCACAGAGGTGGAGGGGCGGCGGCTGGCGCTCAGCAATCTCGACAAGGTGCTGTACCCGGCCACCGGAACCACCAAGGGCGAGGTACTGCACTACTACGCGGCCACGGCGGCGGACGTGATGCTCCCGCACCTGAGCGGCCGGCCGTTGTCGTTCCTGCGGTATCCGGACGGCCCGGACGGACTCCACTTCTTCACCAAGAATCCGCCACCCGGTACACCCGACTGGGTGCGGACGGCCCCCGTGCCCCGCTCCGACGACCCCGGGGCCCGGCAGGTACTCGTCCAGGACCTGCCCTCGCTGATGTGGGCGGCCAACCTGGTCGTGGAGTTCCACACCCATCAGTGGCGGCAGGAGACGCCGGCGGTCGCGGACCGGATGGTGTTCGACCTGGACCCCGGGGCGCCCGCGACGGTGGTCGAGTGCTGCGAGGTCGCGCTCTGGCTGCGGGAGCGGCTGGCGGAGGACGGGTTGACGGCGTACGGCAAGACCTCCGGTTCCAAGGGGCTGCATCTGCTCGTCCCCCTGGAACCGGTGCCCTCCGACGACGTGACGGCGTACGCGAGGGGCCTGGCCGTCGAGGCGCAGAGGGCGCTGCCCGAGCTGGTCGTGCACCGGATGACACGTGCGCTGCGCCCGGGGAAGGTGTTCGTCGATTTCAGCCAGAACGCCGCGGCCAAGACCACCGCGGCCCCCTACACCCTGCGCGCCCAGGACAGTCCTGCCGTCTCCGCGCCCGTCACCTGGGACGAGGTCGGGGCTTGCCGGACCCCTGCCGAACTGGTCTTCCTGGCAGGAGACATGGCGCGGAGGCTGGCACGGCACGGAGATCTGCTCGGCCCGCTGACCGATCCGGAGCAGGCACGGCCGCTGCCCGGCGGATGAGGCCGGACAGGAAGCGCACAACCCCTCCACATCCCTCCTGCGCGGCCCCGGGAAAGGCCACAAGTGGAGGGTGGATTTCGCCCGGCCGTGGTGCACACTCTGCGCAGGCGCTGCTTCGTGGACCGGTCTCCACCGGGTCCCGGGGTAGGGGACGGCACGGGGAGGGGATGGCGTGTTCGCGGGGATCGACGAGGTCGACTGGGCCTCGATGGAGCATGCCTACGGGCCGGCCGACGACGTACCGGCACTGCTGCGGGGACTTGCCTCGGCCGACACGGCCGAGCGCGAGAGCGCGCTCGACGGGATGTACTGCGCGGTGCACCACCAGGGCGACGTGTACGCGTGCACCCTCGCCTGCATCCCCTTCCTCTTCGAGCTGGTCGCGGACACCCGGGTGCGGGACCGGGGCTGCCTCGTCGAACTGCTCACCAGCATCGGCGGCATCGATCTGGACGAGGACGACGAGGACGACCTCGACGAGGAGGAGAGGGAGGGCGCCGCGAACTACGCGATGGCGGCGGCCGCCGTCACCGCCGGCGCGGAGGTCTTCTTCGAGCTGGTGGCCGACGACGACCCGGGGGTGCGGCTCGCCGCCCCTCTGGCCCTGGCCACGCTGCACGGCCATCCGGTCAGGGTGCTCGCGCTGCTGCGTGAGCGGCTGTCCGTGGAGACCGACGGCGAGGTGCGCCTCGCGCTCGTCGAGGCCGCAGGCCGGGTGGCCCTGCGCCACCGTCCGCTGGCGGCCCGGGTGGCGGACTGGCTGAGCAGGCTGGCCGCTGAGGCGTACGCACCGGGACTGCGGCTCGCGGCCCTCGCCCAGCTGGCCCGGTGCGCCCCGGACGCGCTGCCCGGTGACGTGGTGCGGATCGTGTCCGGACTGCTGCGGGAACTGCGGTCCGGGCCCGGCCCGTCGTCGGAGCCGCAGCAGGCCGAGGCTCAGGTGGAGCGGCCCTCCTCGACGCTCGTGGGGCAGTTGCGGGCGCTGTCGGCCGCGGAGTCCGCGGAGCGCCGGACACCGTGGGCGGCCGATCTGCTGCGGACGCTGCACGTCGGCCTGGACGACCGCGTCGAGGACCGTACGGCCCTGCTGGCGGACCAGCTGCGGAGCCCCGACCCGTGGCAGCGCATCGACGCCGTGCGGATGAGCGGCGGGCTGATCCGGGCCTGGCGGGGCCCGTACGAGGGGCTGGTGCGGCTGGTCGGCGCCCAGCTCGCGGATGCGGAACCGCGGCTGGCCGAGGCGGCCTCGCACGTGCTGGAGGAGCTGTTCTGCCTGGCCGCGCCCGCCGCCGACGCCCTGGCAGCACGGGTGGCGGCCGATCCCCGCGCCTGGGTGCGGGAGTGGGCCGGCGGGCCGCCGGGGCTGGGTTCCCCGGTGAAGGCGCTGGCCCGGCTGGGTGACGCCCGGGTGCTGCCCGCGCTGGCGGCGGCCCTGGAGCGGCCGGAGATCCCCCATGACGTGGGCTTCGCCATCGGGCATCTGGGCGCCTCGGCCGCCCCGCTGGCCGGGGTGCTGCGGCGCAGGCTCGGCGAGGTCGGGCTCGACGAGAGTGCGTACGACCGGGCGAGTCCGCTGCTGAGCGGGCTGACGGCCCTGCGCGCGGGCGAGGCGGCGCCCGAGGTGCTGCGGGTGCTGCGGGGAGCGCCGGAGTACCGGGGCGAGTGGCTGCGTACGGCGGCGCTGCGGGCCCTGGGCGCTTTCGGGCCGGCGGCCCGCTGTGCCGTTCCCGAGCTGCGGGCCCTGCTCGGCCGTCCCGGCACGGCGGCGGCCACGGAGGCCGCGGAGGCGCTCTGGGCGGTCTCCCGGGACGCCGACGCGGTGCTGCCGGCACTGCTCCAGGGTCTGCGGACGGAACGGGTCCACGACTGCCGGGCGGCGGCGAGCGCGCTGGGCGGACTCGGCGCGGCGGCGGCGGAGGCCGCTCCCGGACTGCGTGCCCTGCTGACGCACGAGGAACTGTGGCTGCGGGTCGACGCCGCGATCGCCCTGTGGCAGGTCACGGGGCGGACCTCCGAGACGGTGCCGGTACTCCTTGCCGCGTGGGAGAAGAATCGTCACGTCAGAGTTCGGGTCGCGGAATGTCTGGCGCGGATGGGGCCTGCTGGTGCAGGGTCGGAGGCGGTCCGGGTGCTGCGGGCCGAGCTGCTGTCCGTGCGCCGCCACAACGCGATGGACGGCGGCTACGGCAGTCACGACACTTATGAGGACGAGAGACTGCTGGCGATCTGCCGGCGGGCACTTCCGGGGAACGCGGGGAAAGGAATCACATCATGATCATTTTCGGTACGCGAGGTTATCTCTACCAGCTCGCGGTCCTCACCATGGTGTGCGGCTGGTGCGGCAACCCCGCCGCGCACACGCTGCGCAAGCGCGTCACCAAGTTCACGCTGTTCTTCGTCCCGCTGTTCCCGTTCTCCACGAAGTACGCGACGCAGTGCACCTTCTGCGGCGGCGAGCGGCAGATACCCAAGGAGGAGGCGGACCGGCTGCTCGCCCAGTCCCACGCCGGCCAGGACGGCAATCCGTACGGGGCCGCGCAGCAGCAGCCCGGGTACGCGCCCGGCGGCCGGAACCCGTACCAGGGCTGAGCCGCACCGGCGGGTGTCACGAGGTCGGCATAAGGGAAATAGCACCCGCCTCTTGCTACGTTGCGGAGCATGACCGCAACGACGGCGGAGGCGCGCCCGCCCGAGCTTCGCCTGCCCAAGCGGCGCGGGGTCGAGCTCTCGCTCCTGATCGGGGCCGTGCTCATCTCCGTCTACGGTTACGCGGCCGTCGGCCTCGCCAGGAACGACGCGGTGCCCCCCGATGTCGCCGGGTACGGCGCCGGTCTCGGTCTCCTGGCCCTGCTCGCCCACCTCGCCGTCCGCTTCCGCGCCCCCTTCGCCGATCCGCTGCTGCTGCCCATCGCGGTCCTGCTCAACGGACTGGGCCTGGTCCTCATCTACCGGCTCGACCTGGAGACGCCGAGCGACCGGGCGGCCACCACCCAGCTGGTCTGGTCCACGCTCGGGGTCGCGTTCTTCATCGCCGTCGTCGTGCTGCTGCGCGACCACCGCGTACTCCAGCGCTACGCCTACCTCTCGGTCGCCACCGCGCTGGTCCTGATGACCGTGCCGATCTTCTTCCCCGCCGTGAACGGGGCCAAGATCTGGATCCGGGTCGGCGGACTCTCGTTCCAGCCGGGCGAGTTCGCCAAGATCCTGCTCGCCGTCTTCTTCGCCGCCTACCTCGCCGCGAACCGCAACGCCCTCGCGTACACCGGCCGCAGGATCTGGAGGCTGCAGCTGCCCACCGGCCGGGTCCTGGGCCCCATCGTGGCGATCTGGCTGCTCAGCGTCGGCGTCCTGATCCTCGAACGGGACCTCGGCACCTCGCTGCTCTTCTTCGGGCTCTTCGTGATCCTGCTGTACGTCGCGACCGGCCGGACCGGGTGGATCGCCGTCGGGCTGCTCCTCGCCGCCGCGGGGGCCTTCGTCGTCGGCTCGTTCGAACCCCATGTGCACAGCAGGGTGCAGGACTGGCTGGACCCGTACGCGAGCATCGACGCGGGGCAGGGCCCCGGTCAGCTCGCCCAGTCGCTCTTCGCGTTCGCCGCGGGCGGCATGTTCGGTACCGGCCTGGGCCTCGGCCACTCCATCCTCATCGGTTTCGCCGCCAAGTCCGACTTCATCCTGGCGACCGCGGGTGAGGAGCTCGGTCTGGCGGGGCTCACCGCCGTCTTCCTGCTGTACGCCCTGCTGGTGGCCCGCGGCTACCGGGCGGGGCTCGCGCTGCGCGACCCCTTCGGCCGGCTGCTGTCGATCGGCCTCGCCTCGATCCTGGCGCTCCAGGTCTTCGTGATCGCGGGCGGTGTGATGGGGCTGATCCCGCTGACCGGTATGGCGATGCCGTTCCTGGCCCAGGGCGGTTCGTCCGTCGTCACCAACTGGATCATCGTGGCGCTGCTCATCCGGGTCAGCGACGTGGCCCGTACCCCCCATCCGGATCAGCCGGCGACGGGCGTCATCGCCCCCGTCGTCGAGCAGGGACCGCCGGACCTGGGACCGCACGGGAGGGCCGCACGGTGATCCGCTACATCCGGCACGCCGCCGCCTTCTGCCTGCTGCTGCTCGTCGCCCTGCTGGCCAACGCGGCCCGGGTCCAGGTCTTCGAGGCCGACGAGCTGAACGGCAACCCCGCCAACCGCCGCACCACCATCGACCGCTACGACCAGCCGCGCGGCGACATCCTGGTCGGCGAGGAGTCCGTCACCGGCTCGAAGGACACCGGCGAGCCGCTCGCGTTCGAGCGCACCTACCGGTACGGCCCGCTGTACGCGCCGGTCACCGGGTACGCCTCCCAGACGTACGGCACCTCGCTGCTGGAGAACGCCGAGGACGACATCCTCTCCGGTACCGCCCCGATCCTGGCCCCCCTCCCCCTGTGGGGTGACGTCACCCGCAGCCGGCAGCCCGGCGGCAACGTCGTCACCACCGTCGACGACGCGGTGCAGCGCGCGGCGTACGAGGGCCTGGACGGCCGGCGCGGGGCGGTCGCGGCCCTCGACCCGGCGACCGGCAGGATCCTGGCGCTGGTCTCCTCCCCATCGTACGACCCCGGCGTCCTGTCCGGTACGGGCTCCTCGGTCACCGACGCGTGGGCGCGGCTCAACCGCTCCGCCGGCCGGCCCATGCTCAACCGGGCCATCCGGCAGACCTACCCGCCGGGTTCCGCCTTCAAGATCGTCACGGCGGCGGCGGCGCTGGACGCGGGCGTCGTGAAGGACCCGGACGCGGAGACGGACACGCCGTCCCCCTACGTGCTCCCGGGGACCTCGACCACGCTCCCCGACGAGGCGCGTGGCTGTGAGCAGGCGTCGCTGGCGGAGGCGATCCGGGTCTCCTGCAACACGGTGATGGCCCACCTGGGGGTCCAGGTGGGACTGGAGGGCATGCTGGAGGCGGCGGGCCGGTTCGGCTTCAACGAGGACGGGCTGAGGATCCCCTCCCGGGTCGCCCGCAGCAACTTCGACTCGGACATGAGCGACGACCAGCTGGCGCAGTCCTCGATCGGCCAGTTCGACACGACCGCGACCCCGCTCCAGATGGCGATGGTGGCCGCGGCGGTGGCGAACGGCGGCGACCTTCGGCGCCCCCACCTGGTGGACCGGGTGACCACCGCCGGCGGTGGCACGGTGCGGCGGGGGGACGAGGACTCCTACCGGCGGGCGATGGAGCCGGGGACGGCAGCCCGGCTGCAGCGCATGATGGTCGACGTCGTGGAGAACGGAACGGGCACGAACGCGGCGATCGACGGGGTGAGGGTCGGCGGCAAGACGGGTACCGCCCAGCACGGCGTCGACAACTCCGCTAGCCCGTACGCCTGGTTCATCTCGTGGGCGCAGGCCCCGGACTCGGGCCGCCCCGCGGTGGCCGTGGCCGTGGTCGTGGAGGACGCCTCGGCGGACCGGGCCGACATCAGCGGCGGCGGCAGCGCCGCCCCGATCGCACGAGCCGTGATGGAGGCCGCGCTGGATGGCTGAGAACGACCCGGCGGCTCCCGCCGCCGAGACGGCCCTGGCCCGGATCGACCGGCTGGACCCGGAGCTGTCCGCCTTCACCGAGGTCTGGCACGAGGAGGCCCGGTCCCGCGCCCGCACCGCCACCGGTCTTCCCCTGGCCGGGCTGCCGTTCGCGGTGAAGGGCCCGGCGGGCATCCGCTCGTACGCGGCCCGCCGGCTCGTCGCGGCCGGCGGAGTCCCGGTCGGCGCGACGTCCGTGCCCGGCCCGGGAACGGACTGGCAGACCTGGGGCGAGGGCGCGCACGGCCGGACGGTCAACCCGTGGCGCGCGGACCGCACCCCGGGCGGTTCGTCGGCGGGCTCGGCCGTCGCGGTCGCGGCGGGCATGGTGGAACTGGCGACGGGCAGCGACGGGGCCGGGTCGGTCCGCATCCCCGCCGCATGGTGCGGGGTGTTCGGCCTGAAGACGACGACGGGGCTCCTGCCCTCCCCCGACCGGACGGGCCTGGCCTCCCCCGGCGTGCTGGCACGTACGGCGGCGCGTGCGGAGACGTATCTGCGTCATGTGCTGGACGGGTACGCGCCCCGGCCCGCCCGGCTCCCCGTCCCGGCGGTCTTCAGCCCGGACCTGGGCTTCGCCTCCGTCGACCCGCAGGTGGCGGAAGTGGCGCGGAGCGCGGTGGACCGGCTGGTGGCGGCGGGGGTGGTGCGCCTGGTCCCCCGGCCCGTCGGCCTGCTCGACCCGGTGGAGGCGTGGACGGCGGTGCGCCGGCGCGCGGTGACGCCCGCCACCCGGGCGCTCCGGGCCGCGAACGACCGCGTCCTGGACGCCTTCTTCGCACGCACGCCCCTGCTGCTGAGCCCGGCCACACCGAACCGGCCGCACGGCCACGAGGGCCCCGGCGAGGTCTTCTCGACGGCCCTGACGTGGGCGTTCAACCTGAGCGGGCATCCGGCGGCGAGCGTGCCCGCCGGTTTCACACCGGACGGCTGCCCGGTCGGCCTCCAACTGGTGACCGACCGGGGAACGGACGCGGAACTGCTGGGCATGGCATGCGCGGTGGAGCGGGTCCTGCCGCCGTCGCGTCCGCCCCGGTTCAGCTGATCGGCCTGCGGATCTCGGAACGGACCTGCGCGGCTTCCTCGGCGGCCTTCGCCAGGTCGAGCGATGTCGCGTCCTTGTCCATGTCCTGCGGCCGGAGCACGGCGACCGCGGCGGCGGTGTTCCCGTCGCCCCAGGCGCACATGGGCATGTTGGTGGTCAGGCCGATCTCCTTGGACTGCACGACCTGGCACTCCAGCGTGATGCCGTACCCCTCGGGCGTGTACTCCCTGGGGGGCACGACGACCGTCGCGCCCTCCCCCTGCGCCGCGCCCTCCAGGATCTTGCCGCGTACGAACGCCGGGCTGGCGAGCTGTCCGTACATGCCGGACAGCACCAGCATGCCGTTCTCCTCGGAGCCGTACTGGGCGACGGCGGCCCTGCCGTCCCGGATGGTCGGGTCGGGCATGTCCTCGATCTTCTTGCCCTCGGTGTCCGACAGGTCCTTGTTGAGGGTGAACTCCCCGTCCAGCACCGTCTTCTCCACGACGAGTTCGTGCGTGGCCGGGGGGAACACCGCGTCCGCGCCCCTGTCGACCAGCTCGTACACACCGAAGCCGAGGGCGGCGACGAGGACGAGGGACCCGGCCACGATGCCGGCGACGAGCCCGGTCCGCTTCCGGCGAGGCGGCTGCGGGGGCCACACCGGCGCACCCGGCATCCCCGGCTGCCCGTAGTACGGTCCGGGCGCGCCAGGGGCCGGCTGCGGCGGGTAGGCGTAAGCGGGCTGCTGCGGGTACGGGTTCTGGGCAGGCTGCTGCCCGTACGGATTCTGCGGGAGAGGGGGCTGCCCGTACGGGTTCTGCGGCGGCTGCGGCGGCATTGTCATGGGCTCACGCTACGTCACCCCCGAACGAGGGTTCGGCGTACGGATGGGCGACGGCCGTGGGCGGGAACCGGCTGTGCGTACGCCGGCGGGCCGGCCTGAGTACGCCTACTCATGGTCGGCGTGTCGCCTCCCGGGCAGGCTGGATCCGACCGGTCCGGCCGCACCTCGAAGGAGCCAATCATGCGCAGCAACACCGGAGTTCGCCCCCCGGCGCCCACCCACGGCACCCGCCGCACAGGGCGGGCGGCGGCAGGTCTCGCCCTGGCGGCGGTGACCGTCGCCCTGCTGTCCACCGGCTGCTCGATGGCCGAGGCGCAGTGCAGCAACGGCGAGTACCCGGTCCTGTCGGTGGGCGGCACGGGCAGCGCCTGCGTGCCCGACGACGAGGAGCCGCCCCAGGGGTACACCCGCTACCCCGAGGGCAAGGTCCCCCAGTACGTCGGCGACAAGTGGGACACGTACTGGGAGACGAGGACCGTCGACGAGAACGGCAGGATCGTGGAAGTGCCCGAGGGGTGAGGGCCGCTCACGCGGAGGGCCCACCGCCCTCCGCGATCGTCTCCGCCACCTCGGCGACCCGGGCCTCCTCCTCCCGTGCGAAGCGGTCGCGGTCCAGTTGTTCGGCTATCTCCTCGTCCTGGGCCATCAGCAGGTCCAGGTTCGAGTCGCCCAGCTCGAAGACTCCCATGTCCACGTAGGCCTTCTGGAGCCGTTCCCCCCACAGGCCGATGTCCTTGACGCAGGGGACGATCCGGCTGAACAACAGTTTCCGGAAAAGGCGCAGGTACTCCGAGTGTTCGGAGAGGTCCTGGGCCTCCTGCTTGCCGATGCCGAAGTTCTCCAGCACCTCGACGCCTTTGAGCCGGTCGCGCATCAGGTGGCAGCCCTCGATGACGAACTCCTCGCGTTCGCGCAGTTCCGCGTCGCCGAGCTGCCGGTAGTAGTCGCGCAGGGCCATGCGCCCGAAGGCGACGTGCCGGGCCTCGTCCTGCATGACGTAGGCGAGGATCTGCTTCGGCAACGGCTTGGTGGTCGTATCGCGGATCATGCCGAAGGCGGCGAGCGCCAGACCCTCGATGAGGACCTGCATGCCCAGGTAGGGCATGTCCCAGCGGGAGTCGCGCAGGGTGTCTCCGAGCAGGCCCTGGAGGCTGTCGTTGACCGGGTAGAGCATCCCCACCTTCTCGTGCAGGAACCGGCCGTAGATCTCCGCGTGCCGCGCCTCGTCCATCGTCTGGGTCGCGGAGTAGAACTTCGCGTCCAGGTCCGGGACGGATTCCACGATCCGGGCCGCGCAGACCATCGCCCCCTGCTCACCGTGGAGGAACTGGCTGAACTGCCAGGACGTGTAGTGCTTGCGGAGCTCTCCGCGGTCGCGCTCGGTCATCTTCGCCCAGTGCGGGGTGCCGTGGAGAGGGAGCACCTCGTCCGGTGTGCCCAGCGGGTCGGCGGGATCGACCTCCAGGCTCCAGTCGATGCGCTTGTCGCCGTCCCACTGCTTGTCCTTGCCCTTCCGGTAGAGGGCGAGGAGACGGTCACGGCCGTCGTCGTAGTCCCAGGTGAAGCGGGCGGCGCCGGTGGCGGGAACCTGCCATGTGGGCGCGTCGGGCGGTGTGGTGTAGAGGTCGTGTGTCGACACGGACAGCTCCTTCGCCTGGCGAGGATCGTATGTCCCGTGGTGCTGCGGTCAGTTGGCAGGTTCACACGTTGGTAGACGCGGGGTCAACAAGTCGCGCACAAGGGATTGACGCTCTTGCTGACAGGTAGTCTCATAAAGAGTGACCGCCGGTAACCCATGCGCTAGGGGCCTACAGCCATGACGACAGTGACCGACCAGGACGTCCAGGCGCTGCGTGACGCACTCGGACCGCTCAAGGACCGCGAACTGGTCGCGGCACGCCTGCTCGAAGCGTCGGCCAAGCACTCCTTCGACCCGGACACCGAGCTCGACTGGGATTCCGCCGTCGAGGAGGGCAAGTGGTTCTGGCCGCCCGAGCTCGTCTCCCTCTACGACACCCCGCTCTGGCGGAGGATGTCCGAGGAGCAGCGCATGGACCTCGCCCGGCACGAGGCCGCGTCACTCGCCTCGCTCGGCATCTGGTTCGAGATCATCCTGATGCAGCTTCTGGTCCGGCACATCTACGACAAGCCCGTGACCAGCAACCACGTCCGGTACGCCCTCACCGAGATAGCCGACGAGTGCCGGCACTCGATGATGTTCGGCCGGATGATCCAGTGGGGCGGCGCCCCCACGTATCCCGTCCCGCGGGTCTACCACAACCTGGCGCGGGTGCTGAAGACCGTCTCCACCACGCCCGGTTCCTTCGCCGCGACCCTGCTCGGCGAGGAGATCCTGGACTGGATGCAGCGGCTCACCTTCCCCGACGAGCGCGTGCAGACGCTCGTACGCGGGGTGACGCGCATCCATGTCGTCGAGGAGGCCCGACACGTCCGCTACGCCCGCGAGGAGCTGCGCCGCCAGATGGTGACCGCACCCGCCTGGGAACGCCGGCTGACCCGGCTGAGCTGCGGGGAGGCGGCGCGCGTGTTCTCTGTGTGCTTCGTCAACCCGCAGGTGTACGAGAACGTCGGCCTGGACCGCCACGAGGCCGTCGCCCAGGTGCGGGCGAGCGGCCACCGGGCCGAGGTGATGCAGACGGGCGCGCGGCGGCTGACGGACTTCTTCGACGACATCGGGGTCCTGAACGGTGTCGGACGCAGACTGTGGAAGCGCTCCGGCCTGCTGGCCTGAACCCGGCTCCGGGGTGCGGCCGTCCCATCGCCGCACCGGCTGGGTACGCTCGCCTGCGCGCGGTCCGAGCAGACGAGCGGTGATCCGCCCCGCGCCGCACCGGAAAGGTGGACCCATGCTCCGACTCCTGCGGCTCGCACCGCTGTTGCTGTTGCTGTTCACCGTCGCCTGCGGTGCGGTGCGCTCCTCCGAGGCCGAGGCGGCGGACACCGCCCGGGAGACGGCCAGGAAGGCGGGTCAGCGGCTCTACGGCCAGCGTCCGCGCACGGCGGAGGAGGTCGGGCGCTCCGTCTCCGGCGTCGAGGGGGTGGAGGTGATGCGGGTGACGGGTACCTCGACCCACGACGGGGACGGCGTCGGCATCGTCCTGCGCACGTCCGCCTCCGCGCGCGACGGATGGCTCGACTCCGACGAGATCACCGTGCGGCGCTGCTTCGCCCTGCGGGTCTCGCCCACGTCCGCCTGGGACGAGGACCCCCGTGACGTGGACTGCCCGGACGGGCTCCCGTTGGCCTTCGCCCCGCCGCCCGCACCGCCCCGGCTGCCGTACGAGGAGCTCCGCGCGAGGCTTCCCCGGGTGCCGGAGGGCGGCCGGGCGGACGAGGCCGGGGTGCGCCGCGTCCTCGCCGCCCTGGACATGGATCCGGCGATCCGTACCGAGGTGGAGGCGCACGGCGCCCGGGTGGGCGTTCTCCTGTCGGTGCGGGGCAACAAATTCGACGCGCAGGACTGCCTCCTCGCCCGCGTGGCGCCCGGCGCCACCGAGGTGTGGTCGCCGCCCCGGATCCAGCGGATGCCTGGGGAGGGCGGCTGCACCGTCGGCAACGCACTGGACCCGGCACCACCCCCGCACTGAACGGAGGCCCGGTTCCGGCGAAGGCCGTCCCCGCCCCGCAACCCGCCCGAGCCGTCCTCGGTCCGGCAGAGCACAGCACGGCACGACACGGTCGATCGCGGGCCGGCGCATTAGGCTTCCGGGCATGACCTCGGTCCCCGCAGCACCGTCGGCCCGCGCCTACCGAAGGCTCGGTGTCCAGGAGCGCCGCACCCAACTGCTCGGCGCGGCGCTCACGCTCTTCGCCCACCGGGCTCCGGACGACGTGTCGATCGACGAAGTGGCGGCCGTGGCCGGCGTCTCCCGGCCGCTGGTCTACCGCTACTTCCCGGGCGGCCGGCAGCAGTTGTACGAGGCCGCGCTCGGCTCGGCCGCGGAACAGCTGACGCTCTGCTTCGCCGAGCCGGCCGCCGGCCCGCCCACCGAGCGAGTGAGCCGGGTCCTGGACCGCTACCTCGGCTTCGTCGACGAACACGACGCGGGCTTCAGCGCGTTGCTGCGCGGCGGCAGTGTCGCCGAGACCTCGAAGACCTCCACGATCGTGGACGGGGTACGCCGGGCGGCGGCCGAGCAGATCCTGCACCACCTGGGCAGGGGAGACGGTCCCGGCGAGGAGGCCGCCGGGCCCCGGTTGCGGATGATGGTGCGTACCTGGATCGCGGCCGTGGAGGCCGCGTCGCTGATCTGGCTCGACGAGGCGAAGCAGCCGCCCGCCCCCGACCTGCGCGGCTGGCTGGTCGACCACCTGATCGCGCTGCTCGCGGCCACCGCGGCCACCGACGGTGAGACGGCCTGCGTGGTCGCGGACCTGCTGGACCAGGAGACCGCGGACGGCCCGGCCGGACGGCTGGCCGCGCTGGTGGCCCCGGTGGCGGAGCGGGCGGGCCACCTGCTGCCCCCCGGCTGACCCCCCGCCGCGCCCGGCTGGGTCAGACTGGCACCGTGAAAAGCGAGAACACGCCCTTCCGCGGCGGACCCCTGGACGGCCGGGTCCTACCGGTCCTGCTCGGGCCCACCGGGCACCCGCCCAAGTGGTACGAGGTCCCGGTGCCGGACCCGGACGGCGG
Source organism: Streptomyces sp. NPDC020780 (assembly GCF_044334475.1). Taxonomy (NCBI): domain Bacteria; kingdom Bacillati; phylum Actinomycetota; class Actinomycetes; order Kitasatosporales; family Streptomycetaceae; genus Streptomyces; species Streptomyces sp. NPDC020780. Next base: position 360,670 of record NZ_JBIRTB010000001.1, on the reverse strand, counting down.
CCCGGCCACCGTGCACGCCTACCGGCGCGTCCCCGCCGGATACACCAGGCGGCTCGGGCTGCAGCGCGGCTGGGTGTACGCGTACGCACCCGGCGGACGCGAGCGCCCGACGCTCAAGTGGCCCTGGACGAAGCCGGACCGGAGCGTCTGAGCGGCGACCCGCCGGGGCTCCCCGCACCCTCTAAGATCGGCGGTCAGGTGCCGAGGGCACGGTCACAAGGGGGGTGCGCCATGGAGGCGCTGCGTCAGGACGATCCACGCCGCTTCGGCCCGTACACCGTGCTGGCACGCTTCCGTGAGACCGCGGCCGCCGTGCAGTACCTGGTCAGGGGACGTGACGGGGACCTTGCCGTGGTGGCCTCGGCGCGGCCCGCCCTCGCCGCCGTCCCCGCCTTCCGGCGCCGGTTCCTGGCCGAGGCAGGCACCGCCGAACGGCTGGCCGGCGGCTGGGTCCAGTCCTCTCTCGCCTCCGCCGAGGCGGACGGCGAACTGTGGACGGCAGCGGCGTACGTGCCCGCCCTGACGCTCGCCGAGGCGATCGGCCTCGCGGGCCCGCTGCCCGAGCGTGCCGTGCGGATACTGGGCGCCGGCCTGGCCGAGACCCTGTCCCGGGTCCACGCGACCGGGGCCGTCCTCCAGGGGCTGGCTCCGGGGACGGTGCTGCTGGCCGAGGACGGACCGCGGCTGACGGCGTTCGGGCCGCTGGGGGCCGCCGCCTCGGCCGAGGCGAAGGCGGGCGGGCAGCTGTCCGTCCGGCTCGGTTATCTGACCCCGGAACAGGTGGAGGGCAAGGGAGCCGGCCCGGCCTCCGACCTCTTCGTCCTGGGCCTTCTCCTGGCGTACGCGGCGACCGGTACGACCCCGCTCGCCGACGGGCCCGCCGACGAGGCGGCCGAACGGATCGCGCACGCCTCGGCCGAACTGGACTCGGTGCCCGACGCGTTGCGTGGCCTGATCGCACGCTGCCTGTCGAAGGATCCGGCCGGCCGGCCGGGTGCCGGATCGGTCGCGGCGGAGCTCGCCCTGGAGGGCGCGGCCGGCCTGGCCGAGGGAGGATGGCTTCCCCGTACCCTGCTCGACACGGTGGCGGAACAGGCCGCGCGGGCCCGGGCGCTGGAGGCGCCGGAGGCGCGGGACCCGGCACAGACGCGGGGCGTGCGGCAGCCTCAGCCGCACGACACGCCTCCGGCACCGGACGTCCCGCGGGCCCGGGCCGTGGCACACACGCAGGGCCTCCCGGAGCCGCAGGACACGGCACCCTCCCGGGCCGTTCCGCAGCCCCAGGAGACGGCTTTCCCGCACGCCGCCCCCCGGCCCCAGGAGGGGCCGTCCGGCGTCGACGAGGCCGGCGACGCACGTGAGGCCGGTGGTGAATCCGGTGAATCCGGTGAGGACAGCCGGACCACGCGTTTCCTGGCGACCGGCCCCCGTACCTCTCGCACCGACCGGGAGACGGCCCACCTCTCCGTCCCCCGTGAGCCGGCCGGCGCCGCGCCTGCCCACACCTCCCCGCCCCGGGCCGCCGCCCCCGCACAGCCCGTACCGCCGCCGCAGGCACCCGCGCCCGCGCTGCCTGCCGCGGCGCGGCCGCACTCCTCCGCGTACCCGGCGATCCCCGCCCCGCTCCCCCGGCCCGTACCGGCCTCCGAGCCCGCCGCACCCCCCGCGCCCCCCGCGCCCGTGACGAGCAGGCGGGCGCTGCTCACGACAGCCGCGGCCGGGGCCGCCGGACTGCTCGTCGGCGGCGGAGCCGTACTCGCCCTCGGGCCGGACGACTCCACCTCCTCGGCCACCGACGGCAAGCCCACGCCGAAGCCCCGCCTGTCGGTGCCGGGACGCGCCCCGGAGCCGCGATGGATGTACACGCACCCCGCCGCCGCCCCCGCACCGCTCACCGCCGGACTCTGGCAGGACAGGCTCCTGGTGCTGACCGGTACGGCCGGGGCCACAGCCGTGGACCTGCGCACCGGCCGGAAGGCCTGGGAGCAGGCGGACGCCGCCGGCGCCCAGGCGGTCCTGCCCGGCGGGGACGGGCTGTGCTTCCTGGCGAACCCGACCGGGTTCCGCTGGCTCTCCTCCGGGGACGGGAAGGTCGCGCACCACGTCCCGTACGCCGAGCTGTTCCCCGGCGTACCGGACATGAAGGTGGCCGCCCTGACCGGGAGTTCCGGGTCCGTCGTCTGGTTCACCGGCTCCCACACGGTCACCGTGAAGGCGCCGAAGCCGAAGAAGGGCAAGAAGCCCGGCAAGGACACCCAGGCCGTCCGGGCCTACCTCTTCGCTTACGACGTGGTGGCGCGCAAGGAACTGTGGCGCACCGCGGTCCCCGCCGGCAGGGCGCCCGGCACGCCCGCCTACCGGCTGACCGCGGTCCGGGACACCGACGTCGTCGTGGCCCAGGACGCGGCGACCCTCACCCCGGCGGACGTCAAGGCGGGCAAGGGCAGGGCCTCCTTCCGCAGCTTCGACCGCGCGACCGGCAAGCTGCTCTGGAACCGGCAGTTCGGCGCCCTCACCCCGGCCGGCGCGGCACTCGGGGACGCGGAGGGGCGGCTGTACGGCGCGGTGGGCGGCGATCTCCAGGCGTTCGAGACGGCCACGGGCAAGCCGGTGTGGACGCTGAACGGCACCGAGGGGTCCGAGTTCGGCACCCCGGTCCCCGCCGGAACGCTGCTGCACACCACCAACCGCGATCAGGAGGTCGGCGCGGTCGACCGGGCGTCCGGGCGGCTGCTCTGGCGGCGGTCCACGGAGGTGCCGCCCGGTGGGGCCGCGCCCGCTCTCACCCTCAGCGGTGGCGGGAGGACCCTGCTCGCGGCGGACGTCTCGCAGGTGACCGCGTTCGCGGCGGCGGACGGGCGCCGGCTGTGGAAGTTCCAGGACATCGGGGTCCAGGATCCCGGAGGCGCCACGGTCGGCGGGCCGTACCGGGTGCTGGCCGCCGCCGGGACCGTGATCGTCCAGCGGGGCAGGGCCGTCTACGCGTTCGCCGTGGAGTGACGTCGGCGCGTCCCCCGTCCGGGGGACAGAGGCGGCCGCCACACCGGGCGGTCCTTGCCTCACCCGGCCCGGAGTGACCGGATGGATGCGACCCGATCACTTGTGGGCTGGTCCTACTTACGGCTGGTCCCCGTCACCGGAGGTGATGCCGTGGCAGGCCGACTCGTCCATACGCTCTGTACGGCGGCCCTGGCCGCGCTCGTCGCCGCCTCCCCCGCCACCGCGGACCCGGCGGCCCTCCCCCCGGCCGGCCCGCACCGGGCACCGGCCGACGCGGACCCCGCCCCCGCCGCCGGTGCCCCGCAGGGCGTCGCCGGGCTGCTGAAGCAGCTGCAGACGCTCTACCGGCAGGCCGAGGAGGCCGGTGAGCGCTACAACGCCACCGAGGAGGAGCTGAGGAAACGGGCCGCCGAGGCCAGGAAGCTGAACGCCGCGCTCTCCCGGGCCCGCACGGCCCTCGGCGCCGGCCGCCGGGACGCGGGGCGCCTGGCCCGCGAGCAGTATCAGGGCCGCACCGGCTACTCGGTGTATCTGCGGCTGCTGCTCTCCCGCGACCCGCAGCAGGCGCTGGATCAGACCCATGTGATCCAGCGGGCCCAGGCCGGCCGGACCGCCGCGATCGAACGGCTCACCGGCGCGGAGAAGCGGGCGAAGGCACTGGCGGCCCAGGCCCGGCTGGTCATGAACCGGCAGAAGGTGCTGGCGAAGAAGCAGCGCACGCAGCACGACGCCGTGAAGGCCCGGCTGAAGGACGTCGAGGCCATGCTCGCCTCCCTCTCGAAGGAGCAGCTCTCCGAGGTGTCGCGGCTGGAACAGAAGAACATCGGCGAGGCCCAGGACGAGCTGGTGGCCTCGGGAGCACTCAGCTCGGCCCGCCCGCCGTCCGAGGAGGGCGGTGAAGCCGTACGGTACGCGGTCGCTCAGATCGGCAAACCCTACGTCTGGGGCGCGGAGGGGCCTGATTCCTTCGACTGCTCCGGGCTCACCTCGCAGGCGTGGGCGGACGCGGGCCGGACCATTCCGCGCACGTCCCAGGAACAGTGGCGGCAACTGCCCAGGATTCCCGTCGGGTCGCTGCGCCCCGGCGATCTGGTGGTCTACTTCCCGACGGCGACCCATGTGGCGCTGTACATCGGCAACGGCCTCGTCGTACAGGCGCCCAGGCCCGGCACCTCGGTGAAGGTCTCCCCCGTGGCGTCCAACCCGCTGCTGGGCGCGGTCCGTCCGGATCCCGGGAGCAAGCCGCTGAGCACGTACACCGGTCCGGATCTGCCCGAGGGCGCCACCGCAGGCCCGGACACGGGGTACGCGGCCGAGTCCGCCCCGAGTGCCTGATCCCCGTCGCCCGGCGGCCCCCTCCACCGGGGGCCGGGCCGGCCGCCACGACCGCGGCGGACCGGCCGGTCCCGTGCGCGGAGGTCAGCCGGCCCGGGCGGCCGAGACCTCGGCGAGGTACGCGTTCGTCTTCTCGGGCTCGAAGAAGAAGTTGTCGAAGTCCGCCGGATCGTTGAACCCGTTGGCGAAGCGGTCCGCGACGGGCTGGAGCTGACCGGCGGCGCCGATCAGGTTCAGCACGTGCTCCGGGGGAACGCCGAGCATCGCGTTCGTCCACTTCACGACGTGCTGCGTGTTCTCCCAGTGCCGGTCGAAGGTGGCCTGCATCCACTCCGCGTCGAACTCGCGGTCGCCGCGCTCGATGATCGACCGCAGGTAGGAGTGGGCGCACTTGGACGCCGTGTTGGAGCCCTGGCCGGTGATCGGGTCGTTGGCCACGACCACGTCGCCCACCCCGAGGACCAGGCCGCCACCTGGCAGCCGGCCGATCGGCTTGCGGACGGTGGGGGCGTAACGGCCCGCCAGCGTGCCGTTGGCGTCGGTCAGCTCGACCTTGGTGGCTCGCGCGTACTCCCACGGCGTGAACTTCTCCATGAGCTCCAGCGTCTTCGCCAGGTGCTCCGCAGGGTCCTTGATGCCCTGGAAGGCGTCCAGCGGGCCGCTGGGAACGCCCTCCCAGAAGAGGATGTCCGCCCGGCCCGACGTCGTCAGGGTCGGCATGACGAAGAGCTCGCCGACGCCCGGGACCAGGTTGCAGCGGACCGCGTCGAAGTCCGGGTGCTCCGGGCGCGGGCCCATCCCGTGGACGTAGGCCACGGCCAGCGCGCGCTGCGGGGCGTCGAACGGCGAACGGGAGGCGTCCCGGCCGAACATGGAGACCAGCTCGCCCTTGCCCGCCGAGACCATCACCAGGTCGAAGGTACGGGAGAAGTAGTCCAGGTCGGAGACGGCCGCGCCGTGGATGACGAGCTGGCCGCCGCGCTGGGCGAAGGTCTCCATCCAGCCGGCCATCTTGACCCGCTGGTCGACGGACTGGGCGTACCCGTCCAGCTTGCCCACCCAGTCGACGGCGCGCGAGGAGTCCGGCGCGGCGACCGACACGCCGAGGCCCTCGATGCGCGGGGCCTGCGACTCCCAGAAGTTCAGCTGGAGCTCACGCTCGTACTCGAGAGCGGTGTGGAACATGCACTGCGTCGACATGACCCGGCCCGACCGGATCTCGTCCGCCGTGCGGTTGGACATGAGGGTGACTTCGTATCCTGCGGACTGCAGGCCGAGAGCCAGCTGGAGACCGGACTGGCCGGCTCCGACTATGAGTATCTTCCGCATCGCGGTTCTCCGTAACGTGTGCCTGGTTGCGTCGGGTTACGCGGGAGTGACGTCGAGGGCGTGCCCCACCAGGGCGAGCAGCGACTCGACGACCGTGATCCTCTTACGCGCGTCCATGATCAGGACAGGCACCTCCGGAGGCACGGACAGGGCGTCCCTGACGTCCTGCTCCGCGTAACCGGCCGTTCCCTCGAAGTGGTTGACGGCCACGATGTACGGGAGCCCGCAGCTCTCGAAGTAGTCGAGCGCCGCGAAGCAGTCGGCGAGGCGGCGGGTGTCGGCGAGCACGATCGCACCGATCGCACCACGCACGAGGTCGTCCCACATGAACCAGAACCGCTGCTGGCCCGGGGTGCCGAAGACGTACAGCACGAGGTCGTTGTCGAGCGTCAGACGGCCGAAGTCCATCGCCACGGTCGTGGTGACCTTGTCGGGCGTGGCGCTGAGGTCGTCGGTGCCCTCACTGGCCTGCGTCATCAGCGCTTCGGTCTGGAGCGGGGTTATCTCGGAGACCGAACGGACGAAGGTCGTCTTGCCCACCCCGAAGCCGCCCGCCACCACGATCTTCGTGGCGACCGGAGCGCGGCTGTGGTCGAGCTGCCAGTCCTGCACCGCTTCCTCGTCGGCCAAGTCCGGTGGCCCCGGCCGGCGCGGGGTGAAGAGCGGCGCCTCAGAGACGACGGAGTCCATTGAGCACCCTTTCGAGCAGTGCGCGGTCGGGCTGGCCGGCACCGTGACCGGTTCCGTACACGCGGATCTTTCCCTGGTCGGCCAGGTCACTCAGCAGCACCCGGACCACACCGAGAGGCATCTTCAGCAGCGCCGAGATCTCCGCGACCGTACGCATGCGACGGCAGAGCTCGACGATGGCGCGGAGCTCGGGCATGACCCGTGAGGCGAGGTTCCCGTTCGTGAGCTCGCGCCGCTCCTCGGGGGCTTCCAGCGCGGCGACGAACGTCTCGACGAGCAGGACGTGGCCGAAGCGGGTACGGCCGCCGGTGAGGGAGTACGGGCGGACCCGGGCGGGCTTGCGGTCGGACCCCCGGACGGGGAGTTTGCGTACGGGCTCGGCAGCTGACGTCACAGGGCGCTCTCCATCGATGTGCGCAGCTCGCTGCGGAGTTCGGGGGTGAGTACGTGTCCGGCACGGCCGACGAAGAGCGCCATGTGATAGGCGACGACGCTCATGTCGCAGTCGGGTGTGGCGTGCACACCGAGGAGGGAGCCGTCACTGATCGACATGACGAAGACACTGCCCTCGTCCATCGCGACCATCGTCTGCTTGACGCCGCCGCCGTCCATCAGCTTCGCGGCACCGATCGTGAGGGACCCGATGCCGGAGACGATGGTGGCGAGGTCGGCGCTGGAGCCCTTCGGGCCCTCCGGCCGCCCCTCCGCCCGGGCCGTCGCGAGGCCGGGGTCCGAGGAGAGCAGCATCAACCCGTCGGACGACACGACGGTGACCGAGTGGACCCCCGGCACCTCCTCCACGAGATTGTTCAGCAGCCAGTGCAGGTTCCGGGCCTCGGAGCTCAGCCCGAATGTGCTGGATGCGGTCACCTGTGTGCCTCCTCGACTGTGTCCCCCGTTTCATCGATGCGACCGTGCGCACGGTCGGCCGGCTCCGCACGGCCGGTCCGGTCCGTGCTCCGCGCGTCCGTGTCCCCGGTGATCTCCGCCTCGACGTCGCGCCGGCCCTCCTTCGCGCCCTGGTGGAAACCGCCGAGCTTGCGCCGCAGGGCCTCCTTGTCCACGCCGCTCCGGCGTTCGGCGACCGGGGCGGCGGCGGGAGCCACGATCTTGGGCGTGCGCTTGGGCAGCCCCTTGTCCGTGAGGCGCAGGGGTGAGGGCGCCGGGTCGGGCACCTCCTCGCCCAGCCCGGTCAGGGGCTGCCGGGGGCCGGGGAGGGCGTCGGCGACGGCCGGGTCGGCCGCGGGGCTCGTGTCGGCGGCGCGCTCGTGGCGGTCAGGCCCGACGGCGTACGGTCCCGGCGTGTCCTGCCGCTCGGTTACGTCCTGCGGGGCGGACGGCTCCGGGCGTGCGGGGGCGTCCTGCGGCGCGGCATGGTCCTGGGGTTCGGAGGCGTCCTGCTCCGCCGGGGCGTCCTGGAGCCCGGGCAGGCGGAACTGCATCGTGGTCTCGGCCGGGGTCTCGACAGGAGCGGACGCTCCGGGCGCCTGCGCCCCGGGAGCGGGCCCGTCGGGCAGCGGGGACGGAGCGGGCGCCTCGGCGCTGCTCCCCTGCCCGCCGGACTCCTCGGCGGTGTCCCCCTGCGCCCCGGACTTCTCGGCAGCCGGCCGCTGTTCCCCGGCGTCACGGATGGTCCTCTCGGCCGCCGCGATCAGCGGGTCCTCGGCGGACTCCGCCGAACGCTGCGGCAACGCGTTGGAGTTGGCCTCGGCGACCGAACCCGGCAGGTTCAGCGCGGGGGCGTCCCCCGGCAGTTGTACGGCCGGCGGGGCCGCCGTGGGCGGCGCCTCGGGCAGCAGAGCCTGCGGGAGTACGACGACGACTGTCACCCCGCTCCCCTTCTGCTCACGCAGCTGGACCTGTACGCCGTGGCGGGCGGCGAGCAGCGACGTCACCTGGAGCCCCAGTCCGGCCCCGTCCGCGGCCTGTTCACCCGCTTCGAAGGAGGCCGGGTCGGCCAGCCTGGCATTGAGCTCACTCATCCGGACCGTCGACATGCCGATGCCCTCGTCCTGGATGGAGAGCATCACCTCACCGGTCTCCAGCAGCCAGCCGGAGAGCTCGACATGCGAGTCCGGCGGCGAGAACGAGGTCGCGTTCTCCAGGAGTTCGGCGACCAGGTGGCTCAGGTCGTCGGCGGCGAAGCCCGCGATCCGGGCGTGCGGCGGCAGGGACCGGATCGTCACGCGCTCGTACCGCTCGATCTCGCTGACGGCGGCGCGCATCACGTCGACAAGCGGGATCGGACCCGCGTGCCCGTGGCCGTGCTCGGCGCCCGCGAGGACCAGCATGTTCTCGCTGTGGCGCCGCATGACGGTGGCCATGTGGTCCAGCTTGAAGAGCGTGGCGAGGCGCTCGGGGTCCTGCTCCCGGTCCTCCATGCCCTCGATGACACCGAGCTGGCGCTCGACGAGTCCCAGGGTCCGCAGCGAGAGGTTGACGAAGGTGTGGTGGACCGTGTTCTTCAGCTGCTCCAGCTGGGTGCCGAGCTCGGTCACCCGGGTCTGGAGTTCGGCGCGCTGTGAAGTGAGCGCCTCACGGCCCGCGATCAGTTCGGCGCGCTCGGACTCCAGCCCTTCCAGCCGGCCCGTGACGCCGTGGTGCAGGCCGTGCAGCTTGCCGTGGAGGGTGTTGATGGACCGCACGACCTGGGCGAACTCGTCGTTGCGCCCGGTGTAGCGGACGGGTTCGGCCGTCTCGGGTTCCGCGGCGATACGGGCCGCGCCGATGCGCAGGACGGCGAGGGGCTGGGTCAGGGTCCGCGCCACGGCGGTGGAGACGCCGATGGCGATCAGGGCGCAGCCACCGAGCAGTGCGAGGCGGAGTTCGAGAGCGGTGACGTCGTCGTCCCGCAGCGCCTCCAGGCGCTTGACCTGCGCGGTGCCGAGGGCCGATTCGACGCTCCGCATGCGGTCGATACGGGCGGAGAGCGCCGCGCCCACCTTCTTGCGGTCGGACTCCCGCTCCGTGTCGGACAGTTCGGGACGGTCCGTGAGCCGGGTGAGGTACTTCTCCGCGCTGTTGACCTCGGGCCCGGTGACCGTGGAGGCCAGCTTGTCACGGGCGGTGGGCCCGGCGGCCTGGTCGAAGTCGGCGAGGGAGGCGAGCTCACGGACCCGTGCCTGCTGGGCCGCGGCGCTCAGCTCGTCGCGGGCGCGGCCGTCCTCACCGTCGCCCTCGTCCTGCGTCTGGACCGGCAGCCCGGTGATGGGGTCGATCTGCGGCTCGGCCGGTTGCGAACCGGGTACGGAGAGCGCGGCCAGGAGCAGGCCCCGGGTCGCGGAGGCCTGCTCGACCGCGCCACCGAGGGCCAGCGGGGCACGGGTGGCCTCGGCGGCCCGCGGCGGAGTCTTGTCGGCGAGCTCGGCGGCGAGGCCGTGCAGCTTGGCGATGATCTCCGTGTAGGCCTGGTAGGCCTCCATCGCGGAGCCCTTGCCGGTGAGGGCGGTGCGGCGCACCGAGGGGAGGGTGGAGAGGTCCCGGCGAAGCGCCGCGGGGGCCGCCCCGTGGATCTCGTCCACCTGCTGGTCGACCCGGGCCGCCGGGCTCGCGGGCTCGCCGCCGTCCGTGCCGCCGTCGTCCTCGCGGCCGGCCGCGATGAAGGCGGTGACCTCGTCGCGCTCGTCCGCGAGGGAGTGCGCGAGGGAGATCGCCTGCTGGTTCAGCTCGGCGAGCGTGACGAGCCGCTGGGACTCGTTGAGGTCGGAGGAGGCGCCCAGGGCCGCCGGGGCGCCCGCCGCGATGACGGTGATCCCGACGACCGCCACGCCGGCGACGAGCCGGCTGCGCACCCGTACGGTCCGCTTGCCGTCACCCGCTGCCGGAGTCACCGCCCCGGTCTCCTCGCGCGTGCCGTCCTTGCTCCGAGGCCGCTTCTTCTGCACCGGTGCTCGCAATCTTGATTCGTCCACCCTTGAAGCAGAGGTGACGCACGGTCACGTGCAAAAGGCGCCCCCACCCCTGATACGGCTTCTGACCATTCCAGCGCTTTTGGGAGGGGGGCGCGCATCGACCGCTCCGCCACACGATTGAGTGAACATCACTCCCGAGTTGGCGAACAAGTCTCCCCACGGGGGCTCAGGGTCATGCGTGGGACGCCAGGTGGAACTTCGGCCCCGGCTTTGGGAAGATGCGCGCCCGCATATGCGCGGAGGACCTGCCTCCACCCGAGGAGCCGCCCCGACCTGCCGATACGACCCAACGCCGGCGGTGTGCAGGCCCGGTGAAGGCGTCGTGCAGACTGGCCGGATGCGCATCGATCTCGCCACCGAACCGGGCAGCCCCGAACGCCCCAACGAGGACTGGGCGGCGGCGGCGGTCCCCGCCACCGGTCAGGGCGGTGTGCTGGTCCTGCTCGACGGCGTCACGCCGCCGGGTGGCGATGTCGGCTGTGTGCACCCGGTCCCGTGGTTCACCGCGCGACTGGGCGGCTCGCTGGTCGAACTGTCCGGTTCACGACGGGATCTGACCCTGGCCGAGGTGCTCGGGGAGTCCATTCGGCGCACCGCCGATTCACACCGGTCCCTGTGTGACCTTTCTCACGTGCGCACCCCCCAGGCGACGGTGGTCCTGGCGCGCTGGGACCGGGAGCGGGTCGAGCACCTGGTGCTCTCCGACTCCGCGCTTCTCCTGGAGGCGCCCGACGGCACGGTCCTCCCGGTGCTCGACGACCGCCTCGACCGGCTCCCGCCCGGGTCCCTGGCCTCCGACGCCGTCGCGGACGCGCGAGTGAGGAATAAGGAGGGCGGCTTCTTCACGGCCGCCGCCGACCCTCTGGTGGCCTCACGGGCCGTGGCCGGTGAGACCCCGCGCGCGGAGGTCCGGGCGCTGGCCGCCCTGACCGACGGGGCGAGCCGATGGACGGAGAAGTTCCGTGAGGGCGACTGGACGGCCACCCTCGGGCTCCTGCGCGGGACGGGAGCCCAGGGGCTGATCGACCGCGTCAGGGAGCTGGAGCGGGCCGACACGGCCCGTACGTATCTGCGCCGGGGCAAGACGCACGACGACGCGACCGCGATGCTCGTCGAGCTGTAGCCGCGCCGCCCGCCCCGGAGCAGTCCGGCAGGCCGGACTCGATGCGTCCGGCCGGGCTCAGTCCTCGGCACGGGTGTTCAGGTGGTGCAGCAGGCGGGCCAGTTCGGCGACCTCGGCCCGGTCCCAGTCCGCCAGTTTGCGGGCGTACCGGCCGCGGCGGGCGTCACGGACGCTGCGGAAGCGGGCGAGCCCCTCGTCGGTGAGGTGGACCAGGGAGGCGCGGCCGTCCGCCGGGTCGTCCTGGCGGGCCACCAGCCCGAGGGCTTCCAGGGCCCGCAGCTGCCGGCTCATTGTCGCCTTGCCCACGCCGAAGTAGGCGGCGAGCTCCGTGGCGCGCTGGCGGCCGGCGGATTCGAGCCGGACGAGGAGGCCGTAGGCCGCGGCCTCGAGGTCCGGGTGCACCTCGCGGGCCATTTCCCCCGAGTTGGCCCGCGCCCTGCGCAGGAAGACCGACAACTCACGCTCCAGCGCCAGGAACTCGTGGTCCACACCATTCCCGGCCGGCGGACCCGGTTCACTTCCGCTTCCACTGCCGTGCACGTCAGCACCCCTCGTCCGCTTTCCAGCCGGTGAAAGTTTCTTTCAGCTCCGGCCATCGCCGCAGCTCCGCCAGTATTTCGCAGGCGTAGACCTCCGGCAGCGCCCGGGCCCTCTTCCGGACACGGGTCTACGTGCGTAGCTTCATGGGTGCCAAGGGTGGCATGTCCACACCATGGCGCACCCACCGCAGGGGTGTCCCGCACCCGTCCCTGCGTCACGAGTTCCCCCCACCGAGCCCTCGGAGGCACGCACATGCCCGTGCTCAGACCCGGAACCACGACGTCCCGCCGCTCGCGCTTCGCCGCGGCGGGAACGCTCGTCGCCGCCCTCACCCTCCTGGCCGCCCTGCCGGGCGCCGCATCGGCCGCCGACACCGCCGCCGTCCCCGACCGCGGTACGGCCAGGATGGGCCAGGGTGTCGTCGCGCACGACGGCCAGCGCACCGGAAGCTCCACCGGTACGACCGCTGTCCAGACCGAAGGCGTGGACGTCAGCAGCCACCAGGGCAACGTCGCCTGGTCGACCCTCTGGAACAGCGGTGTGAAGTGGGCCTACGTGAAGGCCACCGAGGGGACGTACTACAAGAACACCTACTTCACGCAGCAGTACACCGGGTCGTACAACGTCGGCATGATCCGGGGCACTTACCACTTCGCCACCCCCGACACCACGAGCGGCGCGACCCAGGCCAACTATTTCGTGGACAACGGGGGCGGCTGGTCGAGGGACGGCAGGACGCTGCCGGGCGTGCTCGACATCGAGTGGAACCCGTACGGCGCGCAGTGCTACGGCAAGACCCAGGCCGGCATGGTCTCGTGGATCCGGGACTTCGTGAACACGTACAAGGCCCGCACCGGACGGGACGCGGTGATCTACACCGCGACGAGCTGGTGGAAGGACTGCACGGGCAACAGTTCCGCCTTCGGCGCCACCAACCCGCTCTGGGTGGCCCGGTACGCCAGCACGGTCGGTGAACTCCCGGCCGGCTGGGCCTACTACACGATGTGGCAGTACACCTCGTCCGGCCCCACGGTCGGCGACCACAACCACTTCAACGGCGACGTGGACCGCGTGGTGGCGCTCGCGAACGGCTGACCCGTCCGACTCACCGGGCGGGCCCCGGCGGCATGGGGAATGCCGCCGGGGCCCGCCCGGCGAGGACAGGCGGAACGGCCCGCCCTCCCTCACGGGAGAGACGGGCCGTCCGTACCGGTCGCGCGCGTGATGCCACGCCCGTCACAGCATGGCGCCTACGCCACGGCCGGGATCCTGTCCTGCGCCCGGGCCGAGGCCGGGGCGAGAGCGATCTCCAGCACCTGCCGGACGTCGGTCACCGGGTGGACCTCCAGCTTGTCGAGGACCTCGGCCGGGACGTCGTCCAGGTCGGGCTCGTTCCGCTTGGGGATCACCACGGTGGTGATGCCGGCCCGGTGCGCGGCCAGCAGCTTCTGCTTCAGGCCGCCGATGGGCAGCACCCGTCCGGTCAGCGAGACCTCGCCGGTCATCGCCACGTCCGTGCGGACCAGCCGCCCGGAGAGCAGCGAGGCCAGCGCCGTGGTCATGGTGATACCGGCGCTCGGGCCGTCCTTGGGAACCGCGCCCGCAGGGAAGTGGATGTGCGCTCCCCGGTCCTTGAGGTCCGCGACCGGCAGCTCCAGCTCCGCGCCGTGGGACCGCAGGAAGCTCAGGGCGATCTGCGCGCTCTCCTTCATCACGTCGCCGAGCTGACCGGTCAGGGTCAGTCCGGACGCGCCGGTCTCCGGGTCGGCCAGCGACGCCTCGACGAACAGCACGTCGCCACCCGCTCCGGTGACCGCGAGGCCGGTGGCCACCCCCGGCACCGCGGTCCGGCGCTCGGCCGGCTCCTGGGCGGATTCGGGGACGTGGTGCGGCCGGCCGATCAGGCCGCGCAGATCGCCGTCGGACACCGTCAACGGCAGCTCGCGCTCGCCGAGTTCGTGCTGGGCCGCGACCTTGCGCAGGAGCCGGGCGACGGCCCGCTCGAGGTTGCGTACGCCGGCTTCCCGGGTGTACTCGCCGGCCAGCTTGCGCAGGGCGGACTCGTCGAGGCTCACCTCGTCCTTCTCCAGCCCGGCCCGCTCCAGCTGGCGCGGGAGCAGGTGGTCACGGGCGATGACGACCTTCTCGTCCTCCGTGTAACCGTCCAGCCGGACCAGCTCCATGCGGTCGAGCAGAGCCTCCGGGATGGCTTCGAGCACGTTGGCCGTGGCCAGGAACACCACGTCGCTGAGGTCGAGTTCGACCTCGAGGTAGTGGTCGCGGAAGGTGTGGTTCTGCGCCGGGTCGAGCACTTCGAGAAGGGCGGCGGCCGGGTCGCCCCGGAAGTCGGACCCGACCTTGTCGATCTCGTCGAGCAGGACCACCGGGTTCATCGAACCGGCTTCCTTGATCGCCCGCACGATGCGTCCGGGCAGGGCGCCGACGTACGTACGCCGGTGGCCCCGGATCTCCGCCTCGTCCCGGACACCGCCGAGCGCGACCCGGACGAACGTGCGTCCCATGGCGTGGGCGACGGACTCGCCGAGCGAGGTCTTGCCGACACCGGGCGGCCCGACCAGCGCCAGTACGGCACCGCCGCGCCGGCCGCCGACGACACCCAGCCCCCGGTCGGCACGCCGCTTGCGCACGGCGAGGTATTCGGTGATGCGTTCCTTCACGTCCTGCAGGCCCGCGTGTTCGGCGTCGAGGATCTCCTGGGCGCCCTTGATGTCGTAGGCGTCCTCGGTCCGCTCGGTCCACGGCAGTTCCAGGACGGTGTCGAGCCACGTGCGGATCCAGGAGCCCTCCGGGCTCTGGTCGGACGCGCGCTCCAGCTTGTCGACCTCCTTGAGCGCGGCCTCACGCACGTGCTCCGGCAGGTCGGCGGCCTCGACACGGGCCCGGTAGTCGTCGGACTCGTCGGCGCCGGAACCGGATTCGCCGTTGAGCTCGGAGAGCTCCTTGCGTACGGCCTCCAGCTGGCGCCTCAGCAGGAACTCGCGCTGCTGCTTGTCGACGCCCTCCTGGACGTCCTTGGCGATGGACTCGGCCACGTCCTGCTCGGCGAGGTGCTCGCTCAGCCACTGGATGGCGAGCTTCAGGCGGGCGACCGGGTCCGTGGTCTCCAGCAGCCGCACCTTCTGGGCCGTGGTCAGGAAGGGCGAGTACCCGGAGTTGTCGGCGAGGGCGGAGATGTCGTCGATCTGCTGGACCCGGTCCACGACCTGCCAGGCACCGCGCTTCTTCAGCCAGCTGGTGGCGAGGGCCTTGTACTCCTTGGCCAGCTCCGCCGCCGGGCCGGGCGACCCGTCGGTCACGGAGCCGTCGATCCGGGTGCCCTCCACCCACAGCGCGTTTCCGGGACCGCTGGTCCCGGCACCGATCCGCACCCGGTCGCGGGCCCGGATGAGTGCCCCGGGGTCCCCGTCCGAGAGCCGTCCGACCTGTTCGACGGTGCCCAGGACACCGGTCCCGGTGTAGTTGCCGTCGATGCGCGGCACGAGCAGCACCTCGGGCTTGCCGCCGCCGGACCGCGCGACGGCCTGGGCCGCCTCGACGGCGGCGCGCACCTCCGCGTCGGACAGGTCGAGCGGTACGACCATCCCGGGCAGGACGACCTCGTCGTCGAGCGGCAGCACGGGCAGGTCGATCGGCGTGGACGCCTCGGACGCACGGGACTCTGCAGTCATGATCTCCCCTTCAGCAGGCAAGTTGAGCTATGCCGACTCAATGCTTGTGAGCCGCCGAATGTTCCCCACCCGGTGTTCGCTCTCAGCGATCACCCCGCGCCCCGCCCCGACCTGCGGGAATCGCAGAACGCGGAGGTCCGGCGCCGGACGCCCCGGCCTCGGGCGCGAAGCCGGCCGGCCGAGTGCCCGGACACTGCGCCCGCACGTCCCCGCAACCCCGCCCCACCCGGACGTGCGGCACGGCGAGCGACGCAGGGCGCGTACCTCTACGGCAGCACCACGAGGGACGCCGTCATTCCCCTCACCCGGCCGCCCCGGAGCTTCCGGCCGCGTTCCGCTCACCGGCCGAGGCCCTCGCGGACCGGGCCGCCGCCCACGCCCGGCGAACCGGCGGAGGTGCTCGACACTCGCGCATCCCGCCCCCGTCCACCGACCGGCTGCCCGGGCGCCCGGCACTCAGGGGTGAGTCGGAGGAAATCGACTGGTCCCCTCGGGCGGGGAACGGGGAGGATGGCCCGGATCGGCACCGTCAGCCCCGACCCGAGACCGGAGACCGCGCCCATGCCCGCCACCCACGCCCCCCGTCCCGTCACGCTCGACCGGCGCGAGGGGCCGTACGGCGAGGTCGTCCTGCGGGAGCGCGGTGACGACTTCGAGATCATCGCCAACGGATGCTTCCTGATGGACACCTCGGACGGGCGCTCCGAGCGGCTGCTGATCGACGCGGCGCTCGACGCGCTGCCCGCCGGCCGGCCGGATCCCTCCGTGCTCGTCGGCGGACTGGGTGTGGGCTTCTCGCTGGTCCGGGCCGCCGCCGAGCCGCGGTGGGGCCGGATCCTCGTCGTCGAGCGCGAGCAGGCCATCGTGGACTGGCACACCGAGGGGCCGCTCGGCCGGATCTCCGCCGCGGCCCTCGCCGACCCGCGGACCCGCATCCTGCGGACGGACCTGGTCGACCACCTCCGGACGACCACGGAGCGTTACGACGCACTGTGCCTGGACATCGACAACGGCCCGGAATGGACCGTTACCGAGGACAACGAAGGCCTCTATTCGCCCACCGGACTGGCCGCCTGCCGGGCGCGGCTGACGCCCGGCGGGGTCCTCGCCGTGTGGTCCGCGCAGCCGTCACCGGCCTTCGGGGAAGCGTTGCGGAATGCCGGATTCCACGCGGTACGGACCGAAGAAGTAGCCGTTGCCCGAGGTGTGCCGGACGTGGTCCATCTCGCACGCGCGGCGCACTGACCGCATCCCGGCCCCCGGAGTCCCCGCACCCCACGGATGGGAGCGCTCCGGGGGCGTACTCCGGCGTGACCGAGGGGGTAACGGCTTCACGTCGTACAACACCCTGCGTAGCCGGGAGCCGTCCTCTGCCTCTACGCTGCTGAACGGCACAAGGGATCACCGACGACATCCACAAGCGACAACCGTGCCTCCGGGGGAATGGCCTCCGCGAGGACGGGCAGGGGCGGGGCGATGGAACAGACACACACCACCCACAACGGCGTCGCGGCCACCCCCGGGGCTCAGCGCCGGGTGCTGGTGGTCGAGGACGACCCGACGATCGTCGACGCCATCTCCGCCAGGCTGCGGGCCGAGGGCTTTCTGGTGCAGACCGCGCTGGACGGACCGGCCGCGGTGGACGCGGCCGAGGCCTGGCAGCCCGACCTGATGGTGCTCGACATCATGCTTCCGGGCTTCGACGGCCTGGAGGTCTGCCGCCGCGTGCAGGCCCAGCGCCCGGTACCGGTGCTGATGCTCACCGCACGCGACGACGAGACCGACATGCTGGTCGGCCTCGGGGTCGGCGCCGACGACTACATGACCAAGCCGTTCTCCATGCGTGAGCTCGCCGCGCGGGTCCACGTCCTGCTCCGCCGGGTCGAGCGTGCCGCGCTGGCCGCCGTCACCCCGCGCAGCGGCATCCTGCGCCTGGGAGAACTGGAGATCGACCACGCGCAGCGCCGGGTGCGGGTGCGCGCGGACGACGTCCACCTCACGCCCACCGAGTTCGACCTGCTGGTCTGCCTCGCCAACACCCCGCGCGCCGTGCTCTCCCGCGAGCAGCTCCTGGCCGAGGTATGGGACTGGGCGGACGCCTCGGGTACCCGCACGGTCGACAGCCACATCAAGGCCCTGCGCCGCAAGATCGGCGCCGAGCGCATCCGTACCGTGCACGGCGTCGGGTACGCCCTGGAGACACCGGCGCCATGACGCGGCCCGGCTCCGGACTGCGGCCTTTCTCGATCAAGGCGAAGCTGGGCACGCTCGTCGTGATCTCGGTGTTCATCACCACGGGTCTGCTGATCGTCGCCCTGCGGACCAGGACCGAGTTCCGGTTCATCACGGTCTTCTCGGTGATAGCCACCCTGCTGATCACCCAGTTCGTGGCCCACGGTCTGACGGCCCCGCTGGACGAGATGCGGGCCGTGGCCCGGTCGATCTCGCACGGCGACTACACGCGGCGGGTGAGCGGTGCCGGGCGGCGTGACGAGCTCGGCGACCTGGCGCAGACGATCAACCGCATGGCGGACGACCTGGAGGCGGAGGACCGGCACCGCAAGGAGCTGGTCGCCAACGTCTCCCACGAACTGCGGACACCCATCGCCGCCCTCCGGGCCGTCCTGGAGAACGTGGTGGACGGGGTGTCGGCCGCCGATCCCGAGACGATGCGGACGGCGCTGAAGCAGACCGAGCGCCTGGGCAGGCTGGTGGAGACCCTGCTGGACCTCTCCCGTCTGGACAACGGAGTGGTGGCGCTGAAGGCGCGCCGCTTCGAGGTGTGGCCTTATCTGTCGGGCGTGCTGAAGGAGGCCAATCTCGCGGCCTCGCAGCGCCGGCTCTCGTCGGGCTCCGGCAACCACTCCCGTACGGACGTCCATCTGCATCTCGACGTGTCGCCGCCCGAACTGACGGCGTACGCGGACGTCGAGCGGCTGCACCAGGTGGTCGCCAACCTGATCGACAACGCCGTCAAGCACAGCCCGCCGCACGGCCGGGTCACGGTGCTGGCGCGGCGCGGGGACCATCCCGAGTCGCTGCAGCTCGAGGTCATCGACGAGGGTCCGGGCATCCCGGAGACGGAGCGGCACCGGGTCTTCGAGCGGTTCAACCGGGGCCGGGCGCCGTCCCCGCACGGCCCCGGCAGCGACGGAGGCACCGGTCTGGGGCTGGCCATCGCCCGGTGGGCGGTGGATCTGCACGGCGGCCGCATCGGTGTGGCCGAATCGGCTCGGGGCTGCCGGATTCAAGTCACCCTTCCGGGGAACCCGCAGCTCTGGGATTGACCGTGCGTTCGACCTGGAGGGCCTCGTTCTCCTCGTCGCCCGAGAAGAGATACGGTCCAGGGGGCCGTACCACCGGCCTCGCGTACCCGAAGTGCAGCGGAACCCCGGTTGTTTCCCGCCATTTCATGCACCGAAACCCGGCTTCGGATGTGATGTGCACGACGAAGACCGGCCCGGCCTGCACGTTACGGTTGGGGAGGCGTAGCCTTGATTCCCGCTGTCCATCACCTTGTGAAGCGGAAGAGGGCGGTTGCCGCCGTGTCGTCTCAGTCCCCCAGTAACTCGAGCATCTCGACCGATCAAGAAGCAGGCTCCGGTTCCAACCCGGCCGCCGCTTTCGGCCCCAATGAGTGGCTCGTCGACGAGATCTACCAGCAGTACCTGCAGGATCCCAATTCGGTCGATCGCGCCTGGTGGGACTTCTTCGCCGACTACAAGCCGGGCACGTCCGGCACGGCGGACAAGCCCGTTCCCACAGCTGCGGCCGCGCCGGCCGCGCCGGCCGTGAACGCGGTCGACAACGCCGCTCCGGCCAAGGCTCCGGCACCCGCGGCTCCCGCCCCGGCGCCGGCCGAGGCGGCTCCCGCCCCGGCCGCGCAGCCCGCGGCACCGGTCAAGGCGGCAGCCCCGGCCAAGGCGGCCGCACCGGCCGCCGCGCCGGCGAAGGCCGCCCCGGCGCCCGCAAAGGAGGAGGCCTCCACCGAGGCCCCGGCCGGCCCTGAGTACGTGACGCTGCGCGGCCCGTCGGCCGCCGTCGCGAAGAACATGAACGCCTCGCTGGAGCTGCCGACGGCCACGTCCGTCCGCGCCGTCCCGGTGAAGCTGCTCTTCGACAACCGCATCGTCATCAACAACCACCTCAAGCGCGCCCGCGGCGGGAAGATCTCCTTCACGCACCTCATCGGGTACGCGATGGTGCAGGCCCTCAAGGCCATGCCGTCGATGAACTACTCCTTCGCGGTCAAGGACGGCAAGCCGACCCTGGTCAAGCCGGAGCACATCAACCTCGGCCTGGCCATCGACCTGGTCAAGCCGAACGGCGACCGCCAGCTGGTCGTCGCGGCCATCAAGAAGGCCGAGACGCTCAACTTCTTCGAGTTCTGGCAGGCGTACGAGGACATCGTCCGCCGCGCCCGCGTCGGCAAGCTGGGCATGGACGACTTCACCGGCGTCACCGCCTCGCTGACGAACCCCGGCGGCATCGGCACCGTCCACTCGGTGCCCCGCCTGATGCCCGGACAGGGCCTCATCATGGGCGTCGGCGCGATGGACTACCCGGCCGAGTTCCAGGGCACCTCGCAGGACACGCTGAACAAGCTGGGCATCTCGAAGGTCATGACCCTGACCTCGACGTACGACCACCGGGTCATCCAGGGCGCCGCCTCGGGCGAGTTCCTGCGCGTCCTGTCCCAGCTCCTGCTCGGCGAGAACGAGTTCTACGACGAGATCTTCAAGGCGCTGCGCATCCCCTACGAGCCGGTCCGCTGGCTCAAGGACATCGACGCCTCGCACGACGACGACGTCACCAAGGCGGCTCGGGTCTTCGAGCTGATCCACTCCTACCGGGTCCGCGGCCACGTCATGGCCGACACCGACCCGCTGGAGTACCGCCAGCGCAAGCACCCCGACCTGGACATCACCGAGCACGGCCTCACCCTGTGGGACCTGGAGCGCGACTTCGCGGTCGGCGGTTTCGCCGGCAAGACGCTGATGAAGCTCCGCGACATCCTCGGTGTGCTGCGTGAGTCGTACTGCCGCACCACCGGCATCGAGTTCATGCACATCCAGGAGCCGAAGGAGCGCAAGTGGCTCCAGGACCGGGTGGAGCGCCCGCGTCCGAAGCCCGAGCGCGAGGAGCAGCTCCGCATCCTGCGCCGCCTGAACGCCGCCGAGGCGTTCGAGACGTTCCTGCAGACCAAGTACGTCGGCCAGAAGCGGTTCTCCCTGGAGGGCGGCGAGTCCGTCATCCCGCTGCTCGACGCCGTCATCGACTCCGCGGCCGAGGCCCGCCTCGACGAGGTCGTCATCGGTATGGCCCACCGCGGCCGTCTGAACGTCCTGGCGAACATCGTCGGCAAGTCGTACGCGCAGATCTTCCGGGAGTTCGAGGGCAACCTCGACCCGCGGTCGATGCACGGCTCCGGCGACGTGAAGTACCACCTGGGCGCCGAGGGCACCTTCACCGGTCTGGACGGCGAGCAGATCAAGGTCTCGCTGGCCGCCAACCCCTCGCACCTCGAAGCCGTCGACCCGGTCCTGGAGGGCATCGCCCGCGCCAAGCAGGACATCATCAACAAGGGCGGTACGGACTTCACGGTCCTGCCCGTCGCGCTCCACGGCGACGCGGCCTTCGCCGGCCAGGGCGTCGTCGCCGAGACGCTCAACATGTCGCAGCTGCGCGGCTACCGCACCGGCGGCACCGTCCACGTGGTGATCAACAACCAGGTCGGCTTCACCGCCGCCCCGGAGTCCTCGCGCTCCTCCATGTACGCCACGGACGTGGCCCGCATGATCGAGGCGCCGATCATCCACGTCAACGGTGACGACCCGGAGGCCGTGGTCCGCGTCGCCCGCCTGGCCTTCGAGTACCGCCAGACGTTCAACAAGGACGTCGTGATCGACCTCATCTGCTACCGCCGCCGCGGTCACAACGAGGGCGACAACCCGGAGTTCACCAACCCGCAGATGTACACCCTGATCGACAAGAAGCGCTCGGTGCGCAAGCTGTACACCGAGTCGCTCATCGGTCGTGGCGACATCACCCTGGAGGAGGCCGAGCAGGCGCTCCAGGACTTCCAGGGCCAGCTGGAGAAGGTCTTCGCGGAGGTCCGCGAGGCCACCTCGGCTCCCTCGCAGCCGCATGTGGCCGACGTCCAGGCGCAGTTCCCGGTGGCTGTGACCACCGCGATCTCCCCGGAGGTCGTGAAGGTGATCGCCGAATCGCAGGTGAACATCCCCGACGGGATCACCGTCCACCCGCGTCTGCTGCCGCAGATGCAGCGCCGCGCGGCCTCGGTGGAGAACGGCACCATCGACTGGGGCATGGGCGAGACCCTCGCGATCGGCTCGCTGCTGATGGAGGGCACTCCGGTCCGGCTCGCCGGACAGGACACCCGCCGCGGCACGTTCGGTCAGCGTCACGCGGTCCTCGTCGACCAGAAGACGGGCGAGGACTACACCCCGCTGCTCTACCTCTCCGACGAGCAGGCCCGTTACAACGTCTACGACTCGCTGCTCAGCGAGTACGCGGCGATGGGCTTCGAGTACGGGTACTCGCTGGCCCGTCCGGAGTCGCTGGTCATCTGGGAGGCGCAGTTCGGTGACTTCGTCAACGGCGCCCAGACCGTCGTGGACGAGTTCATCTCCTCGGCCGAGCAGAAGTGGGGCCAGACGTCCGGCGTCACCCTGCTGCTCCCGCACGGTTACGAGGGCCAGGGCCCGGACCACTCGTCCGCCAGGCCGGAGCGCTTCCTCCAGCTCTGCGCGCAGAACAACATGACGGTCGCGATGCCCACACTGCCGTCGAACTACTTCCACCTCCTGCGGTGGCAGGTGCACAACCCGCACCACAAGCCGCTGATCGTCTTCACCCCGAAGTCGATGCTCCGCCTCAAGGCGGCCGCGTCGAAGATCGAGGAGTTCACCACCGGCGGCTTCCGCCCGGTGATCGGCGACGAGTCGGTGCAGGCCGAGGCGGTCCGCAAGGTCGTCTTCGTCTCCGGCAAGCTCTACTACGACCTCGACGCCGAGCGTGAGAAGCGGGGCGACACCGAGACGGCGATCATCCGTCTGGAGCGCCTGTACCCGCTGCCGGGTGCCGAGATCCAGGCCGAGATCGCCAAGTACCCGAACGCCGAGAAGTACCTCTGGGCGCAGGAGGAGCCGGCGAACCAGGGTGCGTGGCCGTTCATCGCGCTCAACCTGATCGACCACCTGGACCTGGCCGTCGGCGCCGATGTGCCGCACGGCGAGCGCCTGCGCCGCATCTCGCGTCCGCACGGCTCGTCCCCGGCGGTCGGCTCGGCCAAGCGCCACCAGGCTGAGCAGACCCAGCTGGTCGCCGAGGTCTTCGAGGCCTGACCCCGGAGGCCGTCGGAGGCCGAGGCCGCCGACGGCCAACCGGCCGCTTACCACAGAGGGCCCGGCCCCGCGCTCGACGCGCGGGGCCGGGCCCTCGGTGGCAGAGCCGCCCGGAACGATCCCGGCGGTTCCCGTAGCCCTACCCTTGCAGTGACCACCACTGTCCCCACCCGGAGCGAGCACAGGCATGTATTTCACGGACCGCGGCATCGAGGAACTGGAGAAGCGGCGCGGTGAGGAGGAGGTCACCTTCGAGTGGCTCGCCGAGCAGCTGCGTACGTTCGTCGATCTCAACCCCGACTTCGAGGTTCCCGTCGAGCGACTCGCGACCTGGCTGGCACGGCTGGACGACGAGGACGAGGACGAGTAGTCACCGCATGCGGCCGCTCACGGCCTTACGGCCCGCTTCGCCCCTGAACCTGTTGTACGCGAGCCCCAACGTGCCGTGGAGCAGCAGGATCAGGCCGGCCGCGAGCCAGCCGCCGCTGCGCCGGCGGGCGCCCCACAGGGTGAGCGGCACCCCCGCGGCGACCTGCGCCACGGCGACCGCGCGGGCCTTCGGACCGAGGACCCAGGGGCCGAGACTGCCGCTCTCCAGGGCGTCGAGTTCCAGCCGCACCGCATCGCGCCGGCCGCCCCACTCGATCTGCCGCACCTCACGGTGGGCCCCGGCGGACGCACGCAGCCGGTCGGCCGGTTCGCCCGGCGACAGTCCGGGCGGCAGCGACAGTCCGGTGCGGGCGAGGACGGCCAGCAGCCCACGGAGCCGGGCGTCGGCGTCGGCCTCCGGGTCCGGACGGGTGAGGGTGTCGAGCACCTGGGCGTCCAGGACGGGGTCCAGGCCCAGCCGGGCGGCGAACGACCGCATGGCCTCGTCCTCACCGGCCGGGGTGCCGTCGGCCAGCCAGACGTAGCCGACCGGGCGGCGGAAGCCCGCGGCCAGGGTGTAGCCGGACCTGTCGCCGTCCCACCACAGGGCGAGGGCGGGCCAGGCGGAACCCACGGCGAGCGCCGTGGCCCAGCCACCCACGACCCGGTCGACGGGCTCCGGGCCCGTGTCGCCCGTCACGCCGCCGCCGGCCTCGTGGCCCTCCGGCTGCCAGGGCTTCCCCTCGGGGACGAGCGCGCTCCAGCCGTCCCCGGCGGGCACGAGCAGCATGCGCTCCCGCAGGAGATGGGCCACGGGCCGTACGGTCTCGGGGTCGGCCCGGCACAGCAGCAGAGCGCCCACGGATGTCGCGGTCATGGTCCACACGCTAGGGCAATGTGCCCGCGTATGAGCTCTTTGATCCCTTGAGGGGCGACCCGTCGGCCTCCGTCGCCCCGCCGGACCACCTCCCGGATTCGCTCTTGACTTCGGCAATCCGCGATATATCGTGTTCCCAGAAGACGCGATATGTTGCGTCATGCCGCACACCAGGGAGGCCGGATCCATGCCCGAGTCGAGGTGGAACGTCGCCGAGCCGCAGAGGCTTGCCTTCGGCGAGCCCGTGACAGCGCTCCATGTGCGTATCGTCGACGGCACGGTCAACGTCGTCGGCACCGATGAGGCGACCGCACGCCTGGAGGTCTCCGAGATCGAGGGCCCGCCCCTGATCGTGACCCAGCAGGACGGCAGGATCACCGTGGCCTACGAGGATCTGCCCTGGAAGGGATTCCTCACCTGGCTCGACCGTAAGGCTCCGCGCCGCCGGGCCGTCGTCTCGCTCGCCGTACCCGCCGGCGCGGCGGTGGAGGTGGGGGTCATCGGTGCCGGAGCGGTGGTTTCCGGGATCCGAGGGCGCACGGAACTGCGCGGCATCACGGGCGACACGACCTTGGTCGGCCTCACGGGCGCGGTCCGCGCCGAGACCGTCTCCGGCAGCCTCGAGGCACAGGGTGTCATCGGGGACCTGCGCTTCCAGTCCGTGTCCGGCGACCTGACGGTCGTGGACGGCGCCGGCACCTCGGTCCGGGCCGAGTCCGTCACCGGTGACATGGTGCTGGACCTCGACACGTCGGACAGGCCGACGGACATCCGGCTGACCACGGTCTCCGGCGAGGTCGCCATCCGGCTTCCGCACCCGGCCGACGCCAGGGTCGAGGCGAACACAGCGAGCGGCGCGGTCTCCAACGCCTTCGAGGCTCTCCGGGTCAGCGGTCAGTGGGGCGCGAAGAAGATCACCGGCACCCTGGGGGCGGGCACGGGGAAGCTGAAGGCCACCACCGTCTCGGGGTCGATCGCCCTGCTGCGCCGCCCACCCGCCGAGGACGACGACCTGGTCGACGCCGAGCCGACCGGAAAGGTGCTCTGACATGGCCCCCGTATTCGCCCACGGCCGTCTGCGCCTCTACCTCCTGAAGCTGCTGGACGAGGCCCCGCGCCACGGCTACGAGGTGATCAGGCTCCTGGAGGAGCGTTTCCAGGGGCTGTACGCACCGTCGGCCGGCACGGTGTATCCGCGGCTGGCCAAGCTGGAGGCCGAGGGCCTGGTCACGCATGCCACCGAGGGCGGCCGCAAGGTCTACTCGATCACCGAGGCCGGGCGTGCCGAGCTGGCGGGCCGCAGTGGCGAGCTGGCCGATCTGGAGCTGGAGATCCGGGAGTCCGTCTCCGAGCTCGCCGCCGAGATCCGCGACGACGTGCGCGGTGCGGCGGGCAAGCTGCGCAGTGAGATGCGTGCTGCGGCGTCCGAGACCCGGCACGCACCGGACGGCGGACGGAGCGGCTGGGAGCCCGGCTTCGGCGAGGATCCCCGCGAGAGCGAGGCGTGGCGCATGGCCAAGGAGGAGCTGCGCAAGGCCAGGCACGAGTGGAAGGAACAGGCACGCCGGGCGAAGGACGAGTCCCGCCGTGCTCGCGAGGACGCCGAGCAGGCCCGCCGTCAGGCTCAGGAAGCGCACGAGAAGGCACGTGAGCAGATGCAGAACGCCGCCCGCCAGGTGCAGGAGCACTTCGCCCGCGGCGACTGGCCGACGGGTGTGCGGGAAGGACTCGCCGAGATCACCGGACAGCTCGGCGGCTTCGCCAGGACGGGCACCTGGCCGTCGTACAGCAGGCCGGACCCTGCGGCCCCGGACATCGAGTGGGCCGCGGACACGGCCTCCACAGGAGATCCGGCCCGTGATCTGGACCGTCTGCTGGACCGATTCCGCGACGACGTCCGGGACGCCGCCCGGGACCATGGCGTCACCGACGCCCAGCTCACGGAGGCCCGCGGTCACCTCGCCGCGGCAGCGACCCGGATAGACACGCTCCTGCGGAGAACGGCAGGGGACGGGGCGGCCTCGCGCAAGAAGCCCTGACCGCCGGGTCGCTTCCGGCCGGCCGCCGGTTGTCCTCCGTCTGCCCTCTCACCGTCCGGCGATGAGAGGGCGGACGGACGAGAGGGGGGTGGATGGCGCAGCACGGGTCGAAGGGGCGAAGGGAGCCGCGGCCCCGTCGCCGTACAAGGGCCGGGCCGGGGCCTCAGCGGGAAACCTCGGGATGCGGGGGTTCCGCCGCAGTCGTCACGAGGCGCTGAGCACGATCTTCCCGAACAGGTCCCCGGCGGCAAGCCGCTCGAATCCCTCGCGGGCCCGGTCCAGCGGCAGGGTCGCGTCGATGACGGGCCGGACCCCGGTGGCCGAGCAGAACGCCAGCAGGTCCTCCAGTTCGTCCTTGGTACCCATCGTGGAGCCGACCACCTTGAGCTCCAGGAAGAAGATCCGGGTCAGTTCGGCGTGTGGGGGCCGGTCGCCGCTGGTCGCCCCCGAGATGACCAGCGTGCCTCCGGGGCGCAGCGACTTGACCGAGTGCGACCAGGTGGCGGCCCCGACCGTCTCGATGACGGCGTCGACCCTCCGGGGCAGCCGCGCACCGGGCTCGTAGGCCTCGACGGCGCCCAGTTCGACGGCCCGCTCGCGCTTGGCCTTGTCACGGCTGGTGGCGAACATCCTGAGTCCGGCGGCCTTGCCCAGCACGATCGCGGCGGTGGCCACGCCACCGCCCGCGCCCTGGACGAGGACGGAGTCGCCGGGCCGGACACCCGCGTTGGTGAAGAGCATCCGATACGCGGTCAGCCAGGCGGTCGGCAGACAGGCCGCCTGCTCGAAGGTCAGTTCCTTCGGCTTGGGCAGCACGTTCCAGCTGGGGACGGTGACCAGTTCGGCGAAGGTGCCCTGGTAGCGCTCGGTCAGGATGGATCGGGGCTCGTCGGGACCGACCCCGTGGCCCGTCTGGCCGATCACGGAGTGCAGGACCACTTCGTTGCCGTCCTGGTCGATCCCGGCGGCGTCGCAGCCGAGGATCATCGGCAGCTTGTCCTCGGCAAGGCCCACGCCCCGCAGGGACCAGAGGTCGTGGTGGTTGAGCGACGCGGCCCTGACCTGGACGGTGGTCCATCCGGGTCGCGGCTCCGGTGCCGGGCGTTCGCCCAGTTCGAGTCCGTCGAGGGGCTGGTCACGGTCGATGCGTGCGGCGTAGGCGGCGAACATGGCCACGACCCTAGGGCGTGACGCCCCGTGACGTAACCGTTCGATGGTGTGACACACGCCCCAGCCGGCGGGAAGCGGCGAGGCGGTTGGTGGCCCCACCCCGGAGGACGCGACGCGAGGCGGTTGGTGCCCCCACCCCGGAGGACGCGACGCGAGGCGGGGAGCGGCCCACTCGGAGGGCCCGCACCCCGCCCCGCCCCGGTTCGCCCGCGTCAGCGGCGGGCGACGCCCTCGGCCCGCGCGGCCGCGGCCACGGCCGCGGTGACGGCCGGCGCGACCCGCTCGTCGAACGGCGACGGGATCACGTAGTCCGCCGCCAGCTCCTCGCCGACGACATCCGCCAGCGCGTTCGCCGCAGCGATCTTCATGCCTTCGGTGATCCGGGAGGCCCGGACCTGCAGCGCGCCGGCGAAGATGCCCGGGAACGCCAGCACGTTGTTGATCTGGTTCGGGTAGTCCGACCGCCCGGTCGCCACGACGGCCGCGTACTTGTGCGCGACGTCGGGGTGGACCTCCGGGTTCGGGTTGGCCATGGCGAAGACGAACGCACCGGGCGCCATCGAGGCGACGGCCGGCTCGGGGACCGTACCGCCGGAGACACCGATGAACACGTCGGCGCCCGCCAGTGCCGTCTCCAGGGGGCCCGAGAGGCCCGCCCGGTTCGTGAGCTCGGCGAGCTCACGCTTGACGTCGGTGAGGTCGTCCCGGTCCCTGCTGACGATGCCCTTGCGGTCGGCGACGGCGACGTCGCCGATGCCCGCCTCCAGGAGGAACTTGGCGATGGCCACACCGGCCGCGCCCGCTCCGGAGATGACGCCGCGCAGGTCGCCGAGCGTCCGGCCGGACAGCTTCGCCGCGTTGCGCAGCGCCGCGAGCGTCACGACGGCCGTGCCGTGCTGGTCGTCGTGGAAGACCGGGATGTCGAGGCGCTCCTGGAGCTTGCGCTCGATCTCGAAGCAGCGGGGCGCCGAGATGTCCTCCAGGTTGACCCCGCCGAAGGACGGCGCCAGCCGCACGACGGTCTCGACGATCTCGTCCGCGTCGGTGGTGGCGAGCGCGATCGGCACCGCGTCGACCCCGCCGAACTGCTTGAAGAGGATCGCCTTGCCCTCCATGACCGGGAGGGACGCCTCGGGGCCGATGTCCCCCAGGCCGAGCACTGCGGTGCCGTCCGTCACGACGGCCACGACCTGCGACTTCCAGGTGTAGTCGTGGACGAGTTCGGGATTGTCCGCGATGGCGCTGCACACCTTGGCCACGCCGGGCGTGTACGCGAGGGACAGGTCGTCCTTGTCGCGGATCGGGACGGTGGCCTGCACGGCCATCTTCCCGCCGCGGTGCAGGGCGAAGGCCGGATCGAAGGCCTCTTCCGCACCGGTGAGTCCGTCCGCACCGGCCGTACCGTGCGTCTTGCTGTCGCTGCGAGGATTGACGATCTCCGCTGCCATTGTGTTGACCCCTTAAGTCTTCATCAGTTGAGGGTGGCCACTCCTGGTTGAGGAGGGGTGGGCGGGCACCGCGTACGTTCCCGGCCCTGAGCGGTTGGCCCGCTCCGGCTGGGGAGTCACCTACGCGCGGGCGCGCCGCACACGCGCCCTGAGCCCCGGATGAGGGGTGTAAAGGTCTTTCTTACCGGACGGACCGGGCCTCGGACGAGTCGGTATCGACGCGGTGACATGACTCATAGTCGAATATCTGGACAAGTCCACTAAGCGCCACAAAGGTCGCCCGAAGGCTGAGACGCACCGGAGATCCTCCGGAGGGAAGCTCTGATTCCAACAGATGGTCCGGCCATGCGTACCGGCCTGTTGAGGTTCGGGGGTCGCCCGTTACCCGATTTTGACATGACTGGCCCCCTGGATGGGCTAGTCCGAATGGCAAGATGCCGTCATCACGCAAGGTGCGGCACTCGAAGGTGCGTGCGCATCCATCTGACCAGCACCCCTCACCGCCGGAGGATTCCCACCATGACCGCAAGCTTCATCTGCCGTTCGACCGCGAAGTCCCGGATAGCCGCGGTCTGCGCAGTCGCGGTCGCGGGCACCATGCTGCTGAGCGCCTGCGGTGACCAGACCGACAGCGGCAGCAAGAAGACCTCGGGTGCGGCCGCCGCCAAGGACGCCCCGCTCGCCGATCTCCTGCCCCAGGCGGTCAAGGACAAGGGCGAGATCAAGGTCGGCTCCGACATCGCGTACCCGCCGGTGGAGTTCAAGGACAAGTCCGGCAAGACGGTCGGCATCGACCCCGATCTCGGTGACGCCCTCGGCAAGCAGCTCGGAGTGAAGTTCGTCTTCGAGAACGGCACCTTCGACACGCTGCTCACGGGCCTGCGCTCCAAGCGCTACGACCTGGCGATGTCGGCGATGACCGACACCAAGGACCGTCAGGAGGGTGTGGACTCCGAGACGAAGAAGAAGGTCGGCGAGGGCGTCGACTTCGTCGACTACTTCACCGCCGGCGTGTCGATCTACACCAAGAAGGGCGACGACAAGGGCATCAAGACCTGGTCGGACCTCTGCGGCAAGAAGCTCGTGGTGCAGCGGGGCACGGTCTCCCACGACCTCGCCAAGGCCGAGAACGCCAAGTGCGGCAGCAAGGGCAAGATCAGCATCGAGGCGTTCGACAACGACCTCGAGGCCCAGACCCGCCTGCGCGGCGGCGGCGCCGACGCCGGCTCCTCCGACTTCCCGGTCGCCGCGTACGCGGTGAAGACCTCGGGCGGCGGCAACGACTTCCAGCTGGTCGGCGAGCAGGTCGAGGCGGCCCCGTACGGCATCGCCGTCGCCAAGGGCAACGACGAGCTCACCAAGGCGGTGCAGGCCGCCCTGGACGCGCTGATCAAGAACGGCGAGTACGGAAAGATCATCGCCAAGTGGGGTGTCGAGGCCGGAGCGGTCACCGAGGCCAAGATCAACGGCGGGTCGTGACCGGCGACCGGCACCGAAAGGCATCACCTGTGACTGACATCAAGAAGGCGGGCCCGGCGGCCACCCCGCTCATGCCGCCGACGGGGCCGGAGGCGATCAAAGCCATCCCGGTGCGTCACTACGGCCGGTACGTCTCGGCGGTCGTCGCTCTCGGCCTGCTGGCCTCGCTCGTCTACGCGTTCGCCCAGGGCGACATCAACTGGGGCGCCATCCCGGACTACTTCTTCGACGCCCAGATCCTCGAAGGCGTCAAGAACACCGTCATCATCACCGTCCTGGCGATGCTCATCGGCGTGGTGCTCGGCATCGTCCTCGCGGTGATGCGGCTGTCCAAGAACCCGGTGACCTCCGCCATCGCGTGGGGGTACATCTGGTTCTTCCGCGGCACCCCGGTCTACGTGCAGCTGCTGGTCTGGTTCAACCTCGGCATCGTCTTCGAGTACATCAACCTCGGGCCGATCTACAAGGACGAGTGGTCGTCCTTCATGACTCCGTTCCTCTGCGCGCTGCTGGGCCTCGGGCTCAACGAGGCCGCGTACATGGCGGAGATCTGCCGGGCCGGCCTCCAGTCCGTCGACGAGGGCCAGACCGAGGCGGCGCACGCGCTGGGCATGAGCCACAACAAGACGCTGCGCCGGATCGTCGTCCCTCAGGCGATGCGCGTGATCGTGCCGCCGACGGGCAACGAGGTCATCAACATGCTGAAGACCTCGTCGCTGGCGGTCGCCGTCCAGTACACCGAACTGCTGCGCTCCACCCAGAACGTCTCGCAGACCTCGGGTGCCACCGTGGAGATGCTGTTCCTGGCCGCGGCCTGGTACATGGTCCTCACCTCCCTGCTCAGCATCGGCCAGTACTACCTGGAGCGGTACTACGCGCGGGGTTCCAGCCGCAGCCTGCCGGACACCCCGTTCCAGAAGATCAGGGCCACCATGCTCTCGCTGGGCCGCCCGAAGGGAGGCGCCGCATGACCGCCATGGTGAAGGCCGAAGGCGTACACAAGTCCTTCGGGCCCGCGCACATCCTCAAGGGCATCGACCTGGAGGTCGCCCCCCGCGAGGTCTTCTGCCTGATCGGCCCGTCCGGTTCCGGCAAGTCGACGTTCCTGCGGTGCATCAACCACCTGGAGAAGATCAACGCCGGGCGGCTGTCCGTCGACGGTGAGCTGGTCGGCTACCGCCAGAAGGGCGACAAGCTCTACGAGCTCAAGGACAGCGAAGTCGCCCTGAAGCGCCGGGACATCGGCATGGTCTTCCAGCGCTTCAACCTGTTCCCGCACATGACGGCGATCGAGAACGTCATGGAGGCGCCGATCCAGGTCAAGGGGGAGTCCAAGGCCGTCGCCCGCGCCCGCGCGGAGCGTCTCCTGGACCGGGTCGGGCTGTCCGACAAGGCGAAGAACTACCCGTCCCAGCTCTCCGGCGGACAGCAGCAGCGGGTGGCCATCGCCCGCGCGCTGGCCATGGAGCCGAAGCTGATGCTCTTCGACGAGCCGACGTCGGCGCTCGACCCGGAGCTGGTCGGTGACGTCCTCGACGTCATGCGCGGGCTCGCCGAGGACGGTATGACGATGGTCGTCGTCACGCACGAGATGGGCTTCGCCCGCGAGGTCGGTGACGCGCTGGTCTTCATGGACGACGGGGTGGTGGTCGAGTCGGGCCACCCGCGCGACGTGCTGACGAACCCGCAGCACGACCGGACGAAGTCGTTCCTGTCGAAGGTGCTGTAGCCGCACACAGGTCCGCGGCGACAGGCGCGCGCACGGCGGCCGGCAGGGCGGTACGGGACCTGGTCCCGTACCGCCCTGCCGCGCGTTCCCCCTGCCCGGGGCAGCAGGTCCGGTCGCGGCATCAGCTACTTCAGGGCCAGCACCACACTGTCCGACGGGGAGGCCCAGACGGCACGCGCCTCGGTGAAGCCGGCTGCCAGGAGGGTGCGGGCGTGCCACTGCGGAGACGGCATGTCGCCGTCGGCGTGGTCGCCGTACAGGGTGAAGCGTTCGGCGGTCGGTCCCGCGAGGACCGGGTCCTCGGCGGCGAGGGCCCACCACTCGGACCAGTCCACCGCGCCCTCGGCCTTCGCCCGGTCCATGGCGGCGTGCCGATGGGCGCGCTCGGCCGCGTTGATGCGCGGCGTTCCGGTGTCGATCATGTGGTCGGCGTTCATGAAGACCCCGCCGTCCCGGACCAGCGTGCCGATCCGGCCGTACAGCGCGGTCAGCGGTTCCTCGTGGAGCCAGTGGAGGGCCGTCGCGGTGAGCACGGCGTCGTACGAGGGGTGCGGCAGCCGCTCGGTCCAGGTGGGGTCCTTGAGGTCCGCGGTGACGAAGGTGGCCCGGTCGTCGCCGTCGAACGTGCCGCGGGCGATGGCGAGCAGCGCGGGGTCGAGATCGACACCGGTCGAGGTGGCACGGGGGAAGCGCCTGAGGAGCCGGTCCGTGATACTTCCCGTACCGCACGCGAGGTCGAGGACTCTCGGTGCGGTTCCGACCACGGCCTCGACCATGTCCAGCATCACCCGGAACCGCTCCTCGCGGTCCGGCATGTACCACTCCTGCTGGCGGTCCCAGCTCTCCTGCCAGGCCCGCCAGTCGCCGCCCGCCGCCTTCTCCGTCATCCCGGCCTCCACGTGACACGCATGCGTGTATGTAATACCCGTTATCGAGTCCCAGCCATTACACTGGTCGACGCATCGACCATAGACCGACGCCGTAAGGACTACAAGTGGAATTGGCCTATTACTCGGATTACGCCGTGCGTCTGGTCAACACCGAGGAGCCGGCCCGCGGCAAGGACTCCCTCACCACGGTCGAGGCGGTCCGCGAGCTCTTCGGGGCGAACGCGCAGGCGGCCCGCCGCGCGACCGATGCGGACGTGACCCGTTTCCGTTCGGTACGGGCCCGACTGCGGGCGGTGTTCCAGGCGGCGGACAGCGGCGACGAGACCCTCGCGGTCGACCTGCTCAACTCACTGCTGCTGGAATTCCCCGTGAGCCCGCAGATCTCCGGCCACGACACCAGGGCCGAGGACGGGACACCGGACTGGCACATGCACCTCGCCGACCATCCGTCCAACGCGACGGCCGGGTTCGCGGCGATCGCGGCGATGGGCCTCGCCTTCCATCTCACCTCGCACGGCGTGGACCGGCTCGGCCTGTGCGAGGCAGCGCCCTGCCGCAACGCCTACCTCGACACGTCCACCAACCGGTCGAGGCGGTACTGCTCCGACCGCTGCGCGACCAGGGCCAACGTGGCCGCCTACCGGGCCCGCAAGCGCCTGGAGACGGAACGGTCCGAGGAGACGGGCCGCAGCGCGGACACCGCCCAGGCCAGCAGCCCGAACACCGACCGCTGATCCTTGCGCAGCGGCCGGTAGCGCGCCCGTACCCGGGCCAGCACCAACTCCTCGGGCACCGCCCCGTAGTCCGTGCTGTCCCCGCCCGCGAACGAGTTGTCGCCCAGCACCCACCAGCCGGTGCCGCGCCGTTCGGCGGCCCGCTTGACCACCAGCAGGTCCTGCTGGAACGGGTGACGCAGGATCACCACGTCCCCCGGCCGCACCGGCACGCCGTGCTGCACCAGCAGCCAGTCCCCGTGGTAGAGCGTCGGCACCATCGAGGGCCCCGTCACCTCCACCACCTGGAACGAGCCCTTACCCGTCCGCCCGCGCCCCGCCCCCTGCGCCGCTTCCGGCATCTGTGACACCTCCCGGTCCGTCCTCCAGTACACCGCTGCGCGCACCGCCCAGTGGTTTCGGCCACGGGTCACCTCCTGACCCTGGACTTTTGGCCTAAGCCCATGGGGGCAGCCGCAAAAAGCGGGCGCCCACGGAGTAATGTCCCACCTGAGAAGACGATCACGAGGAAGGACAGCTCCATGCTTTCCCGCCTGTTTGCCCCCAAGGTGAAGGTCAGCGCTCACTGCGACCTGCCCTGCGGCGTGTACGACCCCGCCCAGGCCCGCATCGAGGCCGAGTCGGTCAAGGCCGTCCAGGAGAAGTACCAGGCCAATGAGGACGCGGACTACCGCACGCGCGCCATTCTGATCAAGGAACAGCGTGCCGAGCTCGCGAAGCACCACGTCTCGGTGCTCTGGAGCGACTACTTCAAGCCCCCGCACTTCGAGAAGTACCCGGAGCTGCACCAGCTGGTCAACGACACCCTCAAGGCGCTCTCCGCGGCCAAGGCGTCGAACGACCCGGCCACGGGCCAGAAGGCTCTGGACCTGATCGCCCAGATCGACAAGATCTTCTGGGAGACCAAGAAGGCCTGACCCGGTCGGCGTTCCGCTGGATCGAGGTGGCCGCGCCCGGTCCGCGGGGTCTCTCACGGGAGGCCCTCGCGGGCCGGGCGCGGCCGTCCGTCCGTCCGTCCGGAAGGTGACGCCGGGTGCGACCGGCGGTATTCGGCCGGGCAAGCCGGGCGACCGCGGTCCCCGTTCCGGACACGGCCAGTGCCCCGGCCGCCACCGCCACCGACGCCGACGCCGACGCCGACGCGAGGAACGGCCCGCACCGCGGCCGGGACCCGGCCGACCGCTTACCACCGGCTTGAGCCCGAGCCTCGCCCCCGTCCCCCTCCCCGTCCCCCGGCAGCGACGCGGTCGGCCCTTACCGGGGTGCGGTCTCCTCTCCCGCCCCGGGACCGGTCCAGGGCCGCACCTCCACCACGGCGCTCACCGGCAGCGGTCCGTAGAGGTGCGGGAACTCCTCGCCGCCGGGCGCCAGGGCCTCGTAGCGCACGGGGAATCCGAGCCGGTCCGGGTCGATGACCAGCACGACCAGCCCCTCGTCGGCCGTCCCGTAGAGCGCCCGTGCCACACCGGGAAGCTGGTGGGGCAACGAGCAGTGGATGAAGCCCTCCTCTGCCAGGGTGCGGCCGCGGGTGGACATCTCGTACGTCCCGGTCCTGAGGGCGGCCTCCCACAGGGGCTCTTCGGTGAGGTGCAGCAACTGTTCGCTCATCCGGCCACGTTACGGGCTTCCGGGCGCCGCGAGGAGCTGTGCCTCGGTCTCCGGGTCGAGGCCGAGCCGGGGCCGGTCCGGACGCTGTGGCGCGGTGCCGCCCTGCTCCCGCAGCCAGGTCCAGGTGTCGGCGACCGTCTCCCCGACGGGTCTGCAACGCAGCCCCGCCGCTTCCGCCTTGGAGACGTCACCCTGGTGCAGCGTGTCGTACAACTCGCCGGCGGGCAGCCAGACGGGCAGGTCGCTCCAGGGCTCCACGCCTGCCGCGAGAAGTACCTCCGGATCGGTCCAGCGCAGTTCGGCACGGGAGCCGGTCACCCGGACACAGGCGTCCAGCAACTCGCCCATGGTGGTGTGCCCCGGCCTGCTGACCGTGTTGTAGGGGCCGCCGAGGCCCTGCGTCGCGGCATCCAGCAGCCAGCTCGCGAGGTCACGGGCGTCGATGTACTGGAGCTCGGCGTCCCGTGGGCCCGGCGCTATCACCGGACCGCCACGGGCCGTCCGGTTCAGCCACCACGGCAACCGGCCCACGTTCTCCCCGGGCCCGAGGATCAGACCGGCCCGGGCCAGCAGCGCGCGGTCGCCGAAGGCGTCGAGCGCCGCCAGCTCACCACCGCGTTTGGCCAGGGCGTACGACACGTCGTCTCCCGCGTCCGGGGACGCGCCGGCGACCAGGGGGCCGTCCTCCGACAGCCCGGCCGGTGCGGGGTAGGCGTACACGGACCGGCTGGAGACGTAGGTGAAGTGCCCGGCCCGGCCGGAGAGCAGCCGGGCGGCGTCCCGGACTGCCGAGGGCGCGCCGCTCCACGTGTCGACCACCAGGTCCCAGCGGCCGTCGGCCAAGGCGGCCAGGCCCGCGCCACCCGCCGTGCGGTCCCCGGTCAGCGCCCGGACGCCCGGCGGTGGCGCGTGACGGCCCCGGTGGAACACCGTGACCCGCCAACCGCGTTGCGAGGCTTCCTCGGTGACGGCCCGTCCGACGAATTCCGTACCACCCAGCATCAGGAGCTCCATGTGATCACCCTGCCCAGGGGCCGGGGGCGGTACATGGTTCCTCGCTGTGGGCAGAACGGGGAACTTCCGCCGGTCAGAGGGAGTACGCGAGAGGGCTGTGGTGGCGCAGCAGCCACTGGTGGTAGCCGGCGGCCCGCTGGGCGGCCTCGCGGTAGGCCGCTTCCAGCTCCCCGTACACCGTGTCCAGGTCCGCGCCCGGCCGCGAGACCAGCAGGAGCCGCACGGCCAGCGGGTCCCCGCGCAGCGGGCGGATCGCCATGTCGTCGCGCGGGCCCGACGTCGGCTGGCAGGGGGCGACGGCCTCACCGAGGACGACCAGGGACGCCGCCGTGAGGTAGTCGCCGTGCAGGACGGGCGGGTCGAGGCCGGCGGCGCCCAGGACCCGGCGGACGCCGTCCCATTCGCCGTCCACCGAGGGATCCACCATCCACCGGTCGTCGGCGAGATCGTCGAGGTCCACCACCGGACGGCCCGCGGCGGGGTGGTCGCGCGACAGGGAGATGAACTGCGGCTCCCGCTCCAGGAGTACGCGCTGCCGCAGGCCGTCCGGCACCACCAGCGGGCTGCCCTCCACCTCGTGGACGAAGGCGACGTCCAGCCGGCCGGCCGCCACGGCGCGCAGCAGAGAACGGGCCGAGACGTCGACCCGGAGGGAGATGTCCGTACCGGGCAGCCGGACCCGGAGGCGGCGCAGCCAGCCGCCGATGACCCGGCTCGCGGTGGATCCGAGGCGCAGCCGGGCGCTGTCGGCCCGGGCCGCTTCGGCCTCCGCCATCGCCGCGCCGACCAGTGCGGACATACCGTCCACCAGCGGGCGGGCCCGGCTGAGGACAGCGCGTCCGAGCAGGGTCGGCCGGCAGCCCGTCCGCTCCCGGCGGAAGAGTTCCGCCCCCATGGTCTTCTCGATCCGCTGCAGCTGGGTCGTCAAGGAGGGCTGACTGACACCGAGTCGCCGTGCGGCTTGGTGCAGGCTGCCCGTGTCCGCGATGGCGCAGAGCGCCCTGAGGTGTCTGACCTCAAGCTCCATGACGAGGAGCGTATGGCTGTTCGCGCGCTGAACACCAGATGGCCCAACCCCACTAAACAGGCCGATTCGGGGGCCGTTGGGGCGCCCGGTGCCCGGCCCTCCCGTGGGAGACGCACGGCGCTGATAGGGCGGCGCTATCGCCGGTTGACATCATCCGCCGCGGCCCCGACTGCCCTGACACTCACTCCGTACCCGCAACCCCCCACCCGTGTCCCGTCCGGCCCGCCGGACGGGACACGGCGGACAGGTAGGAGAGAACCCCCCATGAGACACCCCAGGACAGCCGTCATGTCGGCCGTGGCCGGTCTCGGTCTCGCCCTCGCCGCCGCTTTGGGCACGACCCCCGCGGTCGCCGCCGCCCCGGCCCCCGCCTCGGCCTCCGCGCCCACCACCCAGGCGGGTTACACCGCGTACGCCGGCTCCAAGGAGAACGCCGCCGCCAACAAGGCCTTCTTCGATGCCGTCATGAAGTCGGTCGCCGAGAAGCGGGCCGCCCAGCCGGGCGCTCTGGCCGTCACCGTGGTCTACAGCACCGCGAACGCCCCGAGCTTCCGCAGCCAGATAGCGAGCAGTACCAGCATCTGGAACAGCTCCGTCAGCAACGTCAAGCTGCAGGAGGGTTCCAACGCCGACTTCGCCTACTACGAGGGCAACGACTCGCGGGGCTCGTACGCGAGCACGGACGGGCACGGCAGCGGCTACATCTTCCTGGACTACGCGCAGAACCGGCAGTACAACTCGACCCGGGTCACGGCCCACGAGACGGGGCACGTACTCGGCCTGCCGGACCACTACAGCGGTCCGTGCAGCGAGCTCATGTCGGGCGGCGGTCCCGGCACGTCCTGCACCAACGCCTACCCGAACAGCACCGAGCGCTCACGGGTGAACACCCTGTGGCAGAACGGCTTCGCGGCCGCGCTCGCCACCGCGACCCGGTCCTGACACCTGGCGCGGCCACGCGTGACGCGCCGGGACCGTTCCGCCTCGCGGAGCGGCCCCGGCGCCCCCGCGGCCGGGCACCGCGGACGTGCTCAGGCGGTTTCCAGCGGGAAAGCACCCCGGTGGCCGGTTCCGGCGCCCTCCGCCGGACGCGGCTCGAACTCCCGGCAGCTCCATATCTCCTGGACGAATCCGGTGCGCCGGTCCCAGAGGCCGGCCACGGCATCCGCGCCCGCCGCGTCGCGGTAGGCGTCCTTCGCGTCCCGGAAGCAGGCGAGTCCGCCGGAGAGGCCCCGGCCCGGGGCGGGGAAGTAGTCGGAGAGTGCGCAGGCTATGCAGGTCTGCAGACGGATGCCCGGCGGGAGGATCCGCTGGATCGTGGCCAGCGCCGCGGCGAGGTCGCTCTCAGCGCGGTACGACTCGTACACCGCGCCGTCGAGGTGGAGGGCGAGGTACAGATCGGGGTCGTCCCGCCGCAGGGACAGCAGGCAGCTGAGGGTGGCCTGGCGCACCGTGCCGGACGTGAGGACCGGCAGGGGCAGGTCCCACTCCAGGACGCAGTCGCCGAGTACCCCGTCCACCAGGTCGAACACGCCGCCCTCGACCGGAACACCGGTCACGGGGCGCAGGCCGTCGAAGCTCGTGCCCTCGAAGTCGGTCCCCCGGACGCGGATGCGAAGGTGCTGCCCGTCCGTGGTGAGAATGACGGCCTCGGAACCGTGACCGTCCCGGTACCAGCCTGCCCACGACTCATCTGTCATGAGCAGGGACTGTAGCCCGTGGCCGACGTCCTTCCCCTGGCACCCTCCCCTTGCGTCCCGGCGGGTGCCGCATGCCCGTCAGACCGCCTATGGCACAAGCCCCATGGGCCACATCGAGGGGCCGTCCGGTGAAGGTGAAGCCGAGGCGCTCGTACTGCCTGCGGCTGAGCTCGCCGCTCCCCGCTTCCAGGTGGGCGGCGACGCGGGCCGTCCGGTCCACCGCGCCCGGCCGCGGCCGCCACCGGGCCCCGGGCCCCGGCGGGACGTCACCGCCGGCGGCCGACCTCGACGTTCTCCAGGACGCCGAGGGCGTCGGGCACGAGAACGGCGGCGGAGTAGTAGGCCGTCACGAGGTACGAGATGATCGCCTGCTCGTCGATGCCCATGAAGCGGACCGACAGGCTCGGCTCGATCTCGTCCGGGATACCGCTCTGCCGGAGCCCGATGACGCCCTGTTCCTCCTCTCCGGTCCTCATGCAGATGATCGAGGTGGTGTGGGCCTCGGTGACCGGGATCTTGTTGCTCGGGAAGATCGGGACTCCCCGCCAGGCCGGCACGTGGTGACCGCCCACCTCCACGCTCCCCGGGACCGGTCCGCGCTTGTTGCACTCGCGGCCGAACGCGGCGATGGCCCGGGGATGGGCGAGGAACAGCTTCGAACCATGCCTGCGCGACAGGAGTTCGTCCATGTCGTCGGGGGTCGGCGCCCCGTCGTGCGGCTGCAGCCGCTGCTCGTAGTGACAGTTGTGGAGCAGCCCGAACTCCCGGTTGTTGACGAGTTCGTACTCCTGGCGCTCGCGGAGTGCCTCGACCGTGAGCCTCACCTGCTGCTCGGTCTGGTTCATCGGCTGGTTGTAGAGGTCGGCGACCCTGCTGTGGACCTTCAGCACCGTCTGGGCGACGCTCAGTTCGTACTCGCGGGGTGACGTCTCGTAGTCGACGAAGGTGTGCGGGACGACGCTCTCCCCCACGTGGCCCGCCGAGAGATCGATCTCCGCCTCGCCGTAGGAGTTGGTCCGCTGCTGCGGAATGGCGAGGAGTCCGGCGAGGTGGTCGCGGAGCGGGGTCGCCCGGGCCGCGAGGTTGAGCACGTCCGAGCGGCGCAGCGTCAGGAGGGTGCACGCGGTGACGGCACGCACCGTGTACTCCCAGGCCGCGTCTCCGTCGACCAGCGCGTGGTCCCCGAAGTAGGCGCCGTCGGCGAGGACCCCGAGGACGGTCTCGTCCCCGTAGGGACCGGACCCGAGCTTCTCCACCCTGCCGTGGGCCAGCAGGTGCACACGGTCCGCCGTGTCGCCCGCCGAGGCGAGGACCTCACCGGCCTCCACCTCCCGCTGCTCGCATCTGCGTGCCAGTTCGGCCAGGACCTCCTCGTCCCCGAAACCACGCAGGGCGGGCAGCTCTCCGAGCTCCGCGGGGATGACAGCGACCCGATCGCCCGTCTGCACGAACGTCACCCGGCCGTCGCCGACCGCATAGCTGAGCCGGCGGTTCACCCGGTACGTCCCGCCCTGCACCTGCACCCACGGCAGCATGCGCAGCAGCCACCGCGAGGTGATCTCCTGCATCTGCGGGGCGGACTTGGTCGTCGTCGCGAGGTTCCGCGCAGCCGCTGTGCCGAGACTCTGCTGCGGCGGCTGCGTGTCGCGAACCTCTTCACCAACGGACATCCGACATCCTCTCGATCATGGGCTGAGCTGCGAGAAGAAGCCTTTCAGCTGGTGGACACCGTGCGCTATTACACAAAAGAGTGTGACTGTTCCGGCTCCTGGTGGGGCACGTCACCCGGCGCCGGGGCCCGCCCGGGTTAATTTGCATACCAGATGCAACTTACATAGTCTCAGCCCATGCGGCTGACGAGATTCACCGACGTGGCGCTCCGCGTGCTCATGCGCCTGGCCGTCGCGGCGGACGGCGACGACCCGCCGACCACCCGAGAGGTGGCGGCCGCGATGCAGGTGCCGTACACCCACGCCGCCAAGGTCGTCGCCCGGCTCCAGCACCTCGGACTGGTCGACGCCCGCCGCGGTCGCGGCGGGGGCCTCACGCTCACACCCGCCGGCCGGACCGCGTCGATCGGCGCACTGGTGCGCCGGCTGGAGGGCCCCGGCGAGGTGGTCGAATGCGAGGGTGCCACTCCGTGCCCCCTGCGTTCGGGCTGCCGGCTGCGCTCCGCGCTGCGCCGGGCCGAGGAGGCCTTCTACGCCTCCCTCGACCCGGTGACGGTCGCCGATCTCGTCTCCTCGCCCACGGGGCCGCTGCTGCTCGGCATCAGCGCCGGGCGCCCCGCACCCGGCTGATCGCACACCGGCGCACCCACCCGTGCGCCGGCCGCCGCGCGGCTCGAAATAGGTATCTCAGATGCACATTCGAAGCCGTATCGGCCCGGCCGTCGGGGCCTCGCCCCGCCTCCGCCCATCCCACGCACCCACCCCCAGGAGTCGACCGATGCTCTCCGAGACCTCGACCGCCACCGTCCGAGCCACCCTCCCCGCCGTGGGAGCCGCCATCGGGGAGATCGCGGACCTCTTCTACCGGAAGCTGTTCACCGTCCACCCCGAGCTGCACCGCGACCTGTTCAACCGCGGCAACCAGGCGTCCGGTACGCAGCGCCAGGCGCTCGCCGGCTCCATCGCGGCCTTCGCCACCCGGCTCGTCGAGCACCCGGACACCCGGCCCGACGTGATGCTCGGCCGCATAGCCAACAAGCACGCCTCGCTCGGCATCACCGCCCCGCAGTACGAGGTCGTGCACACCCACCTCTTCGCCGCCATCGCCGAGGTGCTCGGCGACGCGGTCACCCCCGAGGTCGCCGCGGCCTGGGACGAGGTCTACTGGCTGATGGCCAACTCCCTGATCACCCTCGAGAACCGGCTGTACGCACAGCAGGGCGTCATCGCGGGCGACGTGTGGCGGGAGTGGACGGTGGCCTCGCGGATCGAGGAGACCGCGGACGTGGTCACCTTCCAGCTCGCACCCGCCGACGGGGCCCCGGCCCCCGCATTCCGCCCGGGGCAGTACGTCTCCGTGCAGGTGGAACTCCCCGACGGTGCGCGGCAGATCCGCCAGTACAGCCTCTCCTGCGCACCGGGGTCCACCCTGCGCTCCCTGACCGTGAAGCGGGTACAGGGCGAGGGGACCCCGGACGGCGAGGTCTCCCGGCACCTGCACACCCACGTCCGGGAGGGCAGCGTGCTGCGCGTCTCGGCCCCCTACGGCGACCTGGTGCTGGAGGACGGCGACGCACCGCTGCTCCTCGCGTCGGCCGGTATCGGCTGCACCCCGATCCTGTCGATGCTGGACCACCTGGTCGCGCTGGACCACCGCGCACCCGTCACCGTGGTGCACGGCGACCGCTCGCCCGCCGACCACGCCCTGCGCGCCGACCACACCCTGCTCACGGGCAAACTGCACGACGCCGCCGCGCACTTCTGGTACGAGACCCCCGAGCCCGGCCACCCCGCGGAGCGGACCGGCCTGGTCGATCTGGCAGGGCTCCCCGTCGCCACAGGGACCCGTGCCTACCTCTGCGGTCCGCTGCCGTTCATGCGTGCCGTGCGCTCCCAGTTGCTCGCCAAGGGCGTCGCCCCGGCCGACATCCACTACGAGGTGTTCGGACCCGACCTGTGGCTCGCCCAGGACTGAGGCCGCGGATCACCCGTTGCTCGCGGGCGTACTCGGATCGGCTCGAACAGGGACCGAACAGGGGGCGAACAGGTAGCCCTGCCCCCCGCGTTCCGGTAGAAGCGGAGTAGGGACACACTCCCCCACCGGAAAAGGAGTCGGCCATGTCCTCACCGATGTCCGCGAGCAACTTCCTCAAGGCCCTCAAGGACGAAGGGCTCACCGTCGTCCAGGTGGGTGACTGGCGTACGCACAACCGCGACCACAAAGGTCCCTGGGGACCGGTGCACGGCGTGATGCTCCATCACACCGCCACCAAGGGCTCCGCACGCACCGTCGACATCTGCCGTGACGGATA
Organism: Streptomyces sp. NPDC020780; assembly: GCF_044334475.1. Lineage (NCBI taxonomy): Bacteria > Bacillati > Actinomycetota > Actinomycetes > Kitasatosporales > Streptomycetaceae > Streptomyces > Streptomyces sp. NPDC020780. Next base: position 317,620 of record NZ_JBIRTB010000001.1, on the reverse strand, counting down.
CTCGGGCCTCCCCGGCCCGCTGTGCCACGGGGTGATCACCAAGGACGGCAGGGTCCACCTGGTCGGTTACGGCCGCGCCAACCACGCCGGACTCGGTGACCACGACGTCCTGCGGGCCGTCAAGGCCGAGAAGCGCCTCCCGCGGGACAACGAGGCCGACACGGACGGGAACCGGCACTTCTACGGGTTCGAGTGCGAGAACCTCGGCGACGGGGACGATCCCTGGCCCGCCGTCCAGCTCGAGGCCGTCGAGAAGGCCGCGGCCGCGGTCTGCCGGTTCCACCACTGGGACGCCCCTTCGGTCATCGGGCACCGTGAATGGCAGCCCGGCAAGGTCGATCCGCGCGGCTTCTCGATGAACGGGATGCGCACCAGGATCCACGACCGCCTCAAGTAGTCCCGCCGATCCGCCGGCGGCACCGGCGAACCACAATGGGCACATGCCCCACGAAGCGCCCGGCCTCTCCCGGCTGCAGCCGGTTCTCCCCTCGCCCCTGCAGCCGGCCGATGACGAGCGCTTCGCGCGCAACGGTGTGACCCTGCTGCTCAAGCGCGACGACCTGATCCACCCGGACCTGCCCGGGAACAAGTGGCGCAAGCTCGCCCCCAACCTGCGGGCCGCCGCCGGCCGCACCGTACTGACCTTCGGCGGGGCCTACTCCAACCACCTGCGTGCCACGGCCGCCGCCGGGCGCCTGCTCGGCTTCCCCACCGTGGGCGTCGTGCGGGGCGACGAGCTGGCCCACCGGCCCCTGAACCCCTCCCTCGCCCACTGCGCGGCCGACGGCATGCGGCTGCACTTCGTCGACCGCGCCACCTACCGCTCGAAGACGTCCCCCGGGGTCCTGGAGGGCCTGCTGCGCCTCTTCGGCGACTGCCTGGTCGTCCCGGAAGGCGGCAGCAACGCGCTCGCCGCTCAGGGCTGCACAGCGCTCGGCCGCGAGCTGCGCGGACCGGGCGGCACCGTCGCCGTCGCCTGCGGCACGGGGGGCACACTGGCGGGGCTGGCGGCCGGACTCGGGCCGGACCAGCACGCCCTCGGCGTGCCGGTCCTGCGCGGCGGCTTCCTGGGGGACGCCGTGCGCGGCCTCCAGCGGGAGGCGTTCGGCGCGCCGGCGGGCCGGTGGTCCCTGGACGAGCGGTTCCACTTCGGCGGCTACGCCCGGACGACACCGGAGCTGCACGCCTTCGCCGACGACTTCGAGGACCGACACGGCCTGCCCGTCGAACGGCTCTACGTCGCCAAACTCCTCTACGCGCTCACGCGCCTCGCCGGCGAAGGCGCCTTCGCCCCGGGCTCCACGGTGACGGCGGTCATCACCGGACGGCCGTGAACCCCTGGGTGGCCGCCGCGGCCTGCGGGGCCCCTCAGGCGGCCTCCGGACGGAGCGCCGTCCGCGCGGAGGGCAGGACCGGCGGCGGCCGGTGCGCGCGATCGCACGGCGGAGGGCGTCCCCGGTACCGGACGCACCAGGGCGGTCCCGACGGCGCGGCCAGGCGCCGCCCGGGCGGACGGGACCATCGCAGCACGCCCTTAAGCCCCGTCCGACTCCCGGTAGGCCGCGGCCTCCTCCAGGTCCAGCCGGCGCAGCAGGGCGCGCAGCATCTCGTCGTCGATGCGCCGCTCGTCCCTGAGGCGGACGAAGACCTCCCGCTCGGCGCCGATCATCTCCCGGGCCAGCCGCCGGTACGTGTCGTCCGCCGACTCCCCCGTGACGGGGTCGGCCGCGCCGAGCCGCTCCCAGACGGCGTTGCGGCGGCGCTCCATCACGGTGCGCAGCCGGTCCGCGAGCGGGCCGGGCAGGGAGTTGCCGGGGCGGGCCAGCAGCTCGTCCAGCCGCGCCTCCGCGGCCGTGGACGCCTCGCTCTGCGCCTGCGCCTCGGCCAGCGTCTCGGCCTGTACGTCGCTCCCCGGGAGCCTCAGGACACGCACCAGCAGGGGCAGGGTGAGCCCTTGGACGACCAGGGTCCCGATGACCGTCGTGAAGGTCAGGAACAGCACCAGGTTGCGGGCCGGGAAGCCGTCACCGTTGTGGATGACCATGGGGATGGAGAAGGCGATGGCGAGCGAGACGACGCCCCGCATGCCGGCCCAGCTCACGATCAGGGGTGAGCTCCACGGCAGGGCGGGCTCACGTGCCCTGATGCGGCGCGAGAGCCACAGGGGCAGGTAACTCGCCGGGTAGACCCAGGCGAAGCGCACCACGACGACGGCGAGGAAGACGGCGACCGCGTACAGGCACAACTGGGTGGCGTCATAGCCGCCGAGCCCCTTGAGCACGAAGGGAAGCTGCAGCCCGATGAGTGCGAAGACCGCGGACTCCAGGATGAACGCGACCATCTTCCAGACCGCCGCCTCCTGGAGCCTGGTCGCGAAATCGACCTGCCACGAGCGGTGCCCCAGGTAGAGCGCGACGACGACCACGGCGAGCACCCCGGAGGCATGCACCCGCTCAGCGGCCGCGTACGCGACGAAGGGGATCAGCAGCGACAGGGTGTTCTGGAGCAGTGCCTCCCTGAGGTGCGTGCGCAGCCAGTGCAGGGGCACCATCAGCACCAGGCCGACGCCGACACCTCCGACCGAGGCCAGCAGGAACTCACCGACCCCCTCGCCCCAGCTCATCCCCTCCCCGACGGCTGCGGCGAGCGCCACCTTGAAGGCAGTGATCGCGGTGGCGTCGTTCACCAGGGACTCGCCCTGGAGGATGGTGGTGACCCGGGCGGGCAGCCCGACCCGGCGGGCGATCGCCGCGGCCGTGACGGCGTCCGGCGGGGCGATCACCGCCCCGAGAACCAGCGCGGCGGTGAGCGGCAGGTCCGGCACGACCAGGTAGGCCAGCCAGCCGACGGCGAACGTCGCGAACAGGACGTACCCCACGGAGAGCAGCGCGACCGGCCGCAGATTGGCCCGCAGGTCGAGGTAGGAACTGTCGATCGCGGCGGTGTGGAGCAGCGGCGGCAGCAGCAGGGGCAGCACGATGTGCGCGTCCAGCGTGTACGCGGGCACGCCCGGCAGGTACGAGGCCAGCAGACCGGCGGCGACCAGCAGCAGCGGCGCGGGCACCGGCGTGCGGCGCGCGGCACCCGCGACCGCGGCACTGGCGGCGACAAGGGCCACCAGCGGCAATGCGTCCATCTCACCGTCCTCGCGTACGACGTAACGTGGCCATCATGAGTGAGTGCCTCCATGTTCTCGAACTGCCGCGCCCCGAGCCCGCCCCGCTCAGCGACACCTGTCCGGAGTGCGTGGTGGCCGGCACCCATCCCGTGCAGCTGCGGCTCTGCCTGTCCTGCGGCCATGTCGGGTGCTGCGACTCGTCGCCCCTGAAGCACGCCGCGGCGCACTTCAGGGAGACCGGTCACCCGGTGATGCGGAGCTTCGAGCGCGGCGAGAGCTGGCGCTGGTGCTTCGCGGACGGTTCGATCGTCTGACGTCTGGGTACGTCAAACCGGCGCCGGTTCTTCGCAATTGACGGCCGCAGACCTCTAGCCACCGTGCGTACCCATGTGCTTACCATGAGTGACTACCGGGCATGAGCCTTCGGCGACACGGCATCATGGGGCGCGATAGCGTCGCCGGACCACGGAAACCGACGACGCACCGCACGGCTCCGGGCACTCGTCCCGGAGCCTCGAACGAGTTTGTGCCACCTTGGAGGTGAGGGTGTCCCACATCGCAGGCGAGCCCGGGAGCCAGGACTTCGTCGAGGTCCGGCTGCCCGCTGCGGGTGCCTACCTGTCGGTGCTGCGTACGGCCACGGCCGGTCTCGCAGCACGCTTGGACTTCACTCTCGACGAGATCGAGGACCTTCGCATCGCGGTCGACGAGGCCTGCGCGATCCTGCTCCAGCAGGCCGTGCCCGGTTCCGTCCTCAGCTGCGTCTTCCGCCTCGTGGACGATTCCCTCGAAGTGACGGTGTCGGCGCCCACGACCGACGGCCGCGCGCCCGAGCGCGACACCTTCGCCTGGACGGTGCTCTCCGCGCTGGCCGGCAAGGTCGACTCCACGGTCGCCGACGACCGTACGGTCAGCATCAGCCTCTACAAACAGCGCGGCGCGGGACCCGGGCCGGCGTGAGCGAGGGGAACGGGGACGGTCCTGTGCGGGACGAGACGATCCGGTCCGGGGTGGTGCGCCCAGCAGCCGTCCCGGAGCAGCAGGCCCGGCCGCATCCTGTGGACGGTGCGGACGGGACACGGGACCGTACGGCCGCGGAGGAGCAGTCGCAGGCGGAGCGGGCGGGCCAGATGAGCGAGCACGGGCATCACGATCCACAGGACCGCAGCGGGGCACGGGCGCTCTTCGTGGAGCTTCGGGAGCTCCCCGACGGCTCCGCCGAGAAGGCGGAACTGCGCAACCGGCTGGTGCGGATGCACCTGCCGCTCGTGGAGCACCTGGCCCGCCGGTTCCGCAACCGCGGGGAGCCTCTGGACGACCTGACCCAGGTCGCCACGATCGGGCTGATCAAGTCGGTCGACCGGTTCGACCCGGAGCGCGGCGTCGAGTTCTCGACGTACGCGACGCCCACGGTCGTCGGTGAGATCAAGCGCCACTTCCGCGACAAGGGATGGGCGGTGCGGGTGCCGCGCCGTCTGCAGGAGCTGCGGCTGTCGCTGACCACGGCCACCGCGGAGCTCTCCCAGCAGCACGGCCGCTCGCCGACCGTGCACGAACTGGCGGAGCGGCTGGGCATCTCCGAGGAGGAGGTGCTGGAGGGCCTGGAGTCGGCCAACGCCTACAGCACGCTCTCGCTCGACGTGCCCGACACGGACGACGAGTCGCCCGCCGTCGCGGACACCCTGGGCTCCGAGGACGAGGCGCTGGAGGGTGTCGAGTACCGGGAGTCGCTCAAGCCGCTGCTGGAGGACCTCCCGCCGCGCGAGAAGCGGATCCTGCTGCTGCGCTTCTTCGGCAACATGACCCAGTCGCAGATCGCCCAGGAGGTCGGCATCTCCCAGATGCACGTCTCCCGGCTCCTGGCCCGCACGCTCGCGCAACTGCGTGAGCGCCTCCTCGTCGAGGAGTAGGCGGGAAGCAAGCGGCGAGCGGGGCCGGGGAAGCCCGAAGGGCGCCCCGCCGGCGGCGCCTCAGGCCTCGGGGGTCGTCCAGGGCCCCCGGATTCCGAGCGCCCTTGTGGTCGCCGGGTTGAACAGCAGGACGAGCGCCGTCACGGCGACGGCGGCGAGCGCGATCCCGGCGGGGATGAGCGCGCCCTGGGACCGCAGCAGCGTCCAGGCCACCGGCAGGGCCATGAGCTGCGTGATCAGCGCGGGGCCCCGGCTCCAGCTGCGCCGCCGCAGCAGCCCCCGGGCCGCGAGGAGCGGGATCAGGCCGAGGGCGATCAGAGTGAGTCCGCCCATCTCGGCCTGCTGGGGACTGTCGGGCCGGCCGAGGAGGCCCATGACCAGCATGGAGACACCGCCGACGGCGAGTGCGGCGCCCTCGATGGCGGTCAGTGCGGCCAGGGCGGCGATCCGTCCCGGCTTCTCCGGGCCGGCCGGGGGCGAGGAGGCGGGCGTGTTCTGCTGAGTGCTCACGCCTTTCAGACTGGCATCCCGGCGCCCCGGACGTGAAACCGGGGCGCCCCCCGGCCCGCCCGACGCCACCCTGAGACCATCACTCCCCGTGACCGATTGCGGACGTAAATGATCAGGACTTCAGACCGGTACCGCGCGGTAGGTACTCTGACGGGCATGCGCGCACTCCTCGTGGTCAACCCAGCTGCCACCACCACCAGCGCGCGGACGCGTGACGTCCTCATCCACGCCCTGGCGAGCGAGATGAAGATCGAGGCCGTGACCACGGAGTACCGGGGGCACGCCCGGGACCTGGGGCGACGGGCGGCGGACGCCGACGACATCGACCTGGTCGTCGCCCTCGGCGGGGACGGCACGGTCAACGAAGTGGTCAACGGCCTGCTGCACAGGGGCCCCGACGTGGAAGGGCTGCCGAGTCTCGCCGTCGTGCCCGGCGGCTCCACCAACGTCTTCGCGCGCGCCCTGGGGATCCCCAACGACGCCGTGGAGGCGACCGGCGCCATCCTGGACGCCCTCGCCGCCCGGAGCGAGCGCACGGTGGGCCTCGGTCTCGCCGCCGGCACCCCGGGGACGCCGGACGAGGCCGTCCCCGAACGCTGGTTCACCTTCTGCGCCGGGCTCGGGTTCGACGCGGGCGTGATCGGCCGGGTCGAACAGAAGCGGGAACTCGGCAAGCGCTCGACGCACGCCCTGTACGTGCGCCAGGTGGTCCGGCAGTTCCTCGGGGAGCCGCACCGGCGCAACGGCCTGATCACCCTCGAGGTCCCCGGCCAGGAGCCGGTGACCGACCTCGCCCTGTCGATAATCTGCAACACCGCACCCTGGACCTACCTGGGGAACCGTCCGATATACGCCTCTCCGAAGGCGTCGTTCGACAGCGCCCTGGACGTCCTCGGACTGAAGCGTCTGTCCACTCCCGCGGTCACCAGATACGCCACCCAGCTGCTCACTTCCAGCCCGGAGAAGGGCCCCCACGGCAAGCACGCGGTCTCCCTCCACGACCTGACGGACTTCACCTTGCATTCGAAGGCGCCACTGCCCTTCCAGATGGACGGCGACCACTTGGGACTGCGTACGAGCGTGACGTTCACAGGCGTACGCCGTGCACTGCGTGTGATTGTGTGAGTGGAAGACCCCAAAGTCCTTTGACTCGAACGTTTGGGCTGGCCCCCACCCCTTAGAAGTACGGCTGTGACCTAGTCGACACCGAGGAATCAAAAAAAACTTTCCAGAAGGGGTTGTATCCGCCGCCGAGGTTTGCGAATCTCTACATGGCGATCGAGACGGCCCGCACCACCGGCCTCCACTGAGAGCCAGAACCCCTCCTCATCACAACAGGACCACAACCAGTTCATCTGGGCGTCGGACCTTCGTCTGCGGGGGGATTCGTGAAAGCGTTCACATTCACAAGCACCGTATGTAATACCAAGGAGAGGTAGCAGCCATGGACTGGCGTCACAACGCCGTTTGTCGTGAGGAAGACCCCGAGCTGTTCTTCCCCATCGGCAACACCGGTCCTGCGCTGCTGCAGATCGAGGAAGCCAAGGCCGTCTGCCGTCGCTGCCCCGTCATGGAGCAGTGCCTGCAGTGGGCGCTCGAGTCCGGCCAGGACTCCGGCGTCTGGGGTGGCCTCAGCGAGGACGAGCGCCGCGCAATGAAGCGTCGTGCCGCTCGCAACCGGGCGCGTAACGCCAGCGCCTGACCGACGCCCCCCGCACACGAGCCTCAGCCAGGCGGCGCGTACAGAGCGTACGCACAGTCCCGCCTTCGAGTCGCAGCGCGCAGTACCCCCGAAGCGCATCGCACCGTGAGCACCACAGTGGGCCCGGACCGTCACCACGGTCCGGGCCCACTGTGCTGTCAGGCCCCCACTACGTGACGCTGTTGCGGACGGGGATGTCCAGCACGACCTGGGTGCCGCGCTCGGGACCGGGAACCATGCCGAACGTCCCGCCCAGTTCCCCTTCGACCAGGGTGCGCACGATCTGCAGTCCGAGATTGCCGGCCCGCTGCGGGTCGAATCCCTCGGGCAGACCACGCCCGTCGTCCGCGACGGTGATCAGCAGCCGGCCCTCGGACGGCGAGCCGCCACGGACCGCGGCCACCTCCACCGTGCCGCGCTCGGCCACGGTGAAGGCGTGCTCCAGTGCGTTCTGCAGCACTTCGGTGAGCACCATGGAGAGCGGAGTGGCGACTTCCGCGTCGAGGATCCCGAAGCGGCCGGCGCGCCGGCAGGTGACCTTGCCGGGTGAGATCTCGGCGACCATCGCGATGACGCGGTCTGCGATCTCGTCGAACTCGACCCGCTCGTCCAGATTCTGGGACAGCGTCTCATGCACGATCGCAATCGAACCGACGCGCCGCACCGCCTCGTTGAGCGCCTCCCGGCCCTGCGGCGAATCCATCCGGCGGGCCTGGAGGCGCAACAGGGCCGCCACCGTCTGGAGGTTGTTCTTCACCCGGTGGTGGATCTCCCGGATGGTCGCGTCCTTGGTGATCAACTCCCTCTCACGGCGGCGGAGTTCCGTGACGTCCCGGAGCAGTACGAGTGAACCGATGCGGACGCCTTTGGGTTTGAGCGGAATGGCGCGCAGCTGGATCACCCCGCCGGCCCCCTCCACCTCGAACTCCCGGGGCGCGTACCCGCTCGCCACCTTCACCAGGGCCTCGTCCACCGGTCCGCGGGACGGGGCGAGTTCGGCGGTCGTCGCACCGAGGTGGTGGCCGACGAGATCGGAGGCGAGGCCGAGCCGGTGGTAGGCGGAGAGGCCGTTGGGGCTGGCGTACTGGACGACCCCGTCGGCGTCCAGCCGGATGAGACCGTCACCCACGCGTGGCGACGCGTCCATGTCCACCTGCTGACCGGGGAACGGGAAGGATCCGGCGGCGATCATCTGGGCCAGGTCGGAGGCGGACTGGAGGTAGGTGAGCTCCAGCCGGGAGGGGGTGCGCACGGTGAGGAGGTTGGTGTTGCGGGCGATGACCCCGAGGACCCGCCCCTCGCGGCGTACGGGGATCGACTCGACCCGTACGGGCACCTCTTCGCGCCATTCCGGGTCGCCCTCCCGCACGATGCGGCCCTCGTCCAGCGCGGCGTCCAGCAGGGGCCGGCGGCCGCGCGGCACCAGATGGCCGACCATGTCGTCCTGGTAGGAGGTGGGGCCGGTGTTGGGCCGCATCTGCGCCACGGACACATAGCGGGTCCCGTCACGTGTGGGCACCCACAGGACGAGGTCGGCGAAGGACAGGTCGGAGAGCAGCTGCCACTCCGAGACCAGCAGGTGGAGCCACTCGAGGTCGGTATCGCTCAGGGCTGTGTGCTGGCGGACAAGGTCGTTCATGGAGGGCACGGGTGCGAGCGTACCTGTGGAAACCGAGAGATTCCGAACCCGTCCGCCCCGGGATACGTGACACTGTGCGGGGACGGACCCTCCGCGAAAAGACCGTGCCGGCGGATGGACACGGACTTTGGTCTAGTCCACAATGCAGCGTGTGCGTGCATCACGCACACGACGACCTCCGCTCTCCCCGCACAGGAGAGCGGACCGAGGTGACCGGCGCTCTCTGCCCTGACTGCGCCGGCCCTCCAGTGGCCGGGGGCACCGCACACCACCGGCCAGGCAGCTCCGGGCTGCGGTGCCGGACGGGCCGAGGGTCCCGCCCCGGCGCCGCGGCCCGCGGGTGTTCACGGCCCCTCCCACACCCCCGCCGGCGGGGCCTCCCCCGCCGCACCGGACCCCGCCCCCGCCCCGCACGCACGGGGCCGCGGGCCTCCGTCCTCCGTCCTCCGACGGGGCGACAGCGGGCGGCGTACGCAGGACCGATTCACCGCAGGGCCCTCCTGTTCTGCTAGATTGGGCTCTCAATTGGTCTATACCACATGACGGCACTCGCCAGATCGGCAGGCACAGCGTGGAAGTTGTCATCGTCCCGGACGCCACGGCAGGCGGCGAACTCATCGCGGAGGCCATCGCGGCCCTGCTGAGCCGCAAGCCCGACGCCCTGCTCGGCGTGGCCACCGGCTCGACCCCGCTGCCCATCTACCGGGCTCTCGCGGCGAAGGTCCGCTCCGGTGCAGTCGACGCCTCCCGCGCCCGCATCTGCCAGCTGGACGAGTACGTCGGGCTGCCCGCCGGCCACCCCGAGTCCTACCGTTCGGTCGTCCTGCGCGAGGTCGTCGAACCGCTCGGCCTGCCGGAGACGTCTTTCATGGGCCCGGACGGCAGCGCCGAGGACGTCCAGGCCGCCTGCGAGGCCTACGACAGATCGCTGGCCGAGGCGGGCGGAGTGGACCTGCAACTGCTCGGCATCGGCACCGACGGGCACATCGGCTTCAACGAGCCGTGCTCCTCCCTCGCCTCCCGCACCCGGATCAAGACGCTGACCGAGCAGACCCGGATCGACAACGCCCGCTTCTTCGACGACGACATCGAACAGGTGCCGCGCCACGTCATCACCCAGGGCATCGGCACGATCCTGGAGTCCCGCCACCCGGTGCTGCTGGCCACGGGGGAGGGCAAGGCCGACGCCGTGGCACAGACGGTCGAGGGGCCGGTCGCCTCGGTCGTCCCCGCATCGGCGCTGCAACTGCACCGGCACGCCACGGTGGTGGTCGACGAGGCGGCTGCGTCCAAGCTGAAGCTGGCGGACTACTTCCGCGCCACCTACGCGGCCAAGCCGCGGTGGCAGGGCCTGTAGGGCGCCGCGCCGTACGCCCGAGGGCCGGGGCACCCGTGACGGGTGCCCCGGCCCTCTCGCCGTGCCGTAGGCCGCGTCTACTGCGTCGGCGCCGTCCCCGTGATCACCTCGGCCGCCGCGACCCCGCAGACCCGGGCGGCGCCGTACGTGGCGACGTGCAGGGCTCCCCTGGCAGGCGCCGCGGGCAGTCCCATCTCGACCACGACCGTGTCCGGGCGTGCCGCCAGCAGGCCGTCCAGGGCCTGGCCCATCCACGCGTGGCGGTGTTCGTCGCGGACGACGGCGACGATGCGCCGCTCCCCCGCGGCCCGCAGCACCTCGTCCACCGCGGCCGAGCCGTACGTGTCGGTCCCGGTGCCCGGCAGGATCCGCGCCAGCTCCGCCGCGACGCCCCACGGGGTCTCGGCGCCCACCGCAATGTTCGCGACGGGGGTGAACGCGGCGACGTACACCGGCCCGGCCGGGGCCCTGGTGGACCCGGTCACCCGCACGGCGCGGCGGGCCGCGGCGAGTCCGACGTCCGCGGCGGGTCCGGTGCCGGGCGCGGTCCCCTCCTGCACTGCCGCGCCCGGCTCCGGCACAGCCCCCCTGACCCTCCGCGTCCAGGACGCGAGGGCCCGTACCCGTGCGGCGGCGTCGGCCAGCCGCTCCTCGGACAGTTCGCCGGTCCGTACCGCCGCGACCAGCGCGTCGCGCAGCCGCAGCACGGTGTCCTCGTCCGCGAGCCCGCCGCCGACACAGATGGCGTCGGCGCCCGCGGCGACGGCGAGGACGGAACCGCGCTCGATCCCGTACGTGCCGGCGATGGCGTCCATCTCCATGCCGTCGGTGACGATCAGGCCCTCGTACCCCAGCTCCTGACGCAGCAGCCCGGTGAGGATCCGGGGGCTCAGCGTCGCGGGCCGGGCGGGGTCGAGTGCGGGGAGCAGGATATGTGCACTCATCACGGATTTGGAACCCGCGGCGATGGCCGCCCGGAAGGGAACCAGCTCGCGGGCGTGGAGGGTCTCCAGGTCCACGTCGATCCCCGGCAGAGCGAGGTGCGAGTCGACCGCGGTGTCGCCGTGGCCCGGGAAGTGCTTGGTGCAGGCCGCCACGCCGGAGGCCTGGAGGCCCTCGACGTACGCGGCGGTGTGCCGGGCGACGAGGCCGGGGTCCGCGCCGAAGGAGCGCACCCCGATGACCGGGTTGGCCGGGTTGGAGTTGACGTCGGCGGACGGTGCCCAGTTGAGGTTGACCCCGCACTCGGCCAGCCGGCGGCCGAGTTCGCGGGCCACGGACCGGGTCAGCTCCACGTCGTCCACCGTGCCGAGGGCCAGGTTGCCGGGGAAGGACGAGCCGTCCCGGACCTCGAGCCGCGTGACGTCGCCGCCCTCCTCGTCGATCGCGACGAGGACGTCGTCGCGCTCGGCCCGCAGCCGGGCGGTGAGCGCGGCGAGCTGCCCGGGAGAGTGGATGTTCCGTCCGAACAGCCCGACGGACGTGAGGCCTTCGCCGACCCGGCGCAGCAGCCAGTCCGGTGCGGTCGTCCCGGTGAAGCCGGGCTGCAGGACGGCGAGAGCGTCACGGGTGACGGTGTCCGTGGTGGATACGAGCGTGGTCATGGGGTCATCCCTTCACGGCGCCGGAGGTGAGCCCTGTGGCCATCTTCCCCTGAATGATCATGAAGAAGATGACGACCGGGACGGAGATGAGCGTGGAGGCCGCCATCAGGGCGCCGTAGTCCGTACCGCGTTCCGTGGTGAAGGTCATCAGCCACACGTTGAGCGTGTACTTGGAGTTGTCGTTGATCAGGATGTAGGCGAAGAGGTACTCGTTCCACGCGTTGACCAGCGCGAAGATGGAGGCGGCCGCGAGGCCGGGGGCCAGCAGCGGGAAGATGACCCGGCGGAAGGCGCCCATACGGGTACAGCCGTCCACCATCGCCGACTCCTCGAGCTCGACCGGGATGTTGATCACGAAGCCGCGGATCATGATGGTCGCGAAGGGCAGCGTGGACACGAGGTAGACGACGATGAGCCCCCAGTACTCGTCGATGCCTCCCAGGGCGTTCAGCTGGAGGTAGATCGGGATCAGCATCGCGGTCGGCGGCAGCATCTGGACCAGGATCATGACCATCATCAGCGCCTTCCGCCCGAAGAAGCGGAAGCGCCCGATGGCGAGAGCCGCGAGCGTGGCGATGATCATCCCGCCGACGACGGCGGTGACGGAGACGATGAGGCTCGACTGGATCGCCGTGGCGAAGTTGTCCTGCTTCACCGCCCGCGCGAAGTTGTCGAAGGTGAGGGAGGACGGCCACAGCGTCTGGTCGTACGACCGGATCTCGTGGTTGGGGCGGAGCGAACTGACGATCAGCCAGTACACCGGGAAGGCCATGAGCGCGGCGGTGACCAGCGCCAGGATGTTGTAGCCGAGGCGGTTCCTGCCGCGGTCGGGCCGCAGGACCTGGGCCGGGCGGTCCGTGGGCGTGGAGGCGCTCATTCGACCTCTCCCGTCTTGATCAGCTGGCGCAGGTAGTAGACGGCGACACCGGAGAGCATCAGCACGGTGATCAGCGCGATCGCGCTGCCCTGGCTGAAGGAGGTGGACTCGAACGCCTTGGAGAAGGAGTAGAGGCCGAGTGTCTCGTAGTCGGGCTCCGGCTTGTTGCCGCGCAGCAGCCAGATCTGACCGAAGACGTTGAAGTCCCAGATGACCGAGAGTGTGGCCACCATGGTGAAGACCGGCTTGATGACCGGCCAGGTCACAAAGCGGTACACACCGAACGCGGAGGCCCCGTCGAGGGCCGCCGCCTCCTCCAGTTCCCTGGGGACCTGGGTGAGGGCCGCGTACATCGTGATCACGACGAAGGGGATGGCGCCCCAGACGACCAGGAGCGTGATGATGCCGAAGCCCTGCCAGGGGCTCAGGAACCAGTTGTGGCCGAGCCACCTGTCCTCGTCGCCGGTGATGTCGGCGAGCAGGGTGTTGATCAGGCCGTAGTCGGAGTCGGCCAGCCAGCGAAAGACCGACGCGGCGACCATGAGCGGCATCGACCAGGCGGCGATGAGCGCCACGGTGAGGGTGAGCCGCACCCAGGTGGACAGCCGCAGCATCATGAGGGCGATGAGCAGGCCGATGCCCATGGTCAGCACCACGCAGAGGGTCATGAAGACGACCGTCCGCCCGGTGACCGACCAGAACTCCGGGTCGCCGAGGATGTTGGTGAACTGCTCGAAGCCGACCCACGGAGTCTCGCCGTTGCCCCACAGCGCCGCCCGCCCCAGGTCCTGGAAGGACATGATCACGGTCTTGATCAGCGGGTAGACGTAGACGGCGGCGATCGCCAGGATCGCGGGCAGGATCAGGAGGTAGGGAAGGAGTTCCCCCTTCTTCCGCCGCTTCTTCGGGCGGGGCCCGGCGGCGTCCTGCCCGAAGGGCGGGGAGGACGGGGAGGGCGAGGTCCCGATCTTCGCCGGGGCACGCGGTACGGGCGGGACCGGTGGACCGGCGGCCTGGGTGTCGGCAGCAGTCACGTGACTGACCTTCCATCGGGATTCCGGGGGTCTGCACCCGGGAATCACGGCGTTCTCAACCTTGGAAAAGGGGGCGGGGGCCCGGTGTCCGCCGGGCCCCCGCCTGGAGAGCCGAAGGCTCGGGGCTACTTGTTGATCAGCTCGTCGATCTTGCCGTCGGCCTTCTTGGCGGCGTCGGCGACCGAGGCACCCTTGAGGATCTCCAGGAGCATGTTCTCCAGGACCTCCTCCTTCTCGATCGAGGTCCAGCCCGGCGCGATCGGCGTGAACCAGGCGTCCGGCACGGCGTTGGCGACGGCGGCGGTCTCGGGCTTGGACTTCAGCGGCTCGAGCTGCTTCTCGTTGTTCGGGAGGATGTTCTTCGCGGTGAGGACGTCCTGCGACTTCTCACTGGTGAAGAGGGAGACCCACTCCTCGCCCAGGTCGGTGACCTTGGACTTGGCGGTCACCGCGAGGTCCGAACCACCGATGAAGGACGGCAGGGCCTTGCCGTTCGGGCCGGGCATACCGGCCGTGCCGATCTTGCCCTCGAGCTTCGGGTTGCCGTTGTTGGCGCCGTCGACGACCGAGCCGGCCTCCCAGCCGTTGCCGTAGATCAGGGCCGCCTTCTCGTTGGCCATGACGTTGGCGTGGTCCTGCTCGTCCTTGGTCTGGTCGGCCTTGTTGTACTTCTTGACCAGGTTGACGAAGTGCTCGATGCCCTTCTGGGACTCGGGGGAGGAGAGGTTGCCCTTCCACTCCTTCGCGCCCTCGTCGTACTCGGCGATGGAGCCGCCGTACCCCGCGACGTAGGACATGGCCGCGTACCAGTAGCGACCGGGCAGGTAGAGGGACGAGAAGCGCTTGTCCTTCTTGCCGTACTCGGCCGAGACCTTGTCGAGTGCCGAGAGCATCTCGTCCTCGGTCTGCGGCAGGACGTCGCTTCCGGTGCCCTTCTTGAGCATGTCCTTGTTGTAGATAGCGACCCGGGCACCCGCGTAGTAAGGCACGCAGAACTGCTTGCCCTCGAACGTGCAGGTGTCCTTCAGACCCTTGATCCAGGAGTCCGAGTTGTCGTACTTCCCGGGGTCGATCTCGGCGAGGGCGCCGTTGAGGATGTACTGCATCGTCTCGGTGTTGCCGAGCTCGACGACATCCGGGAACTTGTCGCCGCCGAGGGCCGTGTCGAGCTTCTTGGCCTTGTCGGCCCACTGCTGGTACTGGACGTTGACCTTGACCTTCGGGTACTTCTTGTTGAACTGCGCGTTGACGTCCTTGACCAGTTCCGGCCACGTGCTCTGCGCGTCGACCATGAGCCAGACCGTCAGGCTCTCGGTACGGTCCTTCGGGTCCTTCGAAGCGTTGTCATTGCTGTCCCCACCACACGCCGCGATACCGGACATCATCGCCGCGACGCCTACCGCCGCTATGAGCTTGCGCTTCATGCCACACCCTCCTCAGGGAACCAGCAACCCCCCGCCCACCGCGAAGACGTACGCCTGGTACTGCCTGTGGGGCTGGGACCTGGTCTTTAATGGTTTAGACCAGTACCGGGAGCTTGGCCTAGACCTTTAGGGGTGTCAAGGGTGTATAAGAAGTGCACTCGCGTCCGTTACAGGACCGACACCTAAGGGAGGGCGACGACCCGTGACCGGACCGTGCCACCATGTGAGCCGCTACAGACGGAGGAGCCGGTGACGGCAGCAACGCAGCAGTCGGGAAGGCGGGCCATGGGTGCCGACGGGGGCAGCAGTACGACCGAGACCGGCGCGGGTGCGGGCGCGCGTACCGCACGCGTCCCCAAGTACTACCGCCTCAAGCGCCATCTCCTGGACATGACGGGCACCATGCCGCCCGGCACCCCGGTGCCGCCCGAACGCACCCTGGCCGCCGAGTTCGACACCTCGCGCACCACCGTGCGCCAGGCCCTCCAGGAGCTGGTCGTCGAAGGCCGGTTGGAACGCATCCAGGGCAAGGGGACCTTCGTCGCCAAGCCGAAGGTCTCCCAGGCCCTGCAACTCACCTCGTACACCGAGGACATGCGCGCCCAGGGGCTGGAACCCACGTCCCAGCTGCTGGACATCGGATACGTCACGGCGGACGACACGCTCGCCGGGCTGCTGGACATCACGGCGGGCGGCAGGGTGCTGCGGATCGAGCGGCTGCGCCTGGCCAGCGGTGAGCCCATGGCCATCGAGACCACCCACCTCTCGGCCAAACGCTTTCCCGCGCTGCGCCGTTCACTGGTGAAGTACACCTCGCTCTACACCGCGCTGGCCGAGGTGTACGACGTCCGGCTCGCCGAGGCCGAGGAGACCATCGAGACCTCGCTGGCCACCCCGCGTGAGGCGGGGCTGCTCGGCACGGACGTGGGCCTGCCGATGCTCATGCTGTCCCGTCACTCCGTCGACGGGCACGGCGAACCGGTGGAGTGGGTGCGCTCGGTGTACCGCGGCGACCGCTACAAGTTCGTGGCCCGCCTGAAGCGGCCCACCGACTGAGCGTCCCCGCTCCGGAGAGGCGGCCGGCAGCGGCGGACCCCCTGCGACCGCGAGGGGTCCGCCGCGCCGGACCGTTGCAGGACCGCAATGCGGACAGGGGGTGACGGTGGCCGGAACCCTCGCCTAGATTTCCTGCGCATTACGACAGGTGATCAGCGAGGGGACGGAGTCGCCCTATGTCAGAAGATACCGATGCCAGGCCACCGGCCGTGACGCCCGCGAGGGTGGTCATCGCACTCTGCCTGATCGCACCGTTCGTGGCGATGCTCTGGGTGAGCTCGTACGCGAAGGTCGAACCCACCTTCATCGGCATTCCGTTCTTCTACTGGTACCAGATGCTCTGGGTGCTCATCTCGACCGCACTCACCATGGTCGCGTACAAGCTGTGGCGGCGTGACCAGCGCGCCCGCAAGGGAGGTGCGTCAGCATGAAGGACGGCGTGAACGGCGTCGCGCTCGCCGTGTTCATCTTCTTCTTCGTGGCCGTCACGGTCATCGGGTTCATGGCCGCGCGCTGGCGCAAGGCGGAGAACGAGGCCAGTCTCGACGAGTGGGGCCTGGGCGGACGGTCCTTCGGCACCTGGGTCACCTGGTTCCTCCTCGGCGGCGACCTCTACACGGCGTACACCTTCGTCGCCGTGCCCGCGGCGATCTACGCGGCGGGAGCGGCGGGCTTCTTCGCCGTTCCGTACACGATCCTCGTGTACCCGCTGATCTTCACCTTCCTGCCGCGTCTCTGGTCCGTCTCGCACAAGCACGGCTACGTCACCACCTCGGACTTCGTCCGCGGCCGGTTCGGCTCGAAGGGCCTCTCGCTGGCGGTCGCCCTCACCGGCATCCTCGCCACGATGCCGTACATCGCGCTCCAGCTGGTCGGCATCCAGGCCGTGCTCGACGTCATGGGCGTCGGCGGCGGCGAGACCACGCACTGGTTCGTCAAGGACCTGCCGCTGCTGATCGCGTTCGCCGTGCTCGCCGCGTACACCTACTCGTCGGGGCTGCGCGCGCCCGCGCTCATCGCCTTCGTCAAGGACGGCCTGATCTACCTGGTCATCGCGGTGGCGATCATCTACATCCCGATCAAGCTCGGCGGTTTCGACGACATCTTCGCCAAGGCGGGCGAGGCGTTCTCGCAGACGAACGAGGCCACCGGCAAACCGCGCGGCGCCCTCGTCCCGGGCGAGATGGGGCAGTGGGGTTACGCCACACTCGCCCTGGGTTCCGCACTCGCGCTCTTCATGTACCCGCACTCGATCACGGCGACGCTCTCCAGCCGCAGCCGCGAGGTCATCCGGCGCAACACGACGATCCTGCCGCTGTACTCGCTGATGCTCGGCCTGCTGGCCCTGCTCGGGTTCATGGCCATCGCGGCAGGGATCAAGGTGGACAACGGCCAGCTCGCCATTCCGCAGCTGTTCGAGAACATGTTCCCGGACTGGTTCGCGGGGGTGGCGTTCGCCGCCATCGGTATCGGTGCCCTCGTGCCGGCCGCGATCATGTCGATCGCCGCGGCCAACCTCTTCACCCGCAACATCTACAAGGACTTCCTCAAGCCCGACGCGACACCCGCGCAGGAGACCAAGGTCTCCAAGCTGGTCTCGCTCCTGGTCAAGGTCGGGGCGCTCGCCTTCGTCCTCACCATGGACAAGACCGTCGCGATCAACTTCCAGTTGCTCGGCGGCATCTGGATCCTCCAGACGATGCCCGCCCTGGTGGGCGGGCTGTTCACCCGCTGGTTCCACCGATGGGCCCTGATCGCGGGCTGGGCGGTCGGCATGGTCTACGGCACGGTGGCCGCCTACGGCGTCGCCAGCCCCACGCAGAAGCACTTCGGCGGCTCCTCCAAGGAGATCCCGGGCATCGGCGAGATCGGGTACATCGGTCTCACCGCGTTCGTGCTCAACGTCGTCGTGGTCGTCGTGCTGACGTTCGTCCTGAACGCCGTGAAGGCCCCGGCGGGTGTGGACGAGACCTCGCCGTCCGACTACACGGCCGACGCCGGCGACCCGGGTGTCCAGGTGGAGCTGCCGCCGGCCACGGCGGGCGCCCCGGGCGGGCACTGACACCGCCGTCCCCCCGGGCCGCCACGTCCCCGCCACACGGGGGCGTGGCGGCCCGGGGCGTTGCGGGCACCCCCGGAAGCGCGGAGCGGGCGCCGCTCCCCGCCGGGCCCGCGACGCCCCCGCACGCACCGGCACCCGGCACAGACCCCGGCGCGCCGTAGGCACCCGCTGCGGCAGAATGCCGCCATGGACGTAGCGATCAGGCCGGTCGACCCCGCGGAGTACGAGGCCCTGGGAGAGATCACGGCCGCGGCGTACCTCGGGGACGGGCTGCTGGACTTCGGCGCCGACGACCCGTACCTCGAACAGCTCCGAGCCGTGGAGCGGCGGGCGGTCGAGGCCGAGGTGCTGGTGGCGGTGGACGCCGACGGCCGGTTGCTGGGCGGTGTCACCTACGTCGCGCCCGGCAGCCCGTGGGCGGACGTCGCCGGCCGGGACGAAGCGGAGTTCCGGATGCTGGCGGTCTCCCAGGAGGCCCGGGGGCGGGGAGCGGGCGAGGCGCTCGTACGGGCCTGCATCGACCGCGCGCGGGCCGACGGGAGGCTGACCGGCCTCGTCCTGTCGACGCAGGCCGCCATGCGGGGGGCCCACCGGATCTACCGGCGCCTCGGCTTCCTGCGTACCCCGGAACGCGACTGGGAGCCCATCCCGGGCTTGCCGCTCATGACATTCCGGCTGGGTCTCTGACCCACTGCGACACAACATGTGGGGGCTGTCCCAGCAGGCGGCCCCCACATGTATGCTCGTGCTCGCTGTCGCCGCAGGGGAATCCGGTGCGAATCCGGAACTGTCCCGCAACGGTGTGACCGGTGTGCCCCGCGCACCCGGAAGTCCGAAGACCTGCCGACGGTGCGTCCGGTTCGACCGAGCCGGACGCCGAGACGTCCGGGCCCCGCGGAGGGCCGGTGGACGCCGTGCGCAGTGCTGCCCCTCCACGGGCACCGCCCTGTTCCGGCTGCCCCCTGCCTCCGCCGGCCCCAGCCGAGCGAGGGATAGCCCCAGTGACCATCGCGCCCGCCGACCCGGTCTCAGCGACCGCGTCAGCCGAGTCCACGCACACCACGGCCGACGGGCCGGGGACCGCGCTCCTGCGTACCCTGACCGAGCTGACCGCCGATCTCCCCGACACCGACCCCGGCCGGGTCGCCGCCGCGGCGCTGCGCGGCCGCAGCGCCGCGGCGGACGAGGCGGAGCTGTGCGCACTGGCCACCGAGGCCGCGGCCGGGCTGATCTCCGAGGACCCGGCCTACTCCCGGCTCGCCGCCCGGCTCCTCACCCGCGCCATCGCCGACGAGGCCGCCGGCCAGGGTGCGGTCTCCTTCTCCGCCTCCGTCTCCGTGGGGCACCGCGAGGGCCTGATCGCGGACCGGACCGCAGAGTTCGTGGCGCTGCACGCGCCCCGGCTCGACGCACTGGTCGAGCGGTCCCTCGCGGAGGGCGCCGACGACCGTTTCGGCTACTTCGGGCTGCGGACGCTGCACAGCCGCTACCTGCTGCGCCACCCGCTCACCCGGCAGGCCGTCGAGACCCCCCAGCACTTCCTGCTGCGGGTCGCCTCCGGACTGGCCGAGGACACCTCGGAGCGCGCCCTGGAGGAGGTCGAGGCGCTGTACGGCCTGATGAGCCGCCTCGACTACCTGCCCTCCTCCCCCACGCTGTTCAACTCCGGCACCCGGCACCCCCAGATGTCCTCCTGCTACCTGCTGGACTCCCCGCTGGACGAACTCGACTCGATCTACGACCGCTACCACCAGGTGGCACGCCTCTCCAAGCACGCGGGCGGCATCGGCCTCTCGTACTCCCGTGTCCGTGCCCGCGGCTCGCTCATCCGGGGCACCAACGGGCACTCCAACGGCATCGTGCCGTTCCTCAAGACGCTCGACGCGTCGGTCGCCGCGGTCAACCAGGGGGGCCGCCGCAAGGGCGCCGCCGCCGTCTACCTGGAGACCTGGCACGCGGACATCGAGGAGTTCCTGGAGCTGCGCGACAACACCGGTGAGGACCAGCGGCGTACGCACAACCTCAACCTGGCGCACTGGATCCCCGACGAGTTCATGCGCCGCGTGGACGCGGACACCGAGTGGTCGCTGTTCTCCCCGGCCGACGTGCCCGACCTCGTGGACCTGTGGGGCGACGCGTTCGACGCCGCCTACCGTGCGGCGGAGGCGGCGGGCCTGGCCCGCCGGACGATCCCGGCGCGCGAGTTGTACGGCCGGATGATGCGGACGCTCGCGCAGACGGGCCAGGGCTGGATGACGTTCAAGGACGCCGCCAACCGCACCGCGAACCAGACGGCGGAGCCGGGCCGGGTCGTGCACTCGTCGAACCTGTGTACGGAGATCCTGGAGGTCACCGACGACGGTGAGACGGCCGTCTGCAACCTGGGCTCGGTCAACCTCGGCGCCTTCGTCGACGGCGGCACGATGGACTGGGAGCGGCTGGACGCCACCGTCCGTACCGCCGTCACCTTCCTCGACCGCGTCGTGGACATCAACTTCTACCCCACCGAGCAGGCCGCCCGGTCCAACGCCCGCTGGCGGCCGGTGGGCCTGGGCGCGATGGGTCTGCAGGACGTCTTCTTCCAGTTGCGGCTGCCGTTCGACTCGCCCGAGGCGCGGGCGCTGTCCACCCGGATCTCGGAGCGGATCATGCTCGCCGCCTACGAGGCCTCCTGCGACCTCGCCGAGCGGTCCGGCCCGCTCCCCGCCTGGTCCGCGACCCGCGCGGCGCGCGGCGTGCTGCACCCCGACCACTACGACACCGAGCTGAACTGGCCGGAGCGCTGGAAGGCCCTCCGCGCCCGGATCGCGAAGAGCGGAATGCGCAACTCGCTGCTGCTCGCCATCGCGCCGACGGCCACGATCGCCTCGATCGCCGGCGTGTACGAGTGCGTCGAGCCGCAGGTGTCCAACCTCTTCAAGCGCGAAACGCTCAGCGGCGAGTTCCTCCAGGTCAACGCCTATCTGGTGGACGAACTGAAGAGGCTCGGCGTGTGGGACGCCAGGACCCGGGAGGCGCTGCGCGAGGCCGGCGGCTCCGTGCAGGGCTTCGCCTGGGTCCCCGAGGACGTCCGGGCCCTGTACCGCACGGCGTGGGAGATCCCGCAGCGCGGCCTGATCGACATGGCGGCGGCCCGTACGCCGTTCCTGGACCAGAGCCAGTCGCTCAACCTGTTCATGGAGACGCCGACGATCGGCAAGCTCTCCTCGATGTACGCGTACGCCTGGAAACAGGGGCTGAAGACGACGTACTACCTGCGGTCGCGCCCGGCGACACGCATCGCCCGCGCGGCCTCCGCCGCGGCGGCCGTCCCCGTCCAGCAGACGCCGGCCCCCGACGCGGACGCCGTCGCCTGCTCGCTCGAGAACCCCGAGTCCTGCGAGGCATGCCAGTGATGAGCGCGCACACCGAGAAGAACCTGCTCGACCCCGGTTTCGAACTGACCCTGCGCCCGATGCGCTACCCGGACTTCTACGAGCGCTACCGGGACGCGATCAAGAACACCTGGCACGTGGAGGAGGTCGACCTCCACTCCGACGTGGCCGACCTGGCCAAGCTCACGCCCGGCGAGCAGCACATGATCGGGCGGCTGGTCGCGTTCTTCGCGACGGGTGACTCGATCGTCTCGAACAACCTGGTGCTGACGCTCTACAAGCACATCAACTCCCCGGAGGCGCGGCTGTACCTGTCGCGTCAGCTGTTCGAGGAGGCGGTGCACGTCCAGTTCTACCTGACCCTCCTGGACACCTATCTGCCCGACCCGGAGGACCGCGCGGCGGCCTTCGACGCGGTCGAGGAGATCCCCTCGATCCGTGAGAAGGCGCAGTTCTGCTTCCGGTGGATGGACTCGGTCGAGAAGATCGAACGGCTGGAGACGCAGGCCGACCGGCGCCGCTTCCTGCTCAATCTGATCTGCTTCGCGGCGTGCATCGAGGGGCTCTTCTTCTACGGGGCGTTCGCGTACGTCTACTGGTTCCGCTCGCGCGGTCTGCTGCACGGGCTCGCCACGGGCACCAACTGGGTCTTCCGTGACGAGACGATGCACATGAACTTCGCGTTCGAGGTCGTGGACACCGTCCGCAAGGAGGAGCCCGAGCTCTTCGACGACACCCTCCAGCAGCAGGTCACCGACATGCTGCGGGAGGCCGTCGAGGCGGAACTGCAGTTCGGCCGCGATCTGTGCGGCGACGGCCTGCCCGGGATGAACACGGAGTCGATGCGCCAGTACCTGGAGTGCGTCGCCGACCAGCGCCTCACCCGCCTGGGTTTCCCGCCCGTCTACGGCTCGGAGAACCCCTTCTCGTTCATGGAGCTGCAGGGGGTCCAGGAGCTGACGAACTTCTTCGAACGGCGGCCGTCCGCCTACCAGGTGGCGGTGGAAGGGTCGGTCGGCTTCGACGACGACTTCTAGCCCGCGCCCCCTTCCGGCGAACGGGCGCCGCGTGGCCAACGGCTGCGCGGCGCCCGCCGTTCGGCCGGATGGAGCGGATCGCCCGTGCCTTCGCGCGCCGCTTCCAGGCGACGGGCACCACGCCTACCGCCGGCTGCTGCGGCAGCGTGTGCTGCCGGTGCAGCACCCGCTGGAGAGCTCGGACGAGACCGTGGACGTGATCGCGGGGCGGACCGGCGCCGGGAACGCGGCGGCGCTGCGCCGTCAGTTCGTCCGCTCCTGGGCACCGCGCCGAACGACTGCCGACGCACGTTCCGGCGCCGGCCCCCCTTGACCGAGGTGGCTGACGGAAGAGCCCCGCCGGGGTGGTGGGACGATCACCCCCCGGCGGGGCCGGATCCGCTACGGGAGTGCGGTCAGATACCGCACTGCGAGGCCGACCAGAAGTGGTTCGGCCCCTGGTTCACGTGGATGTGGTCGCTGTGCCCGGCGTAGCCCGGGCCGAGGATCCCGTTGAAGCCGTGGTAACGCGCCTGCTTGGCGATGGTGCACAGGGAGTGCGGGCCCGACCCGAGGTCGACCGCGTCCCCGTAGAGATGACGGCTGTTCGACGCCCCGCCCACCGCGGAGTTGCACGCGTAGGACCGGAAGCCGCTGGTGACGCGGATGGACTGGTCACCGAGCGCGTGCCGGAGGGCCTCCAGCTTCCACATGGAGCTCAGGGCGTTGGCCTTGGCGGTACCGGCCGCGACGGCGCCGCCGGCCCAGGTGGTGTTGCACTGGTTGAGCTCGCCGTACGTGAAGTGGGCGGGCGTGCAGTCCTCGTCCTGGAGCGCGTAGAGCTTGGACTGCGTGGCGGGGCCGGCGACACCGTCCGCCGCGAGGCCGTAGGCCGCCTGGAAGCGCTTGACCGCGGCGGTGGTGGCGGGGCCGTACGAGCCGTCGATGGCGAGCACGGAGTTGTAGCCCGGGTAGCCGGCGACCCGGATCTGGAGCTGGGTGACGTCACTGCCGGTGGCACCGGGCGACAGGGTACGGCTCCATGTGTAGCAGCCGTCTGCCTGCGCGGTCCCTGCGGTGACCAGGGCTCCACCCACCGCGAAAGCCATGATCATGACAAGGCCGAGCAGCAAGTGTGCGGAACGTCTGAGCATGGGATCTCCCAATCACGGTGAGCTGTCGGAGTGAGCCTGTCGGAGGAGTCGACGCGCGTCAACAACCCCTGAGGGAAAGGATGTCGGCATCTTGTTGCCAACCGTCGCCACCGCTCCGGCGCCAGTGAAGGGCCGCGCTCCGAGGTAACCGGAGCGCGGCCCTCCCCGGGCTGCGTCAGGCGTTCGGGACGACCTCGTAGCGGGGCGTCCCCTCCTCCATCTGCCGCAGCGCGTCCTTGCGGTCCCGCTTCGAGAGCCGGTCGATGTAGAGGTAGCCGTACAGGTGGTCGGTCTCGTGCTGCAGGCAGCGCGCGAAGTAGCCGTTGCCCCGGACCTTCACGGCGTTACCCCGGGCGTCCTGGCCCCGCACCACGGCGTAGTCGGGGCGGGCCAGCGCGGCGTAGGCCGTCGGGACGGAGAGGCAGCCCTCGTTGGAGTCGTCGAGGTGGCGCTGCTCGGGAGACAGCTCCTCGAGCACCGGGTTGCAGATCGCGCCCACGTGACGCACCCCGTCGTCGTCCATGCAGTCGTAGACGAAGACCTTGAGGTCCACACCGATCTGGTTGGCGGCCAGGCCCACGCCCTCGGCCGTCCGCTGGCTGGCGAACATGTCGTCGATCAGCTGCGCGAGCTCGTCACCGAACTCCGTGACGTCTCTGCACTCCTTGTGCAGGACCGGGTTGCCGACCACCGTGATCGGGCGGGAGGTGCCGCGCTCGCGGTGCGCCGCCTCACGCGCCTCGCAGTCCTCGGTGTCCACGAGGAAACCCTCGTCGTCCACGCCGACCTGCTCGTCCGTCTCCTGCTGCGACATGTCCGCCGTACGCCTTCCTGCAAACCTGAAACCCGTGAGGACCGCACCGCAATCGGTGCCCGTACAGCCTACGGGCACCGCTCAGCAGACTTCTTCCAGATCCCGCCACTCACGGGTGTCCGGACTGTCGGCGACCCAGCCGTCCAGGAGCCCACGCACCAGTGCGGCCGGGGCCGCTATCCCGCACTCGCGCTCCGGGGCCCACAGGTCGCCCGCGGTGCGGTGGCCCAGCGGCCCGGGGTGTCCCGGCTCGCTGTGGTCGTGCGGGTCCAGGTGCTCCCCGTCACCCTCGTCACTCTCCATCCGGCTCTCCGAACAGGCGCGGCAGAGCAGCCGCACGGAGGACGACCAGTCCTCGGCGGCGAACCCGGCGTCGGAGGCCAGCCGCTCGAGCGCGTCCCGGTCGCTCTCGGTGGCGGCCTCCAGCAGCACCACCCAGGTGGGTACGGGAGAGGGCGCCCACAACTCGATCTCGTCGAAGACCGGGTACGACGGCCCGGCCGCGGTGACCCGCTCCCCGTTCGGCACGCCGTCGTGCAGGACGACCTCGCCCCACCGGCGCCCGGACGAGGGCAGCGGGATGGAGAGCACTTCCAGGCGCGCAGGGTCCAGCCGACGGCCCCAGACGACCTCGGCCTCACCCTCCGGGGAGAGGCGTACCGCCGCGCTGCCCAGCTCCATGCCCGTCGGTTCGCTGGTGGACGCGGCGTTGTACTGGCCACTGCCCGGCACCTTCAGCCCGTACGCCTGCCAGGCCCGCCGCGCCAGCGGCCAGTCCTGCAGGGCGGTGGCCGCGATACCGACGTTCCACCAGTCCGGCGCGCCGGACTCCCGGTCGAGCAGGGCCACGGCCCGCAGGCCCGCGGCCCTCGCCTGCTCCCAGTCGTGCCGGAACTTGTGCAGCAACGCCAGGTTGAACCACGACTCGGAGAGCCAGGGTTCCAGATCCGCCGCGCGCGTCAGCAGCGCCCCCGCGTCCTCGTACCGGCCGTCGCCGATCAGCGTGAACGCGCGGTCCGTGGCCTGCCGCCACGAGGCGGACGGCCGATGCCGTACCTTCCCGAAGATCCTCACGATTCCCGCCTGTCCCGACTGGACACCCTCAGTTTTCCGCTCTCTTCGCATCCAACCATGCCCGGCCGGACGCTCGCTCATTACCCATGGGTTAACCCGTTCCGAGCGGGGACGGACCCTCGCGTGCGAGGACTCCGGCCAGTGCTTCCACGACCCGTGGCTGGTAGTCGCGGCCGGCGCCCAGTCTGAGCTGCTCGAGCGCGTGCAGGGCTCCCCCGGCATGTTCCCCGCACAGGTCGTCGTACGCGTTGACCACCCGGATGATTCTGGCGGCGACCGGCTGCTCCCGGTAGGGGTCGGCCTGCTGTTCCACCACCACGGCGACCGCGGTGTCCACCCCGGTCCGCCGGACGACGGCGCCCCCCAACAGGGCGATCCTGCGCTGTTCGGCGGCCGGGAGCGTGGCGGTCGCCCCGCACGGGACCGGGTCGACGAGGGAGAGCTGGCCGATGTCGTGCATCAGCGCCGCGTATTCCAGCACGGTCAGCTCGGGGCCCGGCAGCCCCAGCTCCTTCCCCACCGCCGTGGAGAGCCGGGCCACTCTGCGGGCATGGCCGTGCGGGGTGTAGCCGGCGATCTCGGTGGACCGGGCCAGCGAGGCGATGGTCTGCCGGTAGGTGGCACGGACCCCGGCGTACCGCCGGAACGACACCTGGGTGAGCAGCAGCGGCACGCACAGGACGGGCAGCGCCCACAGCCCGGCGGCGGCGACCCCGAGCGCCACGACCGCACCGGTCGCGCAGACGGCCGTCCCGATGCCTCCGAGGGCGCGGAGCTCGTCCCGGAGCAGCGGCCCGAAGGGGCGGGGGGCCGCCGCCGCGAGCGCCGCGAGGACCGCGTCGCACAGCGCGGTGAGGCCGAGCAGCACGAACAGGAAGAGGGTGAAGCAGGGACCCTCGCCGAACCAGCGCGGGGACCGACCCGAGGCGTACAGCGGCTGGAAGCACACCGCGGCGAAGGCGACGGCCAGGATCCGGCGGGCCACCAGGTCAGGATCCGGACCGCTGCCGCGCGCCAGGTGGGGCACGGCGGCGAGCAGCTGGGCGGCGGCGACGACCGTGATCACCTGCGGTACGCCGTGCGTGGTGGCCTCCCCGCCGCTGCGTCCGAGCAGGGCGTAGGCGAGTGCTCCGGCCGCGCCCAGGGGCGCCGGCTCGCGTTCCCCGGGCAGGGAGCCCCACCGGGCGAGCTCGCCGACCGTGATGAGCGCCCCGAAGGCGAGCGCGTGCCCCGGTTCCCGGACCCCGTGCCACAGGGTGTGCGCCAGCGCGAGGACGGCCAGGGCCACCGCCGCCCCGCGTACCGCGAGGGCGGCCACGGGCGGGCGGAGCCGCGTCACCGGGGCCGCCCGGGCCGGTCCGTGGCCGCCCCGGTGGCCGGCGCGCCGCCCACCGTTCCCTGTCTGGGCAGCCCTGCCGGTTCCTCGTCCGAGGTGACGGTGTTGGCGGCGGCGGACCAGCCGTGACGGTCCAGGGCGCGTACCAGCGCCCGTACCATCCGCGGGTCGAACTGGCTGCCCGCACAGCGCTCCAACTCCCGCACCGCCGCCGGTACGGGGCGTCCGCGCCGGTAGGAACGGGTCGAGGTCATCGCGTCGAAGGCGTCGGCGACGGCGACGACCCGGGCGAACTCCGGGATCTCGTCCCCGGCGAGGCCGTAGGGGTAACCGCTGCCGTCGAGCCGTTCGTGGTGGTGCAGGATGGCGGCGCGCGCCTCGTCGAGGAAGCCGATGCCCCGGACGATCTCGTGGCCGTACTCCGGGTGCAGTTCGACGGCACGGCGCTCCTGGGGGGTGAGCGGCCCCTCCTTGCGCAGGATCCGCGTCGGGACGCCGAGCTTGCCCACGTCGTGCAGGATGCCCGCGAAACGGAGCGCCTCGGTGCGCTCCTCCTCCATGCCGAGTTCGCCGGCGATCAGCTCGGAGGCGCGGCCCACGCGCTCGCTGTGTCCGCGGGTGTATCCGTCCTTGATGTCGACGGCCTGGACCAGTGCCCTGATGGTGGCGCGGTGCGCGGCGTGCTGCCGGTGGTACTGGGCGAACACCCAACTGGAGATGTACATGGGCAGCAGGACGACGAGGGCCGACACCGGCCCGTACGAGCTGCGCCACAGGACCGCCGTCATCAGCGCCGCGCACCCGTGGACGACGTGGGGTCCCGTGGAGCGCGCGGCCGGTCCGCGCCAGGCGTGCCGCGCGGCGACCCGCTCGGCCGTGACCAGGATGCCCCCGTCCAGCGCGGCCAGCAGAAGGCCGAAGACGAGCGCTGCCGCGCCCGCAGGGACCAGGGCGTAGGGGAGGTCGGGGGCCGGGCCCCCTCCGGCCCCGTCGCCGGTCCCGCCGAGCGCGGCCGGACCGCCGAGCGCCGCGTGGACCCACGAGGCCACGCCCACGGCCGCCGCGAGATGCGCGGCCCGCCAGACACGGCGGGCCGCCACGGGCGGCCGGTCGACGGCGCCGGCCAGCGCGCCGGGTACGGGCACGAGGACGGCCGCGGCGGGCGGCAGGAGGAACGCGGCGGCAAGGAGCAACGGGAAGAAGGCTCCCCCGCCCGCCGGGACGGCGTCGCCGGGGCGGGACCGCCGGGCCGCGAGTTCACCGGCCAGGCAGAGAGCGGCCAGGAGCGCGACGGTGTCCCAGGGAGTGCCCGCTCCGGGGGAGAGAGCCGGGAACGCGAGAAACCCGGCGCCTGCCGCGGTGCACAGGATGTAGACGCGCGCTGCCCCCGGTGTTCCCTTCACCCTTACCGCCCGCTCCCCGCCTGGCCCGTGAAGGCGCCAGGCTAACGAGCGGTGGGCAGCTGCGATCCCCCGATGCACCGGATTAGCACGTTCGGGTGAACACGGTTCTGGGGCCGGCGGTCAGCGCGGGAAGGCGGCTGCGGTCACTCGGCGGCGGCCGGGCGGTCGGCGCCGCCCACGGCCACGTCCTGCTCGGGGACGGCCTGCCCCGAGCGGATCAGGTCGATCCGGCCCATCACCTTGGACCGCAGATCGGTGGGCACGTCGTCGTGCCCGCAGCAGCGCTTCACCAGCTTCTTCACGGCCTGCTCCAGGCCGTACTTCTCCAGGCACGGGGAGCACTCCTCGAAATGCACCTCGAACTTGGTGCATTCGCCCTCGGGCATCTCACGGTCGAGGAACTCGTAGAGATGGTCGAGAACCTCTGAGCAATCCGTCTCGTGCGGCTCTCCGCAGCTCATGAGGCCGAGCCTTTCGTGTCGTCCGACTCACCGGCTCCGGCCGGGACGAGTCCGCGCTCACGCGCGTAGTCCTCCAGCATGCCGCGCAGCTGGCGGCGGCCCCGGTGCAGCCGGGACATCACCGTACCGATGGGTGTCCCCATGATGTCCGCGATCTCCTTGTACGCAAAGCCCTCCACGTCGGCGAGATACACGGCGATACGGAATTCTTCGGGGATCGACTGCAGCGCGGACTTCACGTCGGAGTCCGGCAGGTGGTCGAGCGCCTGCGACTCGGCCGAGCGCAGACCGGTGGACATGTGCGACTCCGCACGTGCGAGCTGCCAGTCCTCGATCTCCTCGGCGGCACTCCGCTGGGGTTCCCGCTGCTTCTTGCGGTACGAGTTGATGAAGGTGTTCGTGAGGATGCGGTACATCCACGCCTTGAGATTCGTACCCTCACGGAACTGGTGGAAGGACCCGTACGCCTTGGCGTACGTCTCCTGCACCAGGTCCTCGGCATCGGCCGGGTTGCGCGTCATGCGCAGCGCGGCCGAGTACATCTGATCGAGAAAACCGAGGGCGTCCCGCTCGAAGCGCGCGTTGCGCTCGGCGGTCGTCTCCTGCGCACGGCCGTCGTCGGTCCCTGTGTCGGTCCCAGTGACCGGACCCACCTCCTCCAACGATGTCGCGGAGCCGAAACCGGACCCGCTCGCATCGGAGAATAGTCGACCTGCCTGCTGCGCGGGCTGTCGATCCGCTCCGCTCAGGGCACGCTCCCGCGTGCTCCTGTCCGCGTGCAGGACCGTCCACTCCAGCTCAGCGGCGTTCGAGCGGCGCGGGCAGATGGTCGAACCCATGCGACGGACTCCCTCTCCACGTACAGCGTTGTTCTTCAGACGCTCCGAACAACAGCGGCCCCGTACGGCGCATTCCCGGGGCCGGCGCGGCCCGCAGGGGGAGGCGGGTGGGACCACCCCGTCACCGGAGTCCCTCCAGCCACCCGGCCACCGCCGCGGTGAGCACGTCCATCGCCCGGTGCGCGGCCGGCGGGGCCTTCTTGGGCACGGCGAAGCCGTGGTCCGCGTACGGCACCTCGACGATCCGGTGCGCGCCGGCGGGGAACTCCTCCGGGCGCCCGAACGGGTCGCGGCCGCCCTGCACCACGAGGGTGGGCACCCCCGTCCCCAGCAGCTCGTCGGCGCGCGACTTCTCCGGGCGGCCCGGCGGGTGCAGCGGGAAGCTCAGCGCGAGCACCGCGTGCGCCCCCAGCTCACCCGCCGTGCGGCAGGCCACCCGGGCCCCCGCGCTGCGGCCGCCGGCGACGACGGGCAGCGCCGGTGCCGTCAGAGCCGGCCACAGTCCGCGCCAGCCGGCGTCGAGGGTCCGGGGTGCCGGCGCCAGCTTCTTTCCCGCCACCCGCCAGGGCTGTTCCACCAGGGCGGTGGTCACTCCGCGGGCGGGCAGGGCGGCCGCGAGGGCCTGGAGGTCGCGGGCCTCGACACCGCCTCCCGCGCCGTGGCCCACGGCGAGCACCAGACGGGCGTCCTCCGCGGGGAACCAGGTGATCCTGGCCGTCCCCGTGTCCGTCCCGACGGTCTCGGTCCTTCGTGTCGTCCCTGTGCGGCTCACGGACTCATCCTGCCGGATCCCGCCTGATCAGAAGAGTGTGCTCATCTCCGGCGCGGCCAGCTCCTCGAGCAGTTCCGGACCGTTGTTGCGTACGTTGCTGACCGCCGTGGTCACCGGGTAGGCGCGCATCAGCCCGCCGGGCGGCGGTTCCAGCAGCGCCTTCAGTTCCCCGATGTCGGTGCGCGACGGGTCGAGCCAGTCGTCCCAGCGGTCGGGAGTGAGCATGAGCGGCATCCTGGGGTGGATGTCGGCGAGCGTGGCCGGCCCCTCGGCCGGGGCCACGGCGAGCGGGGACGTCTCCGCCTCGGTGGTGATCACGGAACAGGTCACCCACCAGGCCCGGGGATGGTCGTCGGGCAGGGACGGATCGCGCCAGAACTCGTAGAGGCCGGCCATGGCGAAGACGGAGCCGTCGGCGGGTGTCACGAAGTAGGGCTGCTTGCGGGGGCGCTTGCGCTTCCCCTTCTCCTCCAGCTGCCGCTCGTCGGCGCCGGTGACCCACTCGTAGTAGCCGTCGGCGGGCAGGAGGCAGCGCCGGGACACGAAGGGGCGGCGGAAGGACGG
Organism: Streptomyces sp. NPDC020780; assembly: GCF_044334475.1. NCBI lineage: Bacteria > Bacillati > Actinomycetota > Actinomycetes > Kitasatosporales > Streptomycetaceae > Streptomyces > Streptomyces sp. NPDC020780. Next base: position 286,520 of record NZ_JBIRTB010000001.1, on the reverse strand, counting down.
CTTCTCGTGGACGGTCTCGGCGCGGGCGTTGATCATGCGGGCACCGCCCTCCGGGGTTTTCGACCAGGACGGCACGAGTCCCCACGTCAGTGTGCGCATCTGGCGAACCGGACGTTGGTCGTCCGCGTCCTTCACAGGACGTTCCAGGATCGCGTAGACCTCCTTGGTCGGGGCCACGTTCCAATCCGGTTCCAGGGTCTCCGTCGGGTCCCACTTCTCGACACCGAAGAGCCCGGTCAGATCCTCCGGCCGCCGGCTCGCCGCATACCGTCCGCACATAAGTGCCAGACTGCCACGACTCGCACGTCGAGCGGACACCACTGCCGTACTCACCTCAAGGAGCCGCCCGCACCATGGACAGCACCGCACTGGGCGATCTGTGGGATCGCGTCTTCGGCACCCAGCCCGCGCCCGAGCAGTGGCTGGTGGTCGTGACGGCCACCGTGGCACTAGCCGCCGTGGTGCCCGACCTCATATGGCGGCTCTCCCGCAACGCGATCACCATCGCCCACGAGGGCGGCCACGGGCTGGTCGCCCTGCTCACCGGGCGTCAGCTCTCCGGCATCCGTCTGCACTCGGACACCAGCGGCCTCACCGTCAGCCGCGGCAAACCGTCCGGCATCGGCATGATCCTCACCGCGGCGGCCGGTTACACGGCTCCCCCGCTGCTCGGCCTGGGAGGCGCCTGGCTGCTGTCCGCCGGGCGGATCACGCTGCTGCTGTGGCTGTCGACCGCACTGCTCGCGGTGATGCTGGTGATGATCCGCAATCTCTACGGCGCGCTGACCGTCATCCTCACGGGGACGACGTTCCTCCTGGTGTCCTGGCTGACCTCGCCCGACGTGCAGTCGGCGTTCGCGTACACCGTGGTCTGGTTCCTGCTGCTGGGCGGCGTGCGGCCGGCGTTCGAGCTGCAGTCCAAGCGCCGCCACGGCGGTGCGCCCGACTCCGACGCCGACCAACTGGCCCGGCTGACGCACGCCCCGGCGGCGATGTGGCTCCTCCTCTTCCATGCGGTCTCGCTCTGCTCGCTGATCGGCGGCGGACGCTGGATGCTCGGGCTCTGAGGTCCGACGCAGCCGAGCCCCTTTACCATCCCCTTGTTACGCCCTGATTTCGTCCTATTTGTTCAGGCTCTGGGATTGCGGTGAGCCACTAAAGTGAGGGGCATGACCGAAAGCTCCGCGCACCCCGCCCTCTGGCCCGCCCCCCGTGCGACCGGGGCCGTCGACGCGACCGTCACCGTGCCCGGATCCAAATCGGTCACCAACCGCGCTCTCGTCCTCGCCTCCCTGTCCTCCGAGCCGGGCTGGCTGCGCCGCCCGCTGCGCTCCCGCGACACCCTGCTGATGGCCCAGGCGCTGCGCGCGATGGGCGTCGGGATCGAGGAGGGGGTGGGTCCGGACGGGTCCGGTGAGGCCTGGCGCGTCATCCCGGCGGGCCTGCACGGTCCGGCCGCGGTCGACGTCGGCAACGCGGGCACGGTCATGCGTTTCCTGCCTCCGGTGGCCTGTCTGGCGGACGGCCCGGTCCACTTCGACGGGGACCCCCGCTCCTACGAGCGCCCCCTGCACGGGGTGATCGACGCGCTCAAGAGCCTGGGCGCCCGGATCGACGACGACGGACGCGGGGCACTGCCCCTGACCGTGCACGGCGCCGGTGCGCTGGACGGTGGTCGCGTGGCGATCGACGCCTCCTCGTCCTCCCAGTTCGTCTCCGCGCTCCTGCTGTCCGGCCCCCGCTTCAACCAGGGCGTGGAGGTCCGCCACACCGGCTCGGCCCTTCCCTCCATGCCCCACATCCGGATGACCGTCGACATGCTGCGCGCCGTCGGTGCCCAGGTCGACGAGCCGGAGACCGGCGGAGAACCGGACGTCTGGCGCGTCTCCCCGTCCGCGCTGCTCGGCCGCGACCTGACGGTGGAACCCGACCTCTCCAACGCCCAGCCCTTCCTGGCCGCCGCGCTCGTCACCGGCGGGCGCGTCACCGTTCCCGACTGGCCGCTGCGCACCACCCAGCCGGGTGACGCTCTGCGGGAGATCTTCACCGCGATGGGGGGCAGCTGCGAGCTGACCGAGCGGGGCCTCACCTTCACCGGCTCGGGCCGCGTCCACGGCATCGACGTCGACCTGAGCGAGGTCGGTGAGCTGACTCCGGGGATCGCGGCGCTGGCGGCGCTGGCCGACTCCCCGTCCACCCTCCGCGGCGTCGCCCATCTGCGGCTGCACGAGACCGACCGCCTGGCCGCCCTCACCAAGGAGATCAACGGCCTCGGCGGCGACGTCGTGGAGAGCGCCGACGGACTGCTGATCCGGCCCCGCCCGCTGCACGGTGGCACCTTCCAGACGTACGACGACCACCGCATGGCGACAGCGGGCGCGCTCATCGGCCTCGCGGTGCCCGGAGTCGAGATCGAGAACATCGGCACGACGGCCAAGACGCTGCCGGACTTCCCGGAGATGTGGTCGGGCATGCTCGGGGCCGCCCCCGGGGCGGTCGGCGTCTCACCCGGAACCACCGGGACCGCCCCCGCGCGGCGCGAGGTCTGAGCCGATGCGCCGTTACGGGAAGAACCCCGACGAGGACGACATCCGCGTCCGTCCCAACCGCAAGGGCAACCGGCCCCGCACCCACACCCGCCCCAAGCACGAGGACGCCCTGGACGGCATGGTCCTCACCGTCGACCGCGGCCGGCTCACCTGCCTGGTCGACGGCCGCACCGTGATGGCGATGAAGGCCCGGGAGCTGGGCCGCAAGGCGGCGGTGGTGGGTGACCGGGTCTCCCTCGTGGGTGACCTCTCCGGGGACAAGGACACCCTGGCCCGCATCGTCCGCATCGGCGAACGGCGCTCCGTACTGCGCCGCACGGCCGACGACGACGATCCGTACGAGCGCGTGGTCGTGGCCAACGCCGACCAGCTCGCCGTCGTCACCGCGCTCGCCGATCCCGAACCGCGGCCCCGCATGATCGACCGCTGCCTGGTGGCGGCGTACGACGGAGGCCTCTCCCCGCTCCTCGTCCTGACCAAGTCCGATCTGGCCTCCGCGGACAGGCTCCTGGAGGCGTACACCCCGCTGGGCGTCCCCTACATAGTCACCAGCCGCGAGGAACTGGAGAACGGCGACGCCGCGGACCGGGTGCGCGAACTGCTGGACGACCGGGTGACCGCCTTCGTCGGCCACTCCGGGGTCGGCAAGACGACGCTGGTCAACGCCCTGGTTCCGAAGGACAGGCGCCGGACCACCGGTGTGGTCAACGCCGTCACCGGGCGCGGCCGGCACACCACGACGTCGGCGCTCGCACTCCCGCTCCCCGACGCCCGCGGCTGGGTGATCGACACCCCGGGTGTGCGGTCCTTCGGGCTGCACCACGTGGACCCCTCCCGGGTCATCAACGCCTTCCCGGATCTCCAGCCGGGTACGGAGAACTGCCCGCGCGGCTGCACCCACGACGGCCAGGAGCCTGAGTGCGCCCTGGACGCCTGGGTGGCGGAGGGGCACGCCGATCCGGCGCGGCTGGACTCGCTGCGGCGGCTGCTCTCGACGCGGGAGCGTCGCGAGGGCGACTGACGGGCGGCGGTTCGGACGGGCGGCACGCTCGGCGGGGTAGGCCCGGCGGGCGGAGGCCCCGGCGACAGTGCCGCCCGACTCGCGCACGTTTGCGAGCCGTCACGGCTGGTAAGGGCATAATCGCGTCGAGCGAGACGAAGCCGTCACCTATGTGGGAGGCACCTGACGATGGCGTGGTTGCTGGTCGTGGTCGCCGGACTGCTCGAGACCGGCTTCGCCGTGTGCCTGAAGCTCTCCCACGGGTTCACCCGGCTCTGGCCCACCATCGCGTTCTGCGCCTTCGCCCTCGGCAGCTTCGGCCTGCTGACCCTGTCCCTCAAGAAACTCGACGTCGGCCCGGCGTACGCGGTGTGGACGGGCATCGGCGCGGCAGGCACCGCGATCTACGGGATGGTCTTCCTCGACGACGTGGTCTCGACGCTCAAGCTGGTGTCGATCTCGTTGGTGATCGTCGGTGTGATCGGTCTGCAGCTGTCCGGCTCCTCGCAGTGAACCCGCGCTCCCTGCCCTGCCTCCTCGGCGGCACGGCCGCCGCACCAGGACCTCGTGGGCGAGCGACGCCGCTCCGCACGCGTACCGATCCGACGGCGTGGGCCTTGGCACGTCAACCGTGTGCACGGCCGTCCACGCGGAAGGGGACGGCCGACGGAGCGCGGCCTCCCGCGCCCACGGCAGTCGCCGCCCGCAGCACCGGAGCCCCGGCGCTGCGGAGTTGACGAGCCCGGACGCCGTCGAGGGGCCGCACGACACCCGGCCGACGCTCTCCCGCCCGGCGGGGACGCGGGGCCGTGTAGCCCGGTCGGGTGCCGGTGGATACTGTGACGGCATGCCCGACTACCACGATGATCTGCGCCTGGCCCACGTACTGGCGGACGCCGCCGACGCGGCGACGATGGACCGGTTCAAGGCTCTGGACCTCAAGGTCGAGACCAAGCCGGACATGACCCCGGTGAGCGAGGCGGACAAGCACGCCGAGGAGCTGATCCGCGGACATCTGCACCGGGCGCGGCCGCGCGACGCCATTCTGGGCGAGGAGTACGGGGTCGAGGGCACGGGACCGCGGCGCTGGGTCGTCGACCCGATCGACGGCACCAAGAACTACGTACGGGGTGTCCCCGTGTGGGCGACGCTGATCTCCCTCATGGAGGCGGGCGAGGACGGCTTCCAGCCGGTGGTCGGCGTGGTCTCCGCGCCGGCGCTGAACCGCAGGTGGTGGGCCGCCAAGGGTGCGGGCGCCTTCTCCGGCCGCAGCCTCACCTCCGCGACGCGGCTGCACGTCTCGCAGGTCGAGCGGATCGCGGACTCCTCGTTCGCCTACGCCTCGATGACCGGCTGGGAGGAGCAGGGGCGGCTCGACGGGTTCATGGACCTGACGCGGGCCTGCTGGCGGACGCGGGGGTACGGGGACTTCTGGCCGTACATGATGGTCGCCGAGGGAGCGGTGGACATCTGCGCGGAGCCCGAGCTCTCCCTGTGGGACATGGCCGCGAACGCGATCATCGTCCAGGAGGCGGGCGGCATGTTCACGAGTCTGGACGGCGTCCCCGGCCCGGGCGGCGGCAACGCCGCGGCCTCCAACGGCCTGCTGCACCACGAGTTGCTCGGCTATCTCAACCAGCGCTACTGAGTGCTCCGCGCGCCCCCTTGTCGTGCCACTTCCGGGGTGCAACTCTGAGGCCCCCCACTTGTGAACTTGTGAATCGACTCACGAGAGTTGTTCGCACGTCACTCCTCGAAGGAGGTGGCTCCCTTTGCTCGTACGTGACGCCATGAGCACGGTTGTCCTCACCATCGGACCCGCACACACACTCCGCCAGGCGGCCCGCCTGATGTCGGCCCGCCGTATCGGAGCGGCCGTCGTCCACGACCCCGACCACTGCGGCCTCGGAATCATCACCGAACGCGACATCCTCAAGGCGGTCGGCTCCGGACAGGACCCTGACGTGGAGACCGCCTCCACCCACACCACGACCGACGTGGTCTTCGCCTCCCCCGCCTGGACCCTCGAGGAGGCCGCCGAGGCGATGACGCACGGCGGTTTCCGGCACCTGATCGTGCTGGACGGTGACGGGCCGGTGGGGATCGTCTCGGTCCGCGACATCATCCGGTGCTGGACGCCGGCCCGGCGGCCCCGCGCCGGAATGGTTCTCGGGCCCGCGTCGCCGACACCCTGACAGCGGTGGGCCGGATCCCCGGAAGAACCTTCCGGGGATCCGGCCCACCGCCTTGCGGTTGAGCGCCCTCGGACACGTCTCCACAGGAGGGTCGCCCTGCCCGGAGGGCAGGCCCGGCGACGTCCGGTGCGTGCGACCGACCGGCGGAGGGTCGCCCCGATACCTGAAGTGCCGGGGCGACCCGACAACGCGGCGTGTGTACGTGCCGGGTGTCGCCGGGCGGAGGGTACTTCCCGAAAAACCCGGCCCTAGCCGCGCAGGGCCTGGACCGCCGCCTCCAGCCGCTTGCCGAAGTCTCCGTCCGCCTGACGGAAGTTGTTGATCGCGCGATCGGCGATGTCGTCGCGCGAGACCTTCGCGATGAAGCCGGAGAGATTGTCGATCAGGCGGCCCTTCTCGTCCTCCGACATCAGCCGGTAGAGGTTCCCCGCCTGGACGAAGTCGTTGTCCTCGGCGTGCACCGCGGCCTCGTGGTTGCCGGTGCTGCCGGTGACCGGAACCGGCTGCCACAGCGGCCGGTCCGTCTGGAACGGGCCGCCGAAGCTGTTCGGCTCGTAGTTCTTCGCGCCCTTGTGACGGCCGTCGTACAGGTAGCCGTCACGGCTGTTGGTGCGCGCCTCCGTGGCATGCGGGCGGTTCACCGGCAGGTGGTCGGCATTGATGCCGACGCGGTAGCGGTGCGCGTCGCCGTACGCGAAGAGACGGCCCTGGAGCATCTTGTCCGGGGACGGGCCGATACCGGGCACGAAGTGCGCGGGGCTGAAGATCGACTGTTCGACCTCGGCGAAGATGTTCTCCGGGTTGCGGTTGAGCTCGAGCTTGCCGATCTCGATCGGCGGGTAGTCCGCGTGCGGCCAGACCTTCGTGAGGTCGAACGGGTTGAAGCGGTACGTCGCCGCCTCGGCCGCCGGCATGATCTGCACCTGCACGGTCCACGTCGGGAAGTCGCCGCGCTCGATGGACTCGCGCAGGTCGCGCTGGTGGCTGTCCGGGTCGACACCGGAGAGGCGGACGGCCTCCTCCGTGGTGAGGTTCTTGATGCCCTGGTCGGTCTTGAAGTGGTACTTGACCCAGAAGACCTCGCCGGCCTCGTTGTTCCACTGGAAGGTGTGCGAGCCGAAGCCGTCCATGTGGCGGTAGGAGGCGGGAATGCCGCGGTCACCGAAGAGCCAGGTCACCTGGTGCGTGGACTCCGGGGACAGCCCCCAGAAGTCCCAGACGTTGTCCGCCTCCTGCGAGCCCGTGTACGGGTCGCGCTTCTGGGTGTGGATGAAGTCCGGGAACTTGATGGCGTCCTTGATGAAGAACACCGGGGTGTTGTTGCCGACGAGGTCGTAGTTGCCCTCCTCGGTGTAGAACTTCAGCGCCCAGCCGCGGGGGTCGCGCACCGCGTCGGCCGCGCCGAGGTTGCCCGCGACGGTGGAGAAGCGCAGGAACGTCTCGGTCTGCTTGCCGACCTCGGAGAGGAACTTCGCCCGCGTCCACTGCGAGACGTCACGGGTCAGCGTGAACGTGCCGTACGCACCGGCGCCACGGGCGTGCACGACACGCTCCGGGATGCGCTCCCTGTTGAAGTGGGCGAGCTTCTCCAGAAGCGCCTGGTCCTGGACGAGAACCGGTCCACCCGGGCCAGCGGTCTCGCTGTTCTGGTTGTCGGCTACCGGCGCGCCGGCCTCCGTGGTGAGCGGTCCCTGCGTCACGTGCGCCTCCTGCGTCATGTCCTGCACAGTCGTGGTCTGCTGCGCAGCCTGTCCCTTGGCGTCTGCCGGTCTCGATCCTACGATGGACTTTGTCTAAGTCAAGTGAACATCCAAAGTCACACCCATTCGGGACTCGGTCCCTCCACTGTTAGGCTGGAGCCATGAGTGACCTCCTGGAACGACTTCGTGGACGCGGCTGGCGCATGACGGCCCAGCGGCGCGTCGTGGCCGAGGTTCTTGACGGAGAGCACGTGCACCTGACGGCGGACGAGGTCCACGCGCGGGCGGTCGACCGGCTCCCGGAGATCTCGCGCGCCACCGTGTACAACACCCTGGGCGAGATGGTCTCCCTGGGCGAGGTCATCGAAGTCTCCACGGACCGGCGCGCCAAGCGGTACGACCCGAACGCCCACCGCCCCCACCACCACCTGGTGTGTGCGCGCTGCGGAGCGATCCGGGACGTACACCCCTCCGGCAATCCGCTGGCCGATCTGCCGGCCGCCGAGCGGTTCGGCTTCACCGTCTCCGACGTGGAAGTGACCTACCGCGGCATCTGCCCTAACTGCGCGGCCACGGCCTGAGTCCACCGGGCTCCGGCCGGCGGCCGCGGAGACGCACGCCTCCCAGGACGTACGACACCGCCCCGCTCGCACAGAAACCGGCCGTTCGCGAAGTCGGCTGCTCGCACACAACGACCGAGGCCCGGATCCTTGAAAGGATCCGGGCCTCGGTCGTCAGTAGCGGGGACAGGATTTGAACCTGCGACCTCTGGGTTATGAGCCCAGCGAGCTACCGAGCTGCTCCACCCCGCGTCGTTGTGAGTGCAACGTTACGGCACCCCGCCGACCAGCGCAAATTCCTGCGCCGGACACGGGACCCGCCCGCCACGGGCCCGCCGTCCACCGTCACGCGGTGAGCTCCTGGTGCAACGCCTCCAGCAGCCGGGCGGCCCGCTCGGTCACCTCCGCCGGCCCGAGCTCGACCGCCCGGGCGCACCAGCGCTGCCCCTCGGTGAGCTCGCCCCTGCGGGCGGCGAGCAGCGCGAGGCGCAGCGCCGCACGGCCGTGCCCGTCGTTGGCCGCACGGCTCCACCACAGGGCCGCCTCCCGTTCACTGCCCTCCCGGGCGAGCAGGAGGCCGAGGTTGAACGCCCCGTTACGGCTGCCGGACTCGGCGGCCTCGCGGTACCAGCGGGCCGCGCTCTTCATGTCGCCGCGCGCGGCCGCGAGCATCCCCGCCCGGACCTGGGCCCGGCGGTGGCCCTGCTCGGCAGCCCTCTCGTACCACTCCTCGCACTCTGTCTTCTCGGGGGTCGGCTCCCCCAGCCCCGGCGGGCCGGGGGGCGGCTGCCGCAGGTCGAGGACACCGGCCAGCCGGAAGGCGGCCTCGGCGCTGCCGCCGCCCGCCGCGCAGCGCAGATGGCGCTCGGCCTCCTGTTCCTCGCCGTCCCGCAGCAGCGCCATCCCGACCTGGAGCGCCGCGTCGGTGTGCCCGGCCGCCGCCGCCCGCCGGTACCAGTCCAGCGCCGCACGGTCCTCGTCGCGTCCGGCGTGCAGGATGCCGAGGTTGAAGGCCGCGTCCACGCTGCCCGACTCGGCGGCCTTGGAGAACCAGGGCTCCGCGCCGGTCGCGTCACCCGCCTGGAGCAGCAGCACGGCCAGCGCGTTCGCCGCCTCGCGGTGCCCGGCGTAGGCAGCCCGGCGGTACCACTGCTCGGCCTGCGCGACGCGGTCCTGGGCAGCGCAGAGCAGGCCCAGGTTGTACGCGCCGTTGATGTCACCCGCGTCCATGGCGGCGCGGTACCAGCGCTCGGCCGTCTGCTGCTCGCCCCTCGCGGCGTGGAGCGCGCCCAGAGCGTTGGCGGCGTTGCCGTCGCCGTGCTGGGCGGCGCGCAGCCACCACACGGCGGCGCTCTCCTCGTCCCCCGCGTCGCGCAGCAGGAAGCCGAGGGCGCAGGCCGCGCGGGCCTCGCCGTCCTTGGCCGCGGTGAGGTACCAGCGGCCGGCCTCCTTGAGTTCACCGCGCTGCTCGAGGATGGCCCCGAGGTGCAGGGCCGCGCGGCGGTGCCCCCGCGCGGCGGCCTGCCGGTACCACTGCTCCGCCTCGCGGGCCCGGCCGGCCGCGGCGCCGGCGACACGGCTGTCGCGCCTCCCCCGGGCGCCGCCGTCCAGGGCGAACCGCGAGACCGCGCCGGCCTCGCGGCCGAGCCCGAGTGTGTCGTGCGGCTCACCGGCGGCCGTGCGCTCGAGGGCGCGGGCCAGGCGGTAGGCGGCCTCCCGGTGCCCCTGTTCGGCGGCGGCGCGCAGCCAGCGCTCCGCACCGAGGTCGCTGCGGTGTTCCAGCAGGTCGGCCAGGGCGTACGCACCGAGGGCGTGGCCCTGCTCGGCGGACTGGCGCAGCCAGTACTCGGCGCCCGGCTCGTCCCCGCGCTCACGGAAGTGGCGTCCGAGGGCATGCGCGGCGGCGGCGGAACCGGCGACCGCCGCGATGCGCCACCACCCTGCCGCCTCGTCCGCGTATCCACGCTGGTGGAGCAGTACACCCAGGTTGTTGGCCGCAGCCCGGTCGCCCTCGGCGGTGGCGGCGCGCAGATAGGCCTCTGCGGCGTCCAGATCGCCTCGTCGCAGCAGGAGCGCCCCGAGGACGCTCATCGACGCGATGTCGCCGGCCTCCGCCGCACGCCGGTGTCTCGCCTCCACCTCGTCGGCGTGGTCCGCCGTATCGGCCGTGTCCGTGGTGTCCGCCGTGTCCGTGGTGTCCGCCGTGTCACCGGTGTCCGTCGTGGCGTCGGTGATCGGAGCACCGGTGAGGTCCACGGCACCCTCGGCGTCACTCGCCCGGGCCCTGGTCGTGGCGATGGACGTGAGGCCGGCACCGACGCCGTCAGCGGCTCCGGCGCGCTCGGCGACGGCAGCGGCGAATACCGCATCTGCCACCTTTTCCGCCGCTCGGCCGCGTCGCTGCACAAACCGCCCTGTCTCCAACAGAGTTGCCCTGTCCCCCATAAATACCATCGTCGCACCACCCCCAACCCGCGTACACCTGGAATATCGCGGCCAGCGAGGTCACTTCAGCGTTTTGTCGACATGCCCACAGGGAGACAAGTCAAACACGTCCAGCAGCAACTCATGCCCTTCGAACCGCACTTCACCCGGACAACGTGAGAAAATCCGGCCCGGCATGACGAAGGCCCGGATCCTTGGAAAGGATCCGGGCCTCAATCTTCAGTAGCGGGGACAGGATTTGAACCTGCGACCTCTGGGTTATGAGCCCAGCGAGCTACCGAGCTGCTCCACCCCGCGTCGTTGTGTTCAAACCGTACCACGACGCGGGGTGGAGCTTTCTCAGCCGCCCTGGCCGTCGCCCTTCTCCCCGGACGCGCCGGCGGTGTCGGCCTTGTCCGGCGCTTCGGGAGCGCCGCCGTTGCCGGCCTCCTTGGGCTGGGCCGCCGCCGCCTTCCGGAGAGCGGCCTGCAGGGCTTCCTGCGCCTTGCCGTAGGCCGCCCAGTCGTCCTCCTTCAGGGCCGCCTGACCGTCCGCGTACGCCTTCTGGGCGTCCGCGATCGCCTTCCTCAGCGCGGCGTCCCCGGTGGCGGGGGGCTGCGTGGTGTCGCCCGGGGGCTGGTTCGGCTCCGTGGGCGGCGTGGTCGTGTCGGACCCCTCGACCCCGAAGACCGCGTTGAGCGCCTCCCCCAGGCTGTTCTCGAAGACGACCTTCGAGCCGTACGAGGCGGCCACCTTGCGCAGCAGCGGGTAGTTCTGCGTGCCACCGCGGGTGTAGACCGGTTCGATGTACAGGAAGCCTCCGTCGAGCGGCACCGTGAGCAGGTTGCCGTACTCGATGTCGGAGTCCGTGCCCTTGAGGTTTCTCACGAACTCGGCGACGTCGTCGTTGCCGTTGAGCTCACTCTGCACCTGGCCGGGACCCTTGACGGTGGTGGTGACTCTCAGGAGTCGGATCTTCCCGTAGTCCTTGCCGGCCGCGTCCGCGTCCACCGCCATGAAGGCCCCCAGGTTGGGGCGCCCCTTCGGGGTGAAGGTCGTGGTCAGGGAGAACCTCTGGGCGTCCTGGCCCGGCATCTTCATGCTCAGGTAGTACGGCGGAACGGCCCCGGGCTCCTTGTTGGTCGGGTCGTCCGGCACCTGCCAGGCGTCACTGCCGCTGTAGAACTGGGCCGGGTTCTCCACGTGGTAGCGGGTCAGGAGCTCGCGCTGGACCTTGAACAGGTCCTGCGGGTAGCGCAGGTGGTCCATCAGCTGCTGCGGGATGTCCGACCGGGACTTCACCGTGCCGGGGAACGCCTTGCGCCACGTCTTGAGCACCGGGTCCTCGGTGTCCCACTCGTAGAGCTTGACCTTTCCGTCGTACGCGTCGACGGTGGCCTTCACCGAGTTGCGGATGTAGTTGACCTGGTTCTGCTGGGCGACGACCGCGCGCTGGTTGGTGGTCAGCGAGTCGGCCGTGGTGTCGCCGAGCGTCGTACGCGAGGCGTAGGGGTAGCCGTTGGTCGTGGTGTACGCGTCGACGATCCACTGGATCCGGCCGTCGACGACCGCCGGGTAGGCGTCGCCGTCGATGGTCAGCCAGGGCGCCACCGCCTCGACGCGCTCCTTGGGCGTGCGGTTGTACAGGATCCGCGACCCGTCACCGATGGCTCCCGAGTACAGGATCTGCGGCTCGCTGAACGACACGGCGTAGGCCGCCCTGTTGAAGGCGCTGGAGAGGCTGACCCCGCTGTCGCCCTTGTAACTGGTGGTCTTCTCGCCGTCCTCCTCGTAGTCGAGCTCCTTCTGGGGCCCGCCGACGATGGAGTACTGCTCGGTCTTCTCGCCGTAGTAGACCCGCTGCTCGTACGTGCCCAGTTCGCCCGTGGTGGGCAGGCCCGACTCCGTGAAGTCCGGGGAGCCCGTCGGGTTGGTGCCCGTCGTCGTGCCGCGGGCCGCGATGACTCCGTAGCCGTGGGTGTACGTGAAGTGGTCGTTGATCCAGTTCCGCTTGGGCAGGCCCTGGAGGTTCAGCTCACGCAGGCCGATGACGGTGTCCTGCTCCTTGCCGTCCGGGCCCGGGTAGCGGTCGACGTCCAGTGTCTTGGGGAACTGGTAGTAGTTCCTCTTCTGCTGGAGCTGCTGGAAGGCCGGCGAGACGACGTTCGGGTCCATCACTCGGTAGCTGGCGGCGGAGTCGGCGCTCGCCCGCAGCTTGGCGTTGTCGTCCGTCGTGCTCGTGCCCGCGTAGTCGTCGACCTGTGCGTCGTCGATGTCGTACGCGTCGCGCGTCGCCTGGATGTTCTTCCGGATGAACGGCGCTTCCTTGGCCTGCTCGTTGGGCTGGACCTGGAACTTCTGCACGATCGCCGGGTAGAGCCCGCCGATCAGGATCGCCGAGAGCACCATCAGGCCGAAGCCGATCACCGGCAGCTGCCAGGTGCGACGCCAGAGCGTCGCGAAGAACAGCACCGCGCAGATCACGGCGATGCAGAACAGGATCGTCTTCGCCGGGAGATAGGCGTTGGCGTCGACGTACCGCAGGCCGGTCCAGTTGTCCGTGGCCTTGAAGTCACTGGACTTCACGGCCAGGCCGTACCGGTCGAGCCAGTACGCCACCGCCTTCAGCGTCACGAAGATGCCGAGCAGCACGGAGAGATGGCCGGTGGCCGCACCCGTGGCCCGGGCGCCGGGGCTGGTGATCCGCAGCCCGCCGTACAGGTAGTGGGTGAGCGCCGCCGCGATCAGCGACAGCACCGCCGCGGCGAAGCCGAAGCCCAGCAGGAAGCGGTACCACGGCAGGTCGAAGGCGTAGAAGGCCACGTCCAGCTTGAACTGGGGGTCCTTCTGCCCGAACGGCACGCCGTTGACATACATCAGCCACGTACGCCACTGACCCGAGGCGGAGGCCCCGGCGATCAGCCCGACGAGCGCGGTGACGGCGAGCAGCACCCACTTCTTGTACGGGGCGACGCTCATGCGGTAGCGGTCCAGGCTCTGCTGCTCCAGCGACATCGCGCTCAGCGGCGGCCGGAGCCGGTGCGCGAGCCAGATGTTCGCACCGATGGCCAGGGCCATCAGCAGTCCGAAGACGAGGAACAGTCCGATCTTGGTCCACAGTGTGGTCGTGAAGACGGACGAATACGCGACGGACCTGTACCAGAGCCAGTCCGTCCAGAACCCGGCGAACATGACGAAGGCCATGGCGAGAACCACCAGGACCCCTAGTGTCATGAGCAGGGTACGGACGCGCCGGGACGGGCGGCCGACTCTGATCCGTGGCCCGGTCGGGCCTCCGCCGCGGTCCGGCATCTGGAAAGCCAACGTGCGCACCTCGAAGTTCGCGGTCGTGTGAAGCAGGCCCAGCGATCGTAGAGCCCACCTATGCAACTTACTGAGGCTTTACCTAGTTCCCGTTACCGGGGCGGAAGGAGGCAGGATGTTCGACATGCCCAACGTTTCCCCCTCCGGCCCTCCGATGGCCGCCAGCCCCCTCACCGTCGCCGTCCTCGAGATCGACGCCTACGCCGCGACTCTCGGCTGGGACCAGCCCGCCCGGCTGTTCGCCCTCGTCGACACCGCGCGGCTGCGCGCCCAGGAGCCGGGTCTCGCCGCCCAGCTGGGTCTCGACGACACCTCGTCGACGACCGCCACCCTCACCCCCATCGAGCAGGAGGAACTCCCCGACGGCACCGCCCTGGACGAATTCCTCGCCACGATCGCCTGGCCCGACGCCGTGACCGGCTGCGCCATGACCGTCGAGCGGCTGATGCTGCCGCCGTCCGCCGAGGCGTCCGTACCGGACGGTCTGAGTGACTCCGAGCTCACCGCCTGGGTCGCCCGTCACCCGGACCGGCAGGAGGTCCGGATGACGGTGGCGGTACTGCGGGACGGGTCCCGGGACTCCGCCGTACGGCTTCGGGAGAAGGACTCCGCGAACGAGGTCCTGACCGGTGCGGGACTCGTTCCCGGGCTGGCCGAGGCCCTCGCGGCCACCTTCGAGTCCTGATCCCCGCTCGCCGACCCCCGTGGAGCCCGGCCTCGGAGCCTGCCGGGTGACCTGGGACCGGAAAGCGGACGCGGTCCGGTGCGTGCGATGACAAGGCGCCGGAAAGCCCTGGTGGCGGAGCTACCAGGGCTTTCCGGCAACGCGGGAAGCGTGCGTGCCGGGGCGTGGTCGCTCGCTCAGAGGTCACCCGGCAGGCTCTCAGCCCGCCGAGCAGCTCGGCAGGCCGGCCGTGTCCCCCGCGCGGATCCTGTCCAGGGACTTCTTCGCGTCGTCGAGCGTCTTCACGCGCACGAGCGTGAGTCCGTCGGGGGTGTCGGACGCGGCGGCGGCGCAGTTGTCGTCGGGGGTCAGGAAGTACCGGGCCCCGGCCTCGCGCGCACCGACCAGCTTCATGGTGATGCCGCCGATGGGTCCGACCTCGCCGGCGTCGTCGATGGTGCCGGTGCCGGCGACGAACGCGCCGCCCGTCAGCTTGCCGGGCGTCAGCTTGTCGATGATGCCCAGCGAGAACATGAGGCCGGCGCTGGGGCCCCCGACGTCGGCGAGCTTGATGTCGATCTCGAACGGGAAGGTGTAGTCGGTACCGGCCTGGATGCCGACGATCGCCCTGTTCTCCGTCGGCGCCTTCCGTGTGGTGAGGGTGATCTCCTGGGAGCCTCGGGGCTCCTTGCCCGCCTTCTCCGCGGCGGCCGCCACCTTGGCCGGGATGATCGTGAAGACGACCTTCTGACCGGGCTTGTGCTCGGTGACGAGCTTCGCGACGTCCTCGGGTCGCTCGACCGCCGTACCGTCGACGGCCTTGATCACGTCACCGGCGTGCAGTTCGCCCTGGGCGGCACTGTCCTTGAGGACGGTCGAGACGACGACGCGGGACGTCACGGGGATCTTCAGTTCCTTCAGGGCGGCGACCTTGGCGCTCTCCTGGGACTGACTGAACTCCTCGGCGTTCTCCTGCGTCGACTGCTCCTCCGTCTTGCCGTCCGGATAGAGGGTGTCGTGCGGCACGATCACGCTGTCGTGGGCCAGCCAGCCGTAGACGGCCTCGACCATGTTCATGTCGTAGTCCGCGCCGGTGACCCGGACCGTCGTCATGTTGAGGTGCCCGGACGTGGGGTAGGTCTTGTGGCCGCTGATGTGCAGCACCGGCTCGCCACGAGCGTCGCCCAGCGTGTTCACGGTCGGCCCGGGAGACATCTCCGCGTACGGCACGGGGATCAGCACGCCTGCGCAGAGCAGCGCGATCAGAATGAGGGTCGAGGCGAGCATCGTCGCGGTGCGGCGTGGCATGGAACGACAGTACGGGAAGGGACTGTCAGTGCACCGTCGGGGCCGGTCCGTACGGGCGGGCGGTCGGTGCCCGGCGCGGCGCCCGGCGTCGCCGGTCCGCCGGGCGTGCCGGGGGACGTGCGGACGGGGCCGAGAAGCGGTGCGGACGTCGGCGACTGCGTGCGGTCGACGTGCTCTCAGACGGATTCGGAACCGGAGTGCGACTTCTCCATCGCATCACGGAACCGGGCGTAACCGGCGAGTTCGGTGACGTCGCCGGTCGTGCGGTCGCGGGCCGCCCACCCTCCCCATATCGCCGCGCCAAGAGCAGCGATAAGCGGAATCAGAAGCCAAGCAAGTGCTGCCATCACGACCTCCCTACCCCATGAGCGACCGCAATTGACGATCAGAAGATTAACCACCTGCGGGACCAACGCTCGTGGCAGGGGTGCGGTTACGCAAATCGGGGCTGATGACCCCCGGGGCGGTTTGCGGTCAGCAGGCGCCGACCCACTCCTCCGTGCCGTCCGAGAAACGCTGGTGTTTCCAGATCGGGACCTCGTGCTTGAGGTCGTCGATCAGCTTGCGGCAGGCCTCGAACGCCTCACCCCGATGGGCGCAGGAGACGGCGACGACCACCGCCAGATCGCCTACAGCCAGCTCACCCACACGGTGGACGGCGGCCAGCGCCCTGACGGGGAACTCCGCGACGATCTTCTCCGCCACTCTGCGCAGCTCCTCCGGCGCCGTCGGATGACAGGAATAGCCGAGCGCGCCGACGTCCTGTCCCCCGTCGTGATTGCGCACCGTACCGACGAACAGCGCGGTGCCACCGGCGGCGTCGTCGCCGACCGCACGGAAGATCTCGTCGACGGAGAGCGGCGTCTCCCGGATCTCCAGCAGCCGGATGGGGTCCTGCGCCGCCTGCTCACCGGGGTGGTCCTGGGTGCGTGCCATGGGACCATCGTGCCGTACGCCACCTGCATCGCGGAATTGCGTGTCCGGCCGACGCGGGGCCCGCCGCCCTGGGGCCTTCTCCAGTACGCCGGCGGTACGGGACCTCCGGACCGGTCAGAAACGGCGGCGTGCCTTACGGGCGCGCCTGACCAGCGCGGCCGTGCCGAGCAGGGCGACCGTCGCCCCCGCGGCGCCCGCAGCGGTGGCGTCCTTACGTCCGAGGCGGCGTCCGGCGAGGGTGTGACGTCCCTCCACCTCTTCGAGGAGCGCGGCGAGGACGTCCTCGTTGGACCACCGGGGCCGCCATCCCACGTCGTGCAGCCGGCTCACACTGACCACCCAGGGGTGCATCGTGTAGGCGAGGTCGCCCGCCGGGGACGGCGTGAGACCGATCCTGTGCAGCCGGGCGGCGGCACCCAGAGCGACGGCGGACGGGAGTTCCATCCGGCGCACTCCGGAGAGTTCCTCGACCTCCTCCTGTTCGAGCCAGCCGTCGCAGCCGACCGCGAACTCGCCGTCGATCTTCTCGAGCGCGGCGTACTCCAGAGCGCTCACCAGGTCGTCGACGTGGCAGAACTGCCATGCGGGGCGTGATCCGGCGACCACCAGGAGCCTCGGCGACTCGAAGTACCGGGTCAGCGCCGTGTCGGTGCCGCCGACGAGGACCGCGGGGCGGACCACGGTGACGTTGAGACCGGGGTGGGCGCGGGGTGCGCGGCGACCCAGCCGTTCGATCTCCAGCAGGTCACCGACGCCGGTGGCCTCCGCGGTGGCGCGCAGTTCGGCGTCCTCGGAGAGCGGCAGGTCGTTGTCCGGCAACGCGCCGTAGACCATCGCCGAGGTGCACAGCACCACCCTGTGCACCCCTACGGCCGCGGCGGCGGTCAGCACCGTCTGCGTACCGCGCACGTTGTAGGCGGTACGGGCGGCCGGGTCTGTCTCCAGGTCCAGGTCGAGTGCCAGGTGCACGACCACGTCCGCCCCGCGGAGCTTCTCCGCGATGGCGGGGTCCCGGACGTCCAGGATGTGCCACGTCGCCTCGGAGACGTCCCCCCTGCGCTCGTCTATGGCGATGACCTGCTTGATGTCCTCGGAAGCGGCGAGGTGCGCGGTGAGCAGTTCACCGACGCCGCTCGCGGCGCCGGTGACCGCGACGACGGGGCCCCGGCTTCTCGGGCTGTCTTTCGTAGGCTTGCTTTCGGGCGAGGGGTCGGCCAGGTTTCGCGCTGCGCGAACCTGCGGATCTGGGGAACTCACCGGGCGTCTCCAGCGGTTGTCTTCAGTACGTACCCGAATGACGCGTGCGTACCAGGTGGCGTCCATCCTGCCGCAGGCCGGGAGCCGACGGAGCACTGAGGGCCCGACCGGGCTTCGGTGTCTACGCTGGATGGTGATGTCGGGCAGTCGCCGTCGGTTCGAGCCGGCGGCCCTACGAGCCGAGGAAACCCGTGAGTGACACCCCATTCGGATTCGGCCTTCCGCCGGAGGAGCCGGAAGACGGCGACGAGGGCAAGAAGAAGGACCCCACCGGAGGTGGGCAGGGCTCGGGCGGGCCGGCGAACCCGTTCGGCTTCGGCCCGGGCGCGGGCGGGGACAACCCGTTCGCTGCGATGTTCGGCTCCATGAACCCGAACGACCTGGGTGCGGCCTTCCAGCAGCTCGGCCAGATGCTGAGTTACGAGGGCGGCCCGGTCAACTGGGACATGGCCAAGCAGATCGCCCGCCAGACGGTGTCGCAAGGCACCCCGGACGGCAGCAAGGACGTGAGCGTCGGCGCTTCGGAGCGGTCCGCCGTGGACGAGGCACTGCGTCTCGCCGACCTCTGGCTGGACGGTGTGACCTCACTGCCCTCCGGCTCGGTCTCCTCGGTTGCGTGGAGCCGTGCCGAATGGGTCGAGGCGACGCTTCCCGCCTGGCAGCAGCTGGTGGACCCGGTGGCGGAGCGGGTCGGTCTCGCCATGGGCGACGTCCTGCCGGAGGAGATGCAGGCCATGGCCGGCCCGCTGATCGGCATGATGCGGTCGATGGGCGGCGCCATGTTCGGCCAGCAGATCGGGCAGGCCGTGGGGACGCTCGCCGGTGAGGTCGTCGGCTCGACCGACATCGGCCTGCCGCTGGGCCCGGCCGGCAAGGCCGCCCTGCTCCCGCAGAACGTCGAGCGGTTCGGCAAGGACCTCAGCGTCCCGCAGGACGAGGTGCGCCTGTACCTCGCGCTGCGTGAAGCCGCCCACCAGCGGCTCTTCGCACACGTTCCGTGGCTGCGCTCCCATCTGTTCGGGGCCGTCGAGGCCTATGCGCGTGGCATCAAGGTCGACACCAGCAAGCTGGAGGACGTCGTCGGCCAGTTCGATCCCTCCCAGCCCGAGCAGCTGCAGGACGCACTGCAGCAGGGCATGTTCCAGCCGGAGGACACCCCGGAGCAGAAGGCGTCGCTGGCCCGGCTGGAGACGGCGCTCGCCCTCGTCGAGGGCTGGGTGGACGCGGTGGTGCACGAGGCGGCCGCCTCCCGGCTCACCTCGGCGGACGCCCTGCGCGAGACGATGCGCAGGCGGCGGGCGTCCGGCGGTCCCGCCGAGCAGACCTTCGCCACCCTCATCGGTCTCCACCTGCGTCCGCGCCGCCTGCGGGACGCTTCGCGGCTGTGGGCCTCGCTCACGGACGCCCGGGGCGTCGACGGCCGTGACGGCCTGTGGGAGCACCCGGACATGCTGCCGACGGCCCAGGACCTGGACGACCCGGACGGCTTCGTCCACCACGAGCAGCTGGACTTCTCCGAGCTGGACAAGATGCTCGGCGAGGCTGCCCAGGGGAAGGGCACGCGGCCGTCCGGCGGCACGGAGCGGGACAGGGGCGACGATGCGCACGGCACGCCCGAGGTCGGCAAAGACGGCACCGAGCACGGCGAGGGCAAGGACGACGGCGACCGGTGAGCCTGCACGACGACGCCGTCCTCGTACTGAAGGAATACGGCGAGCTCCCCGGCCGGAGGACGGACGGGGAACAGGACGAGCTGCGGCAGACGTATCTGGACCATCTGGCCGGGCACCCGGACGGCATGTGGAAGTCGTGCGGGGTGGGGCACCTGACGGCCAGCGCGCTGGTGGTGGATCCGGAGCGGGGCAAGGTTCTGTTGACCCTGCACAGGAAGCTGCGGATGTGGCTGCAGATGGGCGGACACTGCGAACCGCAGGACGCCACGCTGGCGGCCGCGGCCCTGCGTGAGGCCACGGAGGAATCGGGCATCACCGGGCTCACCCTGCTGGCGGGCGGACCGGTCCGGCTGGACCGGCACCCGATTCCGGCCCCCTGCCACTGGCATCTCGACGTCCAGTACGCGGCGACCGCCCCGCCCGGGGCGGCGGAGCGGATCAGCGACGAATCCCTCGACCTGCGCTGGTTCCCGTACGACGAGGTGACCCGGGTGGCCGACGCCTCCGTCGTGCGGTTGCTGGAAGGGACCAGGGCGCGGCTGGAGGAGCAGGGCCAGGGCGTGCTCCGACACTAGGGCGTGTGTCGAAAGTAGCGCCGTCTGCCCGAAGGGCAGGCTCGGCGGTGTCCGGTGCGTGCGATCGCAAGGCGGAGGGTCGCCCCGATACTGGATGTATCGGGGCGATCCCGACAACGCGGCGAGTGTGCGTGCCGGGCGCCGCCGGGCAGGCGGGACTTTCGATACACGGCCTAGCGCCGCCCCGGCGGCGCCCGGGGTGCGAGCGCACGGCGGAGGGTCGCCCCGATACCGGATGTATCGGGGCGCTCCCGACCACACGGCGCGTGGGCGTGCCAGGCGTCGCCGGGCGAACGGGGCTTCGGAAGCCCGCCTGCGTGTACGGACCGGGAGGGGCGGCCCCCGAAGAGGCCGCCCCTTTCCGTTTCCGTCCCGTCCGGGACGTTCTTGCCGTCCGTGCCGAACCGCTCAGTTCCAGGCGTTGTTCTGGTTCTGGGCGCGGGCCCCGTGCTGGCCCACGCCGAACTGCGCTGCCGCGCCCTGGCCCATCTGCGCGTTCTGCGGAGGCAGCACCTCGCTCGGCTGAACGAGGGCGAAGCCCGTGCCCAGGAAGCTCAGCTCCCAGCCCTCCCCCGTGTTGCCGCGGCGCCGGGTGACACCCGAGGAGTGGGTCTGCGCCTGCATCTGCACCCGTAGCCCACTGGACCAGGCGACGACGGCGTCGGCGTCGGCGTTGACGTACTTCTCCGGGGTGACCTGCATCATCAGGGGCCGGCCGGACGTCATCAGCGCCACCTTGCCGGTCCCGGAGATGTTCAGCTGGTACTTGCCCGTCCCGGAGATCCCGTACTGGCTGTCCACGGCGATGACCTCGGTGTGCAGCGAGGAGTCCAGGGCCAGGACGTAGGCGCTGTCGACCGTCATGCCCTCGCGGTCGACGTCGACCAGGTGGATGTACTGGGCGAGGTTGGCCAGATAGACCGTTCCCTGGCCGGAGCAGCGCATCAGGTCGAGGCCCTCGCCCGTGTTCCTGCGGGCGCTCCGCTGCCCCTGCGACTGGTATTCGCCGTCGAATTCCATGAGCCCCTGGTAGGCGACCATGGCGCCCTTGCGGGCGAGGACGTCGTCGTGGCCGGTCAGCGAGACGCGCAGGAGCTGCGGGTTCTGAATGGTGTACCGGTCCTGCGACTGCTGTTCGGTGTGGCTGAAAAGCGGACTCTGCATGATGTGTCTCCCCCCGCTCAGTTCCTGATCCGCAGGCGGTCGGTGCTGTCCTCGCTCGGCTGGACAACGACGATGCCCTGCCCGGAGAACGCCATCTGGTACGCCTCTCCGCTGCCCCGTCCGATGAGGGAGCCGGCCTTGAAGCTGCGCTTGCCCTTCACCTTGAGGTTGGGCGACCACGCGACGAGCGCGTCCGGGTCGACGTACGTCTCGTCCTCGCCGCGGCCGCAGTCCACGACGATCGGTGTGCCGCGCGAGGTGATGGCCACCCACCCCGTGCCCTGGATGCCGACGTTCCACAGTCCCTGGCCGGTGAACTTGGCCAGACCCTTGACCCGCTCCACGCCCCAGGAGAGGTGGCCGTCGAACGCGAGGAGGTTGGAGCCGTTGACGGACAGCGCGTCGTTGTCGAGAGGGATGACGACGACGTCGGCGCCGTAGTCGGCGAGGTAGAGCAGTCCGTCACCGGCGCACTTCATCAGGGGCGCGCCCTCGCCGGTGATCCACTGAGCGGCGATCTGGCGGACGGCGGGGGGATTGGGCTCGTACTGGATGAAGCCTTCATAGGCCACCATCGAACCGGTACGTGCGTAAAGGTCCTGGCCGGAGGCCATGGCGACCTTGAGCATCGTGCGGCCGTGGTTCTCCATCCTGGCCGTGACGGGGGTCGGGGCGAAGCCCGCGAGTTGCTGGTTCATGACGGGCTCCCTCAGACCTCGTAGGGCTGGACGACGATGAAGTTCCCGGGCGCTCCCCGGAACTGGAGGTTGACGGTCTCTCCACTGTGACCGGGATACGCGTTACGGCGCAGCCGGACCTGACTGGAGATGATCACCTGGGAGGCGGACGACCAGGCCACCACCGCATTACAGTCCGCGAAGGTGGTCGGGGTGACGGGCAGGACCACCGGAGTCCCGTGGGTCTTGACGACGACGGTGCCAATCCCCTGGAACTGCATGGTGAACAGGGCCCCGCCGGGTATCCCGTGTCCCTCGATCCTGCGTACCTCGTACTGCAGCGACTCGTCGAAGGCGAGGACGTTCTCGGCGGAGACGCAGATGCCGTCGCCCTGGAGTTCGATCGGGTGCAGGTGCGATCCGTCCTCGGCGAGGAAGACCTGGCCGCGGCCGGTACAGCGCATCAGCTGCATTTCCTGGCCCGTCGCGTTGCCGACCACGCGGCCGGTGAATCCGGCGCCCTTGTAGCCGAAGTCGACCTTGCCCTGGTACATCACCATGCTGCCCTGGCGGGCGAGCACTCCGCCACCTCCCATGGTCAGGTCGACGCGCATGAGCTGCTGGTTCTGCGGGGTCCAGCGCTGCCCGGTGGCCGTCTCCTTGTAGGGCTGCAAGGCGGCCTGCAGCCCCGCGCCTCCCTGGGGGACACCTTGGGACACGCCCGCGTGCTGCTGGCCGTACGGGGCCTGGGTCTGCTGCCCGTAGGCCGGCGCGCCGGGGGGCTGCTGGCCGTACGGGGGCGCCGGGGGCTGCTGGCCGAACGGCGGGGTGCCGGGAGGCGCGGACTGGCCGGGGACCTGCGCGAACTGCGGCTGCTGGGGAGGCTGCCCGTAGGGGCCGGGCGCCTGGGGATTCACGGGCGCCTGGGGGGCCAGCGGCGCCGCCATGGTGGGTGCGGTGTGCAGCGGCTGCTGCGGTGCCGGAGCCGGGGCACCGAAGGCGGGTGAGGGCTGGGGCGCCTGGGGGGCGGCCGGAGCACCGAACGGCGGGGGGGCAGTGGCCTGGCCCGGCGGGGCGAACGACGGAGCGGCGGCTTGCGGCGGCACGGGAGCCTCCTCGGCCACCTCGCCGCCGAAGTTCTTCAGCAGCGCGTCGAGCCCACCGTCGAAGCCCTGGCCGACAGCGGCGAACCGCCAGACGTCCTTCAGGTAGAAGTCACCGAGCATGACGGCCCGCTCGGTGGTGAACTCCGAACCGGTGAAGGCGTACCTCGCCACCTCCTGGCCACCCGCGACGATACGGATGTACCCGGGGCCGGCCTGGGACATCTGTCCCGCCCCGTCCAGGGTCGCGGTGAAGGACAACCTGTGGATACCGGCCGGAACACGGTCGAGGGTGACGCGGAACGACTCGGTGTCACCGGCCTGAGGCCCGAGAAGCTGAATCGACTCTTCGGGCGATTTCGGTTGGTTGAAGAAGATGAAATACCGGTCGTCCGAGAGCCGTTCGTCGGCGTCGAGGCCGAAGCAGCTGATGTCGAACGTCAGGCCCGGTCCGGCGATCTGCACACCTACGTACAGATCCGTCCCCGGCGTGAGATCACTGATCTTGGCCTTGTGGCCGCGTTGGAATTCCCTGGCCATGCGTAACGACCGTCCCCCATCCCGAAGGTGAATGCGTCGCGTCAGGCTAACCGCAAAACACGACGGCGGGCTAAGTCGGTACAGACCCGGTACAGAATCACCGAACGTCACTCTTCGCGTGCGGCGGGCAGGCTCGGCAGCCGGTCGGCCGCCACGATCCCTTCGAGATAACCACGGGCCCGCTCGGTGCGCGGATAGGACTCCAGCAGGCGCCAGAAACGCGGACCGTGACCGGGCACCAGCAGATGGGCCAGCTCGTGCAGGAGCACGTAGTCGACGACGTACTCCGGCATGCCCTGCAGCCGGTGGGAGAGGCGGATGCTGCCTTCGGCGGGGGTGCAGGAGCCCCAGCGCGTGTTCTGGTTGGTCACCCAGCGCACCGAGGCGGGCCTCGCCCGCCCGTCGAGATACCGGACGGCCAGCCGCTCGGCACGCTCGGCGAGCTCGCTGTCACCGATCACCCGCCTGCTCTCCTGCGCGGCGAGCTTGTCGAGCATGCGGCCGACCCAGCGCTGCTCGTCCGCCTCCGACATCCGGGCCGGAATGAGCACGATGGTGCGGTCGCCCTCCCGGTAGGCGGAGACCGTCCTGCTGCGCCGGGCGCTCCTGCGGACTTCTACGGCGCCCGTCACGGAGGCACGGGACCGGGGGGCGGCCGTACCGCGCCGATCGCGTACGGAGCCGCGCGCGGGGGTCTCCCCGGCAGGACCGGGCGAGGAGTCGGCAGGCACGCCCCGACGTTACCCGCTGCGGGCGCGAGAAGTCCCGCCCCCTCGACGGCCGGCATTGATCTACTTGTCGCGCCGCGCCATTTGAACGATTAACGCCCCGCCCTGTGGATAACTCTGCGCACGATTCTCGGCCGCGCTGCATTCTGGCAACGAGCCCGAACGACTTGAGGAGAAGTCATGCATCCGATGCTGAAGCCCGCACTGCGCCGTGCCTGGCGCGGCCGGAACACCGTGCAATTCGGTGTGACACCCGCGCACGCGGTGACGCTGGGGCCGATGGATATCGCGACCGGAAGCTTTCTTGAACTGCTGGACGGAACACGCGGTTTGCCGCTGCTGCGGGAAGAGGCCAGGGCGCTGGACCTGTCGGACCGTCACGTCGACCTCCTCGTGTCGCGGCTCACGGAGGCCGGGCTGCTCGACGACCCGAAGGCGGGCGGCCCGGAAGCCGATGCCTTACGCCGGCGTGCGGAGACTCTGGAACGGCAGCGCCCCGACGCGGCGTCCCTCTCGGTGGTCCACCCGACGCCCGGCGGGGCCATGCGTACACTCGCCGCCCGTCGGGCGACGCGGGTACAGGTGCGGGGAGCGGGCAGGGTCGGCGCGGCGATCGCCGCGGTGCTGTCCGGGTCCGGCGTGGGCCGGGTCGAGGTGCTCGACGGCGGTCGTACGGAGCCCTGGGACGTCGCACCGGGAGGACTCCCGGAGGCGGCGATCGGGGAACGGCGGGACACGGCGGCCCGGCAGCTGGTCCGCCGGTCCTCGGTCGGCGGACCACCCCGGGCGGGGACGGACGGTGCGGCACCGGGCGGTGAGCCCGCCCTGTCCCTGGTCGTGGTGGCTCCGCGGGACGGCCTCTCCGTGTACGCCCCCGATCCGGACACGGCGGCGCAGTGGGTGGCTACGGGTACACCGCACCTGTTCGCCGGTGTGATCGAGGCCACGGGGGTGGTCGGCCCGCTCGTGCTGCCCGGCGGCACCGGATGCGCGGGGTGCCTGGCGCTGAACCGTGCCGACCTGGACCCGCAGTGGCCACGCATGCTGGCGCAGTGGCGATCCGGCCGGCGCACCTGGGTACCCGCCTGCGACCTGGGACTGGCGACGGCGGTGGCCGGGCTCGCGGCGGCTCATGCCCTGTCCTTCCTCGACGGGGACCTGCCTGCCAGTACGGGCACCCGGTGGGAGGCCGCCATGCCTCTGCTGGACTGGCGGTCGGAGCGCCTGGGGCCCCATGCAGACTGCTCCTGCGGGGCCGCCGGGCACACTGAGGGGGAACTCACCTCCGCAGGCGGTGCCGCGCAGGACACAATGGCCGGGTGACCGCCGCAGAGGGAGCAGGACCCCGTACTCACCGGCACGGCAGTCCGGGAACTGGAGGAGCACATGTCTGATCTTCCCCGGAAGGCGGTCACCCGTACCGCGAAGCTGGCCGCGCTACCGCTGGGCTTCGCCGGCCGTGCGACCTGGGGGCTGGGCAAGCGCCTCGGTGGCAGGTCCGCGGAGATCGTCGCCCGCGAGGTCCAGCAGCGCACCGCCGACCAGCTCTTCAAGGTGCTGGGCGAGTTGAAGGGCGGTGCCATGAAGCTCGGTCAGGCGCTGTCCGTGTTCGAGTCCGCGCTGCCCGAGGACATCGCGGGCCCATACCGGGCGGCGCTGACCAGACTGCAGGAAGCCGCGCCTCCCATGCCGACCCGGACCGTCCACGCGGTCCTGGCGGAGCGACTCGGTCCCGACTGGCGGGAGCTCTTCCTCTCCTTCGACGACCGGCCCTCGGCCGCCGCGTCGATCGGCCAGGTCCACCGGGCGGTGTGGCACGACGGCCGGGACGTCGCCGTGAAGGTGCAGTACCCGGGCGCGGGCGAGGCATTGCTCTCGGACCTGGCCCAACTCAGCCGGTTCGCGCGGCTGCTCGGTCCTCTGGTTCCGGGAATGGACATCAAGCCGCTCATCACGGAAATGCGGGACCGGGTCTCCGAGGAACTCGACTACGGGCTGGAGGCCAAGGCCCAGCAGGAGCACTCCGCGGAGTTCGAGGACGACCCGGACGTGGTGATCCCGGGGGTGGTGCACCAGTGCGAGCAGGTGCTCGTGACGGAGTGGATCGACGGGATACCCCTGTCCGAGGTGATCTCGGACGGCACACCGGCCCAGCGGGACAGGGCCGGGCAGTTGCTGGCGCGCTTCCTCTTCTCGGGACCGGCGCGCACCGGTCTGCTGCACGCCGATCCCCACCCGGGCAACTTCCGCCTGCTGCCTCCCGCGAGCGCCCCTGCCGGTACCGACCCGGCCACCGGCGCCGACACCGCACAGGCCGAATTCGACGGCGAAGCCGAGGCGGGGGAGAAAGCAGAGACTGGAGCCGGCTCCCAGGCCGCTACGGGTACCGGCCTGGACGCCGGCACCGAGGCGGAGGCCGAACCCGAGACCACGGAGGGCCTCGGCGAGGACGTGGACCGATGGCGCCTGGGAGTACTGGACTTCGGCACGGTGAACCATCTGCCGGGAGGCCTCCCGCAGCCCATCGGTGACTCCCTGCGGATGACGCTGGACGGTGACGCCGAAGCGGTGTACGCCATGCTCCGCGAGGAGGGCTTCGTCAAGGAGTCGGTCGAGCTCTCACCGGACGCCGTGCTCGACTATTTGCTCCCGATCATCGAACCCGCGCAGGTACAGGAGTTCACCTTCACCCGCTCCTGGCTGCGCGGTCAGGCGGCCCGGATCGCGGATCCGCGATCCCCCGCACATCAGCTGGGCAAGCAGATGAATCTCCCCCCGTCCTACCTGCTGATACACAGGGTCACGCTGAGCACCATCGGCGTCCTGTGCCAGTTGGGCGCGACAGTCCGGCTGCGGGAAGAACTGGAGGCCTGGCTGCCGGGCTTCGTCCAGGAGTACGAGCCGCAGGAGGAGTGGGCGGGCGAGCCGGAGAAGGAAGCGCCTGCCGAGGCCTGAGCCGTGTCAGCAGGGTTCTGTCCGCGGGCGCCGTCACCACCAGGCGGAGTCGAGGCGGCTCTCGATCGATCTGATGTGGGCGCGTGAGCACTCGCCGCAGAAGTACTGCCGCCTGCCGTTCTCCAGGGAGTAGACCCAGGTCGGGGGCACGGTATCGCCGTCCGCGGTGATGCCGCAGCGGGCGCAGGTCACGCGTTCGGCAGCCGCGTTCGCCGGCTGACGGCTCTCCTCGTCCACCGTGCGACGATAACTCCACCGGCCTCGGTCAGCACGGCGCAACGCCCCACGGGGCCGGTCGGTTGGGACCGGCCCCGCAGGAGGGAGAGCGGCTGCGACAGGGCAGAGCGGTTGCCCGGTCGGTCAGCCGTGGTGCGACGCTGACGCACGGTCAGTGCATGACCGCCATGGCGAGCGCGCGCCGGGCGCGCATCGAAGCGCGCTCCGCCCGGCGCTGCATCCGCCGAGCGGCCACCAGGCGCTGTGCCTGCCGGTCCACGTCTGCTTCCCTCAGGCGATCGCGCATATGCGCGCGTGCCAGGGCTTCTGGGATGAGTTGCATCTCGCGGGTCCTGTTCTGACGCGAGTCGTTCGCGCCGATGATGGTGACGTCCGGGGTCGCGGAGCCGACGGGCTCCCTCGTGGGGGTGATCATTGGTGTCTGGTTCCGGGGGTCATGGGTGTAGGGACGATCGATGGTTCCGACGCGCTTCGTTCGTGTGGGGGACATGACCCCCAGGCCGGCGGTCACGCCGCGACCGGGTTCTTGCGCGGGCGCCCACGCGGACGCTTGCGGGCCACGACCACGCCCTGGACGAAGAGCTCTCCACCCCAGACGCCCCACGGCTCGCGCCGCTCCTTGGCTCCGGCGAGGCAGGCCTCGACGAGCGGGCAGGTCCGGCAGAGGGACTTGGCGTACTCCACATCGGCCGGCGACTCGGCGAAGAAGACCTCCGGGTCGTAGGAACGGCAGGGGACGGGCACGCCGAGGTCGTCGATGGCGTCGTCGAGAGCGGTGAGCGTGGTGAGGGGGGTCAAGGTGGAGTCCTCCGTGAGGCCGGGCGGGGAGATCGCGTCGGAAGGCGGTACGGACGGGGCGTGCGTCTCGAGTTGCACGGTGGTGTTGTCCTCGTCTGGTCGTGCCGGCCTGTTGGCCGGTTGGCGGCTGGTACCAGGTCCTGCTGTCCCGAGGCTCCTTCGTCTCGTCTCATCCGTTCGGACAAAACAAAAGGGCCGCGGATCCCGGGTGGGGTTCCGCGGCCCTGAAGGCGCCGGCCTGATCGAATCAGGCTGGATCACTCCAGGGTTCAGGCCCACGGAAGGCCCACATCGTGTGGTGCTGCGTCGTCTTGTGCTGCTTCGCCCCCGCACCGGCTGCCGCAAAGGCATAGGCCTGGGCCTGTCCCTTCGCTACTGCTGCCGCCGGTGCCTCGGTCGGTCGCTCATTGCGGCGCTCCCGGACGGGCAGGCTCGCCAGGGAAAGCGGGCTGACAGCGGGAACGCCGGACACACCGGTGCCACGAAGCGAGAGTTCCGAAGAGCAGGCGAGGCTGCCGAGCGAGCATGCGGAGGCGACCGAGGGATCGGTCATTTTGATGGTGTTGATGATGCTGATCACTGCAATCGCCTCCTCTCGGCGTCTCGGCAGATCCGGCCGGGCCGGTCCTGCGGTATTCGGATAAGTACAGCACGGGGCCAGGGCTTCAGAGAAGCCGCTGTTCCCGTGGTTAAGAACCTATGGTGATGACTGCTGCCCGCGCAAACTGTTTTTTCGCCGAGTTCTTCTCACACCTCGCGGGCGGACTCCCCCGGGGACTCACCTACGGGCCGACCTGCGCAGATGGCCAGCACGTCAGCTCCGAACCGGGTCAGCTTCCGGTTTCCGACACCCGGGATGACGACGAGTTCACGCTCGGTGCCCGGCACGGCCTCCGCGATCGCCATCAGCGTTTTGTCCGTGAACACGCAGTAGGCGGGCTGGCTGGTCTCCCGCGCTCTCTCGGCACGCCACTGCCGCAGCCGCTCGTACAGCCCCTCGTCCATGTCGGAGGGGCAGTCCTCGCAGCGCATCAGCTTCATCTCGCCCGCCTCCGTGAGCGTCCTGCCGCAGACCCTGCACCGGACGGGGCCACGCCGTCCGGACCGGACCGCCGGCTCCGTCCCGGCCGCCCCCGTGGCCGTACCCGGGCCGCGGTCGATGCCTCCGCTTCCCCCGGATCCGCCTCGCGCACCGAGCGCCGGGGACCCGGGGCGCAACCCGTTCAGGAAGCGGGTGGGCCGCCGGTTCCCCCGGCCGCCCGGTGAGCGTGACACCGCCCACGACAGCGACAGGTGGAAGCGGGCCCGGGTGACTCCCACGTACAGCAGCCTGCGTTCCTCCTCGACCTGCTCGTCCGTCTTGGCGTAGGCGATCGGCATCATGCCCTCGGTGAGCCCGACCAGGAACGTGGCGTCCCATTCCAGGCCCTTGGCCGAGTGCAGCGAGGCGAGTGTGACGCCCTGGACGGTGGGGGCGTGCTGGGCGGCGGCGCGTTCGTCGAGCTCCGCCACCAGAGCGGAGAGCGTCGCACCCGGCCTGGCCTGTTCGAAGTCCTCGGCCAGTCGCACCAGCGCCGCAAGTGACTCCCAGCGGTCCCGTGCCGCACCCGATCCGGCGGGCGGCTTGGATGTCCATCCCTTGGTGGAGAGCACCGCACGCACCTCGGACGGCAGGTCGTCGGCGCCGTCGAGCAGGGAGTCGTTACTCCCCGCGCGAGCGGCCCCACGCAGGGCGACACCCGCCTCCCGCACCTCGGCCCGGTCGAAGAAGCGCTCCGCGCCGCGCAGTTGGTAGGGCACGCCGGCGTCCGCGAGGGCCTGCTCATAGACCTCGGACTGCGAATTGACCCGGTAGAGCACGGCGATCTCACCGGCCGGCACCCCGGCGGCGATCAGCTCGCGGATCCGGCGGGCGGTGCCCTCGGCCTCGGCGGGCTCGTCCGGGTATTCCGTGTAGGAGGGCTCCGGTCCCCTGGCACGCTGGGAAACCAGTTCCAGCCGGTGCTCGGCGGCCCTGCCGCGTGCCTGGCTCAGCAACCCGTTGGCCAGGTGCACCACCTGAGGTGTGGAGCGGTAGTCCCGCACCAGCTTGACGACCGTCGCGTTCGGGTGGCGGGTGCGGAAGTTCAGCAGGTGGTCGGGGGTGGCGCCGGTGAAGGAGTAGATCGTCTGGCCGACGTCGCCGACGACGCAGAGACTGTCCCGGTCACCGAGCCAGAGGTCCAGGAGCCGCTGCTGCAGGGGGCTGACGTCCTGGTACTCGTCGACGACGAAGTGCTGGTACTGGCGGCGTACGTGGTCGGCGATGTCATGCCGGTCCTGGAGGATGCCGACGGTGAGGAGCAGCACGTCCTCGAAGTCGATCACCGAGCGGTCGCGCTTCAGCTGCTCGTACGTCCCGTAGATCTGGGAGAGCTCGGCCGGGTCGCGCGGGGCGTCGCGCTGGGTCTT
Source organism: Streptomyces sp. NPDC020780 (assembly GCF_044334475.1). Taxonomy (NCBI): domain Bacteria; kingdom Bacillati; phylum Actinomycetota; class Actinomycetes; order Kitasatosporales; family Streptomycetaceae; genus Streptomyces; species Streptomyces sp. NPDC020780. The sequence goes on along the minus strand of NZ_JBIRTB010000001.1, from coordinate 255,702 downwards.
CGCGACAGCCGCCGGATAGTCCGCGGGCACCGTCTGGGTGACCTTGGCCCACTCGATCTCGCTCGTGACATCGCGCAGCTCGTTGCGGTCGAGGCGGATCCCGCAGCGGGCCGCGGCCTCGGCGACCAGCTGGACCTTGCGCTCCACGAGACGGGGAAGCTCCCCCCCGACCGCTTTCGGCCAGAAGTACTGGAGCTGGCGCAGGGCGGCGGAGTGGAACGTCCGGGCCTGCACACCGGTCGCGCCGAGCTGGCGCAGCCGTCCCCTCATCTCACCGGCCGCCCGGTTGGTGAAGGTGACGGCGAGCACGGTGGCCGGTTGGAGGATCCCGGCCCGCACCCCGTACGCGATGCGATGGGTGATCGCCCGCGTCTTGCCCGTACCGGCGCCGGCCAGCACACACACGGGACCGCCGAGGGCCACGGCGACCTCGCGCTGCTCCGGGTCGAGCCCGTCCAGCACGGCGTCCGCGGACTCGGGGACCTGAGGGAAAAGGGTGGAATGCGTTGCTGCTGTCACCCCGCCATGCTGCCAGGTCGCCGGGGGCGGGCGCGGTGGTTGTCCACAGGGAATGCCGTTCGTCATACCGGTCAGGGCCGGTGGGACAGTGTGTGCGGGAGAGCGGTTCGAACACGGAGAGGCTGACCTCGCTACGGGGCCGAGGCGCGACCCGCAGGACACCGGCCACCGCGGACGCCGAGCCGCCGGACCGGTTCCGGCCGCCACGGCAGGTTGACGGGAATGGGAGCCGGTCCGCGTTCGTTGCCTCCATGCGGGACAGTGCGCGAGCCGTGCTGTCCCGTTCTTCTCAACGAGACGGTCGAGACAAGGGAGCACTGACGACATGCCGGGCACTGTGACGATGTACAGCACCACGTGGTGCGGCTACTGCCGCCGGCTCAAGGGGCAGATGGACCGCGAAGGCATCGCGTACACCGAGGTCAACATCGAGCAGGACCCGGATTCGGCTGCCTTCGTCGAGAAGGCGAATGGCGGAAACCAGACGGTCCCCACTGTGCAGGTGGTTCCTTCCGGTGGCGGCGCTGAGGTCGTGATGACGAACCCGAGCCTCGCCCAGGTGAAGCAGGCGCTCGGCGTCTGACTCCCGCGAGACGCGAACCCCCCGACCGGCCTGACGCTGATCGGGGGATCGCGTGCCCTGGAGACCCCGCGCCGGACTCCGCACACCTCGCGGGAACGCAGCGGGACCGAGCGCTCGGCTCGGCGGCCGTCGCAGGCAGAAGCTCTCGGCGCATGACAGCCGCACCGGTTCAGAGCGTGAGTACGGGCCGGATGGAGAAGGCCTCGCACAGGTCCTCACCGTCCGGGCCGTACACGAATTCGGCCGTGGACGGATTGCGGTTGGAGGTGGCCAGGGGCAACCATGCGAGCAGGTGACCGTAGCCGCCGCACACCGACTCGCCACCGTCTCCGCCGTGGACCGCCGCGATGTCGCTCGTCAGCTCCGTGCGGTAGGTGTCGTAGGCGATGTGCAGGCCGAAGGCGTTCAACTGGTTCTGCGGGCCGGTGTGGTCCCCGTACGGGATGCGGTCGAGGGGGCAGTCGTTCCCCCACCGGAAGAGGGTCTCCGCGCCAGCTCCACAAGCGTGTTCCCACTCGTCGGAGGTCGGCATCCGCAGGCCACGAGCCGCGAGAACAGCCGGCGTGTCAGCAGGCGACGCGATCAGGTTCTCGTCCTCCACAGCCATGAGCACAGTGGCCATGACGACGTTCCGGCGGGCGCTGAGCACCTGCGCGAGGTGGGCCCGCAGGTCAGGTCCGTAGCCGAAGCCCTGGGCCAGGCTCTCGGCGTGGTCGGCAGTCTGCTGCGGGGTCGGTTGCCAACGGTCCAGGTCGAAGCCGAGGGACACCGGCCCTCCGGGTATCAGAGCGAATTCCTGCTCGTCCCGCTCGATCCGGACGCGATGCAGCGGGGCACCGAGGTGCTCCGTGGTCTCGACGAGGGTCACCCGACCGCCCACCGAGCCGGCGGCCTCCTCGGCGACGCGGCGTGCGGTGGGCAGTGCGAAGGACCGCCACTGGCCGAGAGTGAGATCAGCGAGAGACACGGACCGCAGTGTTGCACGCAGGTCCGACACGCCGGCGAACCCCTCGCCGGCCCAGGTCTAGGAGAAGATCGCCACCTGACGGGCCCGGTACCGGGTCCGCACACGGAGGAAGCCCCGCCGGAGCGGGGCTTCCTCCGTGTCACGGGCGTTCAGCCGGCGCTGCCCGGCCTCGGCAACGGCTTGCCGTACCAGAGCTCGATGAGGCGTGCCGCGATGGAGACGCCGAACGGAGGCAGGACCTCCCCGGACTCGAAGGCCGCGGCCAGTTCCTCACGGGAGAACCAGCGGGCTTCCTCGATCTCCTCGCCGTCCACGTCGATCTCCGAGGAGGTGGCGCGTGCCATGAAGCCGAGCATGAGGCTGGAGGGGAACGGCCAGGGCTGGCTGGCGATGTACTCGACCTCGCCCACCGTGATGCCCGCCTCCTCGAACACCTCGCGCGCCACGGACTGCTCGATCGACTCCCCGGGTTCGACGAAACCGGCGAGCGTGGAGAAGCGGCCCTCCGGCCAGTGCACCTGACGCCCCAGGAGCGCCCGGTCCTGGTCGTCCGTGACCAGCATGATCACCGCCGGGTCGGTCCGCGGGTAGTGTTCGGCGCCGCAGGCCTGGCAGCGGCGGATGTGGCCGGCGGCCGCGATGACCGTGCGTTCGCCGCAGCGTGAGCAGAAGCGGTGCAGCCGCTGCCAGTTCTCCAGGGCGACCGCGTGCACCATCAGCCCCGCGTCACGTGCGCCCAGGAGGAGACCGGCCTCGCGGAGCCCGGCGGGGCGCGCGGACTGGTCCATGCGGCCAGGGAGGGAGTCCTTCTGGAGCGCGAAGTAGCGGACACCCTCCTCGTCCACGCCGAGGAAGTAGCGGTGGGTCTCGGTGAGCGGCGCCTCGAAGGAGGGCGTCATGACGAGCTCGGTGCCGCCGTCGGGGGTGTCGTCGATGAGCGCCTGTCCCCCGGAGACGACGAAGACTCTGGTCGTCGGGTGGCTCCAGGCTGCGGCGAGCCAGGCTTCGTCGAGCCGGTGGTGCGCGGCGCGGTCGATACCGCTGGGCGCGGTGAGACCGATCGGACGGTCTGCGCTGGCGTGGTGGAAGGTGCTCACAGGTGCTTCCTACTCCCCCGGGGGTGGATCGGTGTGCAGAGGATTCAGCGGTGGGCCGCGGCCAGCTCGCCCCACAGGTGGGCGCTGGTCTCCACGCCCTTGAGGAGGAGGTCGAGCTCGACCTTCTCGTCGGGTCCGTGCCAGCCGTCGGACGGTACGGAGATGCCCAGGAACAGCACGGGCGCGCCGAGCACGTCCTGCAGGTCGGCGGCGGGCCCCGAGCCTCCCTCGCGGGTGAAGAGGACCTTCTTCCCGAAAGCCCGTCCCATGGCGCGGGCCGCCGCCCGGAGCGCGGGATGGCCGAGCGGGGTCAGGCAGGGGCGTGTGGCGGGCGAGAAGGTGATCCTGTGGCGGATCCCGGCGGGGATCCGGTCCTCGGCCCAGGCGCGGACCAGCGTCTGCACACGCTCCGGGTCCTGGCCGGCGACGAGCCGGAAGCTCAGCTTGACCAGGGCGGAGGAGGGGATCACGGTCTTGCTCCCCGCGCCCTGGTAGCCGCCGCCGATGCCGTTGACCTCGGCGGTGGGGCGGGCCCAGACGCGCTCGAGGGTGGTGTGGCCGGCCTCGCCCGCAGTGGCGTGCGAGGCCGCGGTACGCAGCCAGGCGTCCTCGTCGAAGGGCAGTTCGGCGAAGAGGGCCCGCTCGGTCTCGGTGAGCTCGGCCACGCCGTCGTAGAAACCGGGGACGGCGACCCGGCCGTCGTCGTCGTGGAGCGCCGCGACGAGGCGGGCCAGCGCCGTGGCGGGGTTGGGTACCGCGCCGCCGAAGGAGCCGGAGTGGATGTCCTGGTCCGGGCCGTACAGCTGGATCTCGCACTCCGCGAGTCCGCGCATGCCGGTGCAGAGGGTCGGGGTGTTCTCGTCCCACATGCCGGTGTCGGAGACGACCACGACGTCGGCGGCGAGGCGGGAGGCCCGTTGTTCGGCCAGCGCCCGGAAGTTCGGGGAGCCGGACTCCTCCTCGCCCTCGACGAGGAGCTTGAGGTGCACGGCGGGGGTGGTGCGGCCGGTCGCGGCGAGGTGGGCGCGGACCCCCAGGGTGTGGAAGAACACCTGGCCCTTGTCGTCGGCCGCGCCGCGTCCGTACATCCGGCCCTCGCGGATCACCGGCTCGAAGGGGTCGCTGTGCCAGCCGTCCTCGCGGGCCGCGGGCTGCACGTCGTGATGGCCGTAGACGAGTACGACCGGTGCGTGCGGGTCGTCGGAGGGCCATTCGGCGAAGACCGCCGGCGCACCGGGCGTCTCCCAGATCTCGGTGACCGGGAAGCCGGTCTCCGAGAGCTTGGCGGACAGCCACTCGGCGCTGCGCCGTACGTCCCCGTCGTGCTCCGGCTGGGCGGATACGGACGGGATGCGCAGCCATGCGGCGAGGTCGTCGAGGAAGGCCGCGCGGTGCTGCTCGGTGTACGTACGGACGGCATTGTCCGGGGTGTCGCTCATGCTCCTGAGCCTATCGGCCCCGCGGAGGTGGCTCGTCCAGCAGGAGCCGCTCCAGCTCCGCCCTGCCGGGCAGGGCGGCCGGGCGGACCGTCTCCCCCGTCCGCACGTACAGGAAGGTCGCGGTGACCGACTCCAGGGGCAGTGCGTGCAGCTCCGCCCAGGCCAGCCGGTAGACGGCGAGCTGGAGCGGGTCGGCCGTGCGGTGCCGGGTGGTCTTCCAGTCGACGATCTCGTACGTGTCGCCCGTGCGGTAGACCGCGTCGATCCGGCCGCGGATCAGCCGGCCCGCGAGGACGATCTGGAACGGGGTCTCCACGCGGTACGGGGTGCGCCGGGCGTACTCCGTGCGCTCGAAGGCCTCCTTGAGCTCGGCGAGGTCGCGTTCGTCGGCGATCTCCGCGTCGTCCTCGCCTCCGGGGAGCTCGTCCGGGCCGAGCATGGGCAGCGGCAGTTCCTCGAAGCGGGACTCCACCCAGGCGTGGAAGCGGGTGCCCCGGCGGGCGGCGGGCTGCGGGGGCCTGGGCATGGGGCGGGCGAGCTCGCGGGCGAAGCCGTCGGGGTCGTCGGCCAGGTGCAGCAGCTGGGTGGCGGAGAGCGAGGCGGGTACGAGGACGTCGCGCACGGCCGCGCGGGCACGGCGCAGCTCCCCGGCGAGGGCGTCGAGATCCCGGTCCCAGGAGGCGAGCGTGCGGGCTTCCTCCGGGGTCAGGCACGCACCCGTGTCCCGGTCCGGCCCGCCGCCACGGTCCACGGGGGTGCGGGCGGCCGGGACGTGCGGGACGGCCTCCCCCGCGTGCGGGCCGGAGACGTCCGTCGGCGGCTCACCCTCCGGGAACGGGTCGTCGTAGGGCGCTTCCTCCTCGGAGGCGTAGGCGGGGTCGTCGTACGGGGCGTCCTCGTCCGCGTACGGCGGTTCGTCCTCCTCGTACGGAGGTTCGTCGCCGTGCGGGGAGGGCGGGGCGTACGCGTCCGGTACGGGGGTGGCGGACAGGGCCTCGAGGTGGGCCAGCACCGTGTCCCGGGCGGCCCGGCGGCGGGCCATGGCCGTGGCGTCCAGGGGGAGCGGCCAGGCCTGATCGGTGTTCCGCTCCGCGAGGGCGGGATTCTCCTCGTCCTCCGCCGGTTCGTCGGCCCAGACCTCGATCTCGCCGTACCCGGCCGCGCAGTGGTCGTGGAGGGCCTCCAGGAAGGCGGACGGTCCGCGGGCCTTCTTCTGGGACGGCCCCCACCGGTGCCCGGAACCCAGGAGGAGGCTGCGGGGACGGGTGAAGGTGACGTAGCCGAGGCGGAGCTCCTCGGTGTGCTGGTGCGCCTTCATCTCCTCCTTGAAGGCCTTCAGGCCCTTGGCGTCCCAGGAGCGGACGTCCGGGAGGGTGGCCGCGTCGCCGCGCAGGTCGTGCGGCAGGACCTTGGCCTGGGAGGTCCAGGCGTCCCGGGACCGGCCGCTGGGGAACGTGCCGGTGACCAGGCCGGGTACGGCGACCACGTCCCACTCCAGCCCTTTGGACTTGTGCGCGGTGAGGACCTTGACGGTGTTCTCGCCGCCGGGCAGGGCGTTGTCCAGCCCCTTCTCGTACTGCGCCGCGGTGCGCAGGAAGCCGAGGAAGGCCAGGAGGGAGGCCTCCCCGTCCACTGCCGCGAACCCGGCCGCGACGTCCAGGAAGTTGGCGAGGGTCTCGCGGCGGCGGGCGGCCAGGGCGTGCGGTGACGCGGAGAGTTCCACTTCGAGGCCGGTGGTGGAAAGGACACGGTGCAGCACGTCCATGAGGGGGTCGGCCAGCGCGCGGCGCAGGTCGCGGAGCTCGGTGGCCAGGCGGGCGAAGCGGACGCGCGCCTCGGCCGAGAAGGGCAGACCGTCGTCCTCGGTCCCGCCGGTCTCCAGGAAGGTGTCGAGGGCGTCGGCGAGCGAGATCACCTCCGCCGGGTCGACGCCTTCGACGGCCTCCGCCAGCCGGACGTCCGGGTCGATGTCCTCGCCGCCGGGCGACGCGCGGTGCACAAGGAGGCGGGCGCGACGGCCCAGCAGGGCGAGGTCGCGGGGGCCGATGCGCCAGCGCGGGCCGGTGAGCAGCCGGACCAGGGAGGCGTTGGCCCCGGGGTCCTGGAGGACTTCGCAGACCGCGACGAGGTCGGCGACCTCCGGAAGGTGGAGCAGCCCGGACAGGCCGACGACCTCGACGGGGACGTCCCGGGCGACGAGTGCCGCCTGGATGCGGGGGAAGTCCCCGGCGGTGCGGCACAGGACGGCGATCTCACCGGGCTCCGTACCGGTGCGCACCAGGTGGGCGAGGGAGTCGGCGAGCCAGTCGAGCTCCTCGGCGTGCGTACGCAGGAGGGCGCACCGGACCATGCCGTCGCGCTCGGCGCCCGGGGCGGGGCGCAGGGCCTCGACGCCTTCGTGCATGGCGCGCAGGGGTTCGGCGAGTCCGTTGGCGAGGTGGAGGAGGCGGCCTCCGCTGCGGCGGTTCTCGCTGAGGGAGTAGCGGGTGGCGGGGGTGCCGTCGGCGTGCGGGAAGTGGAGCGGGAAGTCGTCGAGGTTGGCGACGGAGGCTCCGCGCCAGCCGTAGATGGCCTGGCAGGGGTCGCCGACGGCGGTGACGGCGTGGCCGGTCGCGGCTCCGCCCTCCCCGCCGAAGAGGGCGGCGAGCAGGAGTCGCTGGGCGACGGAGGTGTCCTGGTACTCGTCGAGCAGGACGACCCGGAACTCGTCGCGCAGGAGGGCGCCGACCTCGGGCCGGGTCAGGGCCAGCTCGGCGGAGAGGGCGATCTGGTCGCCGAAGTCGAGGAGGTCGCGGCTGCGTTTGGCGTCCCGGTAGCGCCGGGTCAGTTCGAGGAGCTCGCGGCGGGCCTCGGCCGTCTCGGGGATCTGGCGCAGCTCGGCGTTGGTGAGCCGGGCCGTCGCCAGCGTGCCGAGGAGCTCGGTGTCGTACGCGGCGAGCCGCTCGGGGCGTACGAGGTGTTCGGAGAGCTCGGCGTCCAGGGCGAGCAGGTCGCTGACCAGGGTGGGGAAGGACCGGGTCAGGGCGGGGTAGGGGCCGGGTGCCTCGCGCAGCACCCGGGCGGCGAGCTGGTAGCGGGTGGCGTCGGCGAGGAGGCGGGTGGTCGGTTCGAGCCCGATCCGCAGGCCGTGGTCGGTGAGGAGCCGGCCGGCGAAGGCGTGGTACGTGGAGATGCTGGGCTCGCCCGGGGGGTCGTCCGGGTCGATGACGTCCGGGTCGGTGACCCCGGCGCGGACGAGGGCCTTGCGCACGCGTTCGGCGAGCTCTCCCGCCGCCTTGTTGGTGAAGGTCAGGCCCAGGACCTGTTCGGGAGCGACCTGGCCGGTGCCCACGAGCCACACCACACGGGCGGCCATCACGGTGGTCTTCCCCGAACCGGCTCCGGCCACGATCACCTGCGGGGCGGGCGGCGCGGTGATGCAGGCCGTCTGCTCCGGGGTGAAGGGGACCCCGAGGAGTTCCTTGAGCTGCTCGGGGTCGGTGATACGGGTGGACACCTGGAGAGGCTAACCGGAGGGACCGACAACGCCGCCCCCGCGGCCGTTCCCCCCCGGGCCGTCACTCGATGATCTGCCGGCCTTCGGGCTGCGCGCTGCACGAGGCCCGGAAGGCGCAGTGGGTGCAGTGCTGGCCGGTCGTGGGCGTGAAGCGCTCGTCCAGGACGCGGCCGGCGGCCGTCGCCAGGAGGTCGGAGACCCACTCCCCGGAGAGGGGCTCCTGGGCCTGAACCCTGGGGAGGGTGTCGCCGCCCTCCTTCTTCGGGGCGGGCTGGCGCAGTTGTACGAGTTCGGCCCCGCCGGCTTCGGGCCGGCGACCGTCGAACACGTCGTCGACGGCGCCCTCCCTGACCGCCAGCTGATACACGGCGAGCTGAGGGTGGGCGGCCACCTCGTCCTTCGTCGGGGCCGCCTTCCCGGTCTTGAAGTCGACGACGTAGGCCCGGCCCTCGGTGTCCTGTTCGACCCGGTCCATGGAACCCCGGATGCGCACCGCGTACGCGCCCGCTTCGAGCGTCACGTCGAAATCGTGCTCACTGGCGGCCGGTGTGCGGCCGGCGCGGTCCAGGACGTGCCAGTGCAGGAAGCGTTCCAGGGCGGCCCGTGCCTGGTCCTTCTCCTGGCGTGACTTCCAGGGAGCGTCGAAGACGAGGCCGTTCCACACGGAGTCCAGCCGCTCCATCAGGACGTCCAGATCGGCGGCGGTGCGTCCCGAGGCCACCTCGTCGGCCAGGACGTGCACCACGTTGCCGAAGCCCTGGGCAGCGGTCGACGGGGCGTCCGCCTTCACTTCGCGGCCCAGGAACCACTGGAGGGCACAGGTGTTGGCGAGCTGGTCGAGCGCGCTCCCGGAGAGCGCGACGGGGCGGTCGCGGTCCCGCAGCGGCACCTCGGAGCGGGTGGGCTCGTTCAGTCCCCACCAGCGGTGGGGGTGGGCGGCCGGGACGAGCGGCCGGTCCTCGTCGTCGGTGAGCGCGGCCATCCGCGCCAGCCGGTGTGCCGCGGCGTCGCGCAGGGCGTCGGAGGCCTCCGGGTCGACGGTCGTCGCCCGGAGCTCGGCGACGAGCGGGGCCACGGCGAGCGGGCGGCGGGGCCGGCCGGTGACGTCCCGGGGTGCGACGCCCAGCTCGGCGAGGAAGCGGGACGGCTGGTCGCCGTCGTCGGCGGGTGCCTTGACCGCGGTCACCACGAGCCGCTCCCGGGCACGGGTGGCGGCGACGTAGAAGAGGCGGCGCTCCTCGGCGAGGAGTGCCCCGGGGGTGAGCGGTTCCGCCAGCCCGTCACGGCCGATCCGGTCCGCCTCGAGGAGCGAGCCCCGGCGGCGCAGGTCGGGCCAGAGTCCTTCCTGCACGCCGGCGACGACGACCAGCCGCCACTCCAGGCCCTTGGACCGGTGCGCGGTCATCAGCCGTACGGCGTCGGGGCGCACGGCACGCCGGGAGAGGGTGTCAGCGGCGATGTCCTGGGCGTCGACCTCCTCCAGGAAGTTGAGGGCGCCCCGACCTCCGGTACGTTCCTCGGCCCGGGCCGCGGTCTCGAACAGGGCGCAGACGGCGTCGAGGTCCCGGTCGGCGTTCCGGCCGCTCACTCCTCCGCGCAGCGCGGCCCGCTCGAGCCGGCCGGGCCAGGGCGTGCCGTCCCACAGCGTCCACAGGGCCTCTTCGGCCGTCCCGCCGCCCTCGAGGAGTTCGCGGGCCGTGCGCAGGAGTGCGCCGAGCCGCTGTGCGCCCCGGGCGTACGCCGGGTCGTGGGTGACGAGCCGTTCGGGTTCGGCGAGCGCCCGGGCGAGCAGTTCCCCGGAGGGCGGGGGTACCCGGTTGCCCGCGGCCCGCTCCTCGTCGCGCAGTGCCCGGCCGAGACGCCGCAGATCGGCCGCGTCCATGGAGCCGAGCGGGGAGGTGAGCAGGGCCAGGGCCGTCTCGGTGTCGAGCAGTCCGTGCGCCGTACCGTCCTGCTCGGGCAGCGGCCCGGCGGCCGGCTGCGACAGCCTGGGAGCAGCGCCGCTGACGGCCGAGTCGTCCGCGGGCGCGCCGGACCGCTCCGGGACGGCGCCACGTCCCTGGAGCGGCCCCGTGAAGTCACTCCCGGCGTCGGGCCGAGGGGAGGCGTCACGTCCCGCGTCGGAGTGCTCAGGGGAGGCGTCACTCCCCGCCTCGTCCCTGCCGGCCGGCCGCCGCTCCACCGCCGCGCCGCCCAGGGCCGCCGTGGCGACCGCGCGCAGGGCGGTCAGCAGCGGGGCGACCGCGGGCTCGTGGCGCAGCGGCAGGTCGTCGCCGTCCACGTCCAGGGGTACGCCCGCGGAGGTCAGGGCCCGGCGCACCGCGGGGATGGAACGGCCACCGGCACGGGCGAGGACCGCCATGTCCTTCCACGGCACACCCTCCTCCAGGTGCGCGCGCCGCAGCAGGTCGGCGATGTTCTCCAGTTCGGTGGAGGCCGTCGGGTAGGTGTACGCCTCCACCCTGCCGCCCTCCCGCACCGCCGACAGTTCACGGTGCGCGCGCACCTTGTCCGACGGTAGGCGGGTGAGCGGCATCCGGCGGGTCAGCAGTCGCGTGGCCCCGAGCAGGTCGGCCCCGGAGCGGCGGGAGGTGGTGAGGACCCCGACGGGAGCGGGGCCGCCGTCGGCCCGGCGGAAGGTGTCGGGGAAGTCCAGGATGCCGTTCACGTCGGCGCCCCGGAAGGCGTAGATCGACTGGTCCGGGTCACCGAAGGCGATCAGCGTCCGGCCGCCGCCGGCGCCCGGGGAGCCGCTTCCCCGGTTGCCGGCCAGTGCGTGCAGCAGACGGACCTGGGCCGGGTCCGTGTCCTGGTATTCGTCGACGAGTACCGCGTCGTAACTGCCGGCGAGTTCGGCCGCCACCTCCGGCCGTTCGGCGAGCAGGACCGCCCGGTGGACCAGTTCGGCGTAGTCCAGGACGCCCTGCGCGTCCAGGACGTCCAGGTACTCGGCGAGGAACTGGGCGGCGGCGCTCCAGTCCGGGCGGCCGGTGCGCCGGGCGAAAGCGGCGAGGGCGTCGGGACCGAGGCCCAGTTCGCGGCTGCGGGCCAGCACCGCGCGTACCTCGTCGGCGAAGCCCCGGGTGGTCAGGCAGGCCCGCAGTTCGTCGGGCCAGCGCACGTGGGCGAGCCCGGCCTGTTCCAGACCGAGCTGACCGGCGAGCAGGTCGCGGACGGTGACGTCCTGCTCCGGCCCGGAGAGCAGGCGCAGCGGATCGGCGAACAGGTCGGCGTCCTGGTGGGCGCGGACCAGGGCGTAGCAGTACGAGTGGAAGGTGGTGGCCTGCGGGCCCCGGATGCCGCCCAGCCGGGACGCCATGCGGTCGCGCAGTTCCACGGCGGCCTTGCGGCTGAAGGTGAGTACCAGGATCCGGGCGGGGTCCGTCCCCGCCGCAACGCGCCGCGCGACCGCTTCGACGAGTGTCGTCGTCTTGCCCGTACCCGGTCCCGCAAGGACGAGCAGCGGCCCGTCCCGGTGGTCAACCACCGCACGCTGGGCAGCGTCCAGAAGAGGCGGGGCCACAGAACCCGGGGGCGTCCGCACCAGCCGGTACGCCCCCGGCGCCCGCCGTCGTGTCCGAGGGTGCGGGCTGTGCCGGGTGGTGGAGGAGGAACTCACGTGGGTCGCCGGTCCTGGTGGGTGTACGCGGTCTGTGCGGTGCCTGGGGTGCTGCTGGCTACGAGGGAACGGAGCTGCGCGTGAACGACGCTACGCCGGTGTCGCCGCGGATCGTGACCGGCCGGCTGCGTCCCTCGTCACGTGTGCGTCGTCCCCGCAACCCGCGGGCGCCCTCGTACCGGCCCGGCGCCTGTCGTGGCGGGGCACGATGGCCGAAGCTGTCACCTGTGAGTTTCCTCGCTCCCGTCCGGGCCGTCGCCCTCGCGCCCGTTCCCGTCCGGACCGCTCCCGCCAGGACCGTCGCCCTCCGGACCGCTCCGGCCCCGGCCGCAGCTCCCGTCCGGATCACCGCCCCCGCCGACGACGCCGTCCCACCTCGCGTGCTTCATATCGAGGCGCGGAAGGTGCCCCTCTGCACCCCGCGGGGCCGTGCGCAGCGGCGTGCCCTCCTCGCGGTAGTGGCCCAGGGCCCGCTGCTCGTGTCCCGGCAGGAGCGCCCCGTCGGCCCGCACCACACGCCACCACGGCACCGCGGAGCCGTACAGCGCCATGACCCTGCCCACCTGCCTGGGCCCGCCGTCCCCGAGCCATTCGGCGACGTCGCCGTAGGTCATGACCCGACCGGGCGGGATCAGGTCGGCGACGTCCAGGACCCGTTCCGCGTACGCGGGCAGCTCGGCGGCGGGCACGGAGGGCGCGGCGCCGGGGAAGCCTCCGCCTGTCCGGTTCTTGCTCATCCGGTTCATCTTGCCGTACGCCACCGACAGGGGCGCCGGTTCGGTGTAACCCTTGTCACACAGGGGGCGGGCAGGGGCGAAAAAGCGTATGTTGCGCTTCGCGCGCCCGTGCAATGCCCCCTGATGCCCCCGTCTGTCTGCAGGCCGTGCCACCATCGTCCGGGCGGTGACCGGTGATACGAGAACACGAAGACACATCAGAGGCGATGAAGGAGCAGGGCGTGCAGCCACCGAAGTCGGCGGACGCCCCTGATGCCGATCCGCGCCCTGATGTCCCGGAGGGCTCTGACGTCCCGGAGGGCTCTGACGTCCCGGAGGGCTCTGACGTCCCGGAGGGCTCTGACGTCCCGGAGGGCTCTGACGCAGGTCACCCCACAGAAGCCGCCGACACATCCGCAGGAGCCGGCACCTCGGCACCTGCCGGCACGTCGGGCTCCCGGAAGACTCCGGAGGCCGCCTCCGGCTCCCGGAAGGCCCCGGAGGCCCTCTCCGGCTCGACCCTCGCGTCCGCCGACGCCGCCCTGACGGACCGCGTCTCCGGCGACGAACCGCTGCTGCCCGCCCGGGTGCACCGCCCCTCCGACCTCCTGCGGCTCCTCATCGGCGTCCTCGCCATCGCCCTGCTCTTCGCCGTCGCCGCCTTCGCCCAGGGCACCACCACCGGGCTGGAGAACGACATCTCCAAGGGCACCGACCAGGCACCGGACCTGCTGATCAAACTCGCGGGCCTGATGTCGAGCATCGCCGTCCTCCTCGTGCCCGTGGCCTTCGCCATCGAACGCCTGATCAAACGCGACGGACTGCGCATCGCGGACGGTGTGCTCGCCGCCGTGCTCGCCCACGGAGTCACCCTCGCCACCGACCTCTGGGTCGCGGGATCGGCCCCCGCCACCATCAGGGAGGCGCTGACCCAGCCGCAGCCCGGTCATGCGCTCACCGATCCGGTCCACGGGTACCTCGCGCCCGTCATCGCCTACATGACGGCGGTCGGGATGGCCCGCAGACCGCGCTGGCGGGTCGTCCTGTGGGTGGTCCTGCTCCTGGACGCCTTCGCGATGCTGGTCGGGGGGTACACCACGCCGTTCTCCATCGTGCTCACGGTGCTGATCGGCTGGACCGTGGCGTACGGCACCCTGTACGCCGTCGGTTCCCCGAACGTCCGTCCGACCGGCCAGCATCTGATGGCCGGCCTGCGCCACGTCGGGTTCCGTCCGGTCGCCGCGATGCGGACCGAGGCCGAGGAGACCCCCGACAACATCGACCAGAGCGACCGGGGCCGCCGCTACCTCGTGACCCTCGAGGACGGGGCACCCCTGGACGTCACGGTCGTCGACCGCGAGCAGCAGGCCCAGGGCTTCTTCTACCGGGTGTGGCGCAGGCTCACCCTGCGCAGCATCACCCAGCGCCGCTCCATCCAGTCGCTGCGCCAGGCGCTGGAGCAGGAGGCGCTCCTCGCGTACGCGGCGATCGCGGCCGGGGCCAACGCCCCCAAGCTGATCGCCACCTCCGAACTCGGCCCCGACGCGGTGATGCTCGTCTACGAGCACATCGGCGGACGCTCGCTGGACGCGATGGCGGACGAGGAGGTCACCGACGAACTGGTGCGCGGCGCGTGGCGGCAGGTGAAGGCGCTCCAGTCGCGTCGGATCGCCCACCGCAGGCTGACCGGGGACGCCATCCTGGTGGACGGTTCCGGCACCGTCTTCGTCACCGACCTGCGCGGGGGCGAGATCGCGGCAGGCGACCTGGTCCTGCGCATGGACGTCGCCCAGCTGCTCACCACGACCGGGCTGCGGGTGGGCGCCGAACGGGCCGTCGCCGGAGCGCTCGCCGTGCTGGGGCCCGACGCCGTCGCCGACTGCCTGCCGCTGCTGCAGCCGATCGCGCTCAGCCGCTCCACCCGGGCGACGCTGCGCCGTCTCGCCCGGGAGCGCTCGCAGCGTGAGCGTGACGCGGTCCTGGAGGCCTCCCAGGTGGCCAAGCAGTCCCGGGCCCAGGAGCACGAGGAGCCGGCCGGGGACCGCAAGGCGGCCCGCAGATCGCTGCGCACCGAGAAGCAGGCCGAGAAACGGGCGATAGACGACGCCCTGGAAGAGGCGCGCGAGGAGGACATGCTCGCCCAGATCCGGCGGCAGGTGCTGCTGATCCGGCCACAGGCTCCGGTGGAACCGGTCCGGCTGGAGCGCATCAAGCCCCGGACACTGTTCAGCTTCATCGCCGGCTCGATCGCCGCGTACTTCCTGATCTCGCAGGTCACCGAGGCCGACTTCGGCACGGTCGTGGAGCAGGCGGAGTGGGGCTGGGTCGCGGCGGCCCTGGGCTTCTCCGCCCTGAGCTACGTCGCTGCGGCCATGAGCCTGCTCGGCTTCGTGCCCGAGCGGGTGCCGTTCGGCAAGACCGTGCTGGCCCAGGTGGCCGGTTCCTTCGTGAAGATCGTGGCACCGGCGGCCGTCGGCGGGGTGGCCCTCAACACGCGCTTCCTCCAGCGCGCCGGAGTGCGCCCGGGCCTCGCTGTCGCGAGTGTCGGTGCCTCCCAGCTGTTCGGACTGGGCGCCCACATCCTGCTGCTCGCCCTGTTCGGCTATCTGACGGGTACGGAGAAGACACCGGACTCGCTCACCCCTTCGAGAACGGTGATCGCGGGGCTGCTGACCGTCGCCGTACTGGTGCTGGTGGTGACGGCGATCCCGTTCATGCGCAAGTTCGTCGTGACGCGGGTCCGGTCGCTGTTCGCGGGAGTCGTCCCGCGCATGCTCGACGTCGTGCAGCGCCCGCAGAAGCTCGTCACCGGGATCGGCGGCATGCTGCTGCTGACCGGCCTGTTCGTCCTCTGCCTGGACGCGTCGATCCGCGCGTTCAGCGGACCCGACGTCCCGCAGCTCAGTTACGCCAGCATCGCGGTGGTCTTCCTCGCGGGCAACGCCCTCGGTTCGGCGGCCCCGACCCCGGGCGGCATGGGAGCGGTCGAGGGCGCCCTGACCCTGGGCCTGATCGCAGTCGGCCTGCCGAAGGAGGTCGCGGCGCCGGCGGTCCTGCTGTACCGCGTGATGACG
This sequence comes from Streptomyces sp. NPDC020780, assembly GCF_044334475.1. Classification (NCBI taxonomy): domain Bacteria; kingdom Bacillati; phylum Actinomycetota; class Actinomycetes; order Kitasatosporales; family Streptomycetaceae; genus Streptomyces; species Streptomyces sp. NPDC020780. The sequence continues at coordinate 240,192 of NZ_JBIRTB010000001.1, read as the reverse complement.
TTGTGGCTGCCGGTACTGCCGGGCTGGATCTGCTTCAACCAGCTGACCCGCAAGGGCGAGCTCTAGGTGTTCTCCACGGAGGTCGGTCGCGGTGACCGTGATCACCGTCCGGGGAGCTCGAGCGGGTGAGGGCCTTACGGGTTCGGTGTGGATGACGGCGCCCCGGCCCGGAAGGCCCTCGTGCCCCACCGTCACGCACTTCTGAACCCGGACCGGAGCGGGGTGGGCAGGGCCACCCGCATGGACCGGCGCCCCGGGCGGCCGGCCCCCGCCCGCCGCACGATGGGGGCTATGAGGACTTCCCCCGCCGTGCGCTCCGCCGCCCTCGTCGCCACCACCGTCGTGCTGCTGCCCCTGGCCGCCTGCTCGGACGGCGGCGGAGGTGCGGACCGGTCGGTGCCCTCGGCGGCGTCGACCGCCTCCCCCACGGCGACGGCGCGGAAGCTGGTCTCACAGAAACTGGACTGGCAGCCCTGCCCGGCGCCGAACCAGGCCCAGGGCAGCGGCACCACGCCCTCCCCGCTCCCGGGCGGGGCGTCGTGGGAGTGTTCCTTCATGAACGTACCGCTCGACTACGGGGATCCGGGCGGCGAGACCATCGAGCTGGCGCTCATCCGCGCCGCCGCAAGGAACAAGGACCGGCGAATCGGCTCCCTGGTCTTCAACTTCGGGGGTCCCGGCGCCTCCGGGGTCGCCACGCTGCCGTCCTTCGGGACCGCGTACGACGCCCTGCGCACCCGCTACGACCTGGTGAGCTTCGATCCGCGCGGGGTCGGCCGCAGCGAAGGTGTCGAATGTTCGAGCGACCAGGCGCTGGACGCCCGCTACGAGAAGGACGGCACGCCGGACGACCCCCAGGAGGTGAAGGCGTTCGTCGAGGACCAGCGGTCCTACATCGCGGACTGCGAGAAGACCTCCGGGGGCGAGCTGCCCTACGTCGGCACCACGAACGCCGCCCGGGACATGGATCTGCTGCGTCAGGTGCTCGGCGACAGCAAGCTGCACTACTTCGGCATCTCGTACGGCACCGAGCTGGGCGGCGTCTACGCCCACCTCTACCCGAGGAACGTCGGCCGGGCCGTCCTGGACGCCGTGGTCGACCCGACGCAGGACGCGAAGCAGTCCTCGGTCGGCCAGGCACGGGGCTTCCAGCTCGCCCTGGACAACTTCACCGCCGACTGCGCCGAACGCGACGCCTGCAAGCTGCCCGGTTCCACCGCCGCGGAGGTCCAGGACGGGATCGCCGCGCTCCTCGCCGGCCTGGAGAAGTCACCCGTTCCGGGGCTCGGCGAACGGAAGCTGACGCAGACCCAGGCCACCACGGGCATCGCGTCCGCCCTGTACTCCAAGGAGACCTGGCCTCTGCTCGAACAAGGGCTCGACGAGGCGGACGGTGGCAACGGCGGTCTGCTGCTCGCGCTCGCCGACTCCCTGAACGGCCGTGACCAGAACGGCCACTACGACAACTCCAACGCGGCCAATGCGGCGATCAACTGCGCCGACTCGAAGCAGCGGTTCACCCCGGAGCAGACCGAGGCCGCCCTCCCCGAGTTCCGCAAGGCCTCCCCCGTCTTCGGTGACTACCTGGGGTGGGGACTGATGTCCTGCACCGGGTGGCCCGTGGCGGGCGCCTGGGTGACCCCGGACGTCAGCGCCCCGGGGTCCGCGCCCATCCTGGTCATCGGGAACACCGGGGACCCTGCGACGCCGTATGCCGGCGCGAAGGCGATGGCCACCGAGCTCGGCAAGGGGGTCGGGGTCGAGCTCACGTACAAGGGCCAGGGGCACGGCGCGTACAACGGCGGCAGCGCCTGCGTGCAGAAGGCCGTGGACGGCTACCTGCTGGACGGCAAGGTCCCGCCGGACGGGACCGTCTGTTCCTGACCCGGGCCGGCCGCTGGTACGCCCCACGCGGGCGGGGCACGGCTCGTAGGGCGGAAGGGGCCGCGTGACCTCGCTTCACCGGCGCCCGACCCCCCGGGACGGGTGGCGGACGGCGGACGGCGCACGTGCTCCTGACCCGGCGCACACGAACGGGCCGGCTCCGCGGGGAACGGAACCGGCCCCTGTCCGCCTACGGCCTCACGGGCCGCGAACCGCCTCGGTGACGCCGCTCGTGCTCACTCCAGGACGTGTATCGAAAGCCCCGCCTGCCCTTCGGGCAGACGGGCAGACGGGGCTACTTTCGACAGACGCCCTAGTAGACCGGCTTCTCGGGCTCGATCTGGTGGACCCATCCGATCACGCCGCCGCCGACGTGCACCGCGTCGGCGAAGCCCGCGGACTTGAGGACCGCGAGGACCTCCGCGCTGCGGACACCGGTCTTGCAGTGCAGGACGATGCGCCTGTCCTGCGGGAGGTCCTGCAGGGCGTTGCCCAGGAGGAACTGGTCCTTCGGGATCAGCTGGGCACCCGGGATCGAAACGATCTCGTACTCGTTGGGCTCGCGGACGTCGATGATCTGGATCTTCTCGTCCCCGTCGATCCACTCCTTGAGCTGCTTCGGAGTGATCGTGGAGCCGGCCGCCGCCTCCTGGGCCTCCTCGGACACGACGCCGCAGAAGGCCTCGTAGTCGATGAGCTCGGTGACGGTGGGGTTCTCTCCGCAGACGGCGCAGTTCGGGTCCTTGCGGACCTTGACCTGGCGGTACTGCATCTCCAGCGCGTCGTAGATCATCAGTCGGCCGACCAGCGGGTCACCGATGCCGGCGAGCAGCTTGATGGCCTCGTTGACCTGGATGGAGCCGATGGACGCGCACAGCACGCCGAGGACACCGCCCTCGGCGCAGGACGGGACCATGCCGGGGGGCGGCGGCTCCGGGTAGAGGCAGCGGTAGCAGGGTCCGTGCTCGGACCAGAAGACGGACGCCTGGCCGTCGAAGCGGTAGATCGAGCCCCATACGTAGGGCTTGTTCAGCAGGACCGCCGCGTCGTTGACGAGGTAACGGGTGGCGAAGTTGTCCGTACCGTCCACGATCAGGTCGTACTGGGCGAAGATGTCCATCACGTTGTCGGCTTCGAGCCGCTCCTCGTGAAGGACCACGTTCACCAGGGGGTTGATCCCCTGCACGGTCTCCTTGGCCGACTGGGCCTTGGACCTGCCGATATCGGCCTGGCTGTGGATGACCTGGCGCTGCAGGTTCGACTCGTCGACCTCGTCGAACTCCACGATGCCGAGCGTTCCGACGCCGGCCGCGGCCATGTACATCAGGGCCGGCGAGCCGAGGCCGCCGGCACCGACGCAGAGCACCTTCGCGTTCTTCAGCCGCTTCTGTCCGTCCATCCCGACATCCGGGATGATCAGGTGGCGGGAGTACCTGCGGACCTCGTCGACGGTGAGCTCAGCAGCTGGCTCGACCAAGGGGGGCAGCGACACAGGAACCTCAACAATGCAGGTGGTCGGTTTCTACGTACTTCATCTACGTACGGTTGTTCTCCCGTAACACTGCCACGCCGCTCCTCATTCCGAGATACCCGGTCCGATCCGCGAGACGAATTCGTCCCAGTAGCTGGGCAGTGTCGCGAATGGGTCGGCCTGTCCCCCCTCGTCACCCCGGTCGGTGAAGAAGATCGTGCCCGCACCCTGCCACCGGGCGATGCGCATGGCCTCCTCGAGGTGGGTGCGCGGGACGCCGTGGACGAAGTGGGCGAAGCGGCCCGGCTCGTAGGCTGCGGTCCATTCGGCCACCTGCGACCAGCGGTAGTCGGTCCACGGCCCCCGGAAGGTGACGAGCTGGTCGGCGGCCTCGGCGTAGCCCGGATACGGATGGGTGCCGTGCCCCAGCACCAGTAGCCCGCCCTCCTCGTCCGTGCCGTCGCTGTCCCCGAGGAGGGCTGCGAGGGTGCTGGTGAGCCGGCGGACGGCCGGCAGGAGATCGCGATCGGCCGGGCAGCGGTCGAGGTAGAAGCCGCCGACGCGGTACCAGTCGAGGAAGGACCGGGCGTCGGCGACCAGCTCCCCGTAGGGGCGGCTGCCGAAGGCGAGGTCGAGGTGCCCCAGCAGCCTGCCCCCCGCCGCCGCCCGGAGGGTGTCGTCCGGAGCCTCGCCGTGCAGGGCGCGGTCGCGGGCGTTGCGCAGCCGGCCGGCGGCGTCGAGGCAGTGCGGGTCGGGGCGGGCGCCCGGCCCGTTGTCGATGTTGAGTACCGCCCAGCGCAGCGGGGTGCCGGGGCGGTTCAGCCCGGCCCATTCGGCCGGCGCGAGCAGCGGATGGGCGTAGCCCGGGACACCGACGCCGAGCCGTTCGGCGCCGCCGGTCCGGGCGAGAAACCCGGTGCCGGTCAGATGCGGCACGCCGCCTCCATCCAGATGTCGGCGAGGGACTCCTCCAGGTTGATCCGGGGGCGCCAGCCGAGCCGGTCACGGGCGGTGCGGACGTCGGCCTGCTGCCAGGCACCGCAGCCGTCGGGGTAGGGCGACGGGGTTGCCGCGAGGTGTTCGACGACGGACTCCGTGGAAGTACGGGGGGCGCCGATCGGGAGCCGGGCGGGCGGGGTGTCCAGTTCGTGGAGGGCGCCCATGTACCCCGCGACCCGCGCGAGGACCGCGGCGGCGTCGCGCAGCCGTACGGCCCTGCCCGTGCCGATGTTCACGACACCCTGGGCGGCGGAGAGCGAGGCGGCGTGCACGGCGCGCGCCACGTCCCGTACGTCGACGAAGTCGCGCTGGACACCGAGGCCGCTCAGCCTGAGCTCGGCGTCTCCGGACTGCATGGCGCGGCGCATGGTCTCGGCGAGCCGGCCGATCGGGGAGCCGGCCGGGGTGCCGGGCCCGACCGGTGAGAAGACCCGGAGCACCACGGCGTCCAGACCGGAGCCGAGGACGAGTTCGGTGGCGGCGAGTTTGCTGACCCCGTACGGGCCCCCGGGGCGGGGCACAGCGTCCTCCGCGGTGGACGACCCGGGCTGCGAGGGGCCGTACTCGGAGGCGCAGCCGACCTGCACGAGCCGGGCGCTGCACCCACTGCGCCGCATGGCCTCGCAGACCGTCGCGACGGCCACGGTGTTGTGGCGGGTCAGGTCCCGGGCGCCGCCGCGGGTGGCGCCCGCGCAGTTGACGACGACTCCGGGATGGACGGCGTCCAGGAAGCGGGTGAGCGCTCCGGGACTGCCGCTGGCGAGGTCGAAGCGTACGTCGGCGTCGTCGCCGCGGCCGAGTGCCGTGAGGTGCACGGCGGGGTCGGCGAGCAGGCGGTCGGCGACGAAGCGGCCGAGGAATCCGTTGGCTCCGAGCAGCAGAACCCTCATCGCGCACCCCCTCGGTGCCGACGGCGGGCTGCCGGTGCGGGAAATTGGGGGTTCATGTCCGGTTTCTCCTTGTGGAAGGTGTGTGCGGTGCGAGGGGAAGGCCCGCGGCGTCGGCTCCGCGGGACGGTGCGTCCACGGCCTGGACCGTGGCGTGGGTGGATGCCCGGGAGAGGGTGACCGATGCGTGGATCAGTAACCCCAGGGCGGCGATTCCACAGGCCAGGGCGGGTACGCCGGCTGCTCCGGCCTCCCGGACGACGGTGTCCACAGGCCGGGCGAGGAGGTCGAGGCCGGGCAGGCGCCCGGCCAGAACGAGGAAGGGGGCCGCCGCTTCGACGGCGCAGGCGGCCGCGAGCCCGGTCGCGGCGGCTTCCGGGAAACCGTGGACGGCGAGCAGACGGGCCAGCAGGAGGAGGACGCCAAGGGCGGCCGGGGCGAGGAGGGCGCCGTCGCCTCCGTAGCCGAGACCGGCGAGGTACAGCAGCGCGGTCGTCGCGCACAGGAAGAGTGCGACGACTCCGAGGAGCAGGGGGCGCACCCCGCCGCCGAAGTCCGCCAGTGCGTGGCTTCCCGTCAGCCGGTGGCGCGCGCCTGCGGAGAACAGATGGGCACACCAGGTGGCCGGGGCCACGGCCAGGGCGAGTCCGAGCAGCGGGGCGGGGGCGGCGTTCCAGTGACCGTCGGGGCCGCCGCTGATGACCTGGTGGAGCAGGTCCTCGCCGTACACCGCGTATCCGAGGAGCCAGCAGACGTACAGCGTGACTCCGCCGGCCCCGTCCGGGGCGCGTAGCGGGCCGGTGCGCAGGCAGAGCCGGAGCCCGAGGTGGACGAGCAGCGCCCCCGCGGCGGTCACCGCGAGGCGCGATCCCCCTCCGAGCACCCCTTCGGTGCCCCGCAGCGCCCCGGCGGTCGCGAGGCACGCGGCGCCGGGCAGCAGGGCGAGCAGCGTCCAGCCCGACCACGCCCCGGTGGCCCTCCGGCCCGGGTCCGGGGACGGGGGCGGCCCGGGGCGCTCCGCCCGGGGGGCGCGGGCGTAGAGCTCTTCGGCCAGCGAGAAGACGTCGCGGTGCCGGTAGCGGGCGGCGGCACGGTCGGTGAGCCCGTGCGCCTCCAGCCCCGCAGCGATCTCCAGAGGATCCACGGCCCGCGCGCACAGGTCGCGGTGCCGGTGCATGAGCACCTTCACGGGGTCGGCGGATCCGTGTCGCACGAGGGGCCGGGGCGCCGGGTGGTACGCGATCTCGGGGGCCCGCACGGCCGCCCGGAGCACCCCGGCGCTCCCGCCGGGGCTCTGGGCGGGGCTCTGCGCGGGGCTCTGGACGCTGTCCAGGGCCCGCCCGGGGACACCAACCGGTCCGGGGCCGTCGCCGTCGGCGGGATCCCCGGGGCCCGCGGAGTCGACCGCCCCGGAGGGGGGCGTCTCCCGGGGGCCGGAGTCCCGGGGCTCCGGTTCCCCCGCGGCCCCGCCCAGGCCGGTGGCGTCGGCCGGTCCCCCCGACGGGGCTCCTCCGCACGCCTGGCCTGCCGCATCGTCACGCATCGCCGTCTCCCGTCCGGCCCGCGCCCGCGCGGACGTCCTCGGATCCGAGCGCCCAGCGGGGCCTCCGGGGCGCCCCGGAGGCGACCGGCTCCTGAGGCCGCTGGTCCAGCACGTGGGCCTCGGGGGGCGCCGCGAAGGGGCGGGGCGGCCCGGCGTGGTCCTCGAACCCCGCTCCGGCCGTCCACCGGGCCGGGGCGTGCGCCACCAGGTCCAGGTAGATGCCGCGAAAGGCCGTGAGGTTCTGTTCGACGGTGAAGAGTTCGAGTGCGCGGGCGCGCGCCGCGGCGCCCAGGCGTGCACGGCGCGCGGGGTCGCGGAGCAGCGCGACGCAGGCGTCCGCGAGCGCCCGGGGGGTGCGCGGGGGTACGACCAGTCCGGTGCCGCCCACGACCTCCACCACCGCGCCCACGTCCGTCGAGACGGTGGCACGGCCGCAGAACATCGCCTCGACCAGGTTGAGGGGGAAGCCCTCCACAATGCTGGACAGGACGACGACCCCGCCGGCCGCGTACGCCTCGGCGAGGCCGGGCACCTCGGGTCCGCCGATCTCCTCGAAGGTGACCGGCCGGTCGCCGACCGCGTGCGCGTCCGTGGCCTCGTCGGGGAAGAGCCGGGCGGCGAGTGCCGTGCAGTGGGCGCGGTACGCCTCGTCCTCGTCCCCCTGGGCCGGGGCGCCGAAGAAGCGCAGCCGGGCGTCGGGTTCGGCCCGGCGCACCTCGGCGAAGGCGTGCAACAGGGCGATCAGGTCCTTCGCCGGCTCGATCCGCCCGATCCACACCAGGGTGCCCGGGCCGGCACGGTCCTCACCCTCCCCCACGGCACGGAAGCGTTCCGCCTCCATGCCCGGGTAGACCGTGCGCAGCTTCTCGCGGCCGGCCCCGCAGCGCTCCTGCCACCGCCGGACGTGGGTGCTGCCGGGCGTGATCACCGCGGCCTGCCGGTACATCTCGGAGGCGAGGAGACCGTGGAACCCGGCCAGGAGGGCGCGCACCGGCGTGCGCCACGGCGTCCCGGGCGCGGCGAGGTAGTGCGTCCGCAGTGGCAGGCTGTGTTCCGTGACGAGCAGGGGGACTCCGAAGAAGCGTTTGGCCAGCAGCCCCGGCAGGGCGGCGGCGCCGGAGGCCGCGTGGCAGAGGTCGACCGCCGCGAGCCCGTCCTCGTCGTACCAGTCGAGGGAGAGCGGGCGCAGCGCCCGCTCCAGCGCGGAGGCGAAGGCGAGGTGGTCGGGGACGGTGGCGCCGTGGACGGTCCGCCCGGCGCCCGGGGCGCGGCAGGCCGACTCCACGATGCGGACCGTCGCCTCGGAGCGCAGGGCGGTGGGCAGCCCGCCGCCCTCACGGGCCAGTTCGGCGAGGCCGTAGAGGCCCTCCGCGAAGAGATCCGCCGCCGCGGTGTCCGCGCCGCCCGGCTCCGGGGCGGCCCGCGCGCCCGCGCGGACGGCACCGACGAGCGCCGTCACGTGAGCCGTGAAGCGGTGCCTGTCCCGCCGCCCGTACGAGCGCCCGAGGCCGGTGGCGAGCCGGCCCGGCAGGCCACGCGGGCGGTCTCCGCGACGGGCGCACCCGTCGTCCGTCCACAGCGGCGCCGTCCGCACCCGGCCGATCCGGTCCGGGAGTCCGATCCGGCCCTGCTGTTCCTGGCGGGCCGAGCGGCTGAGGGAGAAGAGGTCGAACTCGTGCTGGGGAAGACCGCGCACCAGACGGTCGCACCAGAGTCCGGACTCACCGATCGCATACGGATGACCACCGTCCGTGAGGAGTCCGATCCGCACGAGCACACCCCCGATCTTCCGTGTGGGCGGCCGCCGTTGGTCGGCGACTCGCAGCGGGACGACCGTAAGCGGATGCGACGGTGGTGGGGGGGGGGGGGGGGGGGGGGGCCCCCCCCACCCCCCCCCCCCCCCAACCAACCCCCCCCCCCCCCCCCCCCGCCGGGGCAAAGGCGGGGGGGGGCCGCCCCCGCCCGCCGCCGGCCCCGCCCCCC
>NZ_JBIRTB010000001.1:221482-231415 GCF_044334475.1 Streptomyces sp. NPDC020780 | reverse complement strand
GGGGTACTTGGGGGGGGGGGGGGCGGTTTATTGCGGCGGGCCCGCGGGGGGGGGGGGGGGGGGGGGGGGGGGGGCGGCCCGGGGGGGGGGGGGGGGGGGGGCGGGGGGGTGGCCCGCCCCACCACCGAAAGGGGTGAACCACCGTAACTTTCCCGCCCCGGTCGCGTTCTGTCGCGATAAAGGGCGGTCCGGTCACGCCGCGTCAGGCTGCGGCCAGCTCCTTGCGGATCGCGCGGCGTCGTGCGGCCTGTGCGGGGTCGAGTGCGGGAACCGCCGCCAGAAGCTGCCTGGTGTACGGGTCCTGCGGTGATCCGTACACCTCCTCCACGCCGCCCTGCTCGACGATCCGGCCGCGCCGCATCACCGCGACCCGGTCGCTGACCTGCCGTACGACCGCCAGGTCGTGGGCGATGAAGACGAGGCCGATGTCCAGTTCCCGTTGCAGCTCCGCGAGGAGCGCGAGCACCTGGGCCTGGGTGGTGACGTCGAGCGCGGAGACGGGCTCGTCGCACACGATCAGCCTGGGTCCGGCGGCGAGGGCACGCGCGATCCCGATCCGCTGGCGCTGTCCGCCGCTGAACTCGTGGGGATAGCGCTCGTACCGGTCCGCTTCGAGGCCGACCCGTTCGAGGAGTTCGCGCACGCGGTCCCGGATCCGGGTCTCGTCCGTCTCCCCCGCGGCGCGGAGCGGATCGGCCACCGACTCGCCGACCGAGCGGCGCGGGTTGAGCGAGGCCACCGGGTCCTGGAAGACCATCTGGAGCTCACGGCGAGCCGGTCGGAGCGCCTTCTCCGACAGCGAGCCGATCTCGGCGCCCCCGTACCGGAGAACGCCCGCCGTCGGATCGAGCAGCCGCACGAGCATGCGCCCGAGGGTCGTCTTGCCGCTGCCGCTCTCCCCCACGATGCCGAGGGTCTCGCCGGCGCGGACGGTGAGCGAGACGCCGTCCACCGCGGCGACCCGGCCGGCGCCCCGGCCGAACTCGCGCCGCAGGCCTACGGCTTCGAGCAGCGGCGCGCCCCCGGGGCGAGCGGCCCGCGGTCCGGGGACGGCGGGCACCCGCCGGGCCTCCACCCGGGGCACGGAGGCCAGCAGTTCGCGGGTGTACGGCTGCCGGGGCGAGCCGAGCACCTCGGCGACGGGGCCCCGCTCGACCGCCCGCCCGCCCCGCATCACCAGGACGTCGTCCACGCTCTCCGCCGCCACACCCACGTCGTGGGTGACCAGCAGCAGTCCCATCCCCGTCTCCCGGCGCAGGTCGTGCAGCAGGTCCAGGATCTGGGCCTGCACCGTGACGTCCAGAGCGGTGGTCGGCTCGTCCGCCACGATCAGCCGGGGCTCGCAGGCCAGGGCCATGGCGATGAGCGCCCGCTGGCGCATCCCGCCGGAGAACTCGTGGGGGCGCAGCCGGGCGCGGCGGGCCGCGTCCGGGATGCCGACGCGGTCCAGGACCTCGACGGCCCGGGCCCGTGCCACCCGCCGGGACGCGGCGGTGTGCACCCGGTAGACCTCGGCGATCTGGTCGCCGACCGGGTAGTACGGATCCAGTGAGGAGAGCGGGTCCTGGAAGACCATGGCGGCCTTCGCGCCCCGCAGCGCCCGCAGTCCGGCCTCGTCGGCCGCGCCCACGTCCGTACCGGCGACGCGGACGCTTCCGGTGACCCGGGCCCCCGTCCCCCGGTGCAGCCCGAGCAGGGCTGCCGCCGAGGCGCTCTTGCCGGAGCCGGACTCGCCGACGACGCCGAGCGCCCCGCCGGCCTCCAGGGTGAACGAGAGTCCGTCCACGGCCCGGACCGGCCCGAAGTCGACGGTGAGGTCCGCGACCTCGACCAGCGGTGATGTCATGACAGGACCACCCGTCGGTCGGCCAGCGCGTACAGCACGTCCGCGACGGCATTGGCGAGCACCACGAAGAGGCCGGTCACCAGGACCATGCCGACGACCACCGGCAGGTCGACGACCTTGACCGCGTGGACGAGTTCGCGTCCGATGCCGGGGATCCCGAAGAGGGACTCGGTCAGCACCGCGCCGCCGAACATGGACCCGAAGTCGAGCGCGCTGAGCGCGATCACGGGTGCGAGCGCGCCGCGCAGCGCGTGCCGCACGATGAGGGCGCGCTCGCCGACGCCGTACGCCCGGAAGGTGCGGATATGGTCCTCGGCCAGCGTCTCCAGCATGGAGCTCCTGGTCAGCCGGGCGTACTTGGCGGACTCGATGAGCGCCAGGGACACCCAGGGCAGCAGCAGCCCCCAGGCCCACTGTTCGGGGTCCTCGGTGAACGGCACGTAGGTCGGCGACGGCAGCCACCGCAGCGTGGAGCAGAAGACGATGATGAGGAGCAGGCCGATGACGAAGACGGGCGTGGCCGTGCCGGCGAGGGTCAGCCAGGTGAGGACCCGCTCGGTGAGCCTGCCGCGCCGCCGGACGGACAGCACACCCGTACCGACGCCGAGCAGGATCCAGCCGGCGAACGCGCCGGCGACGAGCGACCCGGTGACCGGCAGCTTGGCGAGGATCAGCCGGGTGACCTGCTGGTCGCTCTGGTACGAGACTCCGAGGCAGGGTACGGAGCAGTGCTCCACGCCCGTTCCGGTGGAGAAGTCGCGCCCGGCGACGATGCCCTGGAGGAAGTGCCCGTACTGCGTGTACACGGGGTCGTCGAGCCGGAGCTGCTCGGTCACCTGGGCGACCTGCGCCGGTGAGCAGCGTGGTCCGCACGCGATCTGGGCGACGTCACCCGGAGCCACGTAGAAGACCGCGTACAGGATGACGGTGAGCGAGAGGAGGACGAGGACGGCGCCACCGGCCCGCCTCAGCAGGAATCCGGTCACGACGTCCACTCCTTCGCGCGTTCCCCGCGCCCGCCGCGTCCGGTGCCCACCCGCAGCCGGGACGCGGCCCGCGGGTCGAGTGCCGTGCGGACGCCCTCGCCGAGGACGGTCAGGGCGAGCACGGTCACGAAGAGCAGTCCGGCGGGCAGCAGGAGGTAGGTGGGCGCCGACTGGTACCAGGTGTCGGCCTCCGTGAGCATCTGCCCCCAGGACGGTGTCGGCGGTCTGATGCCGACGCCGAGGAAGGACAGGGCCGCTTCGACGGTGATGTTGGCGGGGAAGAGCAGCGCCGCGTACGTGATGACGGGCGCGGCCAGCGAGGGCAGCAGTTCCCGGCGGGCGATGCTCCACCGGCCCCGTCCGGCGAGGCGGGCTGCCGCGACGAAGTCGAGCGACTTCAGGGCGAGCGCCTGGGCGCGCACGATCTTCGAGGTGCCCGCCCAGTTGATTCCGCCGATGACGAGGGCGATGAGGACGGGCCGGGGGAAGGAGGCCGGGACGACCGCGAGCAGCCCCAGGGCGATCACCATGAGGGGCAGGGCCACGTTGATGTCGGTGATCCGGCTGAGGATCTGGTCGACCCAGCGGTTGCCGAGGGCCGAGGCGAGTCCGACGAACAGGCCGATGGCGACCTGCAGGAGAGTGGCCGCGACGGCGACTCCGAGCGAGACCCGGGCTCCGTACACGATGCGGGCGAACAGGTCCCGGCCGGTCTGCGGTTCGACGCCGAGCCAGTGTTCGGCGCTGATCCCGCCGAAGGGTCCGAGGGGTACCCCGCCGGCCGCCGAGTCGACGAGGTCGGGGTGGTAGGTGGTGGGGTCCTGGCCGGCCAGCGCCGTGAGCAGCGGCGCGGCGAGTGCGGTCAGGAAGAGCAGGAGGACCACGGCCGCCGCGACGGTGGCCGCGCGCTGTGCGCGCAGCCGCCGCCGGAACAGCCGGGCCCCCGAGGCGGGGGCGGCGATCGGAGCCGCTCCCGCCTCCTGGGCCAGAAGTACGTCCGACATGACTACTTGACCGCGACCTGGGAGATGTCGAGGACGCCGGTCCAGTCGCTGATGACCACGTTCTTGACCTCCTGGCCGAAGAGCCGCTTGTAGACCGGGTGGAACAGCGGCACGGTCAGCGCCCGCTCGCCGATCTTCTTGTCGAGTGCGCCCCAGCGCCGGGCGGCCGCGTCCAGGTCGGTGAGCTTGTTGATCGCGTCGATCTCCTTGTTGACCGACGCGTCGTTCAGGAAGCCGGTGTTGAAGTTGGCGCCGTCCTTCACGATCTGCCGGCCGTCGAAGATCGGCGCGAGGAACGGCCCTCCGGAGGGCCAGTCGGCGCCCCAGTGGGCGAGGAAGAAGCCCGGCTCCTTGGAGGCGCTGTGGATGGTGTCGGAGTAGTCGTTGCCCTCCAGACCCGTGAGCTCGACGGTGATACCGGCCTTCTTGAGGGCGGCCTGGAGTGCCGTGGCGATCTCCGGGCTCGTCTCGAAGTCCTTGTCGTTGGAGTGCGTGAGGGTGACGGTCAGGCCCTTGGCGTAGCCCGCCTCCTTCAGGAGCTGCCTGGCCTTGGCCACGTTGCCGGTCCTGCCCGCCGGGAAGTGGTCGTAGGTCGTGTAGCCGAAGGACTTCTGGTTCGGCAGGTAGGTGGTCGCGGGCTCGGCGAGGGAGGAGCCGCCCGCCGCGTTGATCACCGAGGAGCGATCGACGGCGTACGCGATCGCCTGGCGCACCTTCGGGTCGTCGAACGGCTTCACCTTCGGGTTGAAGGCGATGTAGTTGGTGTAGCCGAAGTGACCGGTGCCGACCCGGGCGGCGAGGTTCTTGTCGCCGGACACCTTGGCGAGTTCCGCGGGGCCGAGGTTGGTGTCGGTGGTGACGGCCGCCGCGTCGGCGCCCTGGGACGCGGAGAGCCGCTGGTTGATGACGGCGGAGTCCAGGCCGGAGCGTACGTCGATCCTGTCCGGGTACGCCTTGCGCTCCTCGTCGGTGGCGGCGGACCAGTGCGGGTTGCGCTCCAGGACGAGCCGCTCGCCGTCGTTCTCGTTGGAGACGACCTTGTAGGGGCCCGAGGAGACGGGGTGCTCCTCGTACGTGGTACCCGTGTCCTTGGCCCGGGGTACCGGGGTCGTCTGGGTCTGCGTGGCGAGGTAGGGGAACTCGCCCTCGGGCTTGTTCAGGCGGAAGACGATGGTCCTGGCGTCCGGTACCTCGATCGAGTCGAGGCCCTTCTTGTCCTTGTACGGGCCCTGGTAGTCGGCGCCGCCGATCAGCCAGTCGCGCAGGTAGGGCGCTCCGCCGGAGAGTTCGGCGGCGAAGGACCGCTCGATGCCGTACTTGACGTCAGCGCTGGTGATGGCGGTGCCGTCCTCGTACTTCAGCCCCTCCTTGAGGGTGTACGTCCAGACGGTGGCGTTCTCGCTGGGCGTCCCCAGGTCGGTGGCGAGGTCGGGGACGACCTCCGCGCCCGCGGCGCCGTTCTCACGGTTGCGGGTCGTGAGGGTGCGGAAGACGAGGGAGGGGACGTTCCCGCCGCCGGAGGTGTAGAGCCGGGCCGGGTCGAAGTCCTCCTGCGGGTTGCTGTTGAGGACCGTGAGGGTACCGCCCTTCTGCGGCCGGCCCGAGGCGCCGGAACCGCCGCTTCCCCCGCTGTCCTTGTCCTGGGGCCCTGCGCAGGCCGCGAGTCCGGCGACCAGGGCGAGGCTGACGGCGGCGGTGGTCGCCACGCGGCGGGATATGACGGACGGCTGACTCATCGGAAGATGACCTCTCGGTGTGCTGCGGCGGGGAGGAGGAAGGGTCCGCGTGGGCGCAGCGGGACTCCGCCCCGGGATGCGGGGAGAGGACCGGAGGGGAGAGAGGCCGCGCCTGCGGACGGAGTACGCCCGGGCGCGGGGTCAGAAGGACCGGGAGAGCCGGTGGGGACTCACCAGGGGGCCGACGCGCGCTCGAGCAGGCGTCAGCGACAGAGAATGTCGGCTACGCAGAACCCGGCCACGCCGAGGAGCGCCAGCTCGATGGCGGCGCGCTCGGATGATGCGGGGTTGCGTGACATGCCGAGAAATATGGACGACCTCCTCCGCCCTGTCAACGCAGAATGAGACACCCGTCCCACTATGCGGACAGAAGAGGCCGGTCGCGCATCAACTGCCCGGATACACCCAGGGGTTGGGTCGGCACTTGATGCCTTCGAGCTCCAGCGTCTTGGTCTGCTGCTGCATCACGGGAGCGAGCGCCCCGGGGGTGCGGCAGCTCACGTGGCCGTGTCCCAGCCGGTGGCCGACCTCGTGGTTGATCAGCATCTGACGGTAGATCAGCAGCTTGTCCGGGCCGAACGTCGCGGCGCCCTGCGCCCACCGATAGGCGTTGATCATGACGCGGTCCGTGGCGGCGGAGTCGCAGGAGACGTTGTCCTCGGTGGTGTCCAGACCCGACTTCTCGCACCACACCCCGGTGGTGCCGGGGCTGGCGAGGGTGATCACGAAGTCCGGTTCGCCGGAGGAGATCCGTTCGAAGGTCATGGCCCCGCCGTGCGCCCAGCTGCGGTCGTCGTTGAGCGTCTTCTGCACGGCCTCGGCGAAGAACCCGGCGTCGAGGCCCAGCCCCTTCTCCACATCGATCCGGTAGCGGTACTTGTGCCCCCGGCCCGGCGCCTTCGCCAGCCCCGGAACCGCGTCGAACCGCCCCGACGCCTTCAGGTCGGGCAGGATCGGATAGGGCTCGGCCATCTTCTCCGCGTACGACAGGGGCTTCACCTCGGGCCGATCCGCGCCGGGGGTCGGCCGCCCCTCCGAGCGGGAGGCGTCCGCGGAGCCCTCACGGCCGGAGCCGGCCGCCTGCGAGACGCCCGGGCCGCCCGAGGAGTCCTGTGCCACCTGTCCGGCCACCACGACGGCGAGCACCGTGGTCACGGCCGCGGCGGCGATCCCGGTGAACGTGCGGCCCTTCCCGCCCCTGCCTGCCCGGTCGTCGCTGCCGTCCGGGGCGTCCTCGCAACCGTCCGGACCCTCGGGTGTACCGACGGCCCCACCGGCCTGTACCGGTGCCGCCCGGCGCGGGCCGGCCGCGTCGAACGCGTCGACGAACTCCCTGCGCGGGCCGGGTACGGGCGGAGAGCCACCGGGGGGCGGCCCGGGCGCCGTCCGCCTGTCGGCCGCGCGCTGCGCCGCCTGCTGGGCCGACAGCTGCCGTGCCACGGCCTGCCGGGCGTGGGCATCCGGCCCGGGGCCGCCCGTTCCGCCCCGGCCGTCGTGCCGCGGCTGCGCGGCCGCTCCCCAGCCGCCCCCGGGCTCATGCTGCTCGGGGTGCCCGCCGCGGGCCTGCGGGAGGTCGTGGAACGGGGTGTGCCCGTCCCCGGCGGGTGGCGTCGCGGCATCCCGCCTGCGCCGCCCGCTGCCCACGCGGGCCGTACCGCCCTCCCCGTCGGCGGGGGCCGCGGCCCCCGCCTCGGGTCCGGCGAGCCCGGGCCCCTTTCGGCTGTGTCGTCCCACGCCCCGGATCAGCTCCCGCCGCGTTCGTCCAGCAACTCCCGGAAGGCCTGGGCGACCGCCTCCGGGTACTCCATCATCGCCACGTGCCCCGCGTCGGGCAGTGTCAGCAGCCGCGAATCGCGGAAGGCCGCGGACGCTCTGCGTGCCATCCGGTACGAGACGAGCTGGTCCCTTCCGCCGTAGACCAGCAGGGACGGTGCGAGCACCCTCTCGGCCTGGCGCCACAGCCCGTGCTGTCCGCCCAGGGTGTAGGCATCGACGATGCCCCGGGCGGAGCGCGCCATGGCGTCCCAGAAGTACGGCAGTTCCAGCCGCCGCTCCATCTCGGCCACCGCGTGGCGGAAGGCCTCCTCGGAGATGCGCGCCGGATCGCCGTAACAGAGTGCCATGACACCGCGGGTGCGCTGTTCCGCGGTCCAGTCCCGGGTGAGCCGGGCGAACAGGGAAGCGACGCCCGGGAGTGCGAGCAGCCCGGTGGGGACGGCGGGCCGCTGTACCCGGATCTCGGGCAGAGCAGGGGAAACGAGCGTCAGGGTGCGCACGAGGTCGGGACGGACCGCCGCGACCCGGGTGGCAACGGCGCCGCCCAGAGAGTTACCGAAAAGGTGAACGGGTCCGCGGCGCCCGGCGTCCAGCAGCCGGATCAGGGCGCGGGCATGTCCGGTGACCGAGTAGTTCCCGTCGTCCGGCGGCGGTGAGTCCCCGAAGCCGGGCAGGTCGACCGCTTCGCCGTCGACCACGTCCGCCAGCATCGGCATCAGCGCGGACCAGTTCTGCGAGGAGCCTCCCAGCCCGTGCACGAAGAGAGCCGGCGCGAGCCCCGCCGACCGCGCCGGCCGGGACCGGACGGTCAGCGTGAGGCCCGGCAACTCGACGGAACGCAGCCTCTCGCCCTCCATGACCCTGACGGCACTGACCATGGGGGCCACGGCGGCAGCGGCGTCGCGGGTACCGGGCAGCTCGGTCGAAGACATGCGGCAATGTTACGAGATGATCACGTGGCAATTGATGTGTTCGCGGTCACAGGCCGCATAGCGTCCGGGAGGGGTTGCTCCTACGCTGCAAGGGAAGGAAGGGAGCCACGATGACGATCGACCCGAGCGATCCCGAGACGTTCGAGGACCCCCGGTCCGACGAGTCGGACCCGGAGGCCCCCGAGGCTGACGCGGCCGAGCAGCAGGCCGACATCCGGCCGGAGGACGACGAACCGCTCACCCGGATCGACCCCGCCGCCGCGAACGAGGCGGACGCTGCGGAGCAGGCCCGCGTCGTCAGACAAGATGAGGACGACTACCGCTGATACGTCCCGCTTTCTGCCCAGACCAGGCAGATCTGTGGCTACCGCAGCCGTCCGGTCCGTGAAATTCTGCGTCCGCGCCGCGCGCACCCGGGTTACTCAAAAGTACGATGGCCGCATGGCGCAGCGTGCACGGTTTCCGCTGCGTTCGATCACACAATTGGGAGGCGGCGTGACAGCCATCGAGCAGACAGAGGCAGCGCGCCCGCGGGGCACTCGCCTGCCCCGCCGCGCCCGCCGCAATCAGCTGCTGGGCGCTGCGCAGGAGGTATTCGTCGCGCAGGGCTACCACTCGGCCGCGATGGACGACATCGCCGAGCGGGCCGGCGTCAGCAAGCCGGTGCTCTACCAGCACTTCCCCGGCAAGCTGGAGCTCTACCTCGCCCTCCTGGACCAGCACTGCGAGTCGCTGCTCCATGCGGTCCGCACGGCGCTGGCCTCGACGACGGACAACAAACTGCGCGTGGCGGCGACGATGGACGCCTACTTCGCGTACGTGGAGGACGAGGGCGGCGCGTTCCGTCTGGTGTTCGAGTCCGACCTGACCAACGAGCCGGCGGTGCGCGAGCGGGTCGACCGTGTCTCGCTGCAGTGCGCGGAGGCGATCTCCGACGTCATCGCGGGCGACACGGGCCTGTCCAAGGAAGAGTCGATGCTGCTCGCGGTCGGTCTCGGCGGCGTCTCGCAGGTGGTGGCGCGCTACTGGCTCTCCAGCCGTTCCGCCATCCCGCGCGACACGGCGGTCCAGCTGCTGACCTCGCTCGCCTGGCGCGGCATCGCGGGATTCCCGTTGCACGGCATCGATCAGCACTGATCACCCTGCCCGGGGACCGGTCGCGACCCGTCCCCGGCGGCAGTGCCCGCCGGTGTTCGCTGCGGGCGTTGCCGGTCGACCCGTGGTCGGTCCCTTCACCGGGCTAATGTGTGCTGCGTACGGCGCGGTTCACCGCGCAGAGACGGACCGTCGGAGGGACATAGCCGTGGAGGTCAAGATCGGGGTGCAGCACACGCCCCGGGAGATCGTTCTGGAGAGCGGGCTTTCCGCCGAAGAGGTCGAGAGCGCGGTCGGCGAGGCGCTCACCGGCAAGACGCAGCTGCTCAGCCTCACGGACGACAAGGGCCGCAAGGTTCTGGTGCCGACCGATCGGATCGCCTACGTCGAGATCGGCGAGCCCAGCGCCCGACGGGTGGGCTTCGGAGCGCTGTAGGTCAGCCCGACACGCAGGACAGCGCGGCGGGGGGGGGGGGGGGGGGGGGGGCCCCCGGCGCGCCCGGCCCCCCCCCCCCCCCCCCCCCCCCCGCCTCTTTCGTTTCCGTGCGGCGGCTTCCG
>NZ_JBIRTB010000001.1:21484-221472 GCF_044334475.1 Streptomyces sp. NPDC020780 | reverse complement strand
CCCTGGCGGTAGGGGCCCCCCCCGCCCGCCGGGGGGGGGTTGGGGTGGGGGTTGGGCCCCCCCCCCCCCCCGCCCGGGGGGGGGGGGCCGGGGGGGGGCCCCCCCCCCCCCCCCGCCGCGCTGTCCTGCGTGTCGCCCGGTGGGGTCTCCGGGCGCGGAGGAGGATTGCGTCCTGCGGGCCCCGGGTAGTACGGCCTACGACCGACCGCCCGCCGTGCGATCAAGCGAGGTGACCTGCTGTGCTCTGGGAATCCACCGGCTCCGTCCTGCTGGGGCTGGCCCTGTCCTGGGTCGCGCTCCGCTCCCTGCCGGAGCGGCTGCCGTCCCCCCGCACGGTGTTCCTCACCGGCCCGCTCGGCGCGCTGTTCGGCACGTATCTGACGCACTCGACCCTGGGGCCGGGCTCCGTACTGGCGACCGGCGCAGGCGCCGTCCTGGTCGGGTCGGTGACGCTCTCCCTGCTGATCCGCCCGCGCCGCCGGAGGCCGGTGCGGTCCGCGACGGCCCAGTAGACGGGACGCGCGCCGGCCGGGCCGGGGGCCGGGCCGGCGCGGGACTCCGGTCAGGCCGCGAGGCCGAGCGCCGCCATCCGCTTGGTGTGGGCCTCCGTGATCCGGGAGAACATCCGGCCGACCTCGGCGAGGTCGAAACCGTCCGCCACGCCTCCCACCAGCATCGTCGACAGGGCGTCGCGGTCCGCGACCACCCGCTGCGCCTGGGAGAGCGCCTCCCCCATCAGCCTGCGCGCCCACAGGGCGAGCCGCCCGCCGACCCGGGGCTCCGCCTCGATGGCGGCGCGCACCTTCTCGACCGCGAAGTTGCCGTGTCCGGTGTCGTCGAGCACGGAGAGGACGAGGGAACGGGTGTCCTTGTCCAGGCGTGCGGCGATCTCCCGGTAGAAGTCGCTGGCGATCGAGTCACCGACGTACGCCTTGACCAGCCCTTCCAGCCAGTCCGACGGCGCGGTCTGCCGGTGGAAGTCGTCGAGCGCCTTGCCGAAGGGCTCCATGGCGACGGTCGGCTCCTCGTCGATAGCGGTGAGCCGGTCGGTCAGCTGCTCGAAATGCTGGAATTCGGCGGACGCCATCCTCGCCAGTGCCGCCTTGTCCCCGAGGGTCGGCGCGAGTTTCGCGTCCTCGGCCAGCCGCTCGAAGGCCGCGAGTTCCCCGTAGGCGAGTGCGCCGAGCAGATCCACCACGGCGGCGCGGTAGTGCGCGTCGGCGGACGCCGTGGCCCAGTCCTGGGCGGCGATCCCGGTGGGTGCGGGGGCTTCGTCGGATGCTTCAGTGGCGTTGTCAGGCGTCTCCATGCAGCGCAGAATAGCCCGCCCGCCGGGAGGCGGAAGGGCCCGGCCGACCGAAGACATCACACCGTTCCGATCAATTCGCCCAACACACATGCACGAATCCGGGGTACAGTGGTATTGCGCTTACTGAGCATTTTCCTGTGCCAGGAGCGCGACCTTGAATGAGGATGCCCGGTCGGTGGCCCGATCGGCTCCGACCCGACAGCCCTCCCCGCGGTGCGTACGCCACGTACGACCGCAGATGAGGGGCCCCCTCAGCGGCACGAGCGCTCGAGCGACGGCAGTGGTCCCGCGCCACCCGGCCCATCCACGGCCGGATGACCAACCCCGGCACGGTACGACCCCCAGCGTTCGCCTCGGGCCGCGTCTCACAGAAGAGGCAGCACCCTGACTACGTTCCGCGACCTCGGAATCCTTACCGAGACGGCCGAAGCCCTCGAGGCGGTCGGCATCATGTCCCCCTTCCCCATCCAGGAGATGACGCTTCCCGTAGCGCTCTCCGGGTCCGACGTCATCGGCCAGGCCAAGACCGGCACCGGCAAGACGCTCGGTTTCGGTCTTCCGCTCCTGGAGCGAGTGACCGTCCCCGCCGACGTCGAGGCCGGCCGGGCCGCGCCCGAGAAGCTGACGGACGCGCCCCAGGCGCTCATCGTGGTCCCCACCCGCGAGCTGTGCCAGCAGGTCACCAACGACCTGCTCACCGCCGGCAAGGTCCGTAACGTCCGCGTTCTCGCGATCTACGGCGGCCGGGCGTACGAGCCCCAGGTCGAGGCCCTCAAGAAGGGTGTCGACGTGATCGTCGGCACCCCGGGCCGGCTGCTCGACCTGGCCGGTCAGCGCAAGCTCGACCTCTCGCACATCCGCGTCCTCGTCCTCGACGAGGCCGACGAGATGCTGGACCTGGGCTTCCTGCCCGACGTCGAGCGCATCATCACGATGCTGCCGCCGAAGCGCCAGACGATGCTGTTCTCGGCCACGATGCCCGGCGCCGTCATCAGCCTCGCGCGCCGCTACATGTCCCAGCCGACGCACATCAACGCCACGTCACCCGACGACGAGGGCACGACCGTCAAGAACACGGCGCAGTACGTCTACCGCGCCCACTCGATGGACAAGCCCGAGATGGTCTCGCGCATCCTCCAGGCCGAGGGCCGCGGGCTGGCGATGATCTTCTGCCGTACCAAGCGCACCGCCGCCGACATCGCCGAGCAGCTGGAGAAGCGCGGTTTCGCGTCCGGCGCGGTCCACGGCGACCTCGGCCAGGGCGCCCGTGAGCAGGCGCTGCGCGCCTTCCGCAACGGCAAGGTGGACGTCCTCGTCTGCACCGACGTCGCCGCGCGCGGCATCGACGTCGAGGGCGTGACCCATGTCATCAACTACCAGTCGCCGGAGGACGAGAAGACCTACCTCCACCGCATCGGGCGTACCGGCCGCGCGGGCGCCAAGGGCATCGCGATCACGCTGGTGGACTGGGACGACATCCCGCGCTGGCAGCTGATCAACAAGGCCCTGGACCTGAAGTTCCCGGACCCGCCCGAGACGTACTCCACCTCGCCGCACCTGTACGAGGACCTGGGCATCCCGGCCGGCACCAAGGGGGTCCTGCCGCGCGCCGAGCGGACCCGTGCGGGTCTGCGGGCCGAGGAGATCGAGGACCTGGGCGAGACGGGCGGCCGCGGCCGAAAGTCCGCCGCCCCGGCCCCGGCGCCCCGCGAGGAGCGCCCCCCGCGCACGCCTCGCCAGCGTCGTCGCACGCGCGGTGGCAGCAGCGCCGAGGAAGCCGCAGTGACGGTGCCCGCGCCGTCGGCGGAGTCCGCGCCGCCGGTGGAGCCCGCCGCGGCTGACGAGGCCGCGGAGCCGCGTACACCGCGCCGCAGGCGCCGTACCCGCGTCGCCGCGCCCGAAGGCGTGTCGGCGGTGGCCGAGGCCCCGGCCGTCGCGAAGGCCGCTCCGGCCGCCGTGGAAACCGTCACCGCCGTGGCGCAGGCCGCTCCCGCCGCCCCGGCGCAGGAGACGGTGGCCGAGGCGAAGCCGCGCCGCCGCAGCCGCGCCGCGGTCGCCGCGCCGGTGACCGACGCGGTCGCCGCCCCGGCGGCCGAGCCCGTGGTCGACTTCCAGACGGTGGCCGGCGGCGCTCCGGCGCCGGAGCCCGTGGCCACCAGGCCGCGACGGCGTGCCCGTGTGGTGAAGCCCGCCGACGAGGTCGACTTCCAGATCGCGCCGGTCTCCGAGCCCGCGACCGAGACGAGGGCGCGCCGTCGTCCCCGTACCGCCGCCAAGCCGAGGACCGAAGCGGTCGCCGTGGCCCCGGCCGTGGCGGAGGACGCGGAGACCAGGCCGCGCCGCCGTCGGCCGCGTACCGCCGTGAAGGTGGAGAACGCCGCGGTCACCTCCGAGGCCGCGACGGGCGAGGAGCAGGCCCCCGCGAAGCCCCGCCGCCGCCGCGCCCGCGCGACGACGGCCGCCGAGACGCCCGAGAGCTGACCGGCCCCGCCTCCGCCGTACGGCCCCGGCCCCCGCTCACCGGGGGGCCGGGGCCGTACGTCTGCGCGGGACGCGGCCGGCTCCCCGGCGATAACCTCGCTGCATGAGCCGGCCTCCCACCTTCACCCCGCCCCCCTGCGCCCGTGCCCGCACCCTGTCCACGGAGCGCGGGGGCTTCGCCGTGCTGGACGCCGTCCCGGCTGCCGGGGCACGCGCGACAGCGCTCCTGCTGCCCGGGTACACCGGCAGCAAGGAGGACTTCGTCGCTCTGCTCGAACCCCTCGCGGACGCCGGGTTCCGGGTCGTCTCGGTGGACGGCCGCGGACAGTACGAGACCGAGGGCACGGGTCGCCAGGAGTCGTATGTCCAGGCCGAGTTGGCCCGGGACGTGCTGGCTCAGGCCGATGCGCTCAGGGGTGCCGGAGCGCCCGGAGGCCTCCATCTGCTCGGGCACTCCCTGGGCGGCCAGATCGCCCGCGCCGCGGTCCTCCTGGATCCCTCGCCCTTCCGTTCGCTGACCCTGATGTCGTCCGGTCCGGCCGAGATCTCCCCCGACCAGCAGAAGAAGGCGCGCCTGCTGGCCGACACGCTGAGCCGCTGGAGCATGGCCGAGGTCTGGCAGGCCATGCGCGCCATGGATCCGCCCGAGGACGCCGACATCGGCGACGGGGAGGACCTGCGCCGCCGCTGGATGCGGCACGACCCGGCGCAGCTGATCGCCACGGGCGCGCAGCTGTCGTCCGAGCCGGACCGGGTGGACGAACTCGCCGCGCTGCCGCTGCCCGTCCATGTGGTGTCGGGCGAGAGCGACGACGTCTGGCCGGTGCCGCTGCTCGACGGCATGGCGCGGCGGCTCGGCGCGCGGCGCACGGTGGTCGAGGGAGCCGAGCACTCCCCGAACACGGCGAGGCCGCGGGAGACCGCGGCCGCCCTCGTGTCGTTCTGGGAGTCCCTCTGAGCCGCGGGCCGGCCGGAGGGAATCCCGGCGGCCGGCCCGCCCGGGGGTCAGTACTGCGCCTGCAGGTGGTGCCAGAAGCCGTCGCGCAGCGCCCGCCGCAGGTGGGCGTGGCCGCGCAGGGAGTGCTGCAGCAGCCGTTCGGCCTCGACGAGGAGATCCTGGTCGACGGAGCCCGGCAGGTAGGGGTGCCCGGGCAGCAGGTCCGCGAGCGCCTCCCGGCCGCGTGAGGCGAGCCAGCCGGCGGCGATCTGAGCGCCGACGAAGCGGACGTCCTCGCGGGAGGGGGCCGGACTGTCGTCCTCGTACATCGTGACGGGGCGCCGGGTCACGTACGGCCGGCAGAAGTCGAGGTCGAAGGTCCGCTGGCTGTCGACCTCCCAGAGCAGCGGCTCGGCCTGGTTGCGCCCCTCGCCGGCCTCGATGCCCCACAGGTGCACGCGCGCCCCGTAGCCCTGCGCGGACTCGACGGCCGACACCAGGTCCTCGTCGCCGCCGACGAGTGCCGCGTCGCTGATGGCCCGGTGCCGTGCGAGGGACTCGAGGTCGGTGCGGATGAGCGAGTCGACGCCCTTCTGCTGGTTGCTGGCGTTGAGGTTGCCGAGCCGGACCTTGACGTCGGGGAGTTCGGCGATGGCCTGCTGTTCGGCGGTGTGGATCCGGCGCCTGGCCCCGTCGTACCAGTAGACGCGCAGGAGTCTGCTGTCCGCGAAGATCGTGCGGGCCTTGTCGATGAAGGCTTCGATCAGCCCTTCCGCGTCGAGGTCGAAGGAGCGCCGGTCCTCGGTACCGGTGACGAGCAGGCCGGCGGCGGCGTACACGTATCCCGCGTCCACGAAGATCGCGTGCGTGGAGGGTGTCTTCGACACCTCCGCGAGGACGCGCTGGAGCAGTTCGTTGGTGCGGTCCAACTGTGCGCGGATGTCCGGGGCTTCGTCCGGCCGCGTGTCCGCGTGATTCATCGGGCCCTCATCGTCTGCGCGCGCTCGGTTACCCGCTGG
This sequence comes from Streptomyces sp. NPDC020780, assembly GCF_044334475.1. Lineage (NCBI taxonomy): Bacteria > Bacillati > Actinomycetota > Actinomycetes > Kitasatosporales > Streptomycetaceae > Streptomyces > Streptomyces sp. NPDC020780. Next base: position 215,726 of record NZ_JBIRTB010000001.1, on the reverse strand, counting down.
TACTTAGACATCCAAAAAATTTCCTTAGCGTAGGGAATGTTTGCAAAGGGCAAGCCGTTGTGACGAGTGTGGGACACGGACGCTCGGCGTTCCGGGCCCCACATCCTTGTGGACGGCCAGCCCGTCCTCCCCGTAGTTCTCCAGCAGGAGGATCAGACGAAGGGAAGCCTTATGCGCTTCGAGATCATGCGACTCGACGATGTCGACGGTACCGCCGTGGACAGCACCGTCGTGGACGCCGCCTCCGTCAACCGGATCGTGCAGCAGGCCGCCTTCATGGGCCAGCGCATCTACATCCGGCCGGCCGACACGTCGGCCTCGTAACACCTGGCATCGCTCGCGCCGCTGAGGACAAGCGGATGAGGAGCTGAAGACGAGGCGCCCCCGCACGGCAGGTCCGTGCGGGGGCGCTGTGGTGTCCGGGGTCAGGAGTTCTGGATGACCTGGGTGACGCCGTTGATGATCTGCTGGACGGCGATCGCGGAGAGCATCATCCCGGCGAGCCGGGTCACCAGCACCACTCCGCCGTCCCTGATCACGCGGATGATCAGCAGCGAGTAGCGCATGGTCAGCCAGAGCACCACGTGCATGGCGAAGATCGCCGACCAGACCGAGACCTGACCACCGACACCGTCGGCGTGCTGCACCGCGAGGATCACCGAGACGATCGCGCCGGGCCCTGCGAGCAGCGGCATGCCCAGCGGCACGAGGGCCACGTTGACGTCCTTCGTCTGCGTCGGCTCGTCGGTCTTGCCGGTGAGCAGGTCCAGCGCGATCAGCAGGAGCAGGAGTCCGCCCGCGATCATCAGTGCCGGTACGGAGACGTGCAGGTAGTCGAGGATCTGCTGGCCGAGCACTCCGAAGACGGCTATCACGCCGAAGGCGACGGAGACCGCCTGCAGGGCCATGCCGCGCTGCACCTTGGCGGGGCGCCCGGCGGTGAGGGCCAGGAAGATGGGCGTGATTCCGGGCGGATCCATGATCACAAAAAGGGTGAGAAAGAGGGATCCGAAGACAGCGATGTCGAACACAGTGAGCCTTGCGAGAGAAGAGCGGGTCGAACAGGGAGGTGCGCGGGCCGCGAACGCCACGGCACCCGGACGCGCGCGGGCGGCGGCGGGAGGTGGCGCGGGAAGGGAAGCGCGCGGAGAACTCGTCGTGCGCGGGGAGGGCCCGTGGAGCGGCAGGGCCCGTCAGGCGCGGAACTCGTGGACGGGTCCGCCGGCGCCGGGCACGGGGAAAGCCCCCGTGGCGCGCCGGGTGATCTCGCCGTAGATCTCGGGGTCCGTGGTGAACGCCCCGAGCGGGACGGTCTTGCGGGTGCCGTGGTAGTCACTGGAACCGGTGGGCAGCAGCCCCAGTCCGGCGGCGAGCCCCCGCAGCCGCGCCCGGGTGGGCTCGTCGTGGTCCATGTGGTCGACCTCGATGCCGTCGAGACCGGCGGCGGCCAGACCGGCGATCACGGACTCCGGCGCCACCGCACCCCGCTTGACGGCGCGGGGGTGGGCGAGGACGGTGACACCGCCCGCCGCCTTGACCAGCCGGACCGCGTCGAACGGGTCGAGCTCGTGCTTCTCCGCGTAGGCGCGGCCGCCGTTCGCGAGCCAGGCGGGGGTGAAGGCGTCGGACACCGAGTCGACGACGCCGAGTTCCACGAGGGCGGACGCCACATGGGGGCGGCCGACGGAGCCGTCACCGGCGATCCTGGCGACCTGCTCCCAGCTGACCGGGACACCGAGCTCCTGGAGCTTGCGGACCATGGCCTGCGCGCGGGGCACCCGGTCGTCCCGGACCAGCTCGCGCTCTCGCGCCAGTTCGGGTTCCGAGGGGTCGAAGAGATACGCCAGCATGTGCAGGCCCACACCGTCGACACGGCAGGAGAGCTCCGCTCCCGTGACGAGAGTGAGGCCGGCGGGGAGGGCCGCCAGGGCTTCCGCGTGACCGCCCACCGTGTCGTGGTCGGTCAGGGCGACCACGTCGAGGCCGGCCGCCGCTGCGGCGGCCATGAGCCCGGCCGGGGTGTCCGTGCCGTCCGACGCGGTGGAGTGGGTGTGCAGGTCGATGCGCACGACGCGTACTCCAGGGCTGCGGGCGGGCGGGGGACGCTCAAGGATAACCGGAAGGCACCCTGCCGCCCGCCGCCGCCGGCGCCCCGCTCAGGGGGGCGTGAGCAGCCGGGGGGTGAGCGCTCCGCACGGCACGAGGTCCGTTTCCCCGCTCGCGTCGCGCAGATCGGTCAGCACCAGGTCGTCGTACATCATCAGCCCCGACTGTTCGGGCCAGACGATCGCCCAGAGCCACAGACCGCACGCCTCACCGGCGAACACGGCCCGGTCGCCGGCACAGTCCTTCACCTGCCACAGCGGGGTGGGCCGGCCCGCGGCGAGCAGCTTGGCGTCGGGGGCGCCGTCGAGCCGCAGGCCCGCGCCGGGGTCGAGGCCGTCGATACCGGCGTAGCGCGCCCCGAGCCCCACACCGAGCTCCTCGGCGACGAGCAGCATCTCGCACAGACCGCCCAGCGGCCCGGGTCCCGAGCAGGCCACGGCGGTCGCCCGTCCGCCGCTGCGGTCGTCCCCCGCGTACGCCGCGCCCGTGAACAGCCAGCCCACGGGGAGCGGCCAGGGCATCCACACCGGCACGCGGGCCCGGTGGACGACCACGCCGAGCGCCTCGACGCTGGGCGGGATCACCGGCTGCATGGGGTGCACCGGACCGTGGGCCGAGCACTGCCAGGCATCGGCGAAGAGGCCGGGCGCCCTGACCCGGCCACCGCACTTCGGGCAACTGGGTTCGCCCCTCATAGCGCCCAACGGTCCTCTCCGGCCGCCGCCGCGTCAAGGACGATCACCCGTCCGCAGCGTGGCCCGGGCCGGGGAGGAGGCGCCGGAGGACCATAGAGATAGATGTAACTTGCATTCATTAGAGCGTCTAACTTATTCTGTGCATGACGCAACGATCGAGTGGAAGTGAGGGAAACCCATGCGGGAAGAGGACCCGTTCGACGAAGGAGCGACCAGCCTCCTGCGCCAGCCCAAGGCCGTCTGGGCCACCGCGGGCGCCTCGGTGGTGGCCTTCATGGGCATCGGCCTGGTGGACCCGATCCTGCCGTCCATCGCAGAAGGGCTGGAAGCGACGCCCAGCCAGGTGTCCCTGCTGTTCACGTCGTACTTCCTGATCACCGCCGTCGCGATGCTCCTCACGGGATTCGTCTCCAGCCGCATCGGCGGCCGCAGGACCCTGCTGGCCGGCCTGGCGCTCGTGGTCGTCTTCGCCGCGCTTTCGGGCACCTCCTCGTCCGTCGCCGAACTGGTCGGCTTCCGGGCCGGCTGGGGCCTCGGCAACGCGCTGTTCGTCTCGACCGCCCTCGCGGTGATCGTCGGAGCGGCCGCCGGGGGCAGTGCGGCGGCGATCCTGCTGTACGAGTCGGCGCTCGGCCTCGGCATGGCCTGCGGGCCACTGGTCGGCGCCCTGCTGGGTGACGCCAGCTGGCGCTACCCCTTCTTCGGCACCGCGGCCCTGATGGCCATCGGGTTCCTCTGCATCACCGCCTTCCTGAAGGAGCAGCCCCTGCCCGCCCGCAGGACCTCCCTGCTCGACCCGGTGAAGGCGCTGGGCCATCGCGGTCTGGCCTCGGTCGCGGCCTCGGCGTTCTTCTACAACTACGCCTTCTTCACCGCCCTGGCCTTCACCCCCTTCGTGCTGGACATGTCGCCGTACAGGTCGGGGGCGGTGTTCTTCGCCTGGGGCCTGCTCCTCGCCGTCTTCTCCGTACTCGTCGCCCCGCGGCTGCAACGGCGCCTCGGTTCCCTGAAGGTGCTCGGCGCCTCACTGGTACTGCTCGCCGTCGACCTGGTCGTCCTCGGGTACGGCGGCCACACGGCGGCCGTCGTCTGCACCGTCGCCTCGGGCGCCTTCATCGGGATGAACAACACCGTCTACACCGAGCTGGCCCTCGGCGTGTCGGACGCACCACGCCCGGTGGCGAGTGCCGGGTACAACTTCGTCCGCTGGTTCGCCGCGGCCGCGGCCCCCTACTTCGCACCGAAGATCGAGGAGTGGAGCGACGTCCACATCCCGTTCGTCGTGGCGGCGGCCGCCGCCCTCGTGGGCGCATCGGTCGTCCTGGCACGGCGCTCGGCGCTGACCCACCGGGCCGCGGAGCTGGAGCCGAGGCACGCCGCCGAGGACGGTGTCACGGTCTTCGCCGACTGACCGCGCGGCCGACGTGCCCGCCCGGCCACGGACCTCGCGGCCGGGCTGCGGGCTGCGGGCTGCGGGTCCTTACGGCCCGTCAGTCCAGCGGCACGGAAGCGCGCAGCGGGTCCCTCAGGTCCGTCCCCCGGGCCAGCCAGCGCTCCTGGAGTGCCGCCGCCCCCTTGACCCGCTTCCAGGCGGCCTCGTTGGGCGTCATCGGCAGCAGTGGCAGGAAGCTCACCGGATCCATCGGGGCGTCCAGCTCTAGATCCTCGACCAGACCACCCGGCTCGGCGACCAGCACGGAGGAGAACGGCGCCCCCGTCCACAGGGGCTGCCCGAGGTCCAGCGACGCACCCGGAGCCACGACGAGCCCCTCGACCTGCGGGGAGGCGGCGAGGACCGCGAGCGGGCGCAGCACCTGGTCGGTGTCGGCGAGTCCCACCCGTACGGAGAGGACCAGTTCGGCGCGGGGGCCCTTCACCGGGTCGGCGAGCGGGGAGGTCGGGTCGGCCATCGGGTGGGCCGACATGCCGAGTGTGGCGTAGCGCACCACGTCACCGTCGATGAAGCGGAGTACCTCGATGCGGTCCGTGCCGAGGAACGTCACGTCGGCGCGCGCGTCCGGTTCCCCCAGGGCCGAGCGGAGCCGGGCTTCGACCAGATCAAGAATTTCTCGCATACCGCGAGCATAGAACGCGCCTGGAACGGGCAAAGGAAGGAATTGGCTCCGAGGCGCTGATAGCCTGGGCCGTCGGTCGGGACAGCGCGCAGAAGCGTCGCTCTCAGTCCTGACAACACGTGATCCCCCACGGGGGACCGGCCGGAGGAGGTGGGGCCGCGGTGGATCCAAGTCGACCGTGCAGTACCAGCCGCTCTTCCGCACGCTGCCTTCCTTCTGTGGCCTGACGCCCTTCCCGGACGTACCCGCAGCAGCTCGCGCTACGGAAGAGCACCTCGTTTTTGCCTGTCTGTAGCGAACGCCGTCATCGCGCCCGCGCGGTGCCGCCCGCTTTGCGGACGTGAGCGCACGTCCCCATTCCGGGCTGTTCCACGCCCCGCCGACGGCCCTCCGTGAAGGAGCCAGCCATGTCGATGATCCGCGACCTGCGCGCCGCCGTGCGCCCGTCCCTCCGCAAGAGCAACGCCCCGTACAACAGCTACGACACCACCCGCGACCCGTCCGCCTCCAGCGCCGTCGTCGACTGCGCTGTCTACCGGGACGGACGCCGGCTCACGGCGGACGGCTGCCGGACACCGCACGAGGCGATGCTGCGGGTGCGGGAGGAGGGCGGCTTCGCCTGGATCGGCCTGCATGAGCCGACCGAGGAGGAATTCGCCGGTATCGCGAGGGAGTTCGGACTCCACCCGCTCGCCGTCGAGGACGCGGTCCACGCCCACCAGCGGCCCAAGCTGGAGCGGTACGACGACACGCTGTTCACCGTCTTCAAGACCATCCACTACGTGGAGCACGCCGAACTGACCGCGACCAGCGAGGTCGTGGAGACCGGTGAGGTGATGTGCTTCACCGGCCGGGACTTCGTCATCACCGTCCGGCACGGCGGTCAGGGCTCGTTGCGCGCCCTGCGCCACCGGCTCCAGGACGACCCCGAACTGCTCGCCAAGGGTCCCTCCGCCGTCCTGCACTCCATCGCCGACCACGTCGTCGACGGCTACATCGCGGTCGCCTCGTCCGTGCAGGACGACATCGACGAGGTGGAGATCGACGTGTTCTCCACGCCGGCCAAGGGCGGTCCGCGCGGCGCGGACGCCGGCCGGATCTACCAGCTCAAGCGCGAGGTACTGGAGTTCAAGCGGGCGGTGTCCCCGCTGCTGCGGCCGATGCAGCTGCTGAGCGAGCGCCCGATGCGGCTGATCGACCCCGACATCCAGAAGTACTTCCGCGACGTGGCCGACCACCTGGCACGCGTACAGGAGGAGGTCATCGGCTTCGACGAACTGCTGAACTCGATCCTCCAGGCCAACCTCGCGCAGGCCACCGTCACGCAGAACGAGGACATGCGCAAGATCACGTCCTGGGCGGCCATCGTCGCCGTACCGACGATGATCTGCGGCGTCTACGGGATGAACTTCGAGCACATGCCCGAACTCCGGTGGACGTACGGTTATCCCATGGTGATGGGCGTCATCGGCATCGTCTGCTTCTCCATCCACCGCACCCTCAAGCGCAACGGCTGGCTCTAATAGAGTGCGCGCATGACTGCTGCTGACGCGCTGCTGGGCCGGGCCCTCGTCGAGGAGGCCACCAAGAAGTCCGGCCTGGTCTGGGTGCGGGGCTCCGGCCCCGCCCGCGCGCTGTGGCACGTGTGGCACGAGGGCGCGGCCGTGCTGGTAGGTGACGGTCCCGGCGAGCAGCCGTTCCCCGAGGGACTGGTGGCGGGCGCCCCGGCCGAGGTGACCGTCCGGAGCAAGGACAAGGGCGGCCGGATCGTCGCGTGGACCGCCGTCGTCGCGGTCCTGGAGCAGCACTCCGAGGAGTGGGAGACCGCGGTCGCCGAGCTGAAGGGCAAGCGGCTGAACGCGCCGGACGCCGAGCGGATGACCGAGCGGTGGGCACGCGAGTGCCGGGTCGTGCGGCTGGTACCGGGGGCGCCCCGTACGGAGCTTCCGGACGGCTCGCTGGCCGCGGTCCCCCTGCCGACCGCGGCGACCACCCGCCGGGCCGCGCCCGCCGCACTCCCCCGGCTGCTCCTGAAGCGGCGCGGGCGGCGCTGACGGGCGGCGCCTGTCAGCCGGAGGACCTGGGGAGCTCGCCGCCGTAGTCGACGGTGTCGTCCTCGGGCGGCGGCTCCAGGGCGAAGCTCTGGCCCCAGTCGGCGAGGGTCAGGGTCCCGCCGCCCCCTCCCCGGGCCACCCGCAGGGGGTACGGCGTGCCCTTCAGGGAGACGTCGAGCGTGCCACCCTCACCTTTTCCGCCCATGATCTGCACGGTACGCACCCCGCCGATACTGGAGCGTTCGCCCTTGTTGACCTTGCCGTGCAGCGTGAGCACCCCGTCCAGCAGGGTCTTCTTCTCCGTGAAACCGCGCAGTTGCCGGTACGTGGGATCGTCCTCGGGGACCTTCACGTACTTGCCCTGGAGCTTGTCGGCGGCGGACCGGTCGCTCTCCTCGTTGTCGCCGTCGGAGCCGTCGCCGGAGCCGTGGTTCCAGAAGCCGGCGTCGGCCTTGAGGAAGAGCTCGTCGCCGATCCGCAGCAGCGCGAACGTGCTCTGCCGCGAGGTGACCGATCCGGTGCCGCCGTCCGCGCTGAGCTGCATGTTCAGCGTGTACGTGCCGCCCTTGCTGACCAGCTTCCCGGTGAGCCGCACGGCGTCCGAGGCGGCGGCCGCCGCCCGCGCCTTGCTGTCGATCTCCGCCGCGCTCAGCTTGCCGATGCCGTTGGTCCCCTTGTCCGGGTCCTCGCCGGCGCAGGCGGTGAGTGCGGCGGTCAGCCCCGCGCAGAGCACCACGGCGAGAGCGGTCCGGCGATGAGCCCGGGCTGCCGGGGCGGAAGAGGTCACGGGCGCACTGCCTCTCGTCTGTGGGTCGGGGTGGCAGACGGCAGCGTACCCGTGCCCGGTAGGGCTTTCGGCCCAGCTCCGTACGGGCGGTCCGCCGGGGCGCACCGGACCGGCACGGGCTAGCCTGATCACTGCGAAGGAGGACGTGAGGCACGGAGGAGGCGCGGAGTATGGCGGCAGGCGCTCCCAGGGTTTTCGTCTCGCACCTTTCCGGCGTACCGGTGTTCGACCCCAATGGGGACCAGGTGGGCCGGGTCCGTGACCTGGTGGCGATGCTCAGGGTCGGCGGGCGGCCTCCGCGACTGCTCGGCATGGTGGTCGAGGTCGTGAGCCGGCGAAGGATCTTCCTGCCCATCACCCGGGTGACGGGCGTCGAGTCGGGTCAGGTCATCACCACCGGTGTGGTCAACATGCGTCGCTTCGAGCAGCGCCCGACCGAGCGGCTGGTCCTCGGCGAGTTCCTCGACCGGCGGGTGCGTCTGGTGGAGACCGGCGAGGAGGTCACCGTCCTCGATGTCGCCATCCAGCAGCTCCCGGCCCGCCGCGACTGGGAGATCGACAAGTTCTTCGTACGCAAGGGAAGGGGCGGCGCGCTGCGCCGCAAGGGCGAGACGCTGACCGTGGAGTGGTCGGCGATCAGCGGCTTCTCGCTGGAGGAGCAGGGGCAGGGCGCCGAGAGCCTGGTGGCCACGTTCGAGCGGCTGCGCCCCACCGACGTCGCCAACGCCCTGCACCACCTGTCGCCCAAGCGCCGGGCCGAGGTCGCCGCGGCCCTGGACGACGACCGGCTGGCCGACGTACTGGAGGAGCTGCCCGGGGACGACCAGGTGGAGATCCTCGGCAAGCTGGAGGAGGACCGGGCCGCGGACGTGCTGGAGGCGATGGACCCGGACGACGCGGCCGACCTGCTCTCGGAGCTGCCGGAGGCCGACAAGGAACGGCTGCTCGCGCTGATGCGGCCGGACGACGCCGCCGACGTACGGCGGCTGATGGCGTACGAGGAGCGGACCGCGGGCGGGCTGATGACGACGGAGCCGATCATCCTGCGGCCCGACGCGACCGTGGCGGACGCGCTGGCCCGGGTCCGCCAGCAGGACCTGTCCCCCGCGCTGGCCGCCCAGGTGTACGTCTGCCGGTCGCCGGACGAGACGCCGACCGGCAAGTACCTGGGCACGGTGCACTTCCAGCGGTTGCTGCGCGACCCGCCGTTCACCCTGGTCAGCTCGATCGTCGACAGCGACCTCGTGCCGCTGGCCCCGGACACCCCGCTGCCCGCCGTGACCAGCTATCTGGCCGCGTACAACATGGTCTCGGTGCCCGTCGTCGACGAGAGCGGCTCACTGCTCGGCGCGGTGACCGTGGACGACGTGCTGGACCACCTGCTCCCCGAGGACTGGCGCGAGACCGACTTCGAGGGTGAGGAGGGGATGGCGGGTGGCCGCTGAGGACCGGGCGAAGGCGGCGTCGACGGGCGCGTCGGGTGTCGTACGCCCCCCGCGGCCCCGGCTCGACCAGCCGAAGGCGCCGCGGCGCCGGCTGCTGCCGGAGTACGACCCCGAGGCGTTCGGCCGCTTCTCGGAGCGCATCGCCCGCTTCCTGGGCACCGGGCGGTTCATCGTCTGGATGACGCTGATCATCATCATCTGGGTGGTGTGGAACATCTGCGCACCGGCGGCGGTCCGGTTCGACGAGTACCCGTTCATCTTCCTGACCCTGATGCTCTCCCTCCAGGCCTCGTACGCGGCCCCGCTGATCCTGCTCGCGCAGAACCGTCAGGACGACCGCGACCGCGTCACCCACGAACAGGACAGGAAGCAGAACGAGCGCTCGATCGCGGACACCGAATACCTCACCCGGGAGATCGCCGCGCTCCGGATGGGCCTCGGCGAGGTCGCCACCCGGGACTGGATCCGCTCGGAACTGGAGGCGATGGTGAAGGACATGGAGGAGCGCCGGGTCGTCCTCCCGTCCGAGAGTGACGAAGGCGACCGCTGAGTGGCTGCCCGCGCGTAGGCTCCGGCGCCGTACCATCGTCCGTATGGCTACGGAAGACGCGGTGCGCGAAGCACTGGCGACAGTGAACGACCCGGAGATCCACCGACCGATCACCGAGCTGGGCATGGTGAAATCGGTCGAAATCGATCCTGACGGTGTAGTCGCTGTCACCGTGTACCTCACGGTCTCCGGCTGCCCGATGCGCGAGACGATCACCACGAACGTCACCGACGCGGTGGCCCGTGTCGAGGGCGTCTCGCGGGTCGAGGTGACCCTCGACGTGATGAGCGACGAGCAGCGCAAGGACCTCGCCGCCTCGCTGCGCGGCGGTACGGCGGAGCGCGAGGTGCCGTTCGCCAAGCCGGGCTCGCTGACCCGGGTCTACGCGGTCGCGTCCGGCAAGGGCGGGGTCGGCAAGTCCTCGGTGACCGTCAACCTCGCCGCGGCGATGGCGGCCGACGGGCTCAAGGTCGGCGTCGTGGACGCGGACATCTACGGGCACAGCGTGCCCCGGATGCTCGGCGCGGACGGCAAGCCGACCCAGGTCGAGAACATGATCATGCCGCCGTCCTCGCACGGCGTGAAGGTCATCTCCATCGGGATGTTCACCCCGGGCAACGCCCCGGTGGTGTGGCGCGGGCCGATGCTGCACCGCGCCCTGCAGCAGTTCCTCGCCGACGTGTACTGGGGCGACCTGGACGTCCTGCTGCTCGACCTGCCGCCGGGCACCGGTGACATCGCGATCTCCGTCGCCCAGCTCGTGCCCAACGCCGAGATCCTGGTCGTCACGACCCCGCAGCAGGCCGCTGCGGAGGTCGCCGAGCGGGCCGGCTCCATCGCCGTGCAGACGCACCAGAAGATCGTCGGCGTCGTGGAGAACATGTCGGGCATGCCGTGCCCGCACTGCGACGAGACGGTCGACGTGTTCGGTTCGGGCGGCGGGCAGCGGGTCGCCGACGGGCTGACGAAGACGGTCGGCGCCGAGGTGCCGGTCCTGGGCTCTATCCCGATCGACGTACGCCTGCGCGAGGGCGGCGACGAGGGCAAGCCCGTCGTGCTGTCCGACCCGGACTCCCCGGCCGGGGCGGCGCTGCGCTCCATCGCCGAGCGGCTGGGAGGCCGTCAGCGCGGTCTGTCCGGCATGTCGTTGGGGCTCACGCCGCGCAACAAGTTCTGAGAGCGGTGCACGCGGGAAGGGGCGGTCTCCGCGGAGACCGCCCCTTCCCGCACACCACCGCGCAGATTCCCTGCCGGCGTGTGCGGGCACCCGGCCGCAGCGCTTCCCGGCGGCGTGTGCGGCGGCCGGTCGCCGTCTCCCCCGTACCGGCCGGCCCGCGCGGTGCTCAGTCGCCGTACGACGCGATGTCGCCGATCACGGAGAAGCCCAGGCCGTACGCGCTCATGCCGCGCCCGTACGCGCCGATGTGCACCCCGTCCGGCGCCGATCCCGCGAGCACCCAGCCGAACTCCGACTCCCGGTAGTGGAATTCCACCGGCACGCCGTCCACGGGGAGCGAGAGCGTCGACCAGGGCGCCTGCTCCAGGTCGTCGGCGAGCTCGAAGGCGGTCTCGGTCTGCTGGTCCAGCCATTCGCCACGCAGGGTGTGGTCCATCTGCGGGGGCCAGGTGTGGGACAGCAGGGCCGACCCGGCCAGCCACGCCGCGGAGGAGACCGTGGTGGCCTCCAGCACCCCCGTGCCGTCCCCGCTGTTCCGTACCGGGCTGCTGCCCACGGTCACGACGACGGCGAAACGTGCCTTCTCCGCGCCCGCGTCGGCCCGTACGACGGGCTCCTCGCCGTGCCCGGTGGATCCGTGCTGTACCGTTCCGTCCGCCGCGGCGGCCACGTGCATCAGCCAGCGCGGACCGGTGAAGGCCTCGTCCAGCCCGTACCAGGGGAACGGTGCCTTGAGATAGCCGTCGACAGTACGCCGGGCCGTCGGCGCTCCTTCCGCGGTGGCTGCGCGGGGCGCACCGTCCGCCCCTACCCGACTCGTCGTCTCCACTGCCCGGCCGCCTCCTCGATCTGTCAATGATCCGGCGCGGCCCGCCCCCACGGGACACGGGCAACCTCGCTACCGGACAGATGGAGAATAGCCATACCGTCCGGACGAGTCGGGATTGACGGGTCTCAGGTGGCGTCTGCGTCGAAGGGCGGACGCTCGTCCTTGGCGGGCTGCGGGGCCTTCTTGAGGAGATCCGGCGTGGTACCCGCGGCCGGTGCGGCGGCCACGGACGACCCGCCGTCCGACGACGGCGCGCTCTCACGGCCGTTCACCGCGTCGGTGACCTCCGCCATCTCCTTGCGCAGGTCGAAGCTCTCGCGGATCTCCCTGAGCCCGAGGTCGTCGTTGCCGTCCGAGAGCTGCTTGCGGATGAACGTCTTCGGGTTCAGGTCCTCGAACTCGAAGTCCTTGAACTGGGGGCCGAGCTCCGAGCGGATGTCTTCCTTGGCACTGTCCGAGAACTCACGGATCTTGCGGATGGTGCGCGTGACGTCCTGGATGACCTTCGGCAGCTTTTCGGGGCCGAATACGAGCACGGCGAGGACCACGAGCGTCAGCAGCTCGAGTGCGCCTATGTCATTGAACACCTTGCTGCTCCTCGTGTTCTCCGCGTGTTCCCTGCGTTCCCGCGGTTCTCCGCCACCAGGTCGTCAAGGGGCCGGACCGGCTCCACGGTACCCGCCGAAGCTGTCCGGACGGTACCTGCCGGTGTCCGTCAGGTGCCGCTCGCCGAACCCAGGGTCACCGTGACGGACAGCTCCTCACCGCCACGGGTCAGCCGCAGGGCCAACCGGTCGCCCGGCCGGTGGGCGCGGATCTTGACGATGAGTTCCTCGCCGCTGTGCACGCGCCCGCCGTCCACCTCGGTGATGACGTCACCCGCCCGGATGCCCGCCTCGTCGGCGGCCCCGCCTTCGGTGACCGCGGACCCGCCGTCGGCCACCTTGCCGCCGACCTTGGCCCCGTCGCCGGTGAAATCCATGTCCAGCGCGACGCCGATCACCGGGTGGGTGGCCTTGCCGGTGTTGATCAGTTCCTCGGCCACCCGCTTGCCCTGGTTGATCGGTATGGCGAAACCGAGACCGATGGAACCGGACTGGCCGCCGTCGAGAGCCGAGCCGCTGTCGGCCGCGCGGATGGCGCTGTTGATCCCGATGACCCGGGCGTCGGCGTCCACGAGCGGACCGCCCGAATTGCCGGGGTTGATCGGGGCATCGGTCTGCAGGGCGTCGACATAGCTGACGTCGGTGCCGTCGCCCTTCTCTCCCCCGGCGGTGATGGGCCGCTGCTTGGCGCTGATGATGCCGGAGGTGACCGTGTTGGACAGGTCGAAGGGGGCGCCGATGGCCACCACGGGGTCGCCCACCCGCACGTTGTCGGAGTTGCCGAGCGGCAGGGGCTTCAGCCCGGAGACTCCGTGCACCTTCACGACGGCCAGGTCGTAGCCGCTGTCCTTGCCGACGATCTCGGCGGACGCGGTCTCGCCCCCGCTGAAGGTGACCGTGATGTCGCCGGACGAGCCGGCGGGGGCTACCACGTGGTTGTTGGTGAGGATGTGGCCCTTGTCGTCGAGGACGAAGCCGGTGCCGGTGCCGGACTCGGCGGAGCCGCTGACGTGCAGGGTGACGACGCTGGGCAGCGCGCTGGAGGCGATGCCCGCCACGCTGTCGGGCGCCCGGTCCCCGTTGTCCCGGTCGGCCTGGGGCAGTTCGACCGTGGTCAGGCCACCGTTGCGCTCGATGTAGGAACCGATCCCGCCGCCGATCCCGCCCGCGACGAGGGCGAGCAGGACGGCCCCGGCCAGCACGGAGCCCCGGCGGCCGGGGCGCCGGCGGCCGCCGGTCCCGGGAAGCGGACCGGGACTGCTCAGGGGCTGCGTGGGCGCGCTCCACGGGTCGTAGCGCAGCCACTGCGAGGGAGCCTGCGGCTGTCCCGGGGGCTGCTGGTACGCGCCCGTCATGGGCTGAGGCCCCTGTGCTTGCTGCTGGTGCGGTGCAGGCTGGTGCGGTGGGTGCTGCGGCGGTGGCGCCTGGTGCTGCGGGGCCGTCCACGGAGGTGCCGGGGGCGCGTACACCTCACCCTGGGCCTGGGCAGTGGCCTCCGGAGCCACGGGGTGCGTGGTCGCCGTCGTCGTGTGGCCGCTCGTCCCGGGGTAGGGCGGCGGCATGGGAAGGCCATGGGCGGGGGTGGGCACCGGGCGCTGGACGGGCGGCGCGGGTGCCCAGGGCCCCGGGCCGCCGTAGGGCGGGGTGCTGTACTCGTCGGGCGCGTGCAGCGGCTGCCGCCCGAATGCGGCCACCGGCGGCTCGCGGTCCGCGAGCGCGGGTACCGGGGCGGGCGGCTGTCCGGCGGCGGCGTGACCGGGTGCCACCGGCTGCTCGGGATGCACCGTCGTCACCGGCTCCCCGGCGGAACGGCCGGGAACCGGCGGTCCGCCGGCCGGCAGAGCCTCAGGGGCCTCGTCGGCGGGCACGGCGGTCCCCCTCGGGACGGGCACGTCCCGCACCTCGGTCTCCCGCTCGACCGCGTCCCGCACGGCGGTCTCCGCCGGGACGGCCACGTCCCGCACGGCGGTGTCCTCGTGCGGGACAGGCGCCGCGTCCGTCGGCCCGGCAGGCCCGGTGCGTCCCGCGGAGGGACGGCTCCACCACTTCGCCTTCGGCCCGCTGGGCTTCCCGTCGTCCATGCTCTCCCCGCCACTGGCCTCTGCACGCCCCCGCGGGGGCGTTCCTGCCGGAATTCAACCAGGTTTGCGAATCGGCGCGCAGGGTCCCCGGTCAGCGCAGCGGAGAGAGCGGAATCGCCCGGTCGCGGACCTGCGGCGGGGCCGAGGCCGTCGCCGCGGGTGCGGCTGTCGCCGAGGGCGCTGCCGGTTCCGGGGCTGCGGGCCGACCGAGGGCGGCGGAGTACAGCGGGCCGGCGTCGGTCGGGCGTATCAGCGGCGGAACCGTCATGTTCAGCACGGGAAAGACGAGCGTGCGCCCGGTGAGAGCCGTCGTACCGAGCAGGGAGGGCGCGGCGGCGAGCACCGGCCCGGGGGACGGGGCAGGCGTCGGCGCCGTCGGCGCACCCGGACCCACGCCGGCCGAGAGCGCGCCGCCGCCGCCCGTCCGGTCGGCCGCGGTGGAGGCGCTCCGGGTCCGCGCGTCGGCGCTGCCTCCCCGTGCGGCGGCGCTCGCCGCCCGGGCGTCGGAGTCGATCGGGGTCACGCTCGCACCGGCGCCCTCCGCGCTGAGCGGCGCCTCGGGGCCGTAGCCGAGCGGCAGGGTGCCGCCGAGCGCGATGGCCGCCAGCGAGACGGCACCGGCGGCAGCGAACGCGAAGCGCCGGGCACGCCAGGGGGAACGCTCCGCCTCCCGGCCGGCTCCGTGGACGCGGAAGACCGAATCCGACGGCCCGCCGGGCAGCACGGCGCCCGAGCCGTGCGTCGTGGGCAGGTAACCGAAGCCGCTCAGGGGCGAGGATCCCCGGCCCGGCTCCGTACGCCCGGGGGGATGCAGGACGGGAAAGACCCCTTCCCTGAAGCGTCTGCCGCCACCGAAGGGTTCGCCCCGGCTGTCGTCGTCACCGCCGGCGCCCCCGGGGAGGCCCTGCAGTCGCGCGAGGAAACCCTCCGAGGGTGAGGGCGGGGCGGCGGAGGCGAAGGCGCTCTTCAGCCGCCGCTGGGCGTCGGCCTCGGCCTTGCACCGGGAACAGGTCGCCAGGTGGGCGAGGACCCGCTCCCGGGCATCGTGCGCGAGCTCACCGTCGACAAGCGCGGCGAGCCGGTCCCCCAGGTGCTGCTCCGCGGGGGTCTGACCTGTGCCACTCACGCCGTTCCCCCCTCCCCTGCCAGGACCGCGTCCGCCAGGGAACGCTGCTCGGCGCGGGCCTCGGGCGACCGGTGCTGCAGCGCCTTGCGCAGGTGGGAGCGGCCGCGGTGGATGCGGCTGCGCACCGTACCGAGCTTGACGCCGAGGGTGGCGGCGATCTCCTCGTACGAGAGGCCCTCGATGTCGCAGAGCACGACCGCGGCGCGGAACTCGGGCGCGAGGGTGTCCAGCGCCTGCTGCACGTCCGCGTCGAAGTGCGTGTCGTTGAAGGCCTGCTGGGGGGACGGCTCGCGGCTCGGCAGCCGCTCCGCGGCGTCGTCACCCAGCGAGTCGAAACGGATCCGCTGCTTGCGGCGGACCATGTCGAGGAAGAGATTCGTCGTGATCCTGTGCAGCCACCCCTCGAACGTCCCGGGGGTGTACGTCGACAGCGAACGGAAGACACGGACGAAGACCTCCTGGGTGAGGTCCTCCGCGTCGTGCTGATTACCCGTCAGGCGGTAGGCGAGGCGGTACACCCGACCGCTGTGCGTGCTGACGATCTCTTCCCATGAGGGTGGGGTCCACGCCTGAGAATCCGCATCAGAGGCGAAGGTCGCGGTCGGTGCGGAAACGTCGGAAGAACGGTCAGCAATGTTGGTCACGGATTTCGGCTCACCCGCCGACCCGAGAAAGCGCCGCAGCACTCCTCTCCGGCCCACAGGCGCAGCCGCACCTCCCCTATCGGCTCTGGTGGTGTCCAGTGGAGCCCCTACCATAGCCACCTCGCCCGTTAGCTCCGGATAAGCCCTTATCCCTGGTGGCGCCCGGACTTCCGGGCACCCAGGAGCACCGTCGCGGGCCCGGCCACGGGGCCCGGTCCAGGTGTTTTCCCCTGCCCCTTCCTAACGCCCGGTCCCATCTGCGGGTTCCCGGCTCCAGCCGATACAGTCACCGTTGCGCCAACTACGGGGACAGGAGAGGGTCATTACCGCCAACCGGCAGACGAGCTGGGCGTTCGCCGACGCCTTTGTCGCCGAGGAAGAAGCTCTGCTCTGGGCCCGGGACCGGGCTCACGAGACAGGGCTCCGTTCGGTGTCCCCGGGCACCGGCGCCGCCCTGCGCCTGCTCGCGGCGACGGCGGACGCCAAAGCGGTGGCCGAGATCGGCACGGGAACGGGCGTGTCGGGCATCTACCTGCTCCAGGGGATGCGCCCGGACGGCGTACTGACCACCGTCGACCCCGAGCCGGAGCGTCAGCAGTTCGCGCGCGAGGCGTTCCGGGCGGCCGGCTTCGCCACGAACCGCTCCCGCTTCATCCCGGGGCGCGCCCTCGACGTCCTGCCGCGTCTCGCGGACGGCGGGTACGACCTCGTCTTCTGCGACGGCGACCGGCTCGAGAGCATGGACTGCCTCGCTGAATCGTTGCGCCTGCTGAAGCCGGGCGGCCTGGTCTGCTTCGAAGGCGTCTTCGCGGACGGCCGCACCATCGACTCCGCCGCCCAGCCGGCCGAGGTGCTGCGCCTGCGTGAACTCCTGCGGGCCGTGCGGGAGAGCCAGGAGCTCATGGCGACACTGCTGCCGGTGGGCGACGGCCTGCTGTGCGCGGTACGGCGCGGCTGACGCCCGAGGTGCCCGGCCGGACCGGCACGGCCGGACGTCCCTCCCGGCGCACCACTGCCCCGGCACGCGGTCCGCGCCGGGGCAGTGGTGAAGTGTGGGCGCCTCAGTCTCAGCCGACGACCTTCTTCAAGGCGTCGCCGAGTGCATCGGCCTCGTCCGGAGTCAGCTCGACGACAAGCCGACCGCCGCCTTCGAGCGGAACGCGCATGACGATGCCCCGCCCCTCCTTTGTCACCTCGAGCGGGCCGTCGCCCGTCCGCGGCTTCATGGCCGCCATGCTCGTTCCCCTTCCTGAAACCAGCTCATCGCAACCGGCGGCTCCATGACAGGCGCTGCCTCACCGGCGTCGAACACAATGCTTCCTCCGCATTATCCCGCATCGAAGACCCCGATGACCAACATCGGTCGGCATCGCTTGCGCAACGCGCTGTGCCAAAACCACCCAATTCGGCGATCCGGCTGCGATACTGCGCCGCCTCCGCCCCTCAGCCGAGAGCCAATTGTTAGACGCAGGTCACATATACCGTGCGGTCGGCTTCGGCCATGCTTGCGTGGACAGGCACAATGCCGGAGCCGTTAAGGAGACCCAGCGATGGCCGACCTGGCCGACACCATGGCTGACACCGTGCTCACCGACGTGAGCGACGGGCTCGCGACGATCACGATCAACCGCCCCGACGCGATGAACGCCATGAACACCGCCGCCAAGGTCGCGCTGCGTGACACGCTGCGGGCCGTCGCGGACGACACCGCCGTACGGGCGGTCCTGCTGACCGCGACAGGGCGCGCCTTCTGTGTGGGCCAGGACCTGAGGGAGCACGTCGCCAAGCTCGCCGAGGCCCGCGGGACCGGGGGCGGCAATGCCCTGAGCACCGTGCGCGAGCACTACAACCCGATCGTGCGGGCCCTCACCGAGATGGAGAAGCCCGTCGTCGCGGGCGTCAACGGGGTCGCCGCAGGCGCGGGTTTCGGGTTCGCCCTCGCTGCCGACTACCGCGTGGTCGCCGACACCGCGGCCTTCAACACGTCGTTCGCGGGCGTGGCACTGACCGCCGACTCGGGGGTCTCCTGGACCCTGCCCCGCCTGATCGGCGCGAGCCGCGCCGCCGACCTGCTGCTCTTCCCCCGCTCGATCACCGCCCAGGAGGCGTACGAGCTGGGGATCGCCAACAAGGTCGTACCGGCGGCCGACCTGGCCGCGGAGGCCCGGGCGGTCGCCCGTGCGCTGGCGGACGGGCCGACGGTGGCCTACGCGGCGCTCAAGGCCTCCATGGCGTACGGCGCGGGACACACGCTCGCCGAGTCGCTGGAGAAGGAGGACGAACTCCAGACCCGGGCGGGAGCGTCCGAGGACCACGCGATCGCGGTGGAGGCCTTCCTCGCGAAGCAGCCGCCGAAGTACCTCGGCAGGTAGACCGGCGGCGAGGCCGCTACCGGCCGCCCCTGGCCACGCAGTCGGCCAGATGGTCGTCGACCAGACCGCATGCCTGCATCAGGGCGTAGGCGGTCGTGGGGCCGACGAATCGTATGGACCGCTTCTTGAGCTCCTTGGCCAGCGCCGTGGACTCCGGGGTGACCGCCGGGACGTCGTCGAGGGTGCGCGGGGCGGGGCGGGCGGCCGGATCGGGGGCGTACGACCAGATGAGTGCGTCCAGCTCGCCCTCGTCCCAGCCGGCCAGCACCCTGGCGTTGGCCAGCGTCGCGTCGATCTTGGCGCGGTTGCGGATGATGCCGGCGTCGGCGAGGAGGCGTTCCCTGTCGGCGTCGGTGAACTCCGCCACCGCCGCGATGCTGAATCCGGCGAAGGCGCTGCGGAACCCCTCACGGCGGCGCAGGATCGTCAGCCACGAGAGCCCGGACTGGAAAGCCTCCAGGCAGAGCCGCTCGAAGAGGGCGTCGTCGCCGCGGACCGGGCGGCCCCACTCGGTGTCGTGGTAGGTGAGGTAGTCCTGCGTGGACAGGCCCCACGGGCAGCGCGGGCGTCCGTCCGGTGCGGGCAGGGAGCCGCTCATCGCCCGTCCTCCTCGGTGGGCCCGCCGCTCTCCTCGGTGTGAGGCCGGTCCGGCCGCTCGAAGACGTCGGGGCCACCCGCCGCGGTCGCCCGCGCCCCGGCGAGTGCGGACTCCAGCTCGGCGATGCGGGCGTCCCGCTCGGCGAGCTCGGCGCCGAGCCTGCCCAGCGCCTCGTCCACGTCCGTCATGCGGTAGCCCCGCACCGCCAGGGGCAGCCGGAGCGCTTCGATGTCGGCACGGCCGACCGGGCGGTTCTCCGGCAGCGGATCGGTGAGCCGCTCGCCCTCGACGTCCTGCAGCACCGCACTTCCACCTCCGCCGACCACCGCCAGTGTGACCGCGGCCACGACCACGGCCATCGTGAGCAGCAAGAACCAGAACACGTGCATCTCCCCGGAAGCGGATACCTGTCCGTCCAGATCGTGCCATGCGCCACCGACAGCCAGGGCCTTTCCTGGCGGGCCGGGGCGGACCCGGCATGATCCGGACGGAGGGCTTAGGGTCGCAGGCGACCTACCTAGGAGGACACAGCGATGCCAAGCGGGGCGCTCAGGCTGGGGCGGCGCGAGTTCGGACCGCACGAGCCGGTGATCATGGCCATCGTGAACCGGACCCCCGATTCCTTCTACGACCAGGGGGCGACGTTCCACGACGAGCCCGCGCTCTCCCGGGTCGAGGAGGCCGTCGCGGAGGGTGCCGCGATCATCGACATAGGCGGGGTGAAGGCCGGTCCCGGCGAGGAGGTGTCGGCGCAGGAGGAGGCCCGCCGGACGGTGGGTTTCGTCGCGGAGGTGCGCCGCCGCCACCCGGACGTGGTGATCAGTGTGGACACCTGGCGGCACGACGTGGGTGAGGCTGTCTGCGAGGCGGGGGCGGACCTGCTCAACGACGCGTGGGGCGGTGTCGACCCGAAGCTCGCCGAGGTCGCCGCGCGGTACGGGGCAGGCCTCGTGTGCACGCACACGGGCGGTGCGCAGCCGCGCACCCGGCCGCACCGGGTGGCGTACGACGACGTGATGGCGGACATCCTGCGGGTGACCGTGGGCCTCGCCGAGCGGGCTGTGGCGCTCGGGGTCCGGCCGGACGGCATCATGATCGACCCCGGTCACGACTTCGGTAAGAACACCCGGCACTCGCTGGAGGCCACGCGCCGGCTCGACGAGATGACGGCCACCGACTGGCCGGTGCTGGTCTCCCTGTCCAACAAGGACTTCGTGGGGGAGTCGCTGGACAAGCCGGTCAAGGAGCGGGTGGTCGGGACGCTCGCGACGACGGCCGTGTCGGCGTGGCTGGGAGCGCGGGTGTACCGGGTGCACGAGGTGGCGGAGACGCGGCAGGTCCTGGACATGGTGGCGTCCATCGCGGGCCACCGCGCCCCCGCCGTGGCACGGCGGGGACTGGCGTGACCCGGGCAGGGACCGGCGTGACCCGGCGGGACTCCGGGCGGGGACCGGTCGTGACCCCGGGGCGCCGGGACCGCCCGGCGCCCCGGGGTCACTCGCCGGCGCCGCCCCTCAGCGTCCGACCTCCTTCGTCACCAGCCTGACCGCCTCCTCCACGTCGTCCGTCACGTGGAACAGCATCAGGTCCTTCTCGGAGGCCTTGCCGCCCGCGACCACCGTGTCCCGCAGCCAGTCCACCAGGCCGTTCCAGTACGCCGAGCCGAACAGCACGATCGGGAAGCGCGTCACCTTGCCGGTCTGCACCAGCGTGAGCGCCTCGAAGAGCTCGTCCAGCGTGCCGAGGCCGCCGGGCAGGACGACGAATCCCTGGGCGTACTTCACGAACATCGTCTTGCGGACGAAGAAGTAGCGGAAGTTGACGCCGATGTCGACATGTGGATTCAGACCGGACTCGAACGGCAGCTCGATGCCGAGTCCGACCGAGATGCCCTTGGCCTCCCTCGCCCCCTTGTTCGCCGCCTCCATGGCCCCTGGGCCACCGCCCGTGATCACCGCGAAGCCCGCCTCGACCAGGGCCTTGCCGATCCGCACGCCCGCCTCGTAGTCCGGTCCGCCGGCCGGGGTGCGGGCGGAGCCGAAGACGCTGATGGCGCTCGGCAGCTCGGCCAGCGCCCCGAAGCCCTCCACGAACTCCGACTGGATCCGCATGACCCGCCACGGGTCGGTGTGCACCCACTCGGAGTCGCCCTCGGTGTCCAGCAGCCGCTGGTCGGTCGTGCCCGGCTGCACCTGGTCCCTGCGGCGCAGAACCGGGCCCATCCGCTGTTCCTCGGGCTGCACCGCGCCCTCAGGAACCTGCGCGCCCTCGGGGATCCGTGCGTCCTCCGGGTTGCCCATGACCTGCTCCCTCCGCCGACCTGCTATATGCGTGTGTCGCTTCAGCGTAGGTCCGCGGAGGTTACCGGCAGGGGAATGCCGTGCGTCAGCCGGTGAGCCAGGAGCGGAGGCGCTCCTCGCAGTGCGTGATCCGGTCGACGCGCACGTGCTCGTCACGCTTGTGCGCGAAGAGCGGGTCGCCGGGGCCGTAGTTGACCGCCGGGATGCCGAGCGAGCCGAACCGGGAGACGTCCGTCCAGCCGAACTTGGGCTTCGCCGTACCGCCGACCGCCTCCATGAACGCCTTGGCCGCGGGGTGCGAGAGGCCGGGCATCGCCGCGCCGGAGTGGTCGTCGACCGTGAACCCGACGACGCCGCAGCCCGCGAAGACCTCCTGGACATGGGCCTCGGCCTGCTCCGGCGTGAGGTCGGGGGCGTAGCGGTAGTTGACCACCACGGTGCAGGCGTCCGGGATGACGTTGGTGGCGACGCCGCCCTCGATGCCGACGGCGTTGAGCCCCTCGTGGTACTCCAGCCCGTCGATGACCGGGCGGCGCGGCTCGTAGGCGGCCAGCCGGGCCAGTACCGGCGCGGCGGCGTGGATGGCGTTGGACCCCATCCAGCCGCGTGCCGAGTGTGCCCGCTCCCCCTCCAGCCGCAGGTGGACCCGGAGCGTGCCCTGGCAGCCGCCCTCGACCTCGGCGTCGGAGCCCTCCAGGAGGACGGCGAAGTCCGCCTCCAGCCAGTCCGGGTGCGCCTCGGCGACGTGGCCGAGGCCGTTGAGGTGGGCGGCGACCTCTTCGTTGTCGTAGAAGATGAAGGTCAGGTCGCGGTTGGGCTCCGGTACGGTCGCCGCGATCCGCAGCTGGACGGCGACACCCGACTTCATGTCCGTGCTGCCGCACCCCCACAGCACGCCGTCCCCGTCGAGCCGGGACGGCACGTTGCCGGCGATGGGGACGGTGTCGATGTGGCCGGCCAGGACGACGCGCTCGGCACGGCCCAGCGAGGTCCTGGCGACGATGTTGTTGCCGTGCCGGTCGACGGTCAGGTGCGTCAGCGGGCGCAGGGCGGCCTCGATGGCGTCGGCGAGGTCCTTCTCCTGCCCGCTCACCGACGGGAAGTCGACGAGCCGGGCGGTGAGTTCCGGGCCGTCCAGGGCGAGGTCGAGCGTGTGTCCGTGCATGGCCACGAGCCTAGGCGACTGGGGTCCCCGTCCCGGCCCTACCCTCCAGTACGGTGGCCCCGTGCCCAGGACCGCCTCCTCCACCCGCCGCAGCCGCCTCCTGCGTACCGCGGCCGCCTTCGCCGTGCTCGTGGCCTTGGCCGGCTACGTGGCCCTCCAGTACGTCTCCCACAAGGGCGCGCCGCGGTGCATCGTTCGCTCCGCCGACGGGGGCGGGGGCCGCTCGTACGAGATGAGCCCCGAGCAGGCCGCCAACGCGGCGACGATCTCCGCGGTGGGCACCACGCGCGGGATGCCCGGGCGTGCGGTGACCATCGCGCTGGCGACCGCGCTGCAGGAGTCCGGGCTGCGCAACCTCGACCACGGCGACCGGGACTCCCTCGGGCTCTTCCAGCAGCGTCCGTCGCAGGGCTGGGGCACGCCTGCGGAGATCCTCGACCCGGTGTACGCGTCCGGCGAGTTCTACGAGCACCTGGCCGAGGTGCCGGGCTATTCGCGGCTGCCGCTCACCGTCGCGGCGCAGCGGGTGCAGAAGAGCGGATTCCCGCAGGCGTACGCCAAGCACGAGCCGGATGCCGCGCTGCTGTCCGCCGCGCTGACGGGCCGCGCCCCGGCCTCCCTGACCTGCTCGACCACGACGGCGACGGCCACCGGCCCCGGGGACGCGGCCGAGGTGCGGGCGGATCTGGTGCGCTCCTTCGGCAAGGACGTGCTGCCGGCCGCCGGGACGGCGGGCGCCGCGTCCGCCGGCCCGGTCTCGGTACCCGTGCCGGCGACCGCGCAGGCCCGCGGGGAGGCCTCGCGGCGCGGCTGGGAGCTCGCGCACTGGGCGGTGGCCCGGGCGGGCACCCTGCGGATCGAGACAGTCTCCTACGCCGGCCAGGTGTGGACCCCGGACACGGGATGGCGGACGGAACGCAAGGAATCGGGCACCACAGCGGTCCGCATGCGGCTCGCTCAGTAGTACGGGCCGTCCTCCGTACGAGTCAGCCCTCACCCCTCCCCCTCACCCCTCCGCACCACCCCGCGGCGAACCCGGCGAATTTCCCCGCATCTCCCCGCACCGCAAGGGAAGTGACGTTTCGCCAGGACGCCCGCCCGGACCTCGTCGGTCCGGGTCCTCGTCGTGCGGATTATCTGACGCATTGCCGAGTCTTTACCCCGGCGTCCCGCAACCTCTCCCGCCCCCGGACCGGTTGTTCAGTGCGTCCGATCACCGGACAGGCAGATCCCCCGTCTGCCGAGCATCCGCAGAAGTCCCGTCGAAGGAGCATCATGTCCCTCCCCCTGTCCCGCAGGATCGCCCGTACCGCGCTGCTGATCGCCGCAGGCGCGGCCCCCGTGGTCGGTGCGGCCGGCGCCGCGGGTGCCGCGGGGCTCCCGCAGACCCCCGCCCTCGGCGGCCTGACCTCGCTCGACGGTGCCGGCGTCAGCAGCACCCTGGACTCCGCCTCGAAGCAGGGCGCCGGCGTGGCGAACGAGACCGGCGGCAAGGTCGTCGGCACGACCCTCCCGGTCGCCGGCAAGGCCGTCCAGAAGGCCGGCACCGTGGCGGACGGCGAGCTGGCGAGCGACACCCTGTCCACCGACGGCCTGCCCACCAAGGGCCTGCCGACGGGCGGCCTGCCGATCGGCTGAACCACCGGCGTGCGCGTCACGGCGGCATGAGAGGGCCCGGGGAGTGCGCACTCCCCGGGCCCTCTCGGCGGAGCGGCTGCCGAGCGGCCCCTCGTACGCGTACCCGGCCGGCCACCGGGGATCACCGACGCGGTGGACCGCGACGGGCCCCCCTGGAGACGGTCCGCTCCGTCTCAGGGCCGGCGCGGCCGCCGCGCAGGCCGCGCCTCGGCCGGCCGGGCGCGGCCTCAGGACAGCCGCCCGACCGCCGCGTCCACCCGCTCGTCCGTCGCCGTCAGCGCGACCCGGACGAAGCGCCCGCCGGCCGGGCCGTAGAAATCGCCCGGCGCCACCAGGATCCCCAGTCCGGCGAGATGGGCCACGGTCTCCCAGCACGGCTCGTCGCGCGTGGCCCACAGGTAGAGGCTCGCCTCGCTGTGCTCGATCCGGAAGCCGTGGGCCTCCAGGGCCGCCCGCAGGGCCGTACGGCGCCGCGCGTACCGCGCACGCTGCTCGGCCACGTGCGTGTCGTCGCCCAGCGCCGCGACGGTGGCCGCCTGGACCGGCGCCGCGGTCATCATTCCGCCGTGCTTGCGGATCTGGAGCAGTTCGCCCAGCACGGCCGCGTCGCCCGCGACGAAGGCCGCTCGGTAGCCGGCCAGGTTGGACCGCTTGGAGAGCGAGTGGACGGCCACGATGCCGTCGTAGCTGCCGCCGCACACGTCCTGGTGCAGCACCGAGACGGGATCGGCCTCCCAGCCGAGCTCCAGGTAGCACTCGTCGCTGAACACCAGCACACCGTGCTCACGCGCCCACGCGACGATCCTCGTCAGCTCGTCCTTCGCGAGGACGCGGCCCGTCGGGTTGGACGGGGAGTTGAGCCAGAGCAGCTTGAGCCCGGCCGGGTCCAGCTCCGTCGGGTCGTCGTAGACGACGGGTTCGGCCCCGCAGAGCCGGGCGCCGACCTCGTACGTGGGGTAGGCGAGCCGGGGGTAGGCCACTCTGTCGCCCGCGCCGAGGCCGAGCTGGGTCGGCAGCCAGGCCACCAGTTCCTTGGAGCCGACGACCGGCAGGACGTTCTCGTGCGTCACGCCGGCCGCGCCGAGCCGGCGTTCCACCCAGCCCGTCAGCGCGTCCCGCAGGGCGGCCGTCCCCCACACCGTCGGATAGCCGGGGCTGTCGGCGGCGTCGATCAGCGCCCGCTGGATCAGCTCGGGCACCGGGTCCACGGGCGTACCGACGGACAGGTCCACGATGCCGTCCGGGTGGGCGGCGGCCGTCGACTTGTACGGCGCGAGCCTGTCCCACGGGAAGACGGGAAGGCGGGAGGAGACGGGGGCTTCTGCGGACACGGAACTCTGCTTTCTCGTCTTTCCCGTACGGACACTCCCCGTACGGACACTGCCCGTACGGACTGTGCCGTACGGCCGTTCAAGGGGTACGGGGCACGGGGGCCGGGAAACACCTCGGTCCCGCACGGGGACGAGCCGTACGGGACCGGGCGGCGCTCGTGGTGCCGCTGTTACTGGTTCTGCGGCGGCAGCGCGGCGATGAAGGCGTGGTCGCGCTCGATGAGGCCCAGCTTGGACGCGCCACCCGGCGAGCCGAGGTCGTCGAAGAACTCGACGTTCGCCTTGTAGTAGTCCTTCCACTCCTCCGGGGTGTCGTCCTCGTAGAAGATGGCCTCCACCGGACAGACCGGCTCACAGGCTCCGCAGTCGACGCACTCGTCCGGGTGGATGTACAAGGACCGCTGGCCCTCGTAGATGCAGTCGACGGGGCACTCTTCGATGCAGGCCTTGTCCTTCACGTCGACACAAGGCTGCGCGATGACGTAGGTCACGCTGTCGTTCCTCCTCGGTAGGGCGTTGGCTCTCGCGCGGGAGCGCGGCGTCGTCGATGCCCGCCCCTAGTATCTCCGTTCCGGAGCACGATCCGAACAGGAGGGGCGAACAGACCTGTGGAATTCACCATCAGCGGACGACTCGAGGTTCGCATAACACCCGCTGACGTGGGCAAACGCGTGTCCGTACGGCGCGTCGCCGATGCCCCCGAGGCGGGTGCGAGGTTCGCCGACACGGTCGGGGTTCTCACATCCTGGGACAACGGCGTCCTGTCCGTCACGCCGAAGAACGGTGAGAGCGTCCGCATTCCGGAGGCGGCGCTGGTGGCGGGCAAGGTCGTCCCGGCCGCCCCGGCGCGGCGGCGCGGCCCCTCCGCCTCCTTCGGTGAACTGGCCCGGGTCACCGCACGTGCCTGGCAGCCCGTGGAGAGCGAAGCGCTGGGCGAGTGGCGGCTGCGCGCCGCCGCCGGATTCACCCGCCGGGCGAACTCCGTGCTCCCGCTCGGCGGTCCGGGGATGCCGCTGGACGAGGCGCTGCGGCGGGTGGAGCGGTGGTACGGGGCGCGGAACCTGCCGGCCTACGTCCAGACCGCCACCGGAGGCGAGGACACCCAGGAACAGCTCTGCGCGGACCTG
Source organism: Streptomyces sp. NPDC020780 (assembly GCF_044334475.1). NCBI lineage: Bacteria > Bacillati > Actinomycetota > Actinomycetes > Kitasatosporales > Streptomycetaceae > Streptomyces > Streptomyces sp. NPDC020780. Next base: position 189,021 of record NZ_JBIRTB010000001.1, on the reverse strand, counting down.
GAGGCGTCCGGGTGGCGGCGCGAGGTGTCGGCCGAGGTGCGGGTCGCCGCACTGGCGCCGCTCGGCGACCGGGACGCGGACGTGTCCGCGGTGCGGACGGCCCGCGGAACGGACACCGCGTGGCTCTCCCGGTACCAGCGCTTCGGCACCACCGGCCAGGCCCCGGCGGCCCACGTGCTGAAGGTGCTGGAGAGCGGCCCCTCCGTGTGGTTCGCCACCGTCCCCGGTGAGGACCCGGCGGGCGTGCCCGCCGCGATCGGCCGGTGCGTGGTGGACGGCCGCTGGGCGGGCTTCATGGCCGTCGAGGTGGGGCCGGAACACCGGCGCCGCGGTCTCGCGACGGCCGTGATGACCGCCCTGGCCCGCACGGCGCTGGAGGAAGGCGCGTCCGCGGCCTGGCTCCAGGTGGAGACGGACAATGAAGGGGCACGCGCCCTCTACGACGGCATGGGCTTCGCCACCCACCATCGCTACCACCACTTCCGCGCCGCGTAGCGCGGACACCGGCAGGGGAACGCCAGACATGAGCACGCAGCATCCCGAAACGGCCGGACTCCGGCGGCGGTTCGCCGAGGAGGCGCGCGCGGAACGGCCGGATCTCGCGCTCCTCTGCCTGCTGCTGGGAGCCGAGGCGGGAGAGACCGAGCCGGGCTCCGCCACCGACCCGTACGGCATCGACGCGGCGCAGATCGAACTGGACCGGCTGGCCGGTCTCCTTCCCTACGGCGTGCGCGGGGCCCGGGGGTGGGCGGCGGCGCTCGCGGAACTGCTCGGCGCGCGCTGCGGGTTCGCCGGCACGCCGGGCGACTACCAGCGGCTGGAGTCGTCGCTGCTCCAGCAGGTCCTGCGGAGGCGCAGGGGGCTTCCCATCCTGCTGGCGGTGGTGTGGACCGAGGTGGCGCGGAGGGCGGGCGCCCCCGTGTACGGGGTGGCGCTGCCCGGCCACTTCGTGGTGGGTTTCGGCGACCCCGGGGAGCGGGTGCTGGCCGACCCGTTCGCCGGCGGTGTACCGCTGAGCAGCGAGGACGCGGAGCTGCTGGTGGCCGGGACGACCGGCCGGCCGCTGGAGGCGTCGATGCTGGTGCCCGCCGGGCCGCTGGAGACGGTGCTGCGGATCCTGAACAACATCCGGGCCTGGGCCGCCGCCCGCCCCGAGCGCACGGACGTGGCGCTGTGGGCGCTCGAGCTCTCGCTGCTGCTGCCCTCCCACCCGGCCCGGCTCCGCCTGGAGCGGGCTCACCTGCTGGTGCAGCGCGGGGAGTTCCTGCGCGGGGCCGCCGAGATGGAGGAGTACGCGGAGGTCGTCGACGGCATCGAACCGACGGCGGCCCAGGCCATCCGCCACCGCGCCCGGGCCGCCCGCGCGATGCTGAACTAGGGCGATGTCCCTGAAGGACCGCCGCCCGCCCGCAGGGCAGGACCGCAGGCGTCCGGTGTGTGTCATCGCACGGCGGAGGGCCGCCCCGATACCGGATGTGCCGGGGGCGCTCCCGACCACGCGGCGCGTGTGCGCGCAGGACGCCGCCCGGGTGGGCGGGCCTTTCGGAGCACGCCCTGGTATCCCCTGCGCCGCACCCCGTCCTCCCCGGTCAGCGCCGCTCCCGCGGCCGTCGGACTCCGTCGGATCGGAGCCCTCCACAGCCGGCCCCGGCATCTCGATGTCGAGGGGGCCACGTCGACCCGGCTCACACGCCGCGGCGGCGGTGCCGCCGGTCGCGAGGCGGGCAGGACGGACGTCATGCGGAGCGGATGACGCCGCCCCCGTCCGGGATGCGAGCGGGGGCGGTCGTGCGCGGGTGGGGGCGGCCGGTCAGCCCTCGCCGTCGAGGTTGATCGTGACGGTCCGTTCGGCAGGGGTCTTGCCGATCAGCGCGCTCTGCATGGCATGGGCCACGTCGTCGGCGCTGACTTCGTGCTTCTTACCGTCGCCCTTGGTGATCATGATGCCGTCGAACACGCCGTCCAGCAGGGTGTCGATCGCCTTCTTGTCGTAGACCTCGACGAGCCGGCCGTCGACCGGCTTCATGGACAGGATCTGCGGCAGCGACCTGGCGGGGCCGAAGTCGATCTGCTTGCTCCCGGCCTTGATGGTGATCAGCCCGGACATCGCCGGCTCGGCGAACTCCTTCATCGCCCGGTCGATCTCCGCCTGACTGACGGTGGGTTCGGTGGTGGCGACCGGCAGTTCCACGACAGAGGGCTCGCCGGTCTCGACCTGCGCGCGATACGCGTCGCGTACGGAGATCATCGACCGGTTGACGTCGAGCGCCTTGCCCGATTTCCCGGGAACGGCCACGGCCTTGTTCGGCTCGAACCTGATCGTCCCGTCGTTCGCGGAGCCGGAGGCGCCCGCGAGGTCGGTCAGGGCGACGCCGAGCTTCTCCTCGTCGACCGGGATCACCGGATCGGCGGGGCGCGCCCCGCCGAAGAGGGAACCGATCACCGACACCGGGTTGTAGTCGCTGCCCGCGGCACCGCGGACGGTCTCCTGACTGTCCAGGGTCAGACCGGCCTTGTCCGGGGCGAGCTTCTCCTCCTTGCCGTCCACGGACAGCCGCAGGGGCTTGCGGGCCCGCTCACCGAGGGCGCCGTCGAGCTTGGCTACCGCCTGCTCCTTCGTGCCGCCGCCGATGTCGACGCCGAGGACGGTGGTGCCCTTGGGTACCTCGGAGTGGTTCAGCAGCAGTCCGGCGCCGTAGGCGACTCCGAGGAGGACGAAGACGGCTGCCCCCAGGAGGACGAGCTTGGAACGGCCCTTGGCCGGGGCGGGCGCCGCGTTCGGCGTGGGCCGGGGTGCGGGCGCCGGTGTCTCCGGGCCCGCGGGCCCACTGCCCATCGGGTCGGACGGCCGGCCCCCCAGGGGGGCGCGCGGGCCGCCCGGGGAACCGGGGCCGCCCGGGAAGGGCGAGCGGGACTCCGGGGGGACGACGGGGATGCCGCTGGTGAGCGTGTCACCGGAGACGTGACCGGCGGGGCCGGGCGCGGGGGCGGCGGGCTGCGGCGTGAGGATCGCCGTGTCGTCGGACATCCGCGGCGGTACGCCACCGGGGCCGGACGGACCGCCGGGCCGGGGGCCGGCGGGGCCGCCCAGGCCGGGGATGCCGTCGAGGTTCGGCGTCAGCGACGAACTGCCGGTCACCGGACCGGTGGTGGGCCCCGCCGGGCCAGGAGTGCGTGCGCCCGGGCCCTGGGCGGGGGGCCGGGGGCCGCCGGGGCCGTCCGCGCCGAAGGCGTCGAGGGCGCTCCCGCCCGGTGTGCCGGTTCCCCGGTCACCGGTCCGGGCGTCCGGGCCGTACGGCAGGTCGGAGTGGGGCGGCACGGGGCCGGAACCACTGCCCGGTGCGGCCGGGCCGCCGGGGGCGGGCCCGCCGGCCGGGGCCGCGGAGGGCCCGGCGGCGGGGGCCTTGCGCGGGGCGAACCAGTCGCTGCCGCTCTTCTCCCTCGCGGGCTTCTCGGCCGCCGCCTCGCCGGGTCCACGGTCCCGCGCGCCACCGTCCCGCGCGTCCGGGCCGGTACCGCCGCGCTCACCGGAACCGGACGGCCCGTCAAACGGCCCCGCGGCCGCGGCGGGCCTCGGGGTGCTGCCGGTGCGCTCGGCGTCCGGAGGTCCGCCGGCCGGGCCGGTGTCGCTCATCGGCGTACGCATGACGACAGGCGGGATCGGCCGGGAACCCGGGATGTTGATCCGGATGCGCGTCGTCAGCGTCGTCTCTGTTCTGGGCTCCTCGGGCTGAGCCGGATCCGCAGGCTCCGGAGTCCCCTCCGGCCCGTCCTGGGACGGGTGCGACGACGGATACTGGCGTGATCCGTACGGCGGCGTACCTGACGGGTACGCGGCTCCTCCGCGCCCCTGGGGCCCGGACGACGAACTGTCAGTTTCACGACTCAAAGCAGGTTCTCCCGATTGGCTCCGCCGCCCGTACTTCCCCCATGCCGCAGGCCAGGGGACGGCTCGGCGCGCGCACCACCATACTGGCCGCCGCCGTAAGACTCTCCGCGCCCGGGCTGAACAAGGATGCACCCATGCCCGCCCACGGGGTCAATCCGGGAGCGGACATAGCACATCACGCACCAGGTCGACCGGTGCCGGTGGCCGAATACGGCAGCCTCGACAGGGTGGCACACATCACAGCGAGGGCCGTCCCGCCGAGCATGAAGAGCGTCAGGCCGAGTTCGTCGCCGAAGACGTAGTCGCCCTCCGGCCGCCCGCCGAGCAGCACGAGCAGGGTGAGGAACCAGCCCACCGCCGGTGCCAGCGCGCCGAGCTGGGTGCGGGTGAGCACCCGGCCTCCGTAGAAGAGTCCGGCGGAGGCGGCGAGGGCGAGCAGCAGACCGCCCGGGAACAGAGCGGCCTGGACGAGGGCCCCGGCGAGCCCGACGGCCGCGCCCAGCACGGCGAGGCCCAGATACAGGGGAATCCGCGCCGGATCGAGGGGCGCGGCGAGGCCGGTGGGCGGGGCACCGGCGGGCGAGGACGGCGACGAGGCACGCGGCCTCTGCTTGCTGCTCATACCCCTGCTCCCGGCGCGGCCTCGGTGTCCGGCACGCCCGCGAAGAGGTCGTGCTCCCGGGCACCGCCCTCCGCACCGGCACGGCCACGCACCAACTGGTAGTACTCGGTGGTGAAGACGGGCTGGCCCAGGTCGTTCGAAAGAGCGAAGAACGGGCCGTCCACGGCGATCTGTGTGGCATGCGCCCGCATGGCCGCGGTCTTCGCCGCGGCGTACCGGGAACCGTCGATCTCGGCGGTGATCTCCGCGTCGTCCACCACCCCTGGGACGTCGTCGATCGCGGCGATCCCGGGGAAGGCGCCGGGGGCGGTCTCCCGCAGCCGGGCGAAGCCCTCCTCGGCCGCGGAACGGGGCACCCGGTTCCAGTAGACCTTGGCGACGGTGTGCGGGGCGCCGGCACCGTGCCCGGGGTCGGCGGCCAGATCCACCGCGCGCATCGCCACGCGGTGGGCCTGGATGTGGTCGGGGTGGCCGTAACCGCCCTCGGGGTCGTACGTGATCAGGACCTGCGGGCGCACGGACCGGATGACCTCGACGAGATGGCCGGCCGCCTCGTCCAGGTCCGCGTCCCAGAAGGCACCGGGCCGGTGGTTCTGCTCGGTGCCCATCATTCCGGAGTCGCGGTACCGTCCGGGGCCGCCCAGGAAGCGGTGGTCGGTGACCCCGAGCTCCCGCATGGCGGCGGCGAGTTCACCGATGCGGTGGGCGCCCAGGGTGCCGTCCCGGTCGGCTGCGAGGTGGGCCAGGCCGGGTGGGATGACCTCGCCCTCCTCGCCGAGTGTGCACGTCACCAGGGTGACGTGAGCGCCCTCGGCCGCGTATGCGGCCATGGTGGCGCCGTTGTTGATCGACTCGTCGTCGGGGTGGGCGTGCACCAGGAGCAGACGGCGGGCGGGGAGGTCCTTCATGGGACCACCCTACGAGCCGCCCGCCCCTGCCTCCGACCGCCCCGCGGGGTCCGGCGGCGTGCGGAGCCCCGGGCGCGGGGCTCCGCCTCAGAACTTGATGCCGCCGATCATGCCTGCCACGTTGGACGTCACCTCCGAGATGGTCGGGGCGATCGACGAGCTCGCGAGATAGAACCCGAGCAACATGCAGACCACCGCGTGTCCGCCCTTCAGTCCGGATTTCCGGATCAGCAGGAAGACGACGATCGCCAGCAGCACCACCGCCGAAATCGAGAGTGCCACGGCGGTTCACCTCCATCAGTACGGTCGGGACAGGCAGCACACATGGAGCCAGCAGGTTCTTACCCACCGAGCGCTACGGATCATAACTATCCGTGCCGACGCATTGATCGGGGCACAGCAGCACGAGGGGCGCACGGAGGGGCGGGCGCGGGCTAGGTTCACAGCCATGACCTCGAAGAATCTGTCGTTTCCCCGCCAGCACGCCCGGACCCAGCGGTTCACTCTCGGCGCACCCCGCGCCTTCACCGTCTCACCGGATGGGACGCGGGTGGTCTTCCTCCGGTCGGCCTCCGGGACCGACCGGACGAACCGGCTCCACGTGCTGGACACGGGGACCGGCAAGGAGCGCGTCGCCGCCGACCCGGACGCCCTGCTGGGCGGTTCGACGGAGACGCTGTCACCGCAGGAGCGGGCCCGCCGCGAGCGGCTCCGGGAGGGTTCTGCGGGCATCGTCGCCTACGCGGTGGACCAAGCGGTCGAGTTGGCCGCGTTCGCCCTGTCCGGGAAGGCGTACGTCGCCGAACTGAGAGCGGGCACGGCCCGCGCCCTCCCGGTGCCGGGCCCGGTGCTCGACCCGCACCCCTCGCCCGACGGCCGGCACGTCGCCTACGTCTCGCGGGGCGCGCTGCGGGTCGTGGGCGCGGAGGGCGCCGGCGACCGCGCGGTCGCCGAACCGGAGGACGGGCACACGTCGTACGGGCTCGCCGAGTTCGTCGCGGCGGAGGAGATGAGCCGCTACCGCGGCTTCTGGTGGTCGCCGGAGTCGGACCGCCTGCTGGTCGCGCGGGTCGACGACAGCGCCGTACAGCGGTGGTGGATCGCCGATCCCGCGCACCCCGGCAGCGAGCCCGCCGAGATCGGCTACCCGGCCGCGGGGACGGCCAACGCGGAGGTGCGTCTGTTCCTCATGGACCTGGAGGGGGGCCGGACGGAGGTCGTCTGGGACCGTGCCCGCTTCCCGTACCTGGCCCGGGTGCACTGGTCCTCGTACGGCGCTCCGCTGCTTCTGGTGCAGGCCCGTGACCAGCGCAGTCAGCGGTATCTGGCCGTCGACACGGAGAGCGGCACGACCCGCACGGTCCATGTGGACGAGGACCCGGTCTGGCTGGATCTTTTCGCCGGGGTGCCTGCGTGGGCGCCCGACGGGCGGCTCGTGCGGATCGCGGACGAGGGGGGCGCACGGGTCCTCTCGGTCGGTGACCGGCCGCTGACCGGCGGGCAGTTGCACGTCCAGGCAGTGCTGGACATCGGGGCGTCGGACGTCCTGGTGTCGGCCACCGCGGGCGAGCGGGCCGCGGACCCGGAGACCGGCCAGATCCACGTGTACCGGGTCAACGAACTCGGCGTCGAGCGCGTCAGCGAAGGCCCCGGGGTGCACTCGGCGGTCCGCGCGGGCGGGGTGACGGTGCTGCTCTCGGCCACCCCGGACACCCCGGGGACGGCCGTGCGGGTCCTGCGGGAGGGCAAGGGGATCGCCACCGTCGCCGACCTCGCCCAGGAACCGGTCCTGAGGGCCCGGGTGCGGCTGACGGAGGGGGGCGCACGGCGAATTCCGTGCGCCGTGCTGCTCCCCACCGACTATATGGAATCAGACGGTCCGCTTCCTGTCCTGATGGATCCGTACGGCGGTCCGCACGGCCGCCGGGTCGTCGCCGCCCACAACCCGCACCTCACGTCCCAGTGGTTCGCGGACCAGGGGTTCGCCGTCGTCGTCGCGGACGGCCGCGGCGCGCCCGGCCGGTCGCCCGGCTGGGAGAAGGCGGTCAGGGACGACTTCACGCTCACCCTCGACGATCAGGTCGAGGCCCTGCACGCCCTGGCCGGCCCCTTCCCGTTGGACCTGTCGAAGGTGGCGGTGCGCGGCTGGTCGTTCGGCGGCTACCTCTCGGCACTCGCGGTACTGCGGCGCCCGGATGTCTTCCACGCGGCCGTGGTGGGCGCCCCGGTGACCGACTGGAGGCTGTACGACACCCACTACACCGAGCGCTACCTCGGCGACCCGGCCGAGCGGCCCGAGGTGTACGCGGCCAGCTCCCTGGTGACGGACGAGGGGCTCTCCCGGCCGGCCGCCGAGGCGCGGCCGATGATGATCGTGCACGGCCTGGCCGACGACAACGTGGTGGTCGCCCACGCCCTGCGGCTGTCGTCCGCCCTGCTCTCGGCGGGCCGGCCGCACGAGGTGCTGCCGCTGAGCGGAGTGACGCACATGACCCCGCAGGAGCAGGTCGCGGAGAACCTGCTGCTGCTCCAGGTGGACTTCCTCAGGCGGTCGTTGGGGCTGCCCCGCCCCTGAGACCCCGCGGCCGGCTGGTGGACCAGGGGACCTGGGGGCGAGGCGGGACGGGGGTAACCGGCCGGGGCGACGTGATGAACGCCCCGGCCGGTTCACGGCACCCGCACGGCCGTACGCTCATCATGGTGAGGCGTTCGTATATCGGTGCGGGAACAGCCGAGTTGCCGCGTCGTTAACGAAACGTCCGGCCCCGCGTCAGGGTGTCGTCCCCTCCTCGCCGTCGCCCCGGGGCGGAGGCGGTGGGGCGTCCTCGGGCTCCGGCGTCTCCAGCAGCCCGCCCGGGGGGACGACCCGCTTGTCCTCGGCGAAGTGACAGGCGGAGTCGTGCCTGGCGGGCGTGCGCACGTCCCGCAGGACCGCCGGCACGGCCAGCAGCGGCACCTCCAGCTCGCAGCGCTCCTGGGCCTTCCAGCAGCGTGTGCGGAAGCGGCAGCCCGAGGGGATGGCGGCCGGCGAGGGCACGTCCCCGTGCAGGATGATCCGCTCGCGGTACGCACGGGCCGACGGGTCGGGCACCGGGACCGCGGAGAGCAGCGCCTGGGTGTACGGGTGCGTGGGGTGGTCGTAGATCTCCTCGTCCGTACCGATCTCGACGATCCGGCCGAGGTACATGACCCCCACGCGGTCGGAGATGTGCCGGACGATCGACAGGTCGTGCGCGATGAACAGGAAGCTCAGGCGGAATTCCGCCTGCAACCGGTCGAGCAGGTTGACCACCTGCGCCTGCACCGACACGTCCAGTGCGGAGACCGGCTCGTCCGCGACGATGATCTCCGGGTTGAGCGCCAGGCCGCGGGCGATGCCGATGCGCTGGCGCTGACCGCCGGAGAACTGGTGCGGATACCGGTTGATGTACTCCGGGTTGAGCCCCACGACGTCGAGCAGGTCCTGCACCTTCTGCCGCCGGCTCCCCCGGGGCGCGACCTCGGGATGGATCTCGTACGGCTCCCCGATGATGTCGCCGACCGTCATGCGCGGGTTCAGCGAGGTGTACGGGTCCTGGAACACCATCTGGATGTTGCGGCGCACGGCCTTCAGCGCGCGGCCGGACAGCTTGGTGACGTCCTCGCCCTTGTAGCGGATCGCGCCCGCGGTCGGCGGCTCCAGGTGCACGAGCATCTTCGCGACGGTCGACTTGCCGCAGCCGGACTCCCCCACGATGCCGAGCGTCTCGCCCGCCGCGAGGTCGAAGTCGACGCCGTCGACGGCCTTGACGGCGCCGATCTGCTTCTTGAAGAGGACGCCCTGCGTCAGCGGGTAGTGCTTGACCAGGCCCCGCACCTCCAGGATGGGGTCGCCCCCGGCGTGGGGCCGCGTGGGGCCGGGCCCGCGCCCCTCGGACAGGAGCACGGAGCCTGCGGACGTCCTGTGCCCCCCGGCGCGGTCAGCGCTCATCGAGCGTCTCCTTCCAGAAGTGGCAGGCGCTCCGGCGTTCCGCGTTCACGGTGTACAGCGGCGGCACATCCGTACGGCAGACCTCCCGGGCCTGCGGGCAGCGGGGGTGGAAGGCGCACCCGGGGGGGATGTGCAGCAGGTTGGGCGGCAGTCCCTTGATCGCGTAGAGCTCCTGGCCCTTCTGGTCCAGTCGCGGGATCGACCGGAGGAGGCCCTTGGTGTACGGGTGCGCGGGTGCTTCGTAGAGGGCGTGGACGGGGGAGGTCTCGACGATCCGGCCGGCGTACATCACGGCGATCTTGTCGGCGACGTCGGCCACCACGCCGAGGTCGTGGGTGATGAGGATGAGCCCCATGTTGAGCTCGCGCTGCAGTTCCGCGAGGAGGTCCATCACCTGGGCCTGGACGGTCACGTCGAGGGCGGTGGTGGGCTCGTCGGCGATGATCAGCGAGGGTTCCAGCGCCATCGCCATGGCGATCATGATGCGCTGCCGCATGCCGCCGGAGAACTGGTGCGGGAAGTTCCCGACCCGTTCCCTGGCGGCCGGGATGCGTACCCGGTCCATCAGCTCGACGGCCTTGGCCTTCGCGTCCTTGCGGGACATCCCGCGGTGCACGACGAACATCTCGCCGAGCTGGTCTCCGACGCTGAGCACCGGGTTGAGCGAGGACAGGGCGTCCTGGAAGATCATGGCCATCTCCCGGCCGCGCACCTTGCGCCGTTCATCGGGCCTGAGCTTCAGCAGGTCGCGGTCCTTGAAGAGGATCTCGCCCCCGCTGATCTTCCCCGGCGGCATGTCGAGGATGCCCATGATCGCCTGGGCGGTGACCGACTTGCCCGAGCCGGACTCCCCCAGCACGGCGAGCGTCTCGCCCTCGGCCACCGAGTAGTTGACCCCGTTGACGGCCTTGGCCACGCCGTCGCGGGTGTGGAACTCCACGTGCAGATCGCGCACTTCGAGCAACATGGCAGCGGGCTCCTCAGCGCAGCTTGGGGTCGAGGGCGTCGCGCACCGCGTCGCCGAGCATGATGAAGGCCAGCACCGTGACCGCCAGCGCCGCGGCGGGCCAGAGCAGCATGTGCGGCGCGTTGCGGATGTACGGGGAGGCGGCGGAGATGTCGATGCCCCAGGAGACGGCCGGTGGTTTCAGGCCGACGCCGAGGTAGGAGAGGGTTGCCTCCAGCGAGATGTAGGTGCCCAGGGCGATGGTCGCGACGACGATGACGGGGGCGATCGCGTTGGGCGTGATGTGCCGCAGCAGCATGCGGGAGTCGGAGGCGCCCAGCGCCCGGGCGGCCTGGACGTAGTCGTTCTGCTTGGCGGTGATGACGGACCCGCGGGCGATACGGGCGATCTGGGGCCAGCCCAGCAGCACGATGAAGCCGATGACGGGCCAGACCGTGGAACTGGTGACCACGGAGAGGAAGACGAGTCCGCCCAGCACCACGGGGATGCCGAAGAAGACGTCGGTGAGGCGGGAGAGCAGGGCGTCCCCGGTACCTCCGTAGAAGCCCGCGAGGCCGCCCAGCACCCCGCCGAGCAGGGAGACGCCGAGCGTGGCGCAGACACCCACGGTCACCGAGGTCCGTGCCCCGTAGACGGTGCGGGTGTAGACGTCACAGCCCTGCCCGTCGAAACCGAAGGGGTGGCCCGGCTGCGAGCCTTCCTGGGCCTTGGCCAGGTCGCAGTCGAGCGGGTCGAGGCTGGTGATCAGCGACGGCCAGATCGAGATGACCACCAGGAAGAGGATGATCAGCCCGGAGATGATGAAGACGGGGTTCCGGCGCAGGTCCCGCCAGGCGTCGGACCACAGGCTGCGCGGTCTGCCGGAAGGGCCGGTGCCACCGGGGCCGCCGGGTGTCTTCTCCAGCGTGGCGCCCTCGTCCATGGCGAGGTCCATGGCCCCGCCCGCACCGGCCCCCGAGATCGCTCCGCCCCCTGACGCGTCGTCCCACGGCTTCGGCTCAGGCATAGCGGATCCTCGGGTCGAGTACGGCGTACAGGAGGTCGACGATCAGGTTCGCGGCGAGGAAGACGAGGACCAGTACGGTGACGAAGCCGACGACCGTCTGGGTGTTCTGACGGAGAATCCCCTGGTAGAGCTGGTAGCCGACTCCGTGGATGTTGAAGATCCGCTCGGTGACGATCGCCCCGCCCATCAGGGCTCCCACGTCCGTACCGATGAAGGTGATGACGGGGATGAGGGAGTTGCGCAGCAGATGGCGCACGACGACCCGCCTCCGGGGCAGTCCCTTGGCGACGGCGGTGCGCACGTAGTCGGCGCGGGTGTTCTCGGCGATCGAGGTCCGGGTCAGCCGGGTGACGTAGGCCAGCGAGACGGAGGCGAGGACGAGACCGGGGACGATCAGTTCGTCGAGGGGCGCCTCCGAGGAGACGGACGGTGAGATGACACCCCAGTTCACTCCCAGGAGGAGCTGGAGCAGCAGACCGGTGACGAACGTCGGCACGGAGATGACGACCAGGGTGAGGACGAGGACACCCGTGTCGACGGGCCGGCCGCGGTGCAGACCGGTGACGACACCGAGGCTGATGCCGATGACGATCTCGAACACGATCGCGACGAGGGTGAGCCGGATGGTGATGGGGAAGGCGGTGGCCATCAGTTCCGTGACCTTCTGGCCGTTGAACGCGGTGCCGAAGTTCCCGGTGAAGACGTTGCCCATGTACGTCAGGTACTGCTGCCAGACCGGCTTGTCGAGGCCGAACTCGGCGCGCAGCCGGGCGGCGGTCGCCGGGTCGCACTGGCGGTCGCCGCAGAGGCCCGCGACGGGGTCACCCATCACGTTCACCATGAGGAAGATCAGCAGCGTGGTGCCGAAGAAGACCGGGATCATCTGCAGCAGCCGCCGGATCACATAACGTCCCATGCGGGGCTCCGGAGGTCGGGGCGGACGGGCGAAGGGCCGGAAGCCGGGCTGCCGGCGGGCGGTCGCCGCGCCGGCCGTCCGGCCTCAGTGCGTCACTTGACCTTGATCTGGTCGTACACCGGCACGCTGAACGGGTTGAGCGAGACGTTCTCGACGCGGTCCGAGTAGCCCGCGCTGCCGTTCTGGTACCAGAGCGGGATGACGGGCATCTGCTCGGCGAGGACCTTCTCGGCGTCCTGGAAGGTGGTGACGGCCTGCGCCTTGTCGCTCTCTCCGTTGGCCTTGTCGACCAGGCCGTCGAACTTCTCGTTGCTCCACTTGCCGTCGTTGGACGAGGCGTTCGTGTAGTACAGCGGCTGGAGGAAGTTCTGGATCAGCGGGTAGTCCATCTGCCAGCCCGCGCGCCAGGCGCCCGTCAGCTTCTGGGTGGAGACCTGGCTGCGGAAGTCGGCGAAGGTGCCGACCGGCGCCCCGACACAGGCCTTGTTGTTCCCCATGACGTTGTTGATGCTGTTGCAGACGGCGTCCACCCACTCCTTGTGGGAGCCGGTGTCGGCGTTGTACGAGATCTTGAGCTGGCCGCCGGGGATGCCGCCGCCCTCCTCGATCAGCTTCTTCGCCGCGGTCTTGTCGTACTCGCAGGGGGAGCCGCACAGGCCCGGCTTGTAGCCGCCGTCCTTGCCGAGGACGGGGGAGGTCCAGTCGGTGGCGGGGGTGCGGGTCTTGCGGAAGATCTGATCGGTGATCTGCGCGCGGTTGATGGCCATCGACAGGCCCTGGCGCACCTTGGCCGCGTCCGGGGTGTTCCACGCCTTGACGTAGAACGGGAAGGCGAGCGTCTGGATGATGCCGGCCGGGGTGTTGATGTAGCGGTTGCCCAGGTCCGCCTGGACGTTCTTGAGCTGCGAGGCGGGTACGTCGTCCACCAGGTCGAGGTTGCCCGCCGTCAGGTCGGTGTAGGCGGTGTTGTTGTCGGTGTAGACCTTGAGGTCGATGCCGCCGTTCTGCGCCTTGTCCGTACCGGGATACCCGTCCCACCGGCGCAGGTTCATCGAGGAGCCCTTGGTGTAGGTCTCGATGGTGTACGGCCCGTTGCCGACCGGCTTGGCCAGCCAGGCGTCGTGGTTCTCGTAGAAGGTCTTGGGCAGGGGCACGAAGGCCGCGTAGCCGAGCGTGTCGGGCCAGAGCGAGAACTTCTGCGACAGCTTGACCGTGAAAGTCGTGTCGTTGACGACCTTGAGGCCGGAGAGGGTGCCGACGGAGGCCGAGCCCGACTCGGGGTGCACCGTGTCGTAGCCGTCGATGTACTGGAAGAAGTAGGCGTTCTTCTGGTTGTTCTTCAGTGCGGCGCCGTAGTTCCAGGCGTCCACGAACGACTGGGCGGTGACCTTCTCGCCGTTGCTGAAGGTCCAGTTGTCCTTGATCGTGATCGTGAAGTTCTTGGAGTCCGTCGACTCGATCTTCTGGGCGATCTCGTTCTTGGCCTCACCGGTCTTGGGGTCGTACCGCACGAGGCCGCGGAAGACCATGTCGAGGACCTTTCCGCCCTGCACCTCGTTGGTGTTGGCGGGCTCCAGCGGGTTCTGCGGGTCCCCCCAGGAGGAGCTCACGATCCCGTCGGCGCCGCCACCGCTGCTGCTGCCACCGCCGCAGGCCGTCGCTGCCAGGGCTACGGCGACCGCGCAGGCGGCCCACCTCACCTGTGTGGCTCCGCGCATGGAGTGCCTCCTCGGGTTCCCGTGAGTAGCTCAGTGCCCCATATCACCCCATATCAAGGTATGACGCATGTTCATGTCCTCCGTACGTGCGCCGGGACGCGCGGAGGCGCCCGGCCCCTTGGGGGGCCGGGCGCCTCCGCGCGGCGCGGCGACTAGGCCGCGTGCACCACGTCCTTCTCCTCGGCGAAGTGGCACGCCGACTCGTGAGCGGCGGGCGTGTCCGAGGCCCTGAAGCGCTCGGGGATCGCCAGCAGCGGCACCTCGGTGGCGCACTTGTCCTGGGCCTTCCAGCACCGGGTGCGGAAGCGGCAGCCCGACGGCGGGTTCGCCGGCGAGGGGACGTCACCGGAGAGGATGATCCGGTCACGGCCCTCACGGGCGTCCGGGTCCGGGACCGGGACCGCCGACAGCAGCGCCTGGGTGTAGGGGTGCGTCGGGTGGTCGTAGATCTGCGTGTCCGTACCGATCTCGGCCATCTTGCCGAGGTACATGACGCCGACCCGGTCCGAGATGTGCCGGACGATCGACAGGTCGTGCGCGATGAAGAGGTAGGACAGGTTGAACTCGTCCTGGAGCTTCTCCATCAGGTTGATGACCTGTGCCTGCACCGACACGTCGAGCGCGGAGACCGGCTCGTCGCAGATGATGATCTCCGGGTTCAGCGCGAGGCCGCGGGCGATGCCGATGCGCTGGCGCTGACCGCCGGAGAACTGGTGCGGGTAGCGGTTGATGTACTCGGGGTTGAGCCCGACGACGTCCAGCAGGTCCTGGACCCTGCGGCGCCGCTCGCCCTTCGGGGCCACCTCGGGGTGGATCTCGAACGTCTCCCCGATGATGTCGCCGACCGTCATGCGCGGGTTCAGCGAGGTGTACGGGTCCTGGAACACCATCTGGATGTTGCGGCGCACGGCCTTCAGCGCGCGGCCGGACAGCTTGGTGATGTCCTGGCCCTTGTAGAAGACCTCACCGGCGGTGGCCCGCTCCAGCGTCATCAGGAGCTTGGCGACCGTCGACTTGCCGCAGCCGGACTCACCGACGATACCGAGCGTCTCGCCCGCGTACAGGTCGAACGAGATCCCGTCGACCGCCTTGACGGCGCCGACCTGCTTCTTGAACAGGATGCCCTGGGTCAGCGGGAAGTGCTTGACCAGGTTGCGCACCTGCAGGATCGGCTCCCCCTGCGCCACCGGGGCGTCGACGGCCGCCACGGCCTCGGCCTCGGTGGCCGCGTTGACCGTCCCCACTTCGGTGACGTTCGGGGTGGCGTCCACGGGCTCCTTCTTGAGCTCAGCCATGGATCGTCTCCTTCCAGAAGTGGCACGCGCTGCCGCGGCCGACCAGCTCGGTGCCGTCCTGCTCGGTCACCGGAAGCAGTGCCGGGATCTCCGTACGGCAGATGTCCTGCGCCATGGTGCAGCGCGGGTTGAAGGCACAGCCCGAGGGGACGTGCAGCAGGTTGGGCGGCAGCCCCTTGATCGCGTAGAGCTCCTGGCCCTTCTGGTCCAGGCGCGGGATCGACTCGAGAAGACCCTTGGTGTACGGGTGCGCGGGGCGCTTGTAGATCTCGTGGACCGGGGCGGTCTCGACGATCCGGCCCGCGTACATCACGGCGATCTTGTCGGCGACGTCGGCCACGACACCGAGGTCGTGGGTGATGAGGATCAGACCCATGTTGAAGTCGCGCTGGAGCTCCGCGAGCAGGTCCATGACCTGCGCCTGCACCGTGACGTCGAGCGCCGTGGTGGGCTCGTCCGCGATGATCAGGTCGGGTTCCAGGGCCAGCGCCATCGCGATCATGATGCGCTGGCGCATACCGCCGGAGAACTGGTGCGGATAGTCGTTGATCCGCTCCTTCGCCGCCGGGATGCGCACCCGGTCCATCAGCGCGATGGCCTTGGCCTTCGCGTCCTTCTTGGACATGCCCTTGTGGACACGGAACATCTCGCCGAGCTGGTAGCCCACCGAGAGCACCGGGTTGAGGGAGGAGAGCGCGTCCTGGAAGATCATCGCGATCTTCTGTCCGCGGATCTGCCGGCGCTCCTCGTTGCTCATCTTGAGCATGTCCTGGCCGCGGAAGAGGATCTCGCCCTTCGGGATGCGGCCCGGAGGCATGTCCAGGATGCCCATGATCGCCTGCGCGGTCACGGACTTGCCGGAGCCGGACTCGCCGAGCACGGCGAGGGTCTCGCCGGCACTGACGTGGTAGTTGACTCCGTTGACGGCCTTGGCGACGCCGTCGCGGGTGTGGAACTCCACGTGCAGGTCGCGGACTTCGAGCAGCGGGCCGCTCTCGTCGTTCGAACCACGCGGAGCAGGAACATCCGCCGTCTTGTCGATGATGGTCATGTACGCCTCCCTCAGCGCAGCTTGGGGTCGAGGGCGTTGCGTACCGCATCGCCGAGCATGATGAACGCCAGGACGGTGATCGACACCATGACCGACGGGATGATCAGGACGAACGCGGCGTTACGCAGCTGCTCCTGGCCCGAGGAGATGTCGACACCCCAGGACACGGTGGGCTCGGCGAGGCCGATACCCAGGAAGGACAGCGTGGCCTCGGCCGAGATGTAGCCGCCGAGCGCGATGGTCGCGACGACGATCACCGGGGCGATCGCGTTGGGCAGGATGTGACGGAGCAGGATGCGGGTGGTCGAGGCGCCGAGCGCCTTGGCCGCCATCACGTAGTCGGCCTGCTTGATCGTCAGCACCGAGCCGCGTGCGACACGGGCTATCTGGGTCCAGCCGAGGAAGGCCAGGGCCAGGATGACGACCCAGATGTGCCGCTCCTCGAACGAGGTCAGGACGACCATCGCGCCGAGGATGAACGGGACGCCGAAGAAGATGTCGGTGACCCGGGACAGGATCGTGTCGATCCAGCCGCCGAAGTACCCGGCCAGCATGCCGACCACGGTGCCCAGGACGGTGACGAGCGCGGTGACGACCACGGCGACCATGATCGAGGCGCGGGCGCCGTAGACGACACGCGCGTAGATCGAGCGGCCCTGGATGTCGTAGCCGAACCAGTCCTCCTGGAAGAAGTTCCCCCACTTGGGCTTCTGCAGGTAGTGGTGGGCCAGGTCCGCGTAGCGCGGGTCCGCGCCCGTGAACAGGCCGGGGAAGACCGCCATCACCAGCAGGAAGACGATCAGGATCGCCGACACCACGAACAGCGGGCTGCGCCGCAGGTCGTGCCAGGCATCCGACCACAGGCTGCGGGGCTTGCCTGCCGCGGCCGCGGGGACCGGCGCGGCCGCAGCCTCGACGGTCGGGTCCGGGGTGGTTTCCTTGAGCGTCTCAGGCATAACGGATCCTCGGGTCCAGGACCGCGTAGAGCAGGTCGACGAGCAGGCTGGTGACGAGATAGACGATGACGATCAGCGTCACGATGCCGACGACCGTGGCGCCCTCCCGGTGCTGCAGCGCGCCGAACACGGCCCGGCCGACACCCTGGACGTTGAAGATGCCCTCCGTCACGACCGCGCCGCCGAGCAGCGCGCCGAGGTCGGTGCCGAGGAAGGTGACGACGGGGATCATCGAGTTGCGCATGAGGTGGACCCCGACGACGCGGCGTCGCGGCAGCCCCTTGGCCACTGCGGTCCGCATGTAGTCGGCGCGCAGGTTCTCCGCGACCGACGTACGGGTCAGCCTCGCGACGTAGGCCAGTGACAGCGACCCGAGGACGACGGCGGGCAGGAACAGTTCGCTCCAGTTCGCTTCGGCGCTCACGTTGGGATCGACCCAGCCGAGCTGGAAGGCGAAGAGGTACTGGCCGAGGAAGCCGAGCACGAACGAGGGCACCGAGATGAGCAGGAGCGTCAGGATGAGCAGCCCGCGGTCGCGCAGGGTGTCGGCCTTCAGGCCCGCGAAGACGCCCATGGAGATGCCGACGATGACCGTGAAGAGGAAGGCAAACAGAGCCAGCCGGATCGTGATCGGGAACGCGTCCGCGATGGTGTCGGCCACCGGACGTCCGCTGGCGATCTCGGTACCGAAATCCCATTGGAACAGACCCGTGAGGTAGTTCCAGTACTGGTGCCACAGCGGCAGGTCGAGACCGAGCTTGTGCTTCATTGCCGCGATCTGCGCCGGGTCGACGGTCTGTTCGCCTGCCAGTGCGCGCACGGGGTCGCCGGGAAGCGCGTACATCATGGCGAAGACCAGCATTGTTGATCCGAGGAAGACCGGGATCATCTGGAGCAGTCGCCGCGCGACATAACGCCCCATGTTTGCCTCCGATAGGGATAATGCAGCCCAGGGGCCGCTCTCCGGATGCGGAGAGCGGCCCCCGGGGCCTACTGCCTGGTGTGGGCGGCTGATGGCCGAGTGGGGGCCCTCAGGCGTGTGTTACTTGACGGTGACGTCGGTCATGACGTAGTCGCCGCGGTAGTCGATGCCGACGTTGTCGACGGCCTTCGAGTAGCCACCGTTGATCTTGTAGTTCCACAGCGGGATCGCCGGCATCTTCTGCAGGACGAGCTTCTCCGCGTCCTGGTAAGCCTTGATCGACTCGTCCAGGCTGGCCGCGTTGTCGCCCTTCTTGAAGGCCGCGTCGACCTCCTTGTCGGAGAACCGGCCGTTGTTGGCCTCGGCCGTGGTGCCGTACAGCTCGCGCATGAAGTTGACGTTCAGCGGGTAGTCGGCCACCCAGCCACCGCGGTACATCGACTTGACCTGGTTGTTGTCACGCGCTTCCAGGTCCGTCTGGAAGTCCGGCTTGGCGTCCGGGGTGCAGTCGACCCCGGTCGAGTTGCGGATGGACTCGCAGACAGCGGTCACCCACTCCTTGTGGCCGCCGTCGGCGTTGTACTGGATCCAGAGCTTGTTCTCCGGAACGCCGCCGCCTTCCTTGATGAGCTGCTTGGCCTTCGCCGGGTCGAACTTGAACACGTCGGTGTTCAGGTCCTGGTTACCCGCGACGCCCGGAGGCGTGAAGCTGGTGGCGGGCTGACGGGTGCCGTTGAGCACGGTCTTGGTGATCGTGTCGCGGTCGATACCCATCGACAGACCCTGGATGACCTTCGGGTCGATGCCCTTGAAGGTCTTCGAGTAGAAGACGGGGACGAGCGACTGGACGGCCGCGTACGCCTGGTCGACGGTGCGGTCGCCGAGGTCCGTCTTGTACTTCGGCAGGTCCTTCGGGCCGATCTGGCGGATCATGTCCAGGTTGCCGGACAGGAGGTCCTGGTACGCGGCCTCGACGGTCGCGTAGTTCTTGAACAGGATGCCCTTGTTCTTGGCCTTGTTCGGACCCTGGTAGTCCGGGTTGGCCTTGACCTGGATGAGCTTCTTGTGGTCCCACTTCTCGAAGACGTAGGGACCGTTGCCGACCGGCGCCTGGCCGAACGCCTTGGTGTCCTTGTAGAACACCTCGGGCAGCGGGGCGAAGGTGTAGTAGCCGAGCTTGTACTCGAAGTACGGCACGGGCTTGTCCAGCTCGATCGTGAAGGTGGTGTCGTCCACCGCCTTCAGACCGGACATCTCCGTGCCCTTGGGGTCACCCTTCTCAGGGTGGACGTCCGCGTAGCCCTTGATGTCCTCGAACCAGAAGGCGTTCTGCTGGTTGTTCTTGATGTTGGCGTACCAGTTCCACGCCTTGATGTACGACTCGGCGGTGACAGGGGTGCCGTCGTGGAACTTCCAGCCGGGCTTGAGCTTCACCGTCCACGTCTTGTTGTCGTCCGACTTCACGGACTCCGCGTTCGTGTAGACGATGTTGCCCTTGGCGTCGAATTCCAGGAGCTGGGTGAACAGGGCCTGGATGACGTAGCTGCCGAGCGACTCGTTGGTGTCAGCCGGGATCAGCGGCTTCTGCGGCTCGCCGACGTCGACGGAGACGTAGCCCGCAGGCTTGCCCTTCTCCTTCGAAGCCGAGTCGCCGCTGTCGTCGTTGCCGCCGCCACAGGCGGTCGCGGCCAGGGCGATGATTGCCGCTCCCGCGACCCACTTGGCGCTCTTGGCACCGCGCATGGGTTTCCTCCTCATGAGTCCACTTTTGACTACAAGAGGGGCACTGCAGAGATCCACCGACACCCCTGACGGTGATCGTTTCCAGTGCCCCGAGTGTGCTCGTGAGTCCGCACTCCCCACAGTGCGTCGACCCATTGACCCGAGCTCAATGGAGCCAACTATTAAGGAACACCGGGCTGTAAACCACACTTAAAGGGTCTCGGTTTGACAACATCAGCAAGCCATGGTTGCCCGAAATCCGGACAAAATGATCCCAGACAGACACCCCCGAAACGGACCGTTAACACATGTTCCGGAGAGCGACGCCCGATAACCGGACACCTCGGTCGGAAAAACCGTTTGACGAAAGGCCCGGGCCCCCACAGTCTCTGCGGGGGCCCGGGCCTCATGACAACGGCTCTGCGCCGGCGGACGGCCGGCGGACGCCGACCGTCCGGTTCAGCCGTTCTTCGCGCGCGAGGCCGTGCGGCCACGCTGCTTCTGGTCCAGGACGACCTTGCGGATGCGCACGGTCTCCGGGGTCACCTCGATGCACTCGTCCTCGCGGCAGAACTCGAGCGACTGCTCCAGGGAGAGCTTGCGAGCGGGCACCACGTTCTCGGTGGTGTCCGCCGAAGCCGCACGCATGTTGGTGAGCTTCTTCTCCTTGGTGATGTTCACGTCCATGTCGTCGGCGCGCGAGTTCTCGCCGATGATCATGCCCTCGTAGACCTCGGTGCCCGCCTCGGTGAAGATGACACCGCGCTCCTGGAGGTTGACCATCGCGAACGGCGTGACCGTGCCCGCGCGGTCGGCGACCAGCGAGCCGTTGTGACGGGTGCGCAGCTCACCGAACCACGGCTCGTGGCCCTCGAAGATGGAGTGCGCGATGCCCGTACCGCGGGTCTGCGTCAGGAACTCCGTGCGGAAACCGATCAGGCCGCGGGAGGGGACGATCCACTCCATACGGACCCAGCCCGAACCGTGGTTCGTCATCGTCTCCATGCGGCCCTTGCGGGTCGCCATCAGCTGCGTGATGGCGCCGAGGTGCTCCTCGGGGGAGTCGATGGTCATGCGCTCGATCGGCTCGTGCGTCTTGCCGTCGATCTGCTTGGTGACGACCTCCGGCTTGCCGACCGTCAGCTCGAAGCCCTCACGGCGCATCTGCTCGACCAGGATCGCCAGCGCGAGCTCACCACGGCCCTGGACCTCCCAGGCGTCGGGGCGCTCGGTGTCCAGGACGCGGAGCGAGACGTTACCGATCAGCTCACGGTCCAGACGGTCCTTCACCTGACGGGCGGTGACCTTGTGGCCCTTGCCGCCCTTACCGACGAGCGGCGAGGTGTTCGTACCGATGGTCATGGAGATGGCCGGCTCGTCGACCGTGATCAGCGGGAGCGCGATCGGGTTCTCGGGGTCGGCGAGGGTCTCGCCGATCATGATGTCCGGGAAACCGGCGACCGCGCAGATGTCGCCCGGGCCCGCCTTCTCGGCCGGCTTGCGGGTGAGCGCCTCGGTCATCAGGAGCTCGGTGATGCGCACGTTGGACATCGTGCCGTCACGCTTGATCCAGGCGACCGTCTGGCCCTTGCGCAGCTCGCCCTGCTCGACGCGGCAGAGCGCGATGCGGCCGAGGAAGTTGTCGGCGTCGAGGTTGGTGACGTGGGCCTGCAGCGGGGCCTCTTCGTCGTACTCGGGAGCCGGGACGGTGGAGAGGATCGTCGTGAAGAACGGCTCCAGGCTGTCGCTGTCCGCCGGGACGGTGCCGTCCTCGGGCTTGGTCAGCGACGCGACGCCGTCACGGGCGCAGGCGTAGACGATCGGGAACTCGATCTGCTCCTCGTCGGCGTCCAGGTCCAGGAAGAGGTCGTACGTCTCGTCGATGACCTCGGAGATCCGCGAGTCCGGCCGGTCCGTCTTGTTGATGCA
This sequence comes from Streptomyces sp. NPDC020780, assembly GCF_044334475.1. Classification (NCBI taxonomy): domain Bacteria; kingdom Bacillati; phylum Actinomycetota; class Actinomycetes; order Kitasatosporales; family Streptomycetaceae; genus Streptomyces; species Streptomyces sp. NPDC020780. The sequence goes on along the minus strand of NZ_JBIRTB010000001.1, from coordinate 167,150 downwards.
GAGGATGACCGGCAGCTTGGCCGTCAGCGCCTTGCGGAGCACGAAACGGGTCTGCGGGAGCGGACCCTCGGAGGCGTCGACCAGCAGGACGACCGCGTCCACCATCGACAGACCGCGCTCGACCTCGCCGCCGAAGTCGGCGTGGCCGGGGGTGTCGATGATGTTGATCGTGATCGGGTCCCCGCCGTCCTTGGGGTGATACTTCACCGCCGTGTTCTTGGCGAGGATCGTGATGCCCTTCTCACGCTCCAGGTCGTTCGAGTCCATCATGCGTTCGTCGAGGTTCTCGGCAGCGTGCGCCGCGAAGGCGCCGGCCTGCTTGAGCATGGCGTCGACCAGGGTGGTCTTGCCGTGGTCGACGTGGGCGACGATGGCTACGTTACGGATGTCGTGACGCGTGGGCATGGGTGGCTTGCGCTTCTCTCGCTCGGGGATCAGGCGTCTCAGTCGGTCTCGAGTCCTCGTACGCCCGCCGGGCGGCACGCCACGGCTAGTCCAATGGTACGGGCCCGACGCGTCCGGAGCTTCCCGGCCCGATCCGCGGGACCGTTCTCCAGTCACTGTTCAGCCGGTATTCAGCTGGTATCCAGCCATCGTCCGGCCGGTGGGGACCGGCCGTCAAGGGGGGTGTGGGGGTGGGAGGCCCGGGTCTGGGCGGACAACACCTTGCCCGCCGGCGGCACCGACGGGCAAGAGACTTGAGCGGGTTCTGAGGTTCGAATATGCGTGTGACCTGCTACTTCTTACGATTCGCGGCGGTACCTTCCGCTTGTCACCGGGTGAATCCGATGTCTTCGTAGCGGGGCGTGGCGAACCCGAAGGCGCCGACGTTCGCCAGTTTCCTGTCGACGGCGACCAACTGTGGCCGCTGATACAGCGGAATCGATCCGGCGGCGGCCCAGATTCGGGCGTCCGCCTGCTTCAGCAGCTCCCTGGAGGCGTTCGCGTCGAGCTCGGAGACGGCACGGTCGAAGAGCTGGTCGATGTGGTCGGAGCCCACCCGTGTGTAGTTCTGCTCGACGAGCAGCGAGCCGTCGGTGGCGGGCTCCGGCTTGGCGAAGATCGGGCGGCCGTCGGTCGCGGGGTAGGCGGTCGCCGGCCAGGAGTACAGGGCGAGGTCGTAGTCGCCGGAGGCGACGTGGTCAGTGAAGTAGCTGTCGTCGGGGACCTTGGTGATCACCGTGCCGACGCCGATGGCGTCCAGCATGGCGACGATCTTGTCGCCGACCCCGCGCAGGGACTGCGAGCCCGGGCCCGACGGGAGTACGAAACGCAGGGTGAGCGGCTTGCCGTCCTTGCCGAGACGGCCGCGCAGGGAGGCCGGGGCGGGCGCGGGGGTACCGGCGGGGGCGTAGGCGCCTGCGGCACCTCCCTGCCGCCTGTCCCGGGCGGTGACCCCGGCGGCGTCGTCGCCGGTGGCTTCGAGGGCTCCGGCCTGACGGCGCGGCGGCGCGCCGTGGGCCACTGCCGCGGGGACGGTGGCGAGGGCCCCGGAGGCGGAGGCCGGCGCGGGGCGGTCGCCCGGCTTCTCGTCGTCACCGACGATGTAGAGCCCCTCGTCGCGGGAGGCCTTGTCGTCGCCCTCCTCCTCGCCGGCCTTCTTGCCGCCCTCTGCCTTCGTTCCTTCTCCGGTCTTCGTTCCTTCTTCGGTCTTCCCGCCCGTCCCGGTCTTCTTGTCCGCCTCGCTGCCGGCCTTGGTGTCCCCGGGCTTGCGCACGGCCCCGCCCACGGTCCAGCCGGCGTCCGCCAGGAGCGCCTGCGCCTCCTTGGGGTCCTGGTCGCCGAGCGCGCCGCTGCCGTCCCGGTACGCCGGCTGCCCGGCCAGGGCCAGGTGGCTGCCGGGCGGCTTCGCGGGCAGGCCCAGCGGTTTGAGTACCGTCTCGGCGAGTTCCTGGCGGTCCAGTGCGCGGGCGATCGCACGGCGCACCCGGTCGTCGGCGAGGGGCCCGGACTCACCGTTCAGCGCCAGCTGCGTGTAGGCGGGCTCCAGGGACTTGCGTACGGCGAAGCCGGCCAGGGACTTCTGCTCGGCCGCGTACACCGCGACGGCCTCGCGGTTCTTCGCCCGGGCGGCCTGGGCGGTCTCGGCGGCCTTCTCGTCCGATCCGTGGGCCAGCGCCCAGGAGCGCAGGGCGGCGGCCGGGGTGATGTCGGAGCCGGGTCCGTGGGCGGGCGGCTGCCCGTTCCCGCCGCGGTAGCGGGCGGCCCGGGCGACGGCGTTCGCGGTGGCCGGGTCGATGTCGGCGACGTCCACCGTGCCCTCGGTCAGGGCGTCGGCGCGCTTCTTCGGGTCGACGGCCCGGAAGACGAGCGATTCGAGCTTCGCCTCGTCGCCCCACCAACGCGGGTTCCGGTCCAGCGTGACCGTCCCCTCGTCCTTGTTCACACGGCGCAGGCGAAACGGTCCTGCGGTGTTCTTGAGGGCGGCCCTGGCGCCGTCGTTGAAGGTGCCGGGCGAGCCCGTCACCTCCTTCGGGTACAGCGGCGAGAAGAGCGAGCGCCAGTCCCCGTACGGCTTGGCGAACGTCACCCGGACCTGGAGGTCGTCCTTGCCGCGTTCGATCTTCTCGATCCGCTCGTACCCCGCGTTTCGCGCGGTCCAGAACGCCGAGTCCTTGCCGCTCAGCGCGCGCCACTGGGCGACGAAGTCGGGGGCCCCGATCTCCCGGCCGTCGCTCCACACGGCTTGCTGGTTGAGCTTGTACAGGACGACCTGCTTGGGCTCCCGCTCGATGACCTTCGCCGACTCCAGGTAGTCCGGGTTGAGCCGCGGCTCGCCCCGCGTGTCGAGCGGGAAGAGGGTGGGCAGCAGGGCGCCGGTGATCCGCGTGGTCGCGCCGTCGGCGTCGGCCTGGAAGGCGTTGAGGGTGGCGGGCACCGCGTCGATCGCCCAGGTGAGCTCGGACCCCGCGGTGACCACGTCCCGTGACGCCGGGGCGATGTCCTGCCCCGCGGCCGGGGCGACGGGGCCCTCGCCGCCCGAACTGCAGCCCGTCAGTACCGGGACGGTGAGTACGCCCGTCGCCAGGAACGCGAGGGAGCGGCGCGTGCGGGCCGTCCCGCGTGGGACGCCGACGTGGGCCATGGCTGATACCTCCGGGACCGGCCCGGCCCACCCGTACCGGAAGGGACCGGATCATGCGTTTAGGTGGCTTTGCGGTTGATCACACTGGTTCGCTGGTCCACTGAACGCACCTCCCCGCGCGAGGAACGGCAGACACGGCCGGTGGGGCCCCCGACATCACCCGTGCGGCCCCGCGGCCACCCTGCCCGCTCCTCCACAAGACCGGCCTCCCGGCGGCGCGGCCGGAGGCACCGGCCCGTCTTGCCCGCCCGCATGCCCGCGACCTAGGGTGAATGCGCTTTCAGAAGAGGGTCGGTACGTGCAGCGGCAGGTACGCGAATGCGGAAGAAGAAGCGGACGGTCGAGTGAGCGCGCCCACGGTGTACGACGTCGCCGAGCGGTCGGGCGTCTCCATTGCCACGGTCTCCCGGGTGTACCGCAATCCCGACTCCGTGCGCGGCGAGACGCGCGAGCGGGTCCTGGCGGCGGCCCGCGAGCTCGGTTACGTACCGAGCGGCAACGCCCGGGGCCTGGCCAGCCGCACCACCGGCGTGCTGGGGCTCTGCTTCCCGGACTACGCCGATCCGGACGCCGAGGCCGACGCCGAGGCGGACAGTGACGCCGACGACGCCGTGATGCTGTACTCCGACCAGATCATCCGGGGCATGGAGCGAGCGGCCCGGCGCCACGGCTACGCGCTGCTGATCGCCGCCTCCCTGCAGGGCGGCCCGGAGAGCCTCGTCGCGAAGGTCGCGGGGCGGGTGGACGGTTTCGCGGTGCTGGCGCAGACCGTGCCGACCCAGGATCTCGAGGTGATCTCGCGCCGGCTCCCCGTGGTGATGCTCGCCGGACCCCGGGAGATCGACCACCTCGACCACCTCGTCGTCGCGAACGCCGACGGCGAGCGCGAGCTGGCCCGCCACCTGATCGAGGACCACGGGCTGCGCAGACTCGCCTTCGTCGGGGGCGACCCGGACTCGCCGGACGCCGAGGCGCGGTTCCGCGGCTTCCGGGAAGCGTGCCGCGACGCCGGGCTCCCGGTCCCCCAGGAACCGGATCTGCGCACCGCGATGATGACCCAGGCCGAAGGTGCGCGGGCCGCCGAGACACTGCTGGACCGGGGCTCCGGCAGGCCCGACGCGGTGCTGTTCGCCAACGACCAGATGGCGGTGGGGGCACTGCGCGCCCTGGAGCGGCGCGGGGTACGGGTGCCCGAGGACATCGCCGTGACCGGCTTCGACGGCATCCCGCTGAGCCGGATCGTACGCCCGTCGCTGACGACCGTGCGGCAGCCGATCCGGCAGCTGGGCGAGCAGGCCGTGGAGCTGCTGGTGCAGCGCCTTGCGGACCGGAGCCGGGAGCCGGTGTCGCTGGAGCTGCCCGTGTCCCTGGCCCGCCGGGCGAGCTGCGGCTGCGGCTGACGCCCGAGCTGCCGGGATCTTCACCCGGAGGTGTTCGGTCCGGGCGGCCGCACGTGAGGAGCCGCCGCCGGTCATCGTCCGGGCCACGCATGCCCCGCCGTCACCGCCCGGCTCACGCCCCCGCCGTCACCGCCCGGCTCACGCCCCCGCCGTCACCGCCCGGCTCACGCCTCCGCCGTCACCGCCCGGGCCACACGGCGCCCCGCCGTCACCACCCGGGCCACGTCGCGAAGAGGGGTGCGCGTCGCGCGTCCAGCTCCGCCCGCTCCTCCGTGATCCCGCCGTACGTCAAGGGTGCCCCGCACGCACACCACGAGTTCCCGTTCGGCGGACAGGGCACTGCGAGGGCCCGCCCACGGAACGGTGGGTGGGCCGTCACGGGCCCCTGAGACAAGCGGAATCGGTCACATGTGCGCCAATGACGCAAACGGTGCACTTACGGTGCACCGAGGGGGCAACCACATGCCCAGCACGTTGCACGAGTGTGACCCAGCACCCTCTTGCGGATTCCCGAAGGCCTGCCCCAGAGTGATGTATGCGCTTACAGGCAGCGCATACATCCGGACCGCTCAAGGAGGAGCCTCCATGTCCCGAACCGCCAGAACCGCCTCCGTCGCGGTCACCGTCGCGCTCGCCCTCGGCGTCTCCGCCTGCGGCGGCTCCGGCGGGGACGTGTCCGCCGACCAGAAGCAGACGCTCACCGTGTGGGCCATGGGCGCCGAGGGCGAGAAGCTCGCGGAGGTCGCCGAGGTGTACGAGAAGGCCCACCCGAACATCACGGTCAAGGTCACCCCGGTCGGCTGGGACGTCGCCCACCAGAAGCTCGTCTCCGCCGCGGCGGCCGGCACCATGCCGGATGTGGCCCAGATGGGCGGCAGCTACATGGGAGAGTTCGCCGAGCTCGGTGTCCTGGAGCCGGTGGACACCAAGGTCTTCGACAAGGCCGACTTCTTCCCCGCGGGATGGCAGCAGGGCGAGGTGGACGGCACCGCGTACGGCGTGCCGTGGTACGTCGACACCCGGGTCCTCTTCTACCGCACCGACCTGGCCGAGAAGGCCGGCATCGCCAAGGCTCCGGCGAACTGGAAGGAGCTCTCGCAGCTCGCCGCCGCCTACCAGGCGAAGGCGGGCACGAAGTGGGGCCTGTCCATCCAGCCCAGCGGCCTCGACACGGTGCAGAACTTCTACCCCTTCCTCTACTCCGCCGGCGGGGAGATCCTCGACGCCGAGGGCCGGGCAGCCGTCGACAGCCCGGAGGCCGTCAAGGCGCTCAAGGAGTACGGCAGTTACTTCGACAAGGGGCTCTCCGACAAGTCGGTGCAGCCGGGCTACGACGTAGTGAAGGACTTCGGCAACGGCCGGGTCCCGATGTTCTTCGGCGGCCCCTGGCACGTCACGCTGCTCGACGAGGGGCAGCCGCAGATCAAGGGCAAGTGGGCCGTGGCCCCCGTCCCGGCGGACACGTCCTCCGTGTCCATGGCCGGCGGCTCCTCCCTGGTGGTCTCCAAGGACAGTGCGCACAAGGCCGCCGCGACCGAGTTCGTCAGCTACCTCACCAGCACCGAGGGCCAGGCCGACTGGTACGGACGCACCAAGGACCTGCCCGCGAACACGTCGGCCTGGAAGTCCAGCGCGCTCGCCGGCGACGCGACCCTGCAGGTCTTCAGAAAGCAGATGGACACCGCGAAGTCCTCGCCCACCACCCCCAAGCTGACCGAGGTCACCGACAAGGTCGACCGGGCCATCGCGAAGGTGACCCAGGGCAAGGCCTCCGCCGAGGACGCGCTGAAGACGGCGCAGTCCGAGATCGAAGGCATCGTGAAGTAGGAGCCATGGCCACCACGACCTCCAGGGCCGCACAGCCGGCCACGACGCAGGACGGCCCCGGGAGACTTCCACCGCCGGCCGGCCGTGCCGGGTCCCGGCGCGGACCACGCTCGCTGGGTGTGCAGAACGCGGCGGGCTGGCTCTTCTCCACCCCCTTCCTCGTCCTGTTCACCGTCTTCATGGCGTTCCCCATCCTCGCCACGCTGCTGATGAGCTTCACGGACTTCGGGCTGCGCAACGTCACGCGCCCGCTGGAGGCGAACTTCGTCGGATTCGACAACTACACCGCGCTCTTCGGCGACGAGAAGTTCCTCAGGTCCCTCCTGAACACCGGCTACTTCGTCGTGGTGGGCGTTCCGCTGACGATCGCCCTCGGGCTGGTCGTCGCCGTGCTGCTGAACAACGGCATCGACCGCGCGCGGACCTTCTTCCGCGTCGGTTTCTACGCCCCGGTGGTCACCTCGATCGTGGCCGTCGCCGTGGTGTGGCGGTTCGTCCTCGACCCGAGTGACGGGCTCGTCGCCGGTCTCTTCTCCGAAGTGGGCCTGACAGCACCGGACTTCCTGGGATCCGAGGCGCTGGCCATGCCCTCGTTGATCGCCATGGCGGTCTGGCGCAACGTCGGTACGGTCATGGTGCTGTTCATCGCGGGGCTGCAGGCCATCCCCACCGAGGTCCGGGAGGCCGCGCGGCTCGACGGGGCCGGGGTGTGGCAGGAGTTCCGCAGGATCACGATCCCCCTGCTGCGGCCCACGGTGGTGTACGCCACGGTCATCACCACCATCGGTTACCTCAACGTGTTCGAGGAGCCTTTCGTGATGACCGAGGGCGGGCCCTCCGACTCCACGCTCACGGTCTCGCTGAACATGTACCGCGAGGGCTTCAACTTCTTCCACATGGGCTATGCGAGCGCCATGGCGTATGTCCTCTTCGTAGTGATCATGGGCATCACGGTGCTGCAGCTCCGACTGCTGAAGGACAACACGAAATGACCGTCGGCCACGCACCCGGCACCGCGCGGAACGCGCCGGCCAGGCCCCGCGGCCCGAAGCGGTTCCTGGTCTACGTCCTGCTCTCGCTGGGCCTGCTGATCATGTCCGCGCCGTTCCTCTGGATGGCGCTCTCCTCCTTCAAGACGACGAGCGAGCTCTCGGCGTCCCCGCCCGTCTGGATTCCCACCGAGTGGACCCTGGGCAACTTCCGGCAGCTGCTCGACAAGCTCGACCTGCCCCTCTACTTCGTGAACTCCGTGATCGTGGCGGTGCTGGTCACCGTCTCGAACCTGCTGTTCTGCTCCATGCTCGGATACGCGCTGGCCAAGCTGCACTTCGCCGGCCGCAACAAGATCTTCGGGCTGGTCCTGGGCGCTCTGATGGTGCCGGGCAACCTGATGCTGCTGCCGCTGTTCGTGCTGATGAGCAAGCTCCGTCTGATCGACTCGTACGGAGGTCTGGTGCTGCCCTTCGCCGCCGGCGCCTTCGGCGTCTTCCTCATGCGGCAGTTCATGCAGTCGATCCCGGACGAGCTGCTGGAAGCGGCGCGGATGGACGGCGCCGGCGAGTGGTACATCTTCCGGCGGATCGTGATGCCGCTCGTGAAGCCCGCCCTCGCGACGCTGTCGATCTTCACCTTCCTCGGTTCCTGGAACAACTTCGTCTGGCCGCTGATCGCGACCAACGATCCGGACAAGTACACCCTGCCGGTCGCCCTGGCCACCTTCGCCACCGACCCCAACAAGGCGGGCGGCTCCAACGGCCTGCTGATGGCGGGGGCCTTCCTGGTCGTGCTGCCGGTGCTGGTCCTCTTCATCGCCCTGCAGCGGCACTTCACCCAGGGCATCGCCACGGCCGGCATGAAGTAGCCCACCGCGGCCACCGCCCACCACCGAGGCCGCGCGGCCCGCCCCGCGGCCGGACCCTCCACGCCCACAGAGAGACATTCCGCGATGACGCACACCCAGGTCCCGTTCCCCGAAGGCTTCCTGTGGGGCGCCTCCACGGCCGCCCACCAGATCGAGGGCAACAACACCAACAGCGACTGGTGGGTCAAGGAGCACTCCACCGGCACCCACATCCAGGAACCCAGCCTGGACGCCTGCGACAGCTACCACCGCTGGCGCGAGGACATGGACCTGCTGGCCGGCCTCGGCTTCACCGACTACCGCTTCTCCATCGAGTGGGCCCGCATCGAGCCCGCCGAGGGACGGTTCTCCCGGGCGGAACTGGCGCACTACCGGCGCATGGTCGAGGGAGCGGTCGCCCGCGGTCTGCGCCCGATGGTCACCCTGCACCACTTCACGGTGCCGCAGTGGTTCGAGGCGCGCGGCGGCTGGACGGCGGACGGCGCCGCCGAGCTGTTCGCCCGCTACGTCGCGGCCTGTGCACCGGTCATCTCCGACGGCGTCGGCCACGTGTGCACCATCAACGAGCCGAACATGATCGCCGTGATGGCCGGCCAGGCCAAGCGGGGCGACATCGGGTTCCCGCCCGCGGGCCTGCCCACCCCCGACGACGAGACCACCCTGGCCGTCATCGCCGCCCACCACGCCGCCGTGAAGGAGATCCGGGCCCTCGACGCCGGGATCCAGGTCGGCTGGACCATCGCCAACCAGGTCTACCAGGCCCGCCCGGGCGCCGAGGACGTCACCGCCGCCTACCGGCACCCGCGCGAGGACGTCTTCATCGAGGCGGCCCGCGACGACGACTGGATCGGCGTCCAGTCCTACACCCGTACGGAGATCGGCCCCGACGGCCCCGTCCCGGCGTCCCAGGACGTCGAGCGGACGTTGACGCAGTGGGAGTACTACCCGGCCGCCGTCGGCCACGCCCTGCGCCACACCGCCGAGGTGGCCGGGCCCGGCATGCCGCTGATCGTCACGGAGAACGGCATCGCCACCTCCGACGACACCCGCCGCGTCGACTACTACACGGGCGCCCTGAACGAGGTGGCGTCCGCGATCGAGGACGGGCTGAACGTTCGGGGCTACCTCGCGTGGAGCGCGCTCGACAACTACGAATGGGGCTCCTTCGCGCCGACGTTCGGTCTGATCGCCGTGGACCGGGAGACGTTCGAGCGGGCCCCGCGCCCCTCCGCCGTGTGGCTGGGTTCGCTCGGCCGCTCCCGCGAGCTGCCCCGTACCGCCGGCTGAGACCGGCCCCCCGACCGGGAGCCACCTGACGGCTCCCCGGGTACGGGCGCCGGCGGCACCTGACGGCCGCCGGCTCCCGTACCGTCCGCCGCGCACGGGCGCTCCGCGCGGCGGCCACCGCACGTGACAGCCGATGACTCCTCCCCGAGAGGCTCCGATGGACCGTCGCACCTTCCTCACCGCTGCCGGGACCGGGGCCGCCGCCCTGTCCCTGGGCGCCTTCGCCGCTCCCTCCGCCACCGGGGCGGTGGGCTCCGGCGCCGTGCCGTCCGGCCGCGCGGACACGGCACTGCTCCTTGCCTGGTTCCGCGACACGTACCGCTCGATCGAGGCCATGACGACGGACTTCGGTCTGGCCGCCGACCGCGCCGACCTCAGCGGCACCGCGCCCGTGGTCTCCCGCCAGACCTCGCCCACCGACATCGGCTGCGGGCTCTGGTCCGCGGTGGCCGCCGCCGGTCTCGGCGTGATCGACGGCGCGGCGCTGCTGCGGACCCTGGAGCGGACCGTGTCCGCCGTCGAGACCCTGGAGCGGCACGACGGCTTCTGGCTCAACTGGTACGACGCCCACGACGGTTCGGTGCTGACCCGGTGGCCGGGGACCGGAGCCCCCGTACGCCCGTTCCTCTCCTCGGTGGACAACGCCTGGCTGGTCACCGGCCTGCGGATCGCCGCCGACGCCGCGCCGTCGCTGCGTCCGCGCATCGCCCGGCTGCTGGCCGGCGCCGACTGGTCCACGTACTACACGCCGTACGATCCGGCCGACCCGGTCGCCGGCCCGGGCCAGCTGCGCGGCGGCTTCTGGACCGACACGGGCGAGCCGACCGGCCACCACTACGGCGCCCTGAACACCGAGCCGCGCATGGCCAGTTACCTCGGCATCGCGGACGGCTCGCTGCCTGCGGAGCACTACTGGCACCTCCTGCGCACGATGCTGCCCGAGCACGAGCAGGAGCAGCCTCCGCAGGGCGCCTACGCGGTCATGGACGGCGTACGGGTCTGGCAGGGGCACTACACGCACCGGGGCCGGAAGATCGTTCCCAGCTGGGGCGGCTCGATGTTCGAGGCCCTGATGGTGCCGCTGTTCGTGCCGGAGGCGGAGTGGTCGCCGGGATCCTGGGGTGTGACCCACCGGCGCTACGTACGCGGTCAGATCGAGCACGGGCTGGCGGAGGCGCGGTACGGGTACTGGGGCTTCTCCCCCGCCGACGTGCCCGAGGGCGGCTACCAGGAGTACGGGGTCGACGCCCTGGGCATGCAGGTCGACGGCTACGCCTCCAACACCGACCGCACGTACACCACGCACGGTGCGCCGCTGCCGGACCCGTCCGCCTTCACCAACGGGGTGGTCACCCCGCACGCCTCGTTCCTCGCCCTGCCGTACGCCCCGGGCGAGGCGGTGGCCAACCTGCGGGCCCTGGCCCGTGACTTCGGGGCGTACGACGAGGGGTACGGCTTCCGGGACTCCGTCAACGTCTCCACCGGCCGGGTCAGCGACTTCGTGCTCGCCCTCGATCAGGGCATGACCGCCGCAGCCCTGGCCCAGGCGCTTTGTCCGGGACTGCTGCAGCGGCCGTTCCGCACGGGTGGCTTCCGCTCGCGGGTGCGCCCGCTGCTCGCCCGGGAGCGCTTCAGCGTCTGAGCGGCGTCCCGCGAGCCACGCCGGCAGCCCCCGGCCGACCACCCTCCGCCACCGTCCAGGCCGGTCACGTCACCCCACCGGCTCTGGGCGCAGGCGGCGGGGCCCGGGCCGGGTCGCGGGCACGGAAAGGCGGACATAGCCTCCCGAATGTGACGCCGTCCGCGAGCCGTATCCCGATATCCCGGCCTTCGGCACCCGGCAGCCTCCTGCTCGCCGCGCTGACGGCCGCGCTGGCCGCGCTGTGCTGGGTGTCCGCGGTCACCGCCCCATGCGCCCGCGCCGACGAGCGAGTGTTCCACGCCGGGCGGATCACCGGCGAGGTGGGGGCACAGGGCGCCCGGGAACCGCGGGCCGGGACCCCGTTCGGCGGGGGGCCCGGGAGGCGCCGGGCCCAGCCGCCCGTGGCGTACGCGCCTGACCTCGCCGGCCCCGGGGCCGGTGTCCCGGTCCCGGGGATCACCCCGGCGACCGGGGCCCTCGGCGCCGGCGACCCCTCCGACGCGGGCAGCGCCGTGAACCTGATCGTGCCCGTCGCCGTGCTCGTCGCCGCCCTGCTGGCCGCCTTGTACGCCTCCACGCGCCGCAGGCGGCGTACGACGATCCGGACCACGCCGGCGGCGACCGGCTGGGGCGGCATCGGAGCGGCCGGGCCGCAGGCCCCCCTGCCGCTCCTCGACGCCCGGACGGCGGCCGATCTGGTCGACACGGACGACGCCGTGCGCACGAGCGAGGAGGAGCTGGGTGTCGCCACCGCCCAGTTCGGGGAGGAGGCCGTGGCCCCGTTCGCCGTGGCCCTGGACCAGGCCAGGGCCGAGCTGGCGGCGGCCTTCCGGCTACGGCAGCGGCTCGACGACGGGGTACCGGAGGACGAGGCCGCCCGCCGTCGCGCGCTGGAGGACATCGTGCGCCGGTGCGCGGACGCCCACAGCCGCCTGGACGCCGTCACCGAGGACTTCGACCGGCTGCGCGGCCTGGAACACCACGCTGCGCGGCCCATGGCCGCCGCCGAATCCGCGTTCAGCGGTCTGGCGGGCCGCGTGGCCGCTGCGGAGGCGACTCTCGGCGGGATGGCGGAGCGGTACAGGGAATCGGCCACCGCACCCGCGGCCGATGATCTCGGGCGGGCCCGGGAGCGGATGGCCTTCGCGGCGACCGGCCTCGACCAGGCCCGCACAGCCGTGGACGGGGGCGCCGGCGCCGATGCGGCGGTGTACGTGCGCGCCGCCGAAGGGGCGATCGGGCAGGCCACCGCGCTCGTCGTGGCCGTGCGGCGACGGGCCGCGGAGCTGGCCGAGGCGGCGGAGAAGCTCCCCGGGGTGCTCACCGGGACGGAGAGCGACCTGGCCGAGGCCGCAGAGCTGCTCGAAGGCACCCCCGAGGACGCGTGGGCCGTTGATCTGCGGGCCAGGACCGCGCGGGCCCAGGCGGTGCTCGACGAGGTGGACCAGGACCTGCGGGCCGGCCGCTACGACCCCGTCGACGCCCTGCGCAGGGCCGGGGAGGCGGACACGGCACTGGACGCGGCCCTTACGGAGGTCCACGAGCTGGAGCACGGCAGCCTGCGGGCGCGCACGCTCCTGGACGGGTCGATGCTCACCGCGCGTGCGGCGATCGGCGCCGCCGCGGACTACATCTCCACCAACCGGGGAGCCGTCGGCAGCCGGGCCCGCACCCGGCTCGCCGAGGCGCGGCGGAAGTGGCGGCGGGCCTCCGGGCTCGCCGAGGCCGACGACCCGCGGGGCGCCCTGGCCGAGGCGCGGCATGCGGACGCACTGGCCGTCCGGGCGCGGACCCTGGCCGAGCAGGACGTACGGGACTACCTCGGCCCGGAGGGCGCGGGCGGTCCGTACGCCCCCGGCGACGCTACGGGCGGTGCCGTGCTGGGAGGCATCCTCCTCGGCGGGCTCTTCGGCGGGAACGGCGGCCCCGGGGAAGGGTTCGGCGGCGGTCCGGGCAGTTTCGGTGGTGGGGGTACCCGTGGCCGGAGGGGAGGGGGAGGCCGTTTCTGACCGACGGCTCGTGACCGGACGTTCCGACAAGGAGACGACGAGGCCATGCCCAAGCAGACGGTTCTCGGCCGTGCCACCCAGCTGGCGCGGGCCGATGTCAGCGCCCTTCTCGCCCAGGCGGAAGACCCCCGGAAGATGGCGGACCAGCTGATCCGCGAGTACGCCGGCACCATCGCGCACGCGGAGGAGGCGGTATCCGCCACGATGGGCGGTCTGCGGCAGATGGAGCAGGACCGCCGGGAGGACGTCGACTCCGCCCGCGAGTGGGGGCAGAAGGCCCTCGCGGCCAGCAGGAAGGCCGACGAGCTGCGGGCCGAAGGAGCGGGACCGGACGCCGACAGGTTCGACACTCTGGCCAGGGTGGCGCTGGGGCGGCAGCTCCAGGCGGAGCAGGAGGCGAGGACGGCGGAACCCGCCATCGCCTCGCAGCAGGTGGCGGTGGAGAAGCTGCGATCCGGCCTGGACCGGATGCGGGCGAAGCTGACCCGGCTCACGTCCGAGCGCGACGCACTCGCCGCCCGGGCCACGTCCGCCCCGACGCGGAACGTGATGACGGACGCGGTCAGGACCATCGGCCTCCTCGATCCGGCGACCGAACTCGGCCGCTTCGAGGACAAGATGCGGCGCGAGGAGGCCAGGGCGGTGGGCGGGCGCGAACTCCCGGCGTCGACCCTGGACGCCGAGTTCGAGCAGGTGGAGAGCCTCGGCAACGACGCGGAGGTCGAGGCCCGCCTCGCCGCCCTCAAGTCGGGCTGAGTCTCAGTACATGCTCATCAGCTGCTCGACAGAGAGTTCGGCGGCAGGTTCGCCGTCGGGCAGTGCGAGCTCGAACCACACCGTCTTGCCGCGCGGGGTGCGCCGCGATCCCCAGGCGGCGCTGAGCAGCCCGACCAGCTGCAGACCGCGCCCGCCCTCGTCGGTGTCGCGTGCGCGGCGGCGCCGGGGCTGAACCAGGCCCGCGTCCCAGACCTCGCAGACGAGGGTGCGGTCGCGCAGCAGGCGGAGCCGTATCTCGCCCTCGCCGTAGCGCAGGGCGTTGGTGACGAGTTCACTGACGAGCAGTTCGGTGGTGTCCACCAGGTCGTCCAGGTCCCAGGCGGTGAGCTGGGCGCGTGCGAGGTCACGGGCCCGGCCCACGGAGCGCAGCTCGCGCGGGAGCCGCCAGTCCCCTACCGCCTCCGCGGGCAGCCCTTGGATACGGGCCATCAGCAGGGCGATGTCGTCCTCGCCGTGCCCCGTGTGGAGGGTCGTCAGCACGTGGTCGCAGACGTCCTCCAGGATCGGCGACGGCTGGGCGAGTACGCGCCGGAAGGCCTCCAGGCCCTCTTCGAGCGGGTGGTCGCGGGACTCGACGAGCCCGTCGGTGTAGAGCGCGAGGAGGGCGCCCTCCCGCAACTCCACCTCGACCTCCTCGAAGGGTTCGCCGCCGACGCCGAGCGGCATGCCTGGCGGTACGTCGAGGAGCAGGGCGGGTTCCCCCGGTTCCACCACCACGGGAGGGAGGTGGCCCGCGTTGGCGAAGGTGCACCGCCGGGTGACGGGGTCGTACACCGCGTACACACACGTCGCCAGATAGACCTCGGAGAGGTCCGCCTCACGCGACTTGTGGGCGGCCCGGGAGGGCCACTGCGCGCCGCCGCCCCCGCCGAACCCCTCGCTGCGCGCCCCGCCGCCCGGGGTGCCGAGGCCCCGGGCGACCTCGTCGAGCGCGGACAGCACCTCGGCGGGTTCCAGGTCCAGGAGCGCCAAGGTGCGTACGGCCGTACGGAGTTCGCCCATCGCGACGGCGGCCCGCAGGCCGCGGCCCATGACGTCGCCGACGACCAGCGCGGTGCGGTGGCCGGGGAGTTCGATCACGTCGAACCAGTCGCCGCCGACCTCGGTGGCGGTGTTGCCCGGCAGGTAGCGGCAGGCGATGTCGAGACCGGCGGCCTCGGGGTCGCCCGGGGGGAGCAGGCTGCGCTGGAGGATGAGCGCGCGCTCGTGCTCGCGCCGGTACAGGCGGGCGTTGTCGATACAGACGGCGGCGCGGGCCGCCAGTTCCGTGGCCAGGGCCCGATCCCGCTCGCCGAAGGGTTCGCTGCCCTTGGTGCGGGAGAACTGTACGAGGCCGACGACGATGTCGTGCGCGACCATCGGCACGGCGAGCGTGGAGTGGACGAAGCCGCGTTCGTCCCCGGATACGTCGGTGACGTGGCCCGTGCGCAGGGCGACGGAGCAGGGTGAGTGGAAGGGGTAGCGGTGGACCGACCCCAGCGCTGGCGGGCCCATGTCCCCTCCGGGGGCTGTACCGCTCCCCGGCAGGACACCCGGCAGTGCGTCGGACACGGCGCTGGCCTGCGCGACGCGCCGCAGCTCGGCGGAGCCGCTACCGGGCTCCTGGTGGTACCGGCCCCAGCTGCCCGGGGCGGCCTCCTCGCCGGTGAGCAGCCCCTGGTAGAGGTCGACGGAGGCGAGGTCGCAGAAGCCGGGCACGGCGACGTCGAGCAGTTCCCGGGCGGTCGTCTCCAGGTCGAGGGAGTTACCGATGCGCGCGCTGGCCTCGTTGAGCAGGGCGAGGTTGCGCCGGGCGCTGGCCGCCTCGCGGGCGGCGATGTGCCGCTGGGTGACGTCGATGGCGAGTGCGGCGATGCCGATGGGCCGCCCGGAGCGGCTGTGCACCCGGTAGAGGTTCATGGACCAGTGGCGCCGGTCCGCGGAGCCGGGCGGCGTGCCGACGAGCTGGAGGTCGGTGACGGCGTTCCCCGTCTCCAGGACGCGCTCCAGCGTCGTGGAGAGACGGTCGGCCTCGGGCTTCGCCAGGTAGTCCGAGACGGTGTTGCCGCAGTGGTCGTCGGCCTCTCCCCCGAAGACGGTGGCGAACCGCTGGTTGGCCCGGACGACGGTGAGGTCCGTGCCGAAGAGAACGAAGCCGAAGGGAGATTGACCGAATATCGCCTGCGAGGCCGCCAGGTCCGTCTCGATGCGCCGCAGCGCCCGGACGTCCACGACGATGCAGAGCGCGGCCCGTTCCCCCGCCCCGGTCTCGCTCGGCATGACGTAGATCTCGGCGAGTCCGCGGACACCGTTCTCGCCCGGCATCCGGAAGGGTACGAGGCCCGTCCACTCCTTGCCGTCGAGGATCTCCCCGACCCGCCTACGGGCGCCCGCCCGCAGCTCGGCGGGCATGAACGCCTCGACCGGATCTCTGCCCACCGCGTCGCGGGAGGCCATGCCGAAGAGACCGGCGGCCCGCCGGCTCCACTGCTCGATCAGCCCGTCGGGCCCGATCGAGAAGGAGGCGACCCTGATGTAGTCATAGATCGAGCCAGGCGGGCTGCTCTGCCACATGACGTCGCCCGCTGTCCCAGGTATCTCGCTCACGCGACCGTCCCCTCCAGCTCACACACCGGACCGGTCCTGCACGCAGTATTCAGCACTACGGGCTCCACCGGCACGGCGTTCACGATCACAGCACGGTCTCAGTCCCTTTCAGCCAGGTCCTGCCCGACCTCCGGTGATCGTGTGCGTCCCTCCCACTCCTAACCAGGCAGAGGCAGCTCGAACCACACCGTCTTGCCGCTCTTTCCGTGCCTGATCCCCCAGCGGCGCGCGGAACACGCCATGAGCCGCAGTCCCCGCCCCGTCTCGTCGTCGGGTCCGGCACTGCGTTCCGTGGGCGGATCCGGAACCGGATCGGAGACTTCCACCAGCAGCCCCCGCGGCCCGGACTCCACGGCCGGGGCCGTGCCGGGCGGCGCGTCCGGCCCGGGACCGGGCCCCTGGCCGCCGGGACGCGGGCGCACCATCCGGACGCCGATGGGCCCGGAGGCATAGCGCAGGGAGTTGGTCACCAGCTCGCTGACGAGAAGGACCGCCACGTCACCCACCGCGTCGGCCATACCCCATTGGTGCAGTGCGTCACGTACGGCGTGCCTGGCACTGCGCACCGAGCCCGGCACCGCCGGAAAGCTCCACTCGGCGCTCTCGCCTTCGGTATCGGTCACGCCGCTCACTTCCCAGGGCCGGCAGCAGCGGGGGCACACCCCCTTCAGACGGGGCTATTCACCACATACCCAACATTGAGGACAACTTAGCGTGCCGGGCGAAGGGTGGGGCGCACGGGCGCAGGGACCCTCGCGCGAGGACGGGCCCTCACCGGCGCGCGGCCGCCCGCAGACGGCGTACGGCTTCGGCCACGGCGGGGCGGTCCTGGTCCAGCCAGTCGACGGTGTCCACCTCGTCCGGGGCGAGCCACCGCAGCGCGTCGTGGTCCTCCAGCGGGCGGGGCTCGCCCGAGATCAGACGGGCCGTCCACACCTGCAGCACATAACCGGGCTTCAGCGGCCACTGGCCGGGGATGCGCTCCAGCGGCTCCGCCTCCACGCCGAGCTCTTCCCTGAGCTCGCGCACGAGCGCCTGCTCGCCGCTCTCGCCCGGCTCCCGCTTTCCGCCGGGAAGTTCCCAGCGTCCGGCCAGCTCCGGCGGGGCGCTGCGACGGGCGGCCAGGAGCCGCCCCGCGTCGCACACGGCCCCGGCCACCACCACGGATTCGTTCATGGGGCGGAGCGTAACCGCCCGGGCGGGCGGGCTTCCTTCGCGGGCCCGCTTCAATTCCGGAGCCCGGCCCCGCCGTGCGCGTCAGGGGCGCGCGCTCTACCCGAGACGCTCCACCCAGTACAGCTGCTTGTGTCCGTGCCGGCCCAGGTCGTCCGCCGTCTTCTGCGCCTCGTCCTGCGTGGCGTAACGGCCGACGCGGTACCGGTTGCCGTTGTCGTCCTGCCTGATCACCAGCCAGGGGAGCACGGCTCCACTGTCGGTCATCGCGCCCCTCCCCAGCATGTCGCCCCTCTCCCTGACGGCGTGCACGTCTCTAAGGATCCCCAGGAAACCGCAGTACGCATATGCCCGAGCGTACGCCTGACCTTCACTCAGCGGATGCGTCTTTACACAAAGAGATACGCATCCGGCCATACCCCCAGGGGCGCACTCTGTCGGGCGCGCCCCCTTGCGGTGGCACCGCGGGGCGTCAGCCGGACGCCGCCCGCACCGGGCACACCGTGAGCAGCGACATCAGGGCGGGCCCGGCCGCGGGCTCCCTGCGGCAGACGTCTCCGCTCTCCGCGGTGCGGTGAACAGCACAGGGAGCGACTCGGCCCCGCCGGGACGGCGCCATCGGCGAAGCCGGCCGGTTCGCGTACTGTCCCGCACCCCTCACAGGTACGGGTGGCCGTGATGGCAGCGATCTCGACGCCGGGCCGCCCGTAAAGCGGGGCGGCTCCGAAGGGACGGAGACTCCGCGTGACCGACGGGCAGGCCGTCACGACCGGCGGTCGTCACAGACGACGGCCGGTCACCGGACCGGCAGGTGGTAGGCGATCCGGTACCGGTCGGCGGGCACGATCACGTCGGCGGTCTCCACGGCCCGCCCCGACGCGTAGTACGTCCGCGCGATGACCATCACCACATGGCCGGGGACCCCGCCGAGCGCCAGGAGCTCCTCCGCCAGCCCCGGGCGTGCGCCGACCTCCTCGGCGACGTTGTCCACGACCACGTCGATCGCCGCCATCCTCTCCACCACGCCGCAGCCGCCCAGCGGGCCCTCCTCGGGCAGCATCACCGGCGTGCGCCCCGTGACGGCGAGCGGCTCCCAGGAGGTGGAGAGCATCATCGGTTCCCCCGCCTCACGGAAGACGTACCGCGTGCGCATCACCCGGTCCCCCGCCTCGATGCCGAGACGCTCGGCGATCTCCGGGCCGGCCTCCTCCTGCTCGCTGCGGGACTCCCAGGTGCCCCGCGCCCCGTCCGCCGTCTGCTCCTGGCGGAACGGACTCGCCCCTCCCTCGGCCCGGTAGCCGGACCGGGCGATCCGGCGCGGAACCGGGCGCTCGCGCACATACGTGCCGGATCCCGACCTCCCCTCCACCAGTCCCTCGGCCATCAGCACCTTGCGCGCCTCCAGGGCGACCGTGTCCGAGACCCCGTACTCCTGGCGGATGCGGGCCTGGGACGGCAGGCGGGTATGGGGCGGCAGCGCGCCGTTGACGATCTTCTCCCTGAGATCGCTCGCCACGCGCAGATAGGCGGGCTGCTCACCGAAAGCCACAGGCCACTCCCAACAGATTGACAGACAGCAACAGCCTGGCAACCGTGGGTTGAGAATCGCAAGCGCGGGCCAGAGTTTCACTCGATGTGATGATTCGACGCCGACCAGCACCTGTGCCCGGCCGTGCGTCAACGGGCCATTGACCAGGCGTGGTTCGGATCCCTGGCTGCCCGGCGCGCGGCGCGGCTCGCGCAGCGCGGATCGCACCGCCCCGTGCCGGATCGGCCCACGAGAACCAGCCCTCGTGCGCCGATGAACGTGGTCCGGTCGGCCCTCACCTCGCGCGGCGGGCACGGGCTCGTGACGCGGATGCGCCTCGATGCTCCCGCGCCCTCCGGCGAGCCGGGCGCCGGGGGCCGCGCGGGAGCCGGGTGCACCCGCCGGCGGTCGTGCCCGCCGGAGGGCGGGCCGCCGAGGCCGTGCGGCCGTGCCTCAGTCGGTCCAGTACGTGTCGTGCTTGATGAAGAACTCCGCCCGCTCCTTCTCCGGCCAGTCGGAGACCTGCGACACCTTCTCGAAGTACTCCTCGCGCGGCGCCCCCGGTGTGAAGAGCAGCAGCATCGACGCCGGTTCGTCGGAGTCGTTGCGGAAGGCGTGCAGCCCGCCCTGGGGCACGTACAGGAAGTCACCCGCCGTGGTGCCGGTCCACTGCTCGCCGTTGTAGATCCGGACCGTCCCGTCGAGGATGAAGAACGACTCCGAGATCGACCGGTGGAAGTGCGTGGCCGGACCGCCCGCCCTGGGCGCCATGTTGATCCGGTACAGCCCGAACTCGCCGTGCGTGCTCTCCGTCGTCGCCAGGTAGTGCGTGCTGCCGCCGGTGCGCGTCAGCAGATTCGGGGCGGTGTCCGCGGGCCGGTACTGCGCGCTGATCTCGCCCTCTCCGCCCGCGTAGGTGGGTTCGGGGTACGACATGCGGTTCTCCCTGTCCTGGTCGGGCTGCCGGCCACCGCCGGAAAGGCGCCGGCCACCGGTCACTCATCGCTGGTCGCTGGTCGCTGGTCGCTGACTACTGTCGCTGGTCAGGTGGCCCGGCCGCTCGTAGTTTCACGACGACCCGCGCCGCGCGGACGACCACGTGAAGACACGCGCGCCGTAACCGTGCCCACGCCGCCGCCCTGCCTACCGTCGTACGGTGAGCCTCACGCGCTGGTGTCTCGTCACCTCTCTGGTCGCGGCCGCGTCGATCGCGCCCCTCCCACCCCGCTCGTACGCCGCGGAGCCGGGCCACGCCCCCACGTGCGGTCGGGCGGACCCCTTGTGGGCGCCGGTGTCCACGTCCTTCGGCGAGGCCTCCGGGTACGACCCCTACGTGGGCAACGGCTACCTCGGCCACCGCGTGCCCGCTACCGGCGCCGGGTACGCGGCACCGGGCGGCAGGACCGGGTGGCCCCTGTACACCCCACGGTACGACGGAGCCTTCGTCTCGGGGCTCTACGCCCGCGACAAGGACCTCGCCGGTGGCCGCGAGGTGCTCGCCGCGCTTCCCAGCTGGACGACCCTGGACGTGCGCGTCGGCTCGGAGACGTACGGCACCGGCACGCCCGCCGGCCGGATCTCGCACTACCGCCAGAGCCTCCTCCTGCGCTGCGGCACGGTCGT
The DNA here is from genome assembly GCF_044334475.1 of Streptomyces sp. NPDC020780. Lineage (NCBI taxonomy): Bacteria > Bacillati > Actinomycetota > Actinomycetes > Kitasatosporales > Streptomycetaceae > Streptomyces > Streptomyces sp. NPDC020780. Next base: position 146,352 of record NZ_JBIRTB010000001.1, on the reverse strand, counting down.
CACCTCACTGCGCTGGACCACCGCCGACGGCCGTGCGACCGACCTGACCTACGAGGTACTGGCCGACCGCTCCGACGTGCACGCCGGAGCCGTACGCCTGCGGATGACCCCGCACTGGTCCGGCACCGCGACGGTGACGGGCCGCCTGGACACGCGCGGGGCGCGCCGGATCACGGTGGCGGACGACGGCACGTTCCGGACCCTGGGCACCGGAACGGAGGGAGCGGTCGTCCAGACCGGCAGCGGCGCGGGCACCCGAACAGCCCGCGTCCGGGCCGGCCACGCCTACACCTTCGAGAAGTACGTGGGCGTGGACACCGCCCTCACCTCCCGCACACCGCTCGCCTCCGCCCGCGCCGCCGCGCGCCGCGCCGCCCGGCGCGGCTGGGCCGGTGTGTTCGCCGACAACGCGGCGGCCTGGCGGCCGGCCTGGGCGGCCGAGATCTCGGTACCGGGCAGCACCGCTCTCCAAGGCTGGCTGCGGGCCGCGCAGTACGGTCTGCTCGCGAGCAGCCGGCCAGGTTCCTCCGACAGCCTCGCCCCGGCCGGGCTGACCAGCGACAATTACGCGGGCATGGTGTTCTGGGACGCCGAGACCTGGATGTACCCGGCACTGCTCGCCACCCGGCCCGAGCTGGCGCGCTCGGTCGTCGAGTACCGCTTCCGCACCCGGCACGCGGCCCGCGCCAACGCCGAACAGCTCGGGTACGAGGGGCTGTTCTACCCCTGGACGAGCGCGAGCAGGGGCCGGCTCGACTCCGAGTGCCAGAGCTGGGACCCACCCCACTGCCTGACCCAGAACCACCTCCAGGGCGACGTCTCGCTGGCGGTCTGGCAGTACTACCTGGCCACCGGTGACCGCACCTGGCTGGCGGCCCGCGGCTGGCCGCTGCTGAAGGGCATCGCCGACTTCTGGCAGTCGCGGGCCACCGAGAACACCGACGGCACCTACTCGGTGCACGACGTGGCGGGCCCGGACGAGTACAGCAACGGCGTCACCGACGGCGTGTTCACCAACGCGGTGGCCGCCACCGCCCTGCGCAACGCCACCCGCGCCGCCGCGGTACTGGGCCAGCCGGCGCCCGTCGGCTGGAACCGGACCGCCGACGGGCTGCGCATCCCGTACGACCCCGCGCGGAAGCTGTTCCTCCAGTACGCGGGCTACAACGGCTCGACCATCAAGCAGGCCGACACCGTGCTGCTCGCCTATCCGCTGGAGTGGCCGATGGAGGAGGGTGCCGCCGCCGCGACGCTCGACTTCTACGCCGCGCGTACCGACCCCGACGGGCCCGCGATGACGGACTCGGTGCACGCGATCGACGCAGCGGCGATCGGGGAGCCAGGCTGTTCCACGTACACGTACCTCCAGCGCGCCGTACGCCCCTTCGTCCGTGGTCCGTTCAGCCTCTTCTCCGAGGCGCGCGGCGAGAAGTCCGGCGCCGAGGACCCGCTCTCCGGGTTCCCCGCCGAGGACTTCCTCACCGGTAAGGGCGGCTTCCTCCAGGTCTTCACGCACGGCCTGACCGGGCTGAGGCTGCGCGAGAACGGCGTACGACTCGATCCGCTGCTGCCGCCGCAGCTCCGCGAGGGCGTGGAACTGACGGGCCTGCACTACCGAGGGCGTACGTACGACATCTCGATCGGCGCCGCGCGGACCACGGTCCGGCTGACGGACGGCGCCCCGTTCACCGTGCACACCCCGCAGGGCCCGCGCCGTCTCTCCACGACGCTCACCCTCCCCACCCGCCGACCCGACCTCACCCCGACACCCGACGCGGCCCGCTGCCGCCCGGCGAAGGCCACCTCCGAGACGCCGGGCCTGTACGCCGAAGCGGCGGTGGACGGCAGTCCTTCGACGGCCTGGTCCCCGGACGGCGCCACCGGCGCCCTGACGGTGGACCTGCCCAGCACGGCCCGGGTCACCTCCCTCGTCCCCCACTGGACCGACGTCGCACCGGCCTCCCACACCTTGGAGACCTCGGTGGACGGACGCACCTGGCGACCCTTCCGGGCCGGTACCCCGGCCCGGCACGTACGCGTGACGGTCACCTCGCAGGACGCGGCGAAGCCCGCGGGGGTGAGCGAACTGACCGTCGGCACGCGGGAGCGGAGGGACTGAGGGCGGACCCGCTGTGACATGACCGGTCCGAGGTCCGTACGAGGACGGGCGCCGGGGAGCGGAGCGTCACCGCGGCGACGAGGGCGTCGATGGCGTGCTTGTGGCCGTGTTCTCGGACGAGGTGAGTCCCTGCTGAGCGTCGGGTGTTCTGGGACTGGTTGCGGCCTGGCCGGGTGTCCCCGAGGCCGAGAGAGCACCGCTGGACCGACTTCCGGTGCGCCTTCGCCGACAGCTGGTCGCGTCCGTAGCTCGAGGTTCTGGACCGTGGGCTACCCATGTGCCAGACGCTGCCCGGTGTCCGGGGCTTCAGTCGAGTTCGCAGCCGATCCCATCACCGTCGCGGTCGAGGCGGTGGGGGTCGGAGGGGCCGACCCAAACGGGACCAGGAAGGTCAGAGCAGTCGACGTCGGGAACGCCCGCAGGAGGACCCGGGGGTATGAGCGGTTGGTGTCCTCCGGCACTGTCGGTGCTGCGGTCTCCAGCGTCGGGCTCACTCCTGGCCGTACGTCGGCGTCGACAGTCACGCCGTTCCTGGTCTCCGGAGGAGCCACAGCCGCTCACCCCTGCGAGTGCCGGCGCCAGGAGAGATGCGCACCGGCGGAAAGGATGCGGCGCATCGGATCACCTCGCGGAGCGGATCGCACTCGCTTCAGCGTGCGTCGCCCGACTCAGCGGCGCCTGCGAACCCTGGTGACCCACTCCTCCGGCCCTGAAGGGATGGCTTCTCGCTGACCGGGGTGGACTTCGCCACGGACCAGCCCGGCCCGTGGAACGTCGATCCCCATCTCCCCGCCGACGCCACCGCGTCCAGTCTGTCCATGGGGCCGTTCACCTCACGAAGCCTTACCACCACTGGTAGGATCGGCATCATGAGCGGTAGCAGGAAGTACTCGATCAGCCTGCCCGAGGACCTCGCCGAGGCCGTACGCACCCACGTCGGCCCGGGCGGCTTCTCCGCCTACGTCGCCGAGGCCCTCGAACAGAGAGTCGCCATGGACAAGCTGCGGGAGATCGTCGCCGACTTCGAGACCGACAACGAATCTCTCACTCGCGAGGAGGTCGAGGCCGCCCGGGCACTGCTGCGTCACGACCACCGCCAGGCCGGCGGGGCCGCCGCCTGATGCCCGGCACCCTCCTACTCGACAGCGAAGGCCTCTCGAAGCTCTACCGCAAGGACCGTACCGTCGTGGCTCTGGTACAAGCGGCGTCGGAAGAGGGCATCCGCGTCGCCACCAGTGCCATGACCACTCTTGAGGCCGACTACGAGCGCGTCCACCCGGCCCGCATCAAGTGGATCCTCTCCCGCGTCGACGTTCACGACGTCACCAAGGAGATCACCGACCAGGCCGCCGCGCTTCTGCGTACCCATCACCTCCACGGCCACAAGTACGCCATCGATGCCGCCTTCGCCGTCATCGCCCGCAACGCGTCCCGGCCGGTCACGGTCCTCACGTCCGACCCCGAGGATCTGACACTCCTGTGCGGCCCTTCCGTGGAGGTCGTCAAGGTCTGAGGCGACCTGACGCCGACCAGACCTGCCGCTGCCCCACATCGCGATAGTCGCCGACTCGTAGGCGGCGGCGCTCAGGCTGGGATACAAGTGCCGTGGTGTCGAAGCCGGTCTACGACACGTAGCCGCTCCACGTTCTGCGGACTATTGCGGACAGCACAACGGCCTGACCTGCCTTCTCGCAGGTCAGGCCGTTATTCACGTCCAATCAGACGTTGAAGCGGAACTCCACCACGTCGCCGTCCTGCATCACGTAGTCCTTGCCCTCCATGCGCGCCTTGCCCTTGGCTCGGGCCTCGGCGACGGAGCCCGTTTCGACCAGGTCGTCGTACGAGATGATCTCGGCCTTGATGAAGCCCTTCTGGAAGTCGGTGTGGATCACACCGGCCGCCTCCGGGGCCGTGGCGCCCTTCTTGATCGTCCAGGCGCGGGCTTCCTTCGGGCCTGCTGTCAGGTAGGTCTGCAGGCCCAGGGTGTCGAAGCCGACGCGGCCGAGGGTGGCGAGGCCCGGTTCTTCCTGGCCCATCGACTGGAGGAGCTCGAGCGCCTCGTCGTCGTCGAGTTCGATCAGCTCGGACTCGATCTTGGCGTTGAGGAAGATGGCCTCGGCCGGGGCGACCAGGGCGCGCTGCTCGTCCTTGAAGTCCTCGTCGACCAGTTCGTCCTCGTCGACGTTGAAGACGTACAGGAAGGGCTTCGTGGTGAGCAGATGCAGCTCGTGGAGGAGGCGGCCCTTCTCCGTGCCCGCCGTGATGCCCTTGGCGAAGAGGGTGTCGCCCGCCTCGAGGATCTTCTGGGCCTCTTCGACCGCGGCGAGCACCGCGACCTTGTCCTTCTGGAGGCGGGACTCCTTCGTCAGGCGCGGGACGGCCTTCTCGACGGACTGGAGGTCGGCCAGGATCAGCTCGGTGTTGATCGTCTCGATGTCGTCCTTGGGCGAGACCTTGCCGTCCACATGGACGACGTTCTCGTCCTTGAAGGCGCGGATGACCTGGCAGATCGCGTCGGACTCGCGGATGTTCGCCAGGAACTTGTTGCCCAGCCCCTCGCCCTCGCTCGCGCCGCGCACGATGCCCGCGATGTCGACGAAGTCGACGGTGGCAGGGAGCAGCTTCTGGGATCCGAAGATCTCGGCGAGCTTGTTCAGACGGGGGTCGGGGACGCCCACCACGCCGACGTTCGGCTCGATGGTGGCGAACGGGTAGTTGGCCGCCAGCACGTCGTTCTTGGTCAGGGCGTTGAACAGGGTCGACTTGCCGACATTCGGCAGGCCGACGATTCCGATCGTGAGCGACACGTTGGCGACTTCCTGAAGTGAGGAGCGGGGCTGTGCGGGCGGGCCGGAGGTGGACCGGTTCTCCAGTTTACGGGCGGTGCGGCGCGGCCCGTCACGGGTGCGGAGGGGGAGGACGGCCCGGGGCCGAACGGACCCGTTTCGGCCGTGTGACGTCGAACGCAGGGCCAAGGTCGGCCAAAGCGCGTGTCCCACGCCCGAAAGAGCCCGCTTCGCGACCTAGGTTGTCCGGGTGGAGCAGCACAGGACACGTAGCCCGCAGCGCAGGCAGCCCCAGCAGGCCCCGCTGTCCCCGCCGGGCGGCCCCGGCGAGGCCGAGGCCGGCCGTCCGGTGGCGGTCACGGTCGCCCCGGCCGCGCCGGGAGCGAAACCGGCGGCGGGGCAGGGCCGCACCTCGGGGCGCAGGCCCCGGGGCGGACCGGTCGCGCCCGTGGTTCTCGCACTGCGCCGATTCCCCAACCCCCGGCTGACCGGCATCGGCGCGGGGCTCTTCGCGGCCCTGGCGATGTTTCTGCTGGCCTGCCTCGACCGGCTGTTTCTCAGCAGTTCGGAGCTCGTCTTCGGACTGCTGTTCCTGCCGGTCAGCGCGCTGACCGCGTTCTGGGTGCGACCCGCCGACCTGGTCACGGCGCCGATCTGCGTGCCCATCGCCTTCGCGGTCGGCGTGATCCCGATCGCGGGTGGCACGGGCGGTTTCGGCGGTCAGGCGATGGCGGTCGTCACCGCGCTTGCCGTCCACGCGGGCTGGCTGTACGGGGGCACGCTCGTCGCGGGGCTCATCGCCACCGTGCGCAAGATCCGGCAGATGCGGGAGCGGCAACGGCACCTGGCCAGGGCTGCCGCCCAGGGTGCCCGCCGCCCCCGCCCCTGAACCCCTCGCCCGGACCGCTGCGGAGCGGCCGGTCACCTGTTGACGCGGCCGGGGCAACAGGTGAGCGGCCGCTCGCCTGTTGCCCCGGCCGGTCGCCTGCCGTTGGGGTCAGCCGCCTACCGGCGTGGTCAGGTGTCCTCCCGGTGGGGCCGTGACTGCCGCGGCCATGGCCGCGCCCACGATGCCGGCGTTGTTCTGCAACTGGGCCGGGACCATCTCGGCCCGTACGTTCTCGATCAGCGGCAGGAACTTCTCCGCCTTGCGGCTCACGCCCCCGCCGATGATGAAGAGTGCGGGTGAGAACAGCATCTCCACGTGGACCAGGTATTTCTGCACCCGGTGCGCCCAGTGCTGCCAGCTCAGGTCCTCGTCCTCCTTGGCCTTCGTGGAGGCCCGCTTCTCCGCATCGTGCCCGTGCAGCTCCAGGTGGCCCAGCTCGGTGTTGGGGACGAGCTGCCCGTCGGTGAAGACGGCGCTGCCGATCCCCGTACCCAGCGTCAGCACGATCACCGTGCCCTTGCGGCCCCGGCCGGCGCCGAAGGTCATCTCGGCCACTCCGGCCGCGTCGGCGTCGTTCAGGATCGTGACGGACTGCCCGATACGACTGCTGAGCAACTCCCGGGCGTCCAGGTCGATCCATGCCTTGTCCACGTTGGCCGCGGTACGCGTGACGCCGCCGGTGATGACGCCGGGGAACGTGATGCCGATCGGACCCCGCCAGTCGAAATGGCCGACGACCTCGGCCACACCGTCGGCCACGCCCTCGGGCGTGGCCGGATGCGGTGTCAGTACTTTGTGGCGCTCCCGCGCCAGCTCTCCACGGTCCAGGTCCACGGGAGCACCCTTGATCCCTGACCCGCCGATGTCCACACCGAAGATCTCCATGGAAACCACGGTACGGGGAGGTGGCGCGGATCACGCCCCGGGGAGTGATCCGCGCGCCCCACGGGCCGGTTGCCCGCGTGTCCGGCGTACCTGTTCCCCCCGGACTGTCGGCTTCGCCCGCTCCTCTTCCTTTCCACGGAGGGAGACGAGGGGGCTCACGCGAAGAAGCAGAAGGCGGACTCACAGGGATCGACACGCGGCGGGTTTCCCCCGGCGCGACCGCTCGGCTCGCACCGCCGACGTCTGGCTCGTCTACTGCGCCGAGAGCGCGGCCGCCTCGGCCCGCAGATCGCGCCGGAGCTCCTTGGGCAGCGAGAAGGTGATGGACTCCTCCGCGGTCTTCACCGTCTCCACGTCCCCGTAACCCCGCTCGGCCAGCCACTCCAGTACGCCGTCGACCAGGACGTCGGGGACCGAGGCGCCCGAGGTCAGCCCGACCGTGGTGACGCCCTCCAGCCAGGCCTCGTCGATCTCGTCGGCGAAGTCCACCAGATGGGCGGCGGGCGCTCCCGCGTCCAGGGCGACCTCGACCATACGGATCGAGTTGGACGAGTTCTTCGAGCCGACGACGATGACCAGCTCGGCGTCCTCCGCGAGCTTCTTCACCGCGATCTGGCGGTTCTGCGTGGCGTAGCAGATGTCGTCGCTCGGCGGGGAGAGCAGCTGGGGGAACTTCTTCTTGAGGGCGTCGACCGTCTCCATCGTCTCGTCGACGGAGAGCGTCGTCTGGGAGAGCCAGACGACCTTCGACTCGTCGCGCACGGTGACGTCGGCGACGTCCTCGGGCCCGTCCACCAGGGTGATGTGGTCGGGGGCCTCGCCGCTCGTCCCGATGACCTCCTCGTGGCCCTCGTGGCCGATCAGGAGGATGTCGTAGTCCTCCTTGGCATAGCGGACGGCTTCCTTGTGGACCTTGGTGACCAGCGGGCACGTCGCGTCGATCGTGGCCAGCCTGCGCTCGGCGGCCTCCGCGTGGACGGTGGGCGCGACGCCATGCGCGGAGAACATCACGATGGAGCCCTCGGGGACCTCCGCGGTGACGTCGACGAAGATCGCGCCCTTCTTCTCCAGGGTTTGCACGACGTATTTGTTGTGCACGATCTCGTGGCGGACGTAGATCGGGGCCCCGTACTGCTCCAGGGCCTTCTCGACGGCGATCACGGCACGGTCCACGCCGGCGCAGTAGCCACGGGGTGCTGCGAGGAGGACTCGGCGGGCAGGCGAAGCAGTCATGCGTCCCATCGTAAGGCCGTACCGAACAGGCGCCGGATCGACGGGCTCGGGAGACTGAAGCCCCGGGTGACGGGGCAGGCGAAGCGACGGAGGTCATATGGCCGGCAGCAGCGCGGACGAGCAGAGACTGCGGCGCACCCTCGGATTCCGGGACCTGGTGGTCTACGGCCTCCTGTTCATCGCCCCGATGGCCCCGGTGGGCGTGTTCGGCACCCTGGACGCGAGGTCGGGCGGCGCCGTCGCACTGGTGTACGTGGTCGCGACGGTCGTGATGGCGTTCACCGCCTTCAGCTACGCCCAGATGGTGCGCGTCGCACCGCTGGCCGGCTCGGTCTTCGCCTACGCCCGCAAGGGGCTCGGCGAGGGGCCCGGTTTCATCGCCGGGTGGATGGCGATGCTCGACTACCTGCTCATCCCCGCCGTCGCCTACCTCTTCTCGGGGATCGCGATGAACGCGCTGGTGCCGGAGGTGTCGCGGTGGGTGTGGACGGCGATCGCGGTCCTCGTGACCACGCTGCTCAACCTCTGGGGCGTACGGGCGGCGGCCCGGGTGGGCTTCGCGGTGCTCGCCATGGAGATCGCGGTCCTGCTGGTGTTCGTGGTGTCCGCGGTGGTGGTGCTCGCACGGGACGGGGCTCAGCGCGGCTGGCTGACCCCGCTCACCGGGGACTCCGGGTTCTCGATGACGGCGGTGATCGGGGCGGTGTCCGTCGCGGTGCTGTCGTACCTGGGTTTCGACGCGATCGCCTCGTTCGCGGAGGAGGTCACGGGCGGCTCGGCGAAGGTGGCGCGCGCGGTGCTGTTCTGCCTGGTGCTGGCCGGGGCGCTGTTCGTCGTCCAGTCGTATCTGGCGGCCTTGCTGGAGCCGGTGTCCTCCATGGAGCTGGCGGCGGATCCGGTGAAGCAGGGACCGGCCTTCTACGACGCGGTCGACGCCTCGGTCGGGACCTGGCTGCACGATCTGGTGGCCGTCAGCAAGGCGATCGGCGCGGCCTTCGCCGCGCTGGCCGGGCAGGCGGCGGCGGGGCGTCTGGTGTTCGCGATGGCGCGTGAGCGGCGGCTTCCGTCGTTCCTCTCCCGGATCGACGGCCCGTCCGGGGTGCCGCGGGTGGCGATCATCTGCGCCGCGCTCGTGACGCTGGTCGCGGCGGTGTGGGCCGCCCGGCGCGACGACGGACTCGACCATCTGGTGTCGGTGGTGAACGTCGGGGCACTCACGGCGTTCGTGCTGCTGCACGCGTCGGTGGTGGGCTGGTTCGCCGTGCGCCGCATGGAGGGCCCGCCCAGCTGGTGGCGCCATGTGGTGATGCCGGTGGTGGGTGCCGGGGTGCTGGTCGCGGTGATCTGGGAGGCGACGGCCACCGCTCAACTGGTGGGGCTGTGCTGGCTGGGTGTGGGGCTGGTGGTGCTCGCCGTCCAGTGGGAGCGGCGGACCGCCTGAGTGCGGGCGCGCGGGCGGACCCCGGATGTCGGTACCGGCCGATACGCTCCCCCGTATGGCTCTCACTACGTCCCCGGAAGCCCCGCTGCCCGTCGGCGACGTGTCGCGCCTGATCGGGGGGTGGATCGACCGGCTCGGCGCGGTCTGGGTCGAGGGGCAGATCACCCAGCTGTCGCGGCGGCCGGGCGCGGGGGTGGTCTTCCTGACGCTGCGCGACCCGTCCCATGACATCTCCGTGAGCGTGACCTGCTTCCGGCAGGTGTTCGACCGGATCGCCGACGTGGTCACCGAGGGCGCGCGTGTCGTCGTCCTCGCCAAGCCCGAGTGGTACGCGCCGCGCGGGCAATTGTCCCTGCGGGCGACGGAGATACGGCCGGTGGGCATCGGGGAGCTGCTGGTCCGCCTGGAGCAGCTGAAGAAGGCGCTGGCCGCCGAGGGACTCTTCGCCCTGGACCGCAAGAAGCCGCTCCCGTTCCTGCCCCAGCTGATCGGGCTGGTCTCGGGCCGGGCGTCGGCGGCCGAGCGCGACGTCCTGGAGAACGCCCGGCGCCGCTGGCCCGCGGTGCGCTTCGAGGTGCGCAACACGGCCGTACAGGGCGTGCACGCGGTCAGCCAGGTGGTCCAGGCGGTGCGGGAGCTCGACGAGCTGCCCGAGGTCGACGTGATCGTCGTCGCCCGGGGCGGCGGCAGTGTGGAGGACCTCCTGCCGTTCTCCGACGAACAGCTGATCCGGGCGGTGGCCGCGTGCCGCACGCCGGTGGTGTCGGCGATCGGCCACGAGCCGGACTCCCCGCTGCTGGACCTGGTCGCCGATCTGCGGGCGTCCACGCCGACGGACGCGGCGAAGAAGGTGGTCCCGGACGTGGGCGAGGAGCTCGACCGTGTCCAGCAGCTGCGGGACCGGTCGTTGCGGACCCTGCGGGGGCTGATCGACCGCGAGGAGCGGGGCCTGGCGCACGCGCTGGGCAGGTCCTCCATGGAGCGGCCCCAGCGGATGGTGGACGAGCGGGAGGCGGAGATCGACGCGCTGACCGGGCGCAGCCGCCGGGTGCTGGGGCACCTGCTGGACCGCGCCGACTCCGAGCTCGCGCACACCCGCGCCCGGGTGGTCGCCCTGTCGCCCGCCGCCACGCTGGAGCGGGGGTACGCGGTGCTGCAGCGGCCGGACGGTCACGTGGTGCGCTCCCCCGCGGACGCCGGGCCCGCCGGCGCGGAGCTGCGGGCCAGGGTCTCGGAGGGCGAGTTCACGGTACGGGTGGAGGGGTGACCGGCCGGCTCCCGGATACCCACGGGTTTCCCGCGCTCTGCGGACTCCCCGGCACCGGCGGTTCCCGGCGGCCCGGTGGCCGGGAGGCCTCGGGGGCGGGTGGCCCGGGTTGTCAGACCTCACGCATAGGGTGCATCACATGACGGACGACGGGACGACGACGGCTGCCGCGACGGGCACGCTCGGGTACGAGCAGGCGCGGGACGAGCTGATCGAGGTCGTGCGCCGCCTGGAGGCGGGCGGCACGACGCTGGAGGAGTCGCTGGCCTTGTGGGAGCGGGGTGAGGAGCTGGCGAAGGTGTGCCGCCACTGGCTCGAAGGCGCTCGCGCCCGGCTGGACGCGGCGCTGGCCCGCCCCGAGGAGCCTGCGGAAGGCGGCGGCACGGACTGACCGGGCACGGGCACCGGCCCCTGGACCCGCCGGGACGTGACACCGGCGGGGTCAGTGAAGTGGTGTGCAGTGGATCACCCTGCCACCGATTTAGTTGAAAGTTAACCTACCTCTCGGCTACGGTGATCGCATCGCTCATCCCCGTACCACCGGAAGGTAGTTCCCCCGATGTCCCTCGTTCTTGACCCCGCCGCCCAGGACCTCCTCTTCCGTGAGGCCCGCACCGCCAACACGTTCACCGACGAGCCGGTGACCGATGAGCAGGTCCAGGCGATCTACGACCTGGTCAAGTACGGTCCCACCGCCTTCAACCAGTCGCCGCTGCGCGTCGTCCTGGTCCGCTCCGCCGAGGCCCGTGAGCGCCTCGTCACGCACATGGCCGAGGGCAACCAGCCCAAGACCGCCACCGCGCCGCTGGTCGCGCTCCTCGTCGCGGACCACGAGTTCCACGAGGAGCTCCCGGCCCTCCTGCCGCACTTCCCGCAGGCCAAGGACGCGTTCTTCTCCGAGCGCCCGGTCCGCGAGCAGTCCGCTCTCCTCAACGCCGCTCTGCAGGCCGCCTACTTCATCATCGGTGTCCGCGCCGCCGGCCTGGCCGCCGGCCCGATGACCGGCTTCGACGCCGCGGGCATCGAGAAGGAGTTCCTGGACGGCGACCACAAGCTGCTCATGGCCGTCAACATCGGCAAGCCGGGCGAGGACGCCTGGTTCCCGCGCCTGCCGCGCCTGTCCTTCGACGAGGTCGTCACGACCGTCTGACCGTCACGCCCACCGAGAGGCCCCGCGGCGCCGAAACACGCACCGCGGGGCCTCTCCGCGTGCGGGGAGGCCGAGGCGGCCCTTCGCCGGACGGATACGGGCGGGCGTACAGGCACGGGCGTACGGGCACGGGCGTACGGGCACGGGCGTACGGGCACGGGCGTACGGGCCTTCTGGCGTAGGGGCGTGTGGCGTACGAGCGGCCCTACCAGCGAGCGGCACACACGCCGGCAGGCGCACAGGGCAGTGGACGTCCGGGACCACAGGCGTCCGGCCCTACCGAACCGCCCGGGCGTGCGGCCAGGAGGCGGTCAGCTGCCCGTCTCGAGCGCCGCGGCCATCTCCGCCAGACGCTCCATGGGGGCCGAGCCCGTGACCACCGTGGTCGCGCCCTTGCCGTGCAGCACGAGGGCGTCGTACTTCGGTCCCTCCCAGCGCTGCCACTCCTCGCCGGCCACCCGCTGTGTGCGCCCCGTGTCCTCCGCCTGCCGGCTGACCTGGGGCACGTACTTCTTCGCCGGTGTCGTGGACTGCTCCACCGCGACGTACCTGCCGTCCGGGTCGAGGAAGCCGAGGTGCCAGCCCGCGCCGTTGTGCCCCTCGTAGGAGACGGACGTCGGCTTCCAGCCCTTCGGCAGCCCGTCCGGGGCGGCGACCGGATACGGAGCGGCGCGCCGCGCGGTCGCGAGCTCGACGCGGTAGTCGACGGCCTTCAGAGGGTCGGCCTTGTCGTCGTGCGGGATGAAGAGGTAGACGACGCCCGCCACTGCGGTGATCACGAGCATCGACAGGAACATGTCCCGGACCGTCTGCTTGCCTCGCTTGCTTGCCACGGACTCAATGGTGGCACGAGGCGGTACGCCACCGGCCAGCGGGGCGCCGCTCATACGTGCCCCGCACTGCTCATTTTATCGACCTACCGATAGAGTCACAGCACCCTCTTTTCCGGTCGTCGTCGTACAGAAAGGTGCGCTCCGATGTCCGAGCATCATCTGCCGTCCCAGCTCGAGGTCTCCCCGGAGGCCCCCGACCGCAACCTGGCCCTGGAGTTGGTCCGGGTCACCGAGGCCGCCGCGATGGCCGCCGGGCGCTGGGTCGGCCGCGGCGACAAGATCGGCGCCGACGGCGCCGCCGTCAAAGCCATGCGCACCCTCGTCTCCACCGTCTCGATGAACGGCATCGTCGTCATCGGCGAGGGCGAGAAGGACGAGGCCCCCATGCTGTTCAACGGCGAGCGGGTCGGCGACGGCACCGGCGCCGAGGTCGACATCGCCGTCGACCCGATCGACGGCACCACGCTCAACGCCAAGGGCATGCCGAACGCGATCGCCGTGCTGGCCGCCGCGGACCGCGGTGCCATGTTCGACCCGTCCGCCGTCTTCTACATGGACAAGCTGGTCACGGGCCCCGAGGCCGCCGACTTCGTCGACATCAACGCCCCGGTGTCGGTGAACATCCGGCGCGTGGCCAAGGCCAAGAGCTCCACCCCCGAGGACGTCACCGTCGTCATCCTGGACCGCCCCCGGCACGACGGCATCGTCAGGGAGATCCGGGAGACGGGCGCCCGGATCAAGTTCATCTCCGACGGCGATGTCGCCGGGTCGATCATGGCGGCCCGCGAGGGAACCGGTGTCGACCTGCTCATGGGTATCGGCGGCACCCCGGAGGGGATCATCTCGGCCTGCGCCATAAAGTGCCTGGGCGGTGTCATCCAGGGCAAGCTCTGGCCCAAGGACGAGGCCGAGCGGCAGCGCGCCCTGGACGCCGGGCACGATCTGGACCGGGTCCTGTCGACCGATGACCTCGTCAGCGGGGACAACGTGTTCTTCGTCGCCACCGGAATCACCGACGGTGAACTGCTGCGCGGTGTGCGGTACCGCGCGGAGACGGCGACCACGGAGTCCCTGGTGATGCGCTCCAAGTCGGGCACGATCCGGAAGATCGACTCCACGCACCGCCTCTCGAAGCTGCGCGCCTACAGCGCGATCGACTTCGACCGGGCGCAGTAGAGCGGGGCGGCGGGTGTTCGGGGCCGCTGGTGCGGGCAGCCCCGAACCCTGCCGGACCGTCGTGTACGAAAGGTCGAACCCCCGGCCCGTAATGCCAGGAGCCTCGGACGAGGCGCCGGTTCCCGTACCCGCAGGCGCCGGTTCCCGTACGGGGGGCGCCGAAAGGGCGACGCTCCCGTGCGCCGGGCGTCAGCCCGCTGCGGCTATGCGCTCCCCGGGGGCCGCCGCCTTGAGTTCGATGTCGCGCCTGCGCCGCCGGGCGAGCGCCACGCGGCGCTCAGCGGCCGTCAGGCCGCCCCACACCCCGTACGGCTCGGGCTGCATCAGCGCGTGTTCCCGGCACTCCACCATGACCGGGCACCGGGCACAGACCTGCTTGGCCGCCGCCTCGCGGGACAGCCGGGCAGCAGTCGGCTCCTTCGACGGGGCGAAGAACAGCCCCGCTTCGTCCCGGCGGCACACCGCCTCCGCGTGCCAGGGCCCCGTCTGGTCCTCCCGCGCGGGACTGCGCTGGGACGGCACGGCGGCGACCTGCAGGGGCTGATGCGGCAGTTGCAGCACGGTCCACTCCTGACGACGGCTTCGGCTTCGTGAGCGAGAGGCGATGCAGCACTCCCTACCCGCTGTACGCACGCCTATGCACTGAGTGGCACCGACTCCGGCTGCCGGCAAGGCCGCGCGGCCCTGTTCTGGCCGAAATGCGGCGGGAGCCGGTCAGCGGTTCTCAGTGGCCGAGGTGTTTGCGCAACTGGGCGTGGAGATCGGCGACGAGCTTGCCCCGCTTGGGCCTCGCCTCGACGTTGCCGAAGACCGAGTAACCGTTCACGACAACCACCGGGGCCTCCGGGTCGGTCGATTCCAGGGTGTCGACCTCGAAGTTGCCGAAGATGCCGGTGCCGCTGCCGCGCAGCGAGATGTTCTCCGGCACCTTGATCTCTACGCTGCCGAAGATGGACGTCGCGTTGATGACCGTCAGACGCTGGCCGAAAAGGGCTTCCGTCAGATCGATCTCCACGCTGCCGAAGAGCGCGAAGGCGTTCGTCCGGCCTCCCACGCGCCAACGCCCTCTGCGTGTCGAGCTGCTGAAGACCGCGACGAGGTTCTCCGCGGGGCCGGCCGGGGCCTCGGGGCCGTAGGCGTACGGGGACGCGGCCGGGCGCGCCGCACCGCCGCTCGCCGGCAGGTCGCTCACCAACGGCTCCAGCTCACCCACGGTCTTGGCCCGGTAGACCAGGTCCACCCGCTCGGCGTGCTCCTCGGCGGTCAGCCGGCCTTCGGCCATGGCCTCTCGCAGGATGTCCGCGATCCGGTCGCGGTCCGCGTCGGACGCACGGATGCCGGCGGGCGCGGGACCGGCCGGAGCGTCGGGCTGCTGGGGCTGCTTCTCGAGGTCCACCGGGTCAGCGTACCCAGACGCGATAGATCGCGACCAGTACCTCTGCGGCCCCGCGCCGGAATACTCCGGGCGGGCGCGCCCGCCCGCCCGCACCACCGTGGGTGAGCCCTACCTCACAGGTTCGGCGCGTCGGCGGCGCTCTACCCTGGTGGATGCGCTGCCCAAGGGAGGTCAGCCGCTGTCGCCGAGTGAGGAATGGCCGTAATGCCAGAGTTTGCGTACTCCGATCTGCTCCCGCTGGGAGAGGACACCACGCCGTACCGGCTGGTGACCGCCGAGGGCGTCTCGACCTTCGAGGCCGACGGCCGTACGTTCCTCAAGGTGGCTCCGGAGGCCCTGCGCACGCTCGCCGCCGAGGCCATGCACGACATCTCGCACTATCTGCGCCCCGCCCACCTGGCGCAGTTGCGGCGCATCGTGGACGACCCCGAAGCCTCGTCCAACGACAAGTTCGTCGCGCTGGACCTCCTGAAGAACGCGAACATCGCCGCCGCGGGTGTGCTGCCCATGTGCCAGGACACCGGTACGGCGATCGTCATGGGCAAGCGCGGGCAGAACGTGCTCACCGAGGGCGGTGACGAGGAGGCGCTGTCGCACGGCATCTTCGACGCGTACACGAAGCTCAACCTGCGTTACTCGCAGATGGCCCCGCTGACCATGTGGGAGGAGAAGAACACCGGTTCGAACCTCCCGGCCCAGATCGAGCTGTACGCCACCGACGGCGGCGCGTACAAGTTCCTCTTCATGGCGAAGGGCGGCGGTTCGGCCAACAAGTCGTTCCTCTACCAGGAGACCAAGGCAGTCCTCAACGAGGACTCCATGATGAAGTTCCTGGAGCAGAAGATCCGTTCGCTCGGCACGGCGGCCTGCCCGCCGTACCACCTGGCGATCGTGGTCGGCGGTACGTCGGCCGAGTTCGCGCTGAAGACCGCCAAGTACGCCTCCGCGCACTACCTGGACGAGCTGCCCGCCGAGGGTTCCCCGACCGGTCACGGCTTCCGGGACAAGGACCTGGAGCAGAAGGTCTTCGAGCTCACCCAGAAGATCGGCATCGGGGCGCAGTTCGGCGGCAAGTACTTCTGCCACGACGTGCGCGTCGTCCGTCTCCCCCGCCACGGCGCCTCGCTGCCCGTCGCCATCGCCGTGTCGTGTTCGGCGGACCGCCAGGCGACCGCGAAGATCACCGCCGAAGGCGTCTTCCTGGAGCAGCTGGAGACGGACCCGGCGCGCTTCCTGCCGGACACCACCGACGAGCACCTGGACGAGTCCGGTGACGTGGTGAAGATCGACCTGAACCGCCCGATGGACGAGATCCTGGCCGAGCTGACCAAGTACCCGGTCAAGACCCGGCTGTCGCTGACCGGCCCCCTGGTCGTGGCGCGCGACATCGCGCACGCCAAGATCAAGGAGCGGCTCGACGCGGGTGAGGAGATGCCGCAGTACCTCAAGGACCACCCGGTGTACTACGCGGGTCCGGCGAAGACGCCCGAGGGCTATGCCTCCGGCTCCTTCGGCCCGACGACGGCGGGCCGGATGGACAGCTACGTCGCGCAGTTCCAGGCGGCGGGCGGCTCCAAGGTGATGCTCGCCAAGGGCAACCGGTCCCAGCAGGTCACGGACGCCTGCGACGCCCACGGCGGCTTCTACCTCGGCTCGATCGGCGGGCCGGCGGCCCGGCTCGCGCAGGACTGCATCAAGAAGGTCGAGGTCGTCGAGTACGAGGAGCTCGGCATGGAGGCGGTCTGGCGGATCGAGGTCGAGGACTTCCCCGCGTTCATCGTGGTCGACGACAAGGGCAACGACTTCTTCACCGAGCCCGCCGCGGCCCCCACCTTCACCAGCATCCCGGTCCGCGGCCCCGGCCTCGGCTGACCGACGACGGCAGAAGGGGCGCTCCGGCCGCGGGGCGCCCCTTCGGCGTGCGGGCGGGAACGCCAGGGCCGACGGGCGGGTGGCGCGGGCGGCCGAGGGGTTCCCACGCCCCCGTTCCGTGACGACCATCACTGTGTTCCGGCGTCCTGCGTGTCGACCGGACACCCCGCTCCGGGCGTATGCCTGGTGAGGCGAGAGATCCGGGAGTGGCCGTTGACCGTCGAGGAGTTCGAAGAGTTCTACGCCCAGCGGGCGGCGCGGCTCACGGGGCAGTTGTACGTGATGCTCGGCGACCTGCACGAGGCACAGGACGTGGTGCAGGAGGCGTTCGTCAAGGGGTGGAACCGGCGGCGGCACCTGGACCGCGACGGGCAGCCCGAGGCGTGGATCCGCACGGTCGCGTGGCGCCTGGCGGTGAGCCGGTGGCGCCGGCGTCGGCGTACGGCGGACGCGTGGACACGCACCGGGACGCCGCCGGACATCGACGGTCCGGGGCCGGAGCGCGTGGCACTGGTGGAGGCGTTGCGCGGACTGCCGCCCCAGCAGCGCCGCACCCTGACGCTGCATTACCTGTGCGACCTCACGGTCGAGCAGATCGCCGGTGAGACCGGGCTGTCGGCCAGCACCGTCAAGACGCACCTGGTCCGCGGCCGGACCGCGCTCGCTCACCGCCTGCAGGACCCGCGCATGGAGGAGGTCACCGGTGCCTGAGCCCCACGAGACGCTGAGATCACTGTTCGAGCAGGCGGCCGCGGCCGGGCAGTCCCACGCCCGGCCCGCGCCGGTGGCGGCCGTCGCCGAACGCGGGCGCCGGGCCCACCGGCGGCGCCTCGCCGCGCTCGCGGCGTGCTGCCTGGTCCTCGTCGGGGGCACCGTGGCCACGTCGACGTCCCTGTCGGCGGGCGCACCGTCCCCGGTGACGCCGGCGACCGGCGCGACCCGCGGCACACCGCCGCCCGCTCCCGCGCCCACCACCGGCAGGCCGCCGTCCGGTCGGTCCGGTGCGACGGAGTCCCCTTCGCGGCCGCCCGGTGCCCGGACGACGGACCGTGCACCCACGACCGCCGGTACGCCGACGGGCTCGACCCCGCCCCCGCCCCCGCCCGGCGGCACCGCCACCGCATCCACACGCTGACCGCCGCGTTCCCGTGACCCGGCGACTGCGCCAGGCCCGCCCCCTCCGGAGAGCACCGTATGTCCGCCACGTCGTCCCGCCCGCGTGAGAGCGCGCCCGTGCCCGAACAACGTCCCGCGCCGGAACGGCTTCCGGCTCCCCCGCCGGCCGGGGACCGGGCCGCCGCCCGCCGCGCGCCGTGGGCCGTCCTCACCTCCCGGCGCCTGCGCCTGGATCCCGCCGACCGGCAGATCCTGTGGCTGTACCTGCTGACGCGCGTGGCCGTCTGGGGGACCGCCTACGCCGCCACCAGGGTGTTCCCCGCCGACCGCGGCGCCCGTCACTCCGGCTCCGTCGCCTCCGCCTTCGAGCGGTGGGACTGGGGGCACTTCCTGCACATAGCCAGGGACGGGTACTTCTTCGGGCGGTCCGGCCCCTGGACGGCCGGCTGGGACCACCGGGAGGCCTTCTTCCCCGGGTTCCCGCTCATGCTCCGGGCCGTCCACACCGTCGTCCCGGACTGGACCGCGGCCGGTCTGCTGGTCTCCTTCGTCTCCGGCGGCGTCGCCGTCCTGGCGCTGGCCCGGATAGCCCGGCTGCACCTGCCCCACCAGGACGTGGGCCGGCGTGCCGTCCTGATGCTGCTGTGCTCGCCGTGCGCGGTCTTCCTCGCCGCGGGCTACTCGGAGTCCCTCTTCCTCGCGCTGGCGCTCCCCGCGTGGCTCGCCGCCCGGCGCCACCACTGGGCCCTGGCCGGCACCCTGACCGCGCTGGCCACCACGGTCCGGGTGAGCGGTCTCTTCCTCGCCGCCGCCCTCGTGGTCCACTTCCTGGTGTCGAAGCCCGCCCACCGGCGCCCGCGCCATCTGCCCTGGCTGGCCCTGCCCGCCCTGCCCGTGGTCGCCTACTCGTCCTACCTGCACGCGCACACGGGCGACTGGATGGCCTGGAAACACGCCCAGGAGAAGGGCTGGTACCGCACCTTCCACACCCCGTGGGAGGCATGGGGCAACACCTGGAACGCCGCGTTCGGCCACGCCCACGACCCCGGGTACGCCTTCATGTCCCAGGCCGAACTCGCCGCCATGGTCGTCGGGCTCCTCCTGTTCGGCCTGCTGCTGCGGCAGCGCCGCCCGGCCGAGGCCCTGTACGTCGGCCTCAGCCTGTGGGCGCTGGGTACCTCCTACTGGTACACGTCCGTCCCCCGCGCCACGCTCCTGTGGTGGCCGCTGTGGATCACGCTGGCCGTGTGGAGCCTGCGCAGACCGCGGTTCATGAGCGCCTACCTGTGCCTGGCCGTGCCCCTGGCGGCCGTCTTCGCCCTCGCCTTCCTCTCGGGGCGGTGGGCCGGCTGACGCCCGGGGGCACGCAAACCGCATGCCCCGGAACGGCGCCGGGGCTGGAGTACAAGGGAGGGGGAATACGGCGGGCCAGCCCCGCGCTCGCTCCAGCAGGAGGTTCACTGACCATGGACGGATCGGCCGACAGCACCCGGTACCGCATCGAGCACGACTCGATGGGCGAGGTGAAAGTACCCGCGCACGCCAAATGGCGGGCCCAGACGCAGCGCGCCGTGGAGAACTTCCCCCTCTCCGGCCTGCGGCTGGAGCGCGCGCACATCGAGGCCCTGGGCCGGATCAAGGCCGCCGCGGCCAAGGTCAACGCCGAACTGGGGGTGCTGGATCCGGAGATCGCCGAGGCGATCCAGGAGGCCGCCGCGGAGGTCGTGGACGGGCGGTGGGACGAGCACTTCCCCGTCGACGTGTTCCAGACGGGTTCCGGTACCTCGTCCAACATGAACACCAACGAGGTCGTCGCCACCCTCGCCACCGAGCGGCTGGGCCGCGAGGTCCACCCCAACGACCACGTCAACGCGTCCCAGTCGTCCAACGACGTCTTCCCGTCATCCATCCACATCGCCGCGACCGCGGCCGTCACCGCCGGCCTGATCCCCGCGCTCGAACATCTGGCCGAAGCCCTGGAGCGGAAATCAGCCGAGTTCGCGGAGGTCGTGAAGTCCGGCCGTACGCATCTGATGGATGCCACGCCCGTCACGCTGGGCCAGGAGTTCGGCGGCTACGCCGCACAGATCCGCTACGGAGTCGAACGCCTCCGGGCCTCGCTCCCCCGTCTCGCCGAACTGCCCCTGGGGGGTACGGCGGTGGGCACCGGCATCAACACGCCCCCGGGGTTCTCCGCCGCCGTGATCGCCGAGGTCGCCCGCACGACGGGCCTCCCCCTCACCGAGGCCCGCAACCACTTCGAGGCGCAGGGGGCCCGGGACGGGCTCGTCGAGGCGTCCGGGCAGCTGCGCACCCTCGCCGTGTCGCTCACGAAGATCTCCAACGACCTGCGCTGGATGGCCTCCGGCCCCCGCACCGGCCTGGCCGAGATCAATCTGCCCGACCTCCAGCCCGGCTCGTCGATCATGCCCGGGAAGGTGAATCCGGTCATTCCGGAGGCCGTCCTGATGGTCGCGGCCCAGGTGACGGGGAACGACGCCACGGTCGCCGCCGCCGGAGCGGCCGGCAACTTCGAGCTCAACGTGATGCTTCCGGTCATCGCCAAGAACCTGCTGGAGTCGGTACGCCTGCTCACGAACGCCGCCCGGCTGCTCGCCGACCGCACGGTCGACGGCATCACCGCCAACGTGGAACGGGCCCGCACGTACGCGGAGTCATCGCCCTCGGTCGTGACCCCGCTGAACAAGTACATCGGCTACGAGGAGGCCGCCAAGGTCGCCAAGAAGTCGCTGGCGGACGGCACGACGATCCGCGAGACGGTGCTGGCGGCCGGTTACGTCGAGCGCGGCGACCTGACCGTGCGGCAGCTCGACGACGCCCTGGACGTCCTGCGCATGACCCGGCCGTGACCGGTGCCCCACCGGGCGGGGCCCTCTAAGATCCTTTCATGACAGCCACGGACGCAGGGGCTACCGAAGCGGGGAACAGCGGGCGCTGGGCGCCGGGGGACCACATCCTCTGGCGCTACCGGGGTAACGGCGGTGACGACGCCGTGCACATCTGCCGGCCCGTCACCGTCGTACAGGACACCGGCGAACTGCTCGCCGTGTGGATGGCGTCGGGCACCGAATGCGTCAAGCCGGTGCTCGCCGACGGCACCCAGGTGCACGCCGAGCCGCTCGCCACCCGCTACACCCGCCCGCGGACCACGGTGCGTTCACGCTGGTTCGGCTCGGGTGTGCTCAAGCTCGCCCGTCCCGGCGACCCCTGGTCGGTGTGGCTCTTCTGGGACCGCGGCTGGCTCTTCCGCAACTGGTACGTCAACCTGGAGGAGCCCCGCTCGCGCTGGTCGGGAGGCGTGGACTCCCAGGACCACTTCCTCGACATCTCCGTGAATCCCGACCGCAGTTGGCAGTGGCTGGACGAGGACGAGTTCGCCCAGGCCCAGCGGGTCGGCCTGATGGACCGGGCCACCGCGCGGCGGGTACGGGCGGCGGGACAGGCCGCCGTCGAGGTCATCCGCGCCTGGGGCTCCCCCTTCGCCGACGGCTGGGAGCACTGGCGGCCCGATCCGCGGTGGCAGGTGCCCCGATTGCCCGATGACTGGGACCGCACCCCTGTCAGCAACCTGCCGTGAGACCCTTGGTGCACCCCAGGGGGACAAACGTAGGATCATCCCCCGTACGCCGCTCCCCCGGACCGCTTCACCGCAACTCGTGGGCGCGCACAGTCAACTGACCACAAGTCACCGTACACATCGCAGGTGTCGCACGGACCACGGAGCCGGGTGACGCGTGCGGTCGAACGCACCACTACGAGGGGGTGGAGACATGCGTGCTGCCCGCTGCCCCGCCACCGGACAGACCCGTACCGGCCCACTGCGCGGCCGAACGGTTTCGGCCCCGTACGCCGGGGCATCCGGTGACAGCCGTTGTTCTCACCGCTCTTGCCGGGGCACAGTGGCGCCCCACGAGGTGATCGCCTCATACAACCGGCCCGGACGGACGGAACCCCACGCGTGACGGAGCATCCCCCCTCCCACGAAGGCCGGCAGCCACTCGCCGCCCGGCCGCAGGAACGCGCCCGGCCCCGGCAGCAGGAGCTCGCACCCGGCGCCGCCGCCACCGCCTCGATCCCCGGCCCTTCGGCGGCGCCGGACCCGGGACCGGCCACAGCCGCCGAGACCGCCCCACCGGGCACCGACCACCAGGCGGCCGCCCGGCGCGAGGGTGACCGGCTGCGGTTCGTCGGGGCGGCCACCCGCCGGATCGCCCGGGGCATAGACCTGGACGAGATCGTGCTGGGCCTCTGCCGGGCCAGTGTGCCCACGTTCTCCGACGCCATACTCGTCTACCTCCGCGACCCGCTCCCGGTCGGTGACGAGCGCCCCGTCAACCCCTTCGTGCTGCGGCTGCGCCGCACGGACAGGCTGCGGCTGACCGACGAGGACACCGACGGCGGGCCGGAGGGCGAGCGGCTGCGGCTGCCCGTCACCGGCCCGCTGGCCGGGCTGATGCCGGCCGCCGACCTCTGCGAGGTCCTGACGGGCGGCGCGCTGGCCGAGGTGCTGCGCGGCGTACGCCCGGTTTTCGGGGACGCCGCCGCGGCGCGCGTCGCCCTGCCCGAGCTCCTGGGCGCCGGTCTGAGCGTGCCCACCGGGCACCGGGCGATCCTGGCACCACTGCGCGGACGGCGCCGGGTGATCGGTGCCGCCGTGTTCCTGCGGGGCACGGACCGCCCGCCGTTCGAGGCCACCGACCTGCTGGTCGCCGCCCAGCTGGCGACGCACACCGCCCTCGGCATCGACAAGGCGGTGCTGTACGGGCGTGAGGCGTACATCGCCGACGAGCTGCAGCGCACGATGCTGCCCGACTCGCTGCCCCAGCCCACCGGCGTACGCCTGGCCTCCCGCTACCTCCCGGCGGCCGAGACGGCCCGGGTGGGCGGTGACTGGTACGACGCGATCCCGCTGCCCGGCAGCAGGGTCGCGCTGGTCGTCGGCGATGTGATGGGTCACTCGATGACCTCGGCGGCGATCATGGGCCAGCTGCGCACGACCGCGCAGACGCTGGCCGGTCTCGACCTGCCGCCGCAGGAGGTCCTGCACCATCTGGACGAGCAGGCGCAGCGGCTGGGCAGCGACCGTATGGCGACCTGCCTGTACGCGGTGTACGACCCCGTCGCCCACCGGATCACCGTCGCCAACGCGGGCCACCCGCCGCCCGTCCTCCTCCACCTGGGCGGCCGGGCGGAGGTGCTGCGGGTGCCTCCGGGCGCGCCCATCGGCGTCGGCGGGGTCGACTTCGAGGCCGTGGAGCTGGACGCCCCGGCCGGCGCAACGCTGCTGCTCTACACGGACGGTCTGGTGGAGTCGCGGATGCGCGACGTCTGGACCGGCATCGAGATACTGCGCGAGCGCCTCGCGGCCACGGCCCAGCTGACCGGGCCGGATCACTCGCCGCCGCTGGAGGCGCTCTGCGACGACGTGCTGGACATGCTCGGCCCCGGTGACCGGGACGACGACATCGCGCTGCTGGCCGCCCGGTTCGACGGGATCGCTCCGAGCGACGTCGCCTACTGGTCCCTGGAGCCGGAGGACGCCGCCCCGGGGCGGGCCCGCCGGCTCGCCCGCCGGGCACTGGACCGGTGGGGGCTGGACGACCTCTCGGACGAGATGGAGCTCCTCGTCAGCGAGGTGGTGACCAACGCCGTGCGGTACGCGGAGCGGCCGGTGACGCTGCGGCTGCTGCGCACGGACACGCTGCGCTGCGAGGTGGGCGACGATTCCCCGCAGCTGCCCCGGCAGCGCCGGGCCCGGGAGACGGACGAGGGCGGGCGCGGCCTGTTCCTGGTCAACCGGCTGGCGAGGCGCTGGGGGGCGACCCGGCTGTCGACGGGCAAGGTGGTCTGGTTCGAGATGGCCACCTCCGGCGCGTAGGCCGTCGGCGGACAGGGTGGAGGGGCGGCGCCGGCCGGCGCATGCCCCTCCACCGCGTTCACTGCACCGGCAGGTTGGGATCGCCGGCCGGGCGCTCGCCGGGCGGCTGGTCCACGTTCCCCGTCGTCGCGGGCGCGCTGGGCGTCTCGCTCGGTGTCGAGGAGGGCGACTCACTCGGCGGCTGGGTCGAGGGCGATGCCTCGCCGGGGGTCTCGCTCGGGCTCTCGGAGGGCGCGTCCGGCTTCTTGGACGGGGTCTCCCGCGGTGACGGCGTCGGCGACGGGGTGGCGGAGGGGCTCTCGGTCACCGAGGTCTCACCGCGTTCCACGCCCTCCAGGTCGAAGGTCGCGTCGGAGCCGCCGCCGAGTGCTCCCAGGGTGTAGTCCGCCCAGATCCTGGCGGGGAAGCCGCCGCCGTTGGCCCGGCCGGAGTTGGCCGTACCGGTGAGGCTGACCTGCGTGCCGCCCTGCGGCGACTCGCCGTACAGCGCGACCACCGTGGTGAGTTCGGGTGTGTAGGCGGCGAACCAGGCCGACTTGTTGTTCTCCGAGGTGCCGGTCTTGCCCGCGGCGTCGTACGCGGAGGTGTTGGCCTCGTGGCCGGAGCCGATGTCGACGACTTCGGTCAGCGCCTTCGTCACGGTGTCGGCCGACGTGCGGCTGATCACCTGGCTGCCGGTGCCGTCGACGGGCTCCATGGCGCGATCGCGGTGCTCGGCGGTCTTGACGATGGTCGGGGTGACCTTCTTGCCGTGGTTGTCGAGCGTGGCGTAGACCCCGGCCATGTCCCACGTCGAGGCGTTCATGGTGCCGAGCGTGATCGCGGGGCTCGCGGGGAAGTTCTTGTCCGGCACTCCCAGGGAGAGCGCGGTCTTCTTCACGGCGCTCGGGGTGACGTCGACGACCATCTGTGCGAAGACGGAGTTGATCGACTTGTCCATCGCCTTCTGGACGGTCGGGCTGTCGTAGCTGACGTCGTCCTCGTTCTCCGGGGCGAACGGGATGTCGCTGCCGACCACGGGGCGCTTGCTGGTGCCGTCGTAGACCGTGTCGAGGCCGATCAGGTCGCCGTCCTGGGTGGTCGAGCCGTTCTCCAGCGCGGAGGCGAGGACGAGCGGCTTGAAGGTGGAGGCGGGCTGGTAGTCCCTGCGGGTGGCGTTGGATATGTAGTGCTCGGTGGCGCCCACACCGCCGTACAGCGCGAGGACCTTGCCGGTCTTCGGGTCCACGGAGGTGGCGCCCGCCTGGACGGTCGCGTCGATCTTGCTGTCCTTGCGGTCCAGCCGGCTCTCCAGCTCGCGGTCGACCGACTTCTCGAGCTGCTTCTGCTTCTTCCTGTCGATGTTGAGGGTGATGGTCCAGCCGCCGGCCTCGCGCATCTCCTCGGTGACGCCCTGGCGCGCCATCTCCTGGTTGGCCGCCTCGACGAGGTAGCCGGTCTGGCCCTCCATGCCGGGGGCGGCTTTCGGCGACTGCGGGACGGGGAAGGTGAGCTTCGCGCGCTCCCCCCTGTCCAGCCATCCCTCGTCGACCATGTTGTCCAGCGTGTAGGCCCAGCGGTTCTTGACGAGCTTCTTGCCGGTCGGGGAGGCGACCGCCCAGTCGTACTGGCTGGGGGCCTGGAGCAGCGCGGCGAGATAGGCGCCCTGGGAGACGTCGAGATCCTTGGCGTCGACGCCGTAGTAGGCCTGGGCCGCCGCCTGGATGCCGCTCGCACCGCGCCCGTAGTAGACGGTGTTGAGGTATCCGGCGAGGATTGCGTCCTTCTTCATGCGCTGGTCGACCTTGAGCGAGATCACCAGCTCCTTGAGCTTGCGGGTGACCGTCTGGTCCTGCGTGAGGTAGTAGTTCTTCACGTACTGCTGGGTGATCGTGGAGCCACCCTGCTTGCCCTTGCCGGTCAGCGTGTTCACCATGCCGCGCGCGGTGCCCTTGAGGTCGACGCCCTGGTCCCGGTAGAAGGACTTGTTCTCGGCGGCGACGAAGGCGTGCTGGACCTTCTTGGGCACGACGTTCAGGTCGACTATCTCCCGGTTGACGCCGGAGCCGGTCCGGGCCAGGAGAGAGCCGTCGCTGTACTCGTAGACGTTGCTCTGCTTCTCGGCCTGGGCGTTGGCGGCCGGCACGTCGACGTACAGGTAGAGCGCCGCGAAGGCGCCCATCACCAGCAGGCAGAGCCCGAAGAAGGTGCCCAGCAACTTCCGCCACGTGAAGAGCCGGCGTATGCCGCCGCTTCCGGCGGCCCGGCGTGCATCCGCTCGACCCATTGCAGTGGTGCTCCTGTTCCTCGCTCGGACCGCTCCGGTCAGACCTGCCAGCTAACACCGAAAGCCTGGACAAATGACAAGCGATCCGGTCTTTTCCGGGCGTGAGAATGAGCACCCGCCCTTGATGGAACCGACTCACGAGGGGTGCGCAGGGTTGCGAAACCAGTTAATGTGTAATCACATTGCTAGCGCGGTGATGCACCGCATGAAACGGGGGACCCATGTCCGCACCTGACGACCGCACCGGCACCACAGGCCCTGGCGCCGACCTGACACCGGATGCGCCCGACATGCCCGCTCCGCAGGTCAGAGAGGTGACGGCCCACTCGATACCCGGCGGCCTCGGCCTGCTGCTGACCGTCCTCGGAGTGTTCCTGGGGATCGGGCTCGCCATCCTCGGCGGAGTGCTCGGCTCCGGCGGCCACGACGGCGTCGGCGTCCCGGTGCTCATCCTCGGCCTGCTGCTCTCCCTCGCCTCCCTGTTCTGCATGAGCGGGGTGAAGATGGTCGCGCCCGGCGAGGCCCGCGTCATCCAGCTCTTCGGCAGGTACGTCGGCACGATCCGGGCGGACGGCCTGCGGTGGATCAACCCGCTGACCTCAAGCCGCAAGATCTCCACCCGCGTCCGCAACCACGAGACGGCCGTCCTGAAGGTCAACGACGCCTACGGCAACCCCATCGAGCTCGCCGCGATCGTCGTCTGGAAGGTGGAGGACACCGCCCAGGCACTCTTCGAGGTCGACGACTTCCTGGAGTTCGTCGCCACCCAGACCGAGGCGGCCGTTCGGCATATCGCGATCGAGTACCCGTACGACGCCCACGAGGAGGGCGGCCTCTCGCTCCGCGGGAACGCGGAGGAGATCACCGAGAAGCTGGCCGTCGAGCTCACCGCACGCGTGCAGGCGGCCGGCGTCCTGATCATCGAGTCGCGTTTCAGCCATCTCGCGTACGCCCCCGAGATCGCCTCCGCGATGCTCCAGCGGCAGCAGGCCGGGGCGGTCGTCGCGGCCCGCCAGCAGATCGTCGAGGGCGCGGTCGGCATGGTCGAGATGGCGCTGACCCGGATCGCGGAGCAGGACATCGTCGAGCTCGACTCCGAGCGCAAGGCGGCCATGGTCAGCAATCTGATGGTGGTCCTGTGCGGGGACCGCGCGGCCCAGCCGGTGCTGAACACGGGCACGCTCTACCAGTGACGGACGACACGGCCCCCACCTCCGGCGGGCCCCGGCGCGGGCCGCAGCAGCGCAAGCAGATGCTGCTGCGGCTCGATCCCGCGGTGCACGACGCACTGGCCCGGTGGGCCTCGGACGAACTGCGCAGTGCGAACGCCCAGATCGAGTTCCTGCTGCGGCGCGCTCTGGCGGAGGCGGGGCGGCTGCCGGGGGCCGCGGCGCCGATCCCGCGCCGCGGGCGCCCGCCGAAGGCCCCGCCGGCACCGCCCGGGGAAGCCGGCCCCGAGGGCTGATCCCGGCTCAGGGCTCCGGCTCCCCGCGCTTCGAGCTGGAGGTTCGGGCCGGGGCTCCGGCTCCCCGGGGGCTTCGGACCGGGAGGTTCGAGCCAGGTGCTCCGGACCGGGAACCCCGGGCCAGGGACTCGGACCGGGAGGTCCGACCAGGGGTCCGACCAGGGGTCCGACCAGGAGGTCCGACCAGGAGCTTCAAGAGGAGAGGTTCGGGCCAGGGGCCCCGGCTTCGGGAGCTCCCGGGCCTGTATACATGCGAGGTATACGCCCCGTGTACAGTGCTCCGCATGTCAATCGGTCACACCCTCCTCGGGCTCCTCGAGTCCGGCCCCCGCCACGGTTACGACCTCAAGCGCGCCTTCGACGAGAAGTTCGGCCACGACCGCCCCCTCCACTACGGGCAGGTCTACGCGACGATGTCCCGCCTGCTCAAGAACGGGCTCGTGGAGGTCGACGGTGTCGAGACGGACGGCGGGCCGGAGCGCAAGCGCTACGCCATCACCGACGCCGGTGTCTCCGACGTCGCCTCCTGGCTCGCCCAGCCCGAGAAGCCGGAGCCGTACCTCCAGTCGACCCTCTACACGAAGGTCGTCCTCGCCCTGCTCACCGGCCGCAGCGCCGCCGGCCTGCTGGACGCCCAGCGCTCCGAGCACCTGCGCCTCATGCGGATCCTCACCGACCGCAAGCGCAAGGGGGACCTCGCCGACCAGCTGATCTGCGACCACGCGCTCTTCCACCTGGAGGCAGACCTGCGCTGGCTGGAACTGACCGCCGCGCGCCTGGACCGGCTCGCCGAGGTGGTCGCCCCGTGATGCCCGCCGGTTCCCTGCTCACCGCCCGCGACCTGCGCAAGACGTACGGCTCCACGGCCGCGCTCGACGGCGCCTCGTTCTCCGTCCACCCGGGGGAGGTCGTCGCCGTCATGGGCCCCTCCGGTTCCGGCAAGTCGACGCTGCTGCACTGCCTCGCCGGGATCGTCGTCCCCGACTCGGGCACGATCAGCTACGCGGGCCGCGAGCTGTCCGCCATGTCCGACGCCGAGCGCAGCGCCCTGCGCCGCAGCGATTTCGGCTTCGTCTTCCAGTTCGGTCAGCTGGTCCCCGAACTGACCTGCGTGGAGAACGTCGCGCTGCCGCTCCGCCTCGGCGGGACCGGGCGCAAGGCCGCCGAGCACACCGCCCTGGAGTGGATGGAGCGCCTGGAGGTCGAGGACCTGGCCGGCCAGCGCCCGGGAGAGGTCTCCGGCGGGCAGGGGCAGCGCGTCGCCGTGGCCCGTGCCCTGGTCGCCTCCCCGAAGGTGATCTTC
The DNA here is from genome assembly GCF_044334475.1 of Streptomyces sp. NPDC020780. NCBI lineage: Bacteria > Bacillati > Actinomycetota > Actinomycetes > Kitasatosporales > Streptomycetaceae > Streptomyces > Streptomyces sp. NPDC020780. The sequence goes on along the minus strand of NZ_JBIRTB010000001.1, from coordinate 117,256 downwards.
GCCGACGAGCCGACCGGCGCGCTGGACTCCCTGAACGGCGAGCGGGTCATGGAACTGCTCACGGGCTCCGCCCGGTCCGCCGGCACCGCCGTGGTGCTCGTGACCCACGAGGCCCGTGTCGCCGCGTACTCCGACCGCGACGTCGTGGTGCGCGACGGACGGTCCAGGGACCCGGAGTTCGCCGTATGAGCCGGCTGCGCGACCTCGCCCTCGGCGTTCGGTTCGCCGCCGCGGGCGGGCGCGAGGGCTGGGCCCGGACCGCGCTCACCGCCATCGGCGTGGGACTCGGGGTGGCCCTGCTCCTGACCGCGGCCTCCGTGCCCCATCTGATGGACCAGCGCACCGCCCGCGGCCAGGCCCGTGACGAGGCCCGGGTCTCGCGCGACGCGGCGGTCCCGCGGACGGACAGCACGGTCCTGCGGATCAACGCGGAGACCGAGTACCGGGGCCGTACCGTCGGCGGCTTCCTGATGCGCGCGGAGGGTGCCCGCCCGGCCACCCCGCCCGGCGTCGCCGCCTTCCCCCGTCCCGGGGAGATGGTGGTCTCCCCCGCCCTGCAGGAGTTGCTGTCCTCACCCGAGGGCGCCCTCCTCAGAGAACGGCTGCCCTACCGCATCACCGCGACGATCGGCGACCCCAGCCTGCTCTCCCCGGGCGAGCTGTACTTCTACGCCGGCAGCGGCACCCTGACCACGGCCACCGGCGGGCACCGGCTCGCCGGATACGGGGCTCCCGCCAGGGACGAGCCGCTCCCGCCGACCCTGGTCCTGCTGGTCAGCATCATCTGTGTCGTCCTGCTGGTACCCGTCGCCGTCTTCATCGCGACGGCCGTGCGGTTCGGCGGCGAGCGCCGGGACCGGCGGCTCGCGGCCCTGCGGCTGGTCGGTGCCGATATCCGCTCGACCCGCCGCATCGCGGCCGGGGAGGCGTTGTTCGGCTCCCTGCTCGGGCTGACCGCCGGGGTGGTGTTCTTCCTGGTGGGCCGCAGGTTCGTCGGCGCGATCGAACTGTGGAACCACAGCGCCTTCCCGTCCGACCTGGCGCCCGCACCGTGGGCGGCCGCGCTGGTCTCCGTGGTGGTCCCGCTCTCCGCGGTGTTCGTCACGCTGTCCGCGATGCGGTCCGTGGCCGTCGAGCCGCTCGGCGTCGTACGCGACACGGCCTCCCGCCGCAGCCGCCGCCTGTGGTGGCGCCTGCCGGTGCCGGTCGCGGGACTGGCCGTCCTGGGACTGACCGGCAAGGTGGACGAGTTCGCCCCCGTCGACCCGTACCCCGTCGCGGCCGGCGCCGTCCTCGTCCTGGCCGGGCTCGCCCTGCTGCTGCCCTGGCTGGTCGAGGCGTGCGTCGTCCGGCTGCGCGGCGGACCGCTCTCCTGGCAGCTCGCCGTCCGCCGCCTGCAGCTGAACAGCGGGCCGGCGTCCCGCGCCGTCAGCGGCATCACGGTCGCGGTGGCGGGAGCGGTGGCCCTGCAGATGCTCTTCGCGGCGATGGGTGACGACTTCGACCGGACGACGGGCCAGGACCCCACCCGCGCCCAGTTCTCCACGTTCTCCGAGCGGGTCGACGGGGACGCGGCCACCCGGACCATCGACGCGTTCCGGGCCACCCGGGGAGTCGAAGCCGTCATCGGCACGGTCGAGACGTTCGTGACGAAGCCGGGCACCTACGGGCCCGGGGACGTCCAGCCCACCACCGCCCTCACGGTCGGTGACTGCGCGACCCTGAAGGAGATCGCCGAGATCGGCTCGTGCCGGGAGGGCGACGCCTTCGTCGTCCACCCCCGGGGCGACAAGGAGCTGGCGGACTGGGTCGACGAGACGGCCCGCAAGGGCGAGGAGATCGAGCTCAACCCCACCGTGGGCGAGGACCGGAGCGCCACGTCGGTGCGCTGGACCCTGCCCGCCGACGCCCCGACCGTCGTCACCGCACGCGATCCGCTCGGCGAGGAGCACTGGGGCATCATGGCGACGGTCGGCGCGATCGACCCGCGCGCCCTGCCCACCGCGCAGACCACCGCGCAGATCCGGATCGACGAGAGCGTCCCGGACGCCGCCGAGCACGTCCGCAACACGGCCGCCCGGCTCGATCCCGGCATGCGGGTCACGACCCTCAGCTCCGTGGTGCGCGATCGCCAGTACGCCGGCGTGCAGACGGGTCTGCGGCTCGGCGCCGTGGCGACCCTGCTGCTGATCGCCGCCTCCATGCTGGTCTCCCAGCTGGAGCAGCTCCGCGAGCGGAAGCGGCTGCTGGCGGTGCTGGTCGCCTTCGGCACACCGCGGGCGGTGCTCGGCCGGTCGGTGCTCTGGCAGACCGCCGTCCCGATGACCGTCGGTATCCTCGCCGCGATCGTGGGCGGTCTGGGACTGGGGGCCGCGCTGACCTGGATGATCGACGAGACGGTCACGCGGTGGCTGCTGTTCCTGCCGATGGCGGGAGCGGGCGCGGCCCTCATCGCGGCGGTGACCCTGCTGTCCCTGCCCCTGCTGTGGCGCCTGATGCGCCCGGACGGCCTGCGTACGGAGTGACGGGGGCAGGCCTGGGGGTGGTCCGGCCCGTGCGGGCCGGACCACCCTCATCCGCCTTCCGCCACCCGCACCGGCAGGTCCGCCATCGCCCCGCGCAGCGCGGCGGCGAACTCCTCGAACTCCTCGTGCCGCGCCGTGCCCGCGCGTACGGCCAGCGCCACCCGCCGCGAGGGAGCGGGGTCCGTGAAGTACCCGGTCGACAGCGCCTCGTTGCGCCCGGTCTCCACCGTCACCGCGGTACGGGGCAGCAGGGTCACCCCGAGCCCGCCCGCGACGAGCTGCACCAGCGTCGACAGCCCGGCCGCCGTCGTCGTCACCGGTGCGCCCTCGGTGCGGCCCGCCTCCCGGCAGATGTCCAGCGCCTGGTCGCGCAGGCAGTGCCCTTCGTCGAGCAGCAGCAGCGGCAGGTCGCGCAGCGTCTCGCGCGGCACGTCGACGCGGCCGCCCAGCGGATGATCCTTCTCCATGACGAGCACGAAGTCCTCGTCGAACAGCGGGAGTTCCGTCACACCGGGCACGGAGAGCGGTACGGCGAGCAGCAGCAGGTCCAGCCGGCCCGCCGCCAGCCCGTCCAGCAGCGAGGAGGTCTGCTCCTCGTGGACCTGGAGGTCCAGCTCCGGGTACCGGTCGTGGACCAGCCTGAGCACGGTGGGCAGCAGGTAGGGCGCGACCGTCGGGATCACCCCCAGCCTGAGGACGCCGGTGAACGGCGCGCGCACCGCCTCGGCCTCCTCCATGAGCTCGCCGACGGCCCCCAGGACCGCGTGGGCCCGCAGGGCGAGCCGCTCCCCGGCGGACGAGAGCAGCACCTTGCGCGTCGTACGCTCGATGAGCTGGACACCCAGTGCCACCTCCAGCGCGGACACGGCCCCGGAGAGCGCGGGCTGACTCATCCCGATCGCCGCCGCCGCGTCCCGGAAGTGCAGATGCTCCGCCACGGCCGCGAAGGCGCGCAGCTGGGAGAGGCTGGGCTGCTTGGGCCTGCCAGCCTGATGTACATACGTCACTGATAGGTACCTCCGATCACCACGGCCGAGTGTAGCTATTTCCGTGATCAATGCACTCTGTGCCAGAGTGGTGACCGTCCAACCCTCAGGAACGCCCCCAAAAAGGGATTTCCTACGCTTCAAGGAGTGCGCGTGCTCACTGTCGGTGACAAGTTCCCCGAGTTCGACCTGACCGCTTGTGTGTCGCTGGAAAGCGGCAAGGAGTTCGAGCAGATCAACCACAAGACCTACGAGGGTCAGTGGAAGGTCGTCTTCGCGTGGCCGAAGGACTTCACCTTCGTGTGCCCCACCGAGATCGCCGCCTTCGGCAAGCTGAACGACGAGTTCGCCGACCGTGACGCCCAGATCCTCGGCTTCTCCGGCGACTCCGAGTTCGTGCACCACGCCTGGCGCAAGGACCACCCGGACCTGACCGACCTGCCGTTCCCGATGATGGCCGACTCGAAGCACGAGCTCATGCGTGACCTCGGCATCGAGGGCGAGGACGGCTTCGCCCAGCGCGCCGTCTTCATCGTCGACCAGAACAACGAGATCCAGTTCACGATGGTGACCGCCGGTTCCGTGGGCCGTAACCCCAAGGAGGTCCTGCGGGTCCTCGACGCCCTGCAGACCGACGAGCTGTGCCCGTGCAACTGGACCAAGGGCGAGAACACCCTCGACCCGGTCGCGCTCCTGTCGGGCGAGTGAGCTGATACGGACATGGCTCTCGACGAACTGAAGTCCGCCGTTCCGGACTTCGCCAAGGACCTGAAGCTGAACCTCGGTTCGGTCATAGGTAACAGCGAGCTCCCCCAGCAGCAGCTCTGGGGCACCGTCCTGGCCTGCGCGATCGCCTCGCGCTCGCCGAAGGTGCTGCGCGAGCTGGAGCCGGAGGCCAAGGCGAACCTCTCCGCCGAGGCGTACACCGCGGCGAAGGCCGCCGCCGCCGTCATGGCGATGAACAACGTCTTCTACCGGACCCGGCACCTGCTGTCGGACCCGGAGTACGGCAACCTCCGTGCGGGTCTGCGCATGAACGTGATCGGCAAGCCGGGCGTGGAGAAGGTCGACTTCGAGCTGTGGTCGCTCGCCGTCTCCGCGATCAACGGCTGCGGCCAGTGCCTGGACTCCCACGAGCAGGTGCTGCGCAAGGCCGGCGTGGACCGTGAGACCATTCAGGAGGCCGTCAAGATCGCTTCGGTGATCCAGGCGGTCGGCGTGACCCTCGATGCCGAGGCCGTCCTCGCCGAGCAGTAACCCCTGTACGAGAAGGGCCCCGTGGACGACCGACCGTCCCCGGGGCCCTTCTTACGCGCTGTCCCGCGTGTCACGTGGCGGGCGCCTCGTCCGGGGTGCCCGGGGCATCTCCCGCGCGGCCCGGCCCGTCGGCCGGCCGCGGTCCGGGGTCCGTCCCCCCGGGGGCCGTCCGCGCCGGGGACGTCCACCCGGCGTCCGGGTCGGTCGGCGCCGCCGAGACCGCCGTGGCGCCGTGCGGGCCGGGTCCGTGGCGCAGGGCCGGTTCCAGGCTGTACGACCGCAGGTAGCCGACCACCGTGTTGGTCACGGCCACCAGCGGCACGGCGACGACCGCGCCGCCGATGCCCGCGATCATCCCGCCCGCGGCGACCGAGAGGACGACGGCGAGCGGATGCACGCGCACGGCCCGGCCGAGGATGAACGGCTGCAGGATGTGGCCCTCGATCTGCTGCACGGCGAGCACCACGATCAGCACCATCAGGGCGGTGAACACGCCCTGGGTGACGAGCGCGACCACGACGGCGAGCGCTCCGGAGACCACGGCGCCGACCAGTGGGATGAAGGCGAACAGGAAGATGAAGACGGCGAGCGGTACCGCCATCGGCACGTCGAGGAAGTAGATTCCGAGCCCGATGAAGATCGCGTCGATCAGGGCGACGATCACCGTGCCGCGCACGTAGGCGGTCAGTGTCCGCCAGGCGCGCGGCCCCGCGCCCGCGACTCCCGGGCGGGCCTGGGCGGGGACCAGCTTGAGCACCCACTGCCAGATCCGCTTGCCGTCGTGGAGCAGGAAGAGCGTCGAGAACATCGCGAGCAGCAGCCCGGTCAGGAACTCCACCATCACGGTGACGCCCTGGAGTCCGGCGGAGGTGATCTCCTCCGTGTTGGTGCCGATGGTGTCGCTGAGGTTCTTGGCGATGTCGTTGATCTGCGACTCGGTGACGTGGAAGGGACTGTCCAGCAGCCAGCGCTTCAGCTCGTCGATGCCGTCGCGGACCCGGTCCGAGAGCGTGTCCAGGTTGTCCATCACCTGCCACACGACGAACCAGCCGACGAGGCCGATGACGACGAAGCCGAGAACGGCGGTGACCGTCGTGGCGAGACCGCGCGGCAGCCCGAGCCGCTTCAGCCGTACGACAGTGGGCTGGAGCATCGCCGTGACGAGCAGCGCGGCGACGAAGGCCAGGATGACCAGCTGCACGGCGCTGATGACCCGCATCAGCACCCAGAGCGTGCCCGCGAGGACGAGCAGCCGCCAGCCCGCCTCGGCCGCGACGCGCATCCCCCACGGGATGGCGGCGACCGGATCGGGCCTGGCCGCGACGGCGGGCGCGTACGCGGGCGGGCGCGGCACCTGTTCGGGGGCCGGGGCCGGCGCGGCGGAGAAGTCCGCCCCGCCCACGTCCTCGTCCCCCAGACGGTCGTCCTGGGCGCGCCGCTCTTCCAGGCGCGCCCCGATCTCGGTGAGTTCGGCACCCAGTCGGCCGAACCACCCCGGAAGTCTCGACATGATGTTCCCTTTCCCCCGCCCGCGCCCACCACGCCCCCCGGAGCTCTACGGACCGACCGTACACGTGAAGCCCCGCACCGTAGGACGGTGCGGGGCTTCACGAGGTGGAGAGCCGGGCGGGGCTCCCAGGGTCGTCCGGGTGGCTTCGCGGGCCTCCCGGCGACCTCCTAGTACCAGCTGTTGGCCTGCCAGAAGGACCAGGCGCCGCACGGGCTGCCGTAGCGGCCGTCCATGTAGCTGAGGCCCCACTTGATCTGGGTGGCCGGGTTGGTCTGCCAGTCGGAGCCGGCGGACGACATCTTGGAGCCGGGCAGCGCCTGCACGAGGCCGTACGCGCCGGAGGAGGGGTTGGAGGCCCGGTAGTTCCAGGTCGACTCGTGGTTCACGATGTTGCTGAAGCACTGGAACTGGTCCGCGGGGACCATCTGGCGGGCCATGGCCTGGACTTCCGCCACGCTGTAGGACCCCTGGGCCGAGAACGAGGAGGCGTCGCGGACGGCGGACCGGCTCGCGCGCTCGGCCTCCGCCTTCTCCTTGGCCTCGCGCTCCGCCTCGAGCTTCGCCTCGGCCGCCTTCTTCTTGGACTTGGCGTCCTTGGCGGCCTGGATGCGGGCCGTCTCCTCGGCCGACCTCTTCGCCTCCGCGTCCGCCGCTGACGCCTGGGCGTCCGCCTGCTGCGTGAGCGACGCGGTCTGAACCTGGGCCTGCTGGCCCGCGGGGATGTCTGCGAGCAGCGTGGTGTCGGCTGCGGCCGCCTCGAAGTTGTTGCTGTCGTCGACAGCGGGAGTGCTGCCCGACGCAACGCCTACGACGGCGCCAACGGTGGTGACCGCGGTGGCGGATGCCACGGCGAACCCCCGGACCGAAATCCGGCTCACACGGTGTCCTTCCAGCATCGCCCGCTTAGGTGACCTCGCGGGCGCAATCGTGCCCCTGACACTGGCCTCCCTACTGCTTGGGTCACGGGAGGCACGGGCCCGGTGGGCAGCTCCCCTGCGGGAGTTGCCGCGTGGTACTCGCGGGCGGCATACGGACGGCGGTTGTTGAGTTGTGTGGTGCGTGACGCCTCTGGAGGCGCCCAAGTGCCGTATGCGGGGCCTGACGGAAGCAAGACTCTGCCGGACGGACACGGCCTGTTGCAATTCTGTGTCGGGTGTTAAAGCTCACACCCCGTTTGGCGCACCTCTTTTTCGGAAATGACGGCGCAGCATGATGCCGCCCGGCTAAGCTCCTTCGCTCGCCGGGCGGCACCAATCGGATCTTCCCTGTCAGATGTGGCCTTCCTCCAGCATTTCGGTCACGAGTGCGGCGATCGGCGAACGCTCGGAGCGGGTCAACGTGACGTGGGCGAAGAGCGGATGCCCCTTCAGTTTCTCGACCACGGCCACGACTCCGTCGTACCGGCCCACCCGGAGGTTGTCCCGCTGGGCCACGTCGTGGGTGAGCACCACGCGTGAGTTCGTCCCGATCCGGGACAACACGGTCAGCAGGACGTTGCGCTCCAGCGACTGGGCCTCGTCCACGATCACGAACGCGTCGTGCAGGGAGCGGCCCCTGATGTGGGTCAGCGGCAGGATCTCCAGCATCCCGCGCCCCAGCACCTCTTCGACGACCTCGCGCCCGGCGACCGCCGACAGGGTGTCGAAGACGGCCTGCGCCCAGGGGCTCATCTTCTCGGCCTCGCTGCCGGGAAGGTATCCGAGCTCCTGGCCGCCGACCGCGTACAGCGGCCGGAAGACCATCACCTTCTGGTGCTGTCTGCGTTCGAGGACCGCCTCCAGTCCCGCACAGAGCGCGAGGGCCGACTTGCCGGTGCCCGCCCGGCCGCCCATGGAGACGATGCCGACGTCCGCGTCGAGGAGCAGGTCCAGGGCGATGCGCTGCTCGGCGCTGCGGCCGTGTATCCCGAAGGCGTCCCGGTCACCGCGCACGAGACGGACGTTCCCCTCGGCGGTGACCCGGCCGAGCGCCTTGCCGCGCTCGGACTGGAGGACCAGACCGGTGTGGACGGGGTACTCGGCCGCCTCCGGGACGTACAGCGTCTCCTCGCCGAACAGCAGGTCGACCTGGTCCGCGGCGAGGGTCAGCTCGGCCATCCCGGTCCAGCCGGAATCGGTGACGGCGAGCTCGGCGCGGTACTCCTCGGCGAGCAGGCCGACCGAAGACGCCTTGATCCTCAGCGGCAGGTCCTTGGAGACGACCGTGACGTCGTACCCCTCGGCCTGGAGGTTGCGCGCGACCGCGAGGATCCGTGAGTCGTTGTCCCCCAACCGGTAGCCGGCGGGCAGGACGCCGGGGTCGGAGTGGTTGAGCTCGACGCGGAGCGTGCCGCCCAGGTCCCCGAGCGGGATCGGGGCGTCCAGCCGGCCGTACCTCACACGGAAGTCGTCCAGCAGGCGCAGGGCCTGACGGGCGAAGTAGCCGAGCTCGGGATGGTGCCGCTTGGCCTCCAGCTCCGTGACCACGACGATCGGGAGCACCACTTCGTGCTCGTCGAAGCGGGCCATGGCGTTGGGGTCGGCCAGCAGGACGCTGGTGTCGAGAACATAGGTGCGCCGGTCGTTCATGCGGCGCTTGCTGGTCACCACGGAAGGACGTACCCCCTCGGACGAGGTCGGGGAGTGCGACGGGCGTCGCGCAGCTTCCCGAAGGGAGAGGACGGACCGGGTTCGGGTCCCCTGCGCGGGCCGAACACCGGCCCTCCGCGTCGGCCGCACGGTGTGCGGTCCTTCGTGTGCAAAGGGCCTCCCGGGCGAGCGGGCTGGGTGCCGCTCACTTGGCTGCGACGTCCGCCTGGTTGGTGACCGGACATCGACCTGAGAGGGGTATTCCCAGCCACACGCGAAGCCATGCCGCCGCCTGCGACAAGGTCAGCACGCGTCCCCGTGAACGGACGGCGGCCACCGGGTGGACGACCGGGGCCGGCGTGCGGCCGGACGCGGGGCGGGGGCAGGGCCGCGGGCCCCTGGAAACCCGGGGGGTCAGGTGCCGTAGCGGCGATGGCGGGCCGCGTAGTCACGCAGGGCACGCAGGAAGTCGACCTTACGGAAGGCCGGCCAGAAGACCTCGCAGAAGTAGTACTCCGAATGGGCGCTCTGCCAGAGCATGAAGCCCGACAGCCGCTGCTCCCCGCTGGTCCGGATCACCAGGTCGGGATCGGGCTGCCCGCGGGTGTACAGGTGTTCGGAGATGAGGTCCGTGGAGACGACCTCGGCGAGCTCCTCGAAGGTCGTGCCCTTGGAGGAGTGCTCCAGCAGCAGGGACCGTACCGCGTCCGCGATCTCCTGGCGTCCGCCGTAACCGACGGCGACGTTGACGATTATCCCTCCCCGGGCCCCACCGGCCCCGGAGGCGCCCCCGACGCCCGCCGTGGCCTCCTCGGCCTCCTTGAGCACCGTCTGGGTACGTGCGGGCAGCAGGTCGAGCGTGCCGACGTGGTGGATCCTCCACCGGCCGTCGGAGGCCAGGTTGCGCACGGTGTTCTCGATGATGCCGAGCAGCGGGACGAGTTCCGCCTCCGGCCGGTCGAGGTTGTCCGTGGAGAGCAGCCAGAGGGTGACGACCTCCACGTCGGTCTCGCTGCACCAGCCGAGGAGCTCGGAGATCTTGTCCGCTCCGGCCTGGTGCCCCTGCACGGCCGAGCCGCCGGACGCCTTCGCCCACCGCCGGTTGCCGTCGAGGATGACCCCGATGTGCTTGGGCACCTGGTCGTGGTCCAGGCGGCCCTCCACCCGGCGTGCGTAGAGCCCGTACACCAGGTCGCGCAAGTTCACTGAGTTCACCCTCTCGGTTCCGTACGGGCCCGCGGCCCGTCCTCCCCGTCGCCGGGGCCGGGGGTCGTCCCCCGGGGGAGTGCCGTGCGGTCCGCACACCGCGCTCCCGCGCCGTGGATCGGCACGTCCCGAAGCGGCCACATTACTGCGGGCGGGCCACGGGGGCCCACCCCGGACTGTCACAACCCCGTGATAAGGGTGAAAGGTGACTGATTCCCTTTCCTACCGCGCCGACGCGTCGCGCTACGACTCCATGGAGTACCGCCGCACGGGCCGCAGCGGCCTCAAGCTCCCCGCCGTCTCACTCGGCCTGTGGCACAACTTCGGCGACGACCGCAGCCTCGGCTCCCAGCGGGCGATCCTGCGCCGTGCCTTCGATCTCGGCGTGACCCATTTCGACCTGGCCAACAACTACGGCCCGCCTCCCGGCTCGGCCGAGCTCAACTTCGGCAAGCTCTTCCGGCAGGACTTCGCCCCGTACCGCGACGAGCTCGTCATCTCCACCAAGGCGGGTTACGAGATGCATCCGGGCCCTTACGGGGAGTGGGGCTCCCGTAAGTACCTGCTGTCCTCGCTCGACGCGTCGCTGCGGCGGATGGGCCTGGACCACGTCGACATCTTCTACTCCCACCGCTTCGACCCGCACACCCCGCTCGAGGAGACCATGGGGGCGCTCGCCTCCGCGGTTCACCGGGGCAAGGCCCTGTACGCGGGCGTTTCCTCGTACAACGCCGCACAGACCGCCGAGGCGGCCGGGATCCTGCGCGAGATGGGCGTTCCCGCCCTGATCCACCAGCCCTCCTACTCGATGGTCAACCGCTGGCTGGAGGCCGACGGCCTGCTCGACACGCTGGAGACGGCCGGCATGGGCTGCATCTCCTTCGCGCCGCTCGCCCAGGGCCTGCTCACGGACAAGTACCTCGCGGGCATCCCGGAGGGCTCGCGTGCGAGCCAGGGCAAGTCCCTGGACCCGGGCCTGCTCTCCGACGAGATGGTGCGCCGGCTGCGGGGGCTGAACGAGATCGCACGTGGCCGCGGCCAGTCGCTCGCCCAGCTGGCCCTCACCTGGGTCCTGCGGGACAGCCGTATGACGTCGGCCCTGATCGGCGCGTCGAGTGTGCGGCAGCTGGAGGACAACGTCGCCGCGCTCGGCGCACCGGCACTGTCCGCCGCCGAGCTGGAGGAGATCGACACCTTCGCGGTGGACACCGCTCGCACGAACATCTGGGCGAACCGGGGCTGACAGCTCCTGGGCGTTTCATCCAGATCGGACCGGTACGGCACGAAGGAGAGACCCTCGCCTTCACCTTGCCTCCGCACCCTCCGCACGGCCTTCACGGCGGGTGCCGGGGCGGGGCGCAAAAAAACGGGCCGGTCCGTGGGGGGGGGGATACGGACCGGCCCGAGGGGGGGTTTCCACCATAACCCTTCGTAAGTGCTGATGGGTGCCGCGCCACTCCACAATTACTCTCCGGATGCGCGGGAACGCGCTGCGGAGACGTTTCCGGCAGGCGGCGACCCGGCACAGCTGCCGTGCCGGGCCCTTGCGAGGACGGCCGCGCGCGGGCCCCGGCACCGGCGGAACCGGTCGGAGTGCGGGGACGCCTGCCACCCAGGACCGGCCGCCCTGGGTGGTGGCCGGACACATCCGGTTCTCCTCGGCCCCGGCACGCGGGGTGCAGCCGGGTGCCTGCTTCGACGCGTTCGCCGTTGCCTCCCGGCCCCGCGCACGGCTCCACCCGTGCGCGGCGTACGAGCGCGCCCGGACGGGCGGTCAGGCGGGCAGCTTCCCGGTACTGCCGGTGGACGGCGCCGTCACCGGGGTCCGGCACCGACGGCGCTCCGGGAGACGCATCGCGGTGCGACGCGTCACGGGTAGACGCGTCTCGGGTAGACGCGTCTCGGGGAGGCCGAGCCGCTGCCCGGTTCCGGCGCCGGGCCGGCGCGGTGGGCGGGTGGAACGGCTGGACCTGATGCCGGCGTGCACCGCGGAACTGACGGCGGAACAGGTCGCGGCGTGAGCACACGCGCAGGTGGAGCGCATGCGCAGGGGCCGCCCTCATGTCAGTGGGGAACGAACCGGATCTCCACCGTGTCGCCGCCGTTGACCACGAAATCGCCGTTCTCGCACCGGATCACGGCCTCGCGCACCTCGCCGTACCCGTCGCGGGTCTCGTGCGTCCCGATGACCGTCCATGCCCCGCCGTAGGGCGGTGGTGGCAGCCGGTTCAGCTCCGCCAGCTGCCACTGGCCCGCGGGGACACACCAGTCGGGCAGACGGGGCCAGGCGCCGGAGGTGATGCGCAGTGACCTGTCGGAAGCGCAGGTCAGGAGCACCGACTGCCCGTCGGCGAGCACGAATTCGACAGCTTCCGGTTCACCCGTGCATCCTTCGGGCCGGTAGAAGAGGCCCTGCACGGCGGTGATCCGCGCCCCCGTGAGCCAGTCGGCGTTGCCGTGGCGCGGGCGGCCGGACGGCCGGTCCTCCCGGCCTGGGCTCAGCTCGTCGCCGGACGTTTCCCTTCCCACCGTCATGACCTGCTCCTTCGTTGTGCGCTCAACCACAAGGGTCGCACCACCGGTGAGTAGGACGGTGGGTCAGGTGACGCAGTTGCGTCCGGCGACGGTGAACTCCGCCCGAACCGGGTGCGGTTATGTGCGGTGCGGCATGCGCGCCTCGATCAGGAAGCGGGTGGAGTGCGCGACGAACGGCCCCTCGGCCTCGATGCGGCGGTGCAGGGAGCGGAGCCGGGGCAGGTAGGCGTCGACGGTGAAACCCGGAACCATCCAGATGACCTTGCGGAGGAAGTGGACGACGGCCCCGATGTCGAGGAACTCGACGCGTAGCCGTTCCTCACGCAGGTCGACGACGTCGAGCCCGGCCGCCTCGGCGCCGGCGCGGGCGCGCTGCGGATCGCGGGCCGTACGGGTCCCGGCCGGCTGCGGACCGAGGAAGTACTCGACGAGCTCGAACACGCTGGCGGGACCGACCTGTTGGGAGAAGTACGTGCCTCCGGGCCTCAGCACCCGGGCGATCTCCTCCCACCACGTGGTCACCGGGTGCCTGCTGACCACGAGGTCGAACGCCTCGTCCCCGAAGGGCAGGGGAGGTTCGTCCGCGTCCGCGACGACGACGGCGCCGCGCGGGTGCAACAGGGTGGTGGCGCGGGCGACGTTCGGGGGCCAGGACTCGGTGGCCACCGTCAACGGGGGGAGTACGGGCACCGAGGCGAGGACCTCACCGCCGCCCGTCTGGATGTCGAGAGCCGCCTCGGCCCGTGCCATGCGGTCCGCCATGGCGCGGGCGTACCCCCAGGACGGGCGCTGCTCGGTGGCCCGCCCCTCGAACCAGGAGAAGTCCCAGCCGTCGACGGACACGGCTTCGGCCTCGGCGACCAGGGCGTCGAAACGCGCCTCGGAGGCTGCCGACCCGGTTCGGGACGCGCGGTCGGAATCTCGTACGGACCGGGGTACCGGTCGCGGTGCGGGTGCGGGTGCGGGGCCGGCTGAGGGCGTTTCTCTCATGCTCATGAGGGAAGGGTGTCAGCCGGTGGCGGAGCACGCGACCGTATATCCGGGTGCGCCGGCGCACCCGTACGTCCGCACTCCGGGCTGGTCAGGAAGCGAGTCCTCCGGCCAGGAGGCCGAGGAGCGCCCCCGCGAGCATGAACGGGCCGAACGGGATGCCCGTCCTGCGCCCGGCCCGTCGCAGCAGCATGAGGCCGACGCCGTAGAGGGCGCCGAGCAGGAAGCCGGCGAACCCGCCCGCACACAGCACCGCCCAGCCGTACCAGCCGAGTGCGACGCCCAGGGCGAGCGCGAGCTTCACGTCACCGAAGCCCATGCCGTTCGGGTTGATGAGGAAGAGCAGGAAGTAGAAGCCGCCGAGCGCGGCCCCTCCCAGGAGGGCCGACGGCCAGGAACCGGCGTGTCCGGGGAGCAGGGCCGCGCCTCCCAGCAGCAGGGCGGCGGCACCGGCCAGCGGCAGCGTCAGCCGGTCCGGCAGCCGGTGGACCCGGCGGTCGATGACGGCGAGGAGCACGGCGACGGGGGCGAGCAGGAGCCAGACGGCCAGTTCGGGCCGGGCTCCGGTCGCGGCGGCCAGGACGGTGCAGACAAGCACGGTGACGGCGGGGGCGAGGACCGCGGGCGCGTAGCGCGCGGCCGGGAGGCGGACTTCGGGGGCGGTGCCCCTGGGAGCCGACGGGACGGCTACGGCGCAGGCTGCGCACCGGGTCGAGCCGAGCCAGCCGCCGCCGGGTCCGGTGAGCGTGTGTCCGGCCGGACAGGCGTCCCGCCAGGGCTCCTCCGGCTGGACGGAGAAACGGTACGCGGCGCGCGGCAGCAGCAGTCCGGTGGCGGCGCCCCAGAGCACGGCGACCGCGGTCAGTGTGGCGTCCACGGCCCGACCCTAATCGGGACATCCGGCGGGGTCTTGGGCCCGGGGGCCCACCAGGCGCCGTTCCGGACCCACGCGGTGGCCCCGGAGGCTACGGTCGGTGCCCATGGGGACATGGCGCAACGGCAGCGGCGTACTGACGGTCGGCACGGGGCCCGGGAGCCGGGAGGTGCCGCTGCGGATCGCGGCCTCGTACGGGGCGCGGGCGCGCGGACTGCTGGGCGCGGACGGGGTCGACGGGGCGCTGCTGATCACCCCGTGCGCAAGTGTGCACACCTTCCGGATGCGGTTCGCCCTCGATGTGGCCTACCTGGACCGGGAGTTCACGGTCCTGGCCGTCCGGACGATGAGGCCCGGCCGCCTCGGGCTGCCCCGGCCCCGCGCCCGCCACGTGGTGGAGGCCGAGGCGGGGGCGATGGAGAGGTGGGGACTGCGTCCGGGCACCCGGGTACGGGTTACGGCGGCCGAGGACGCCGGGGCTTCCCGCCCGGCCGCGGACGGCGGCCACGGGCCCGGCTGAACGCAGACAGGTCGCGGACCCCCCGCATCTCCGCCGGCCACGCGACAGCCGCCCCGGACCCACCGCGCCCCCAACCGGCCGCGGACGGCTGCCGGGCGCCGCCTGAACGCGGCCGACCCGGGAGTCCGGTCACGGCGGTCCGGAGCCCAGGAGGGTCCAGGCGCCGAACGCGGCCGAGCCGAGGGCGAGCACGGCGACGCTCACGGCCGCCCGGATTGTCGTGCGCCCGGCGAGGGCGACGGCCGGCGGGAGCAGCAGCGGGAAGGCGGGCATCATCAGGCGCGGCCGGGACCCGAAGTAGCCCGAGCCGATCAGCGAGACGACGACGATCCCGATGCCGTACACCAGCACGGGAAGCGGCTGCCGTTGCCGTACGCACAGGAACACCAGCCATCCCAGCAGTCCCAGGGCCGCACAGAGTCCGAGTGCGGCGGGGAGCGGCAGCCCGGCGATGAACCCGGCCAGTGCCCGGCCCCCGTCGATGCTGTTGCCCCACTGCGCTTGGACCTCGAAGTACGCGAACGGGCCGCTCTCTCGCACGGCGACGAACACCACGTAGCCCAGCCAGCCCAGCGGTGCGACGCATACCCCGAGCAGCATGCGCGCGTTGCGCCGGAGCAGCCCGTCCCCGCCGGTGGTCCGGTACTCCCGTACGAGGACGGCGGCGGCGGTCACGCCGAGGGCGGCGATGAGCGCGGCCGCCGAAGGCCGTGTCAGCCCGGCCGCCACGCTGAGCGCGCCCGCCACGATCCAGCGGTCGCGGAGTACGGCGTACAGCGCCCAGGCTGCCAGCGCGGTGAACAGCGTCTCGGTGTACGCCATCGACTGCACGAACGCCGTCGGGTACACGCCCCACAGCGCGGCCAGCAGTACCCCGGTCCGTCGCCCGTGGAGCCTCTCCCCCACGGCGTACATCCCCCAGGCGGCGACCAGCCCGGCGGTCCAGGCGACGAGCAGACCCGCGCCCCGCACGGTGAGCGGGGTCAGTTCGGCGAGGGAGCGTTCCAGGGCGGGCAGCAGCGGGAAGAACGCGAGGTCGGGATGGAGACTGCCGTCGGGCAGGGTGGCGGTGTAGCCGTAGCCGTGCTCGGCGATGCGCTGGTACCAGACGGAGTCCCACCGACCGCCGAGCAGGTGTGCGGCGTCCTTCCCGGCGGCCGAGGCCCGGAGCTGGAAGACGAGGAGCCCGAGGGCCCGGACGGCCGCGTAGGCGCCCAGGGCGGGTGCGGCGGCGGCGAGCGCGGCTGTGACGCGGTGCCGGCCGGCGGGTGTGCGGGGGGCCGCCGGCCGGGAGCGCGTCTGCTGTTCGGGCATGCGGCCGATTATGACCGCATCCGTCCACGGCCCGGCCCGGCACCGTGGGGGGTGCGCCGGGACGGGCCGTTCCGTGACGGGAGTGACGCTAGCCGTAACCGGGGCCCACGTCGTGGGCCCCAGGACCCAACCTGCTCCCGATTCCGTCCGATGGCCGAGGCTGGCCGGTCGGTGGGGGGATACGGACGCCGAAATGGCGCCAAAGCGGGCGTGATCGCGTCCTCGGCTTCACAACGACCCGCATGTGACGCGCGGGGCGCGTGGGCCCGGGAATGGGGCCGGGGACCCGGGTCAGGCGGCGGGTCACGACCGTACGCTCCCGGCGGACGGGAGCGCGGCACGTGGCGGAGAGAGGTCGGACCGTGAGCGGTGGCGAGGGCTGGGGACGCGGGAACGCGGGCCGTACACCCCCGGGCGGCGGGAGTGGCAGCTGGTTCTTCCCCCTGACCCGCAGCTGGGCGGTGGGCGCGCTCGTGTACATCGCCGCCGGTTACGTCGTCACGCGGGTCCTGGTCGAGACGCTCGTCACCGCCGAGCGACTCGATGTCTTCGGGTGGCGGCTGGTCCTGCTGCACCTGCCGGGCGTCGTCGTCACCGTGCTGACGGTGCTGGCCGCCGCCCGGGCGCTGCCCGAGGAGCGGCGCGACTCGCGGGTGTTCCGTCTGCTCGCCGCGCTGGTGGTGCCGGTGGCCGGGCTCGCCTTCGGCTACGCCGTGTCGTGGGGCGTGGTGGACACCGAGGGTGTCCTGATGCCGCTCGTGGCGATGGTCACCGGCGCGGCTGTGGGGCTGGCGCTGGAACGGCTGCTGGAGGAGCGCGGCTCGGGGCGCCCGGCGCCCTCGCCGCCGTACCACCGCTCGTACGACTGGCGGGACACCGGTGCCACCGCCACGGAGTACCTGGGCGTCATCGTCCTGGTGGCCGCACTGATCGGCGCGCTCGCCATGGCCGGCCTCGGGGGCCGGATCGGTGAGGGCATCCGGTGTGCGATCAGTTCGCTCACCGGTGACGGCGCCGGGTGCACCGCGGGCGGCAACGGTACGGCGAAGCCGAAGACCGACGACGACTACGAGCCCGCGCTCTGCCAGGTCTCGAGCATCTCGGACACCGCGGGCGGCAAGGTCAAGATCGGCTGGTTCGAGTGGGGTGAGGAGTACGGCTTCCAGCAGAAGGTCGCCCAGGCCAAGACCGACGTGAACGAGGACGGGAAGGTCGACGAGAACGACAAGCTCGTCTACATGACCTTCACCGACGCCGCGTCGGCCGGCGTCAACGCCAGTACGCCGGGCGTCAAACTCGGCAAACTCGGCAAGGCGGACATCGACATCGGCGGCGGCGTCAAGATAACCAACGGTGACACCTGGGTGTTCAGGAGCGAGGCGGACGCCCAGAAGATGAGGGACGACATCGAGGAGATGAAGATGTGGGAGACCTCGATGAAGCACAGCGGCGGCTACGGCGGCAACTGGTACTCCGGCATGAAGTGGGCGGAGAAGAAGGAGGACATCGAGAAGAAGATCGGTGAGAAGAAGATCTCCTACTCGACCATCGGCGTCAACGCGTTCGCGGACGGCGGCCTCTCCCTCAAGCCCGGTGACGAAACGAAGCTCGGCGCCAAACTGGGCGGCAAGGCGAAGTTCTCCCCGGACGTGACGATCACCAAGGACGACGTGAAGGGCAACGAGTCCTACACGTACACCGCCAAGCTGGAGATCGAGGGCAAGGTGAGCGGGACCGCGGGCCCGCTCGGCGGCACGGCCGGCGCGAAGGACACCCGCACGGGAGCGCTCACCGTCACCCGCGACCAGAAGACCGGGAAGATCGTCCGGATCGACATGACGCAGACCGTGGAGAAGACCTCGACCTCCGACAAGGGCGAGGCCGGGGGCGACAACGGGGAGAAGGGGAAGGACAAGCGCGGCGGGAAGGGGAGCGTGACCGACTCCTCCGGCGATACGGGCATCGAGGTCCGGACGAACTCGATCGTCTTCGGCAAGGAGACGGACAAGATCACGGAGGCCAAGCGCGACCTGGCCGAACAGTGGCTGGACGGCTCCGGCGACAACACCGCCCCGTTCACGTACATGTTCGGCGACCACTCCCTCGAGAAGAAGCCTGCCGGAAGCGACCCCTTCGAGCAGATGATGTTCGAGGACGGCCTGTCCAGCACGATGCGGTATCACGGGGAGACCGACGCCCAGGAGTTCGGGTTCGAGGTGTCGCTCGGCATGAGTCTGGGATTCTCGGTCTCCGACGAGCACAAGAAGGAGACACTGACCGACGCGCGGTTCCTCGGGGCGCCGCGGGGCGACAAGCGCTCGTACCTCCCGTACAGCTACTGCGCCCAGTGACCGGGCACGACGAAGAGGCGATGACGTTGACGAAGTCCAAGGCGCTGGGCGCGGTGGCCGCCGCCGCCCTCGGTCTGGCAGTGCTCACCGGCTGCGGCGGCGGGGACGCCGCAGCGGTCCCGGAGGGGTGGGGCACGCTGGACACGAAGAGCGTGTCCGTCGGTTACCCGAAGGACCAGGGGTACGCCCCGCAGCCGGCCGCCGAGCGCGGCCGGGCGAACGCGGCGGTCGCGCTCAAGGAGGAGAAAGGACTGCGCACCGGCATGGTCTCGGTGCAGCTGGACTTCGCCACCGGCGTCAGCGACGCGGGCGAGGCCGCCGCCGCGGCAGGCGCCGGGATCGGGCTCGGGGCGACCCGGAAGGACACCCGGGACGTGCGGCTGGCAGGCGAGGAGAGCGCCCGCGACGCCCGCAGGATCGACTACGAGTTCACGTCGGGCGGCGAGGACCGGACCCCGCCGAAGGGCACCCGGATGACCGGGGTCGTGGTGGCCGGCGTGGACTCGCGGGACGTACCGTTCGCGATCCGGGTCAACGCGGTGAAGGGCGCGCTGAGCCCGGCCGACCTCGACGCGTTCGTCGAGTCCATCACGGTCAAGTAGCCGGCTGCGGAGCCCCTTTCATGGACGTACTGCCCGGTGGCACGGCCACCTTCCTGTTGCTGTTCGGCCTGTTCCTCGGGGCGTTCGCGGTCCGCTCCGCACTCCGGCTGGTCCGGGTGCTCCGGCTGGTGAGGCGGGGCGGGCACGCCGAGGGGTGGTGCTCCGAGCGGCGTGTGGTGGACCGGGGTGCGGGGACGGAGCGGCGCTACGCCACGGAGTACGTCTTCGCCTTCCGCGCCCCGGACGGCCGGGAGGTGGAGTTCACCGACCACGCCCCCGGGCCGTTCGGCTTCGAGGTCGGGGCACCGGTGCGGGTCTCCTACGACCCGGCGGCCCCGGCGCGGCGGGCCACCGTGGCGGGGCCGGGCGCGTGGGGGCCGGTGCTGATGCCGGCGGTGTTCGCCGTCGTGCCCGGCCTGTTCTCGCTGGGCCTGCTGCTGGGGTTCGCGGCGATGCGGGGGTGGATCTGACAGGCCGGGGACTGGGTACGCCGGGACAGGTGCCGAGGTCCGGTCCGTAGGGGGGCGCGGCGCTGTGCGAGGGCGAGCGCCGTGGCGCCGGGCCCCACGTGAGGGCGGGCGCCGTGGCACGGGCCTCACGTGAGGGCGGGCGTCGTGGCGCCGGGCCTCACGTGACGGCGGGCGCCGTGGCACGGGCCTCACGTGACGGCGGATGACGTCAGGACGACCGCGAAGAGTACGACCGGTTCCTCGCGGTCCATCTGCCCGACCCCGACCCCGACCCGGCGCCCGTCGCCCGCGTCCCAGAGGTGCAGGTCGCCGTAGTAGCAGAGCTCGAAGAGCGCCTCGAAGAAGGGCGGCACGGATCCGCCCTCCACCTCGCGTTCGGCGTACTCGTCGGTGCACAGCACATGGTGCGGCCCCCAGCGCTCGTCCAGCGCGAGGACCACACCCCAGCGCTCGGTCTCGAACACCTCGTACGCCGCCGCCGATGCCCCGCCGTCGTTCCCGGGGCCGTAGAAGTCCTCGCTGACCCGGAGCGCCACGATCGCGAAGTCCTCGCCGGAGGCGGAGCGGGCAAGGTCGGCGCAGCCGATCCACGGTGGTGCGGTACTGCCGGTACGCAGCGCCTCGATCGCCGCGAGGTCACTGCTCACCCTTGCCTCGAACTCCGGCGCCCCGCTCACCACGCGGGCCGCGGCGCCGACAGCGGCTCCAGCGCGCCCGCGCCGGCCAGCGTCCGCTGGGCGGCGATGACCGCTTCGGCGGTGTCGCCCGTGTCCAGCACCAGCCCTCCGCCCACCGTGGTGTGCCGCGTACCGGGGAAGTCCGCGGGCACGAGGGCGGCGCGGTTCGCGGAGAGGTACGTCGTCCACCCGCAGCGCGGGTGCGAGTTACGCAGGCCGAAGGCGGCCTTGACCGCGCCGAACAGCTCCCGGTCGTACGTCAGCCCGGTGTCGGGCTCCCAGGACTCGGCGAGAACGGTGAGCGCCTCGGACAGCCGGCCGGTGAGGGGTGCCGGCCCGGTTGTTGCTGCGCCGGTTGCTGCTCCTGGGGAGGGGAACAGCTGGAGGGTCGCCGTGAACGGTGTGTACTCGTCGCTACCGCCGCCCTTGGCCCGCAGGTAGGCGTAACCACCGTCCGGCCACCTGCCGACGGCGGCAGCCGTCCGGCCGACGATGTCCGCGTCCTCCTCCGGTCCGCCGGCCTCGACCACCACGGCCACGTCCTCGGCCGTCTCAGGGACGGCCTCGCCCGTGCCCGCGCCGTCCACGTCCCAACGCCAGTCGACAACCGCACCGCCCGACAGCTCCGTCAACTCCGTCAGACCGCGGAGCGTCGCCAGCCAGCGTTCCGCCAGCTCGATGGACGACTCGGGCCGGGGCCCCCACGACACCTTCACTACCACTTCGCCGGACATGCGCGCCTCTCCGCCCTCGTGCGTCCGCTGACGTTACTTCTCTACCGCAGTGTGCTTCACGATCACATCCACGTCGGCGTCGTCGAACGCCTTCTGTGCCGCTTCGGCGACCTTCGGGTTGGAGAAGTTCCACTCGACCGGCTTGCCCCCGGCCGCGCGGAGCTGGCGCTGGGCCTGCTCCACGAACTTCGCCGCCTGCCCCGGTTCGAGGGTGCCGTCCGGCCGCACCTTCTTGCCGTACCCGAACTTCGCCTCCTTGTAGGTCTGCGAGGCGGAGTCCCACCCGTCGAAGTCGACGTCCCGCCCGGTCCGGGGGTCCTTCACGGCGTACTCCTTGCCGCGCTTCACGCCCGACACCTGTTCCTGGTAGCGCATCCAGCGTTCCATGCTCGGCCAGTACGCCACGGACTTCTTGGCCTTCCAGGTGCCGTCGCCGAGGTCCTTGGACCCCTTGCGCGGGTTCTTCAGGTCGCCGTACCAGGAGGGCTTCGCCCACTTGGCCACCTTCTTGCGGCTGGCCTCCTTCGCCGCCGCCTTCGCCGCGTCCGCGTCCTTCTGCGCCTGCTCGGCGGCGTCGACCTCGTCCTGGTCGACGCCCTCGCACTTCTTCTGCGTGACGAGGAGGACGGGCGTTCCCTGCACGCGGTATGCCACCGCCACGTGTCCCGCGGCGTTCACGCCACCGGCGTACGAGGGTTGCTGCGGGCCGGAGCCGTCCGGGCCGGAGCCGAAGGGGCCAGAAACGCTCGGGCCGGGGTCGAACGGGCGGGTGTCGAGCGGCCTCTTGTCGAGCGGCCCTGCGCCGATGACGCATCCCTTGCCCGCCAGCTCCTCAGCGGCGTCGTCGGCGTGCCGCTGGGCCTCGTCCGCGGCCTTCCTCGCCGCCTCGACGTCACCCTTCCCGGCCGCCTTGCGGGCCCGTTCCGCCGCCTTGCCCGCCTTCTGGGCGGCCTCGCCGAGCTTGCCCAGCTTCCCCAGCTTGCCGATTTTCCCGAGCTTCTGGGCTACCTTCGCCTCGCCGTAGCCGGGGATGAAGAGTGACCCGATGTTCCATACGACGTTGGTGCCGGCCCGGGTCTTCTGGCCGTTCTTCCACTGGTCCTTGACGTCCTCGCCGATGAACATGTCGTCGAGGACGGTCAGTCCGGTGTCGAGGGAGGAACCGCCCCAGTCGGTCAGGGCATCCCAGTAGTCGCCCTTGCGCCACTTGTCACCGGCGTCCTTGGTTCCCTCCGACCACGCCTCGCCCAGCGAGCTGCCGTAGTCCTTGAGACCGTCCCAGGTGCCGGGAAGGTCCGTGACCGTGTCCCAGATGCCGGTGACATCGCCCCAGATACCGTCGACGAAGAGACCCCCGCCGACCTGGCTGATCTTGTCTCCCGCACAGGAGAAGAGGGCGCCGAAGCCCGAGAAGCAGTCCTCTTCGTCGCCCCCGTCACCGTCGGACTCCGCCTCGTCGTCCTCCCAGCCCGGCTCGTCCCCGGCTGCGTCGTTCTTCTCGTCCTCGGACTCGTCCCACCCGGCCGGCACGGGAGGCAGGGCCTCTCCTCCACCGGTGCCGTTCGTGCCGCCGGTTCCGCCGGTTCCGCCGGTTCCGCCGGTGGTGTTCGTGCCTCCGGTTCCGCCGGTGCCGCCGGTGGTGTTCGTGCCACCGGTGCCGCCGGTGGTGTTCGTGCCACCGGTGCCGCCGCTCGCGCCCGCACCGCCTGTGCCGTTCGTACCACCGGTAGCGCCCGTGTCACCCGGGTCACCCGTACCGTTCGTGCCACCGGGGTCTCCGCCTCCCCTGCTCTCACCGGGCTCGCCAGGTGCGGTGTCCCCGCCCGCTTCGACCGTCCCGCTGCCGCCGTCCCCCGTTCCGGGGCAGGCGGTTCCGGTCAGCGAGCAGATCGCGGACTGCAGGCCGTTGGATATCTGCCCGCCGACGCCACCCAGGATCAGGGCCAGGATGATCGCTGCGACGAGCGCGATCAGCCCGGCGTATTCGACGGTCGACTGCCCTCGGTCGCGCCGCCAGGTGATCATCCGGGCCAGGGAGAACCGGGACAGGGAGGACGGTCGGTCACCGCCGTCCTCACGCCACGACGCGTCCAGCCGGAACCACGACCTGCTGGACGCGTGGCTGAGGAAGACGAGGATCAGCAGCGGCAGGAACATCTGCGTGAGGCCCCGGTAGGAGCCGTCCCGGAGGCTGGACAGTCCACCGAGCAGCAGCCAGACCTGTACGGCGACCAACCCGCGCCAGACCCCGAGTCCGCCGGTGCGGACCCGGCGCACCAGCACCCAGCCGGCGACGCCGGGGGCCGCACCGTACGCGACCAGCGCCAGCATGGTGGCGTCCAGTACATCGGCGGCGGAGGCCGCCAGCAGCAGCCCCACCCCGCCGAACACCGTGATCGCGAAGAGCAGGTGGACGAGGATGCGTGCCACGCTCAGCAGCTGCGGCATCTCGTGACGTTGGTCGGCAGGCGGCTGCCAGGGACCGCCGTAGCCCGAAGAAACCCCCACGCTGGACATACCGGCCCCAACCCGCCTTCCCCCGAAGCTCGTTGCCCACGACCTTACGAGCCGGAAGCCCCCAGGGCGTGGGCCCTGGGACCCAAATTCCCCCACTCACCCCACCCGGCCACCTGCGCCGAGTCACGAGACTTCATCCACGCCGTCTCACACCAACTCTGAGGAGAACCGACATGGTCGACATCAACTGGGAAGACCCCTACTGCGGAAGGGCAACAGCTGCTTCCGGATAGGCACCGACGCCCAGGGCAACGGCTACATCAGTGTCCTCGGCCGGGAGGAGCACTACCTCACCGACAGTCGCGAGGCGCTTCGGCAGGACCCCGGGGAATTGCATCAGATGCGCGAGGAGCAGGTGCCGAATCCCCTGGTGCTGGGGGAAGTGTAGCCAGGGTCTCTGCTGCCGGAGCCCGCTTCGCCGGATGCTCTGACCTGCTGGTTTGATCAGTGTCATTCGTCAGATGCATGATTTAACCCTCTGGTGAGAGAGGGTGGGAGTGTCCGACAGCACGCGGGAGATACCTGGGGCCGCGCAGTTGGAGCTCGTCTCTGGTGTGCACTTGCTGCACCCGGAGGACATGGTTCTTGAGGCGATGCTGACAGGCTGGGGGCGCCAACAGCTGGGAGGGCGGGGGCTCCAAGCGCGTACGGCTGAGGGCCGCCGCACGATGGTCGAGCAGTTCAGAGACTTCACGAACGAGTACCCGTGGCGCTGGACAGCCGCGCACATCGACGAGTGGATGACCGATCTCGTCGTCAGCCACAACCGGGCTCCGTCGACGCTCCGGGCCTACCAGGGCGCCGTGGGCCTGTTCATGGACTACCTGCTCAACCCGGTCTACGGCTGGGTGGACGTCTGCCTGGAGCGCTTCGGCACGCACCCGACGCCGATCCTGCACGACGGCAACCGTCGAGAACACCTGGCGGACTACGAGGGCGACCCGGGCCGCAGGCCGATGACCCGCGACGAATGCCAGCTGCTGTTCGACCACATCGACGAACGGGTGGAGCGGGCGACCCGCCGCGGCCGGAAGGGCGCCTTGACCGCCTACAGGGACTCAACCCTGTTCAAGACGATCTATGGATGGGGCCTTCGCGTCTCCGAAGCGTCCGGCTTGGACGTCGTGGACCTCTACCGGAACGCGAAGGCTCCCCAGTTCGGCCGGTACGGCATGGTCCACGTCCGCAAAGCCAAGGGCACGAAGGGGTCTGGACCGCGCCGGCGCAACGTCGCCAGCATCATGCCGTGGGCGGTGGAGTCCCTTGAGGACTATGTCGTCAACATCCGCCCCCGATACGGGTTCCCGACTCATCCGGCCCTCTGGCTGACCGAGCGCGGAGGCCGGCTGCGAGCCCGTGAGATCGAGGACCGCTTCGCGCTCTACCGCGAGGAACTTGGCCTGCCGAACGAGCTGACGCCGCACTGCCTGCGGCATTCGTACGTCACGCACAGCATCGAAGACGGGGTCGACCCGAAGTTCATCCAGGAACAGGTGGGCCACCTCTACGCCTCCACGACCGCCCTCTACACGGCCGTCAGCGACGACTTCGCCAACACGATGATGCTCAAGGCCATCGACCTGGCCTTCGACAACGACCCTGGCACCCAGCCCCTGCAACAGAGCGGACGACGATGACTGCCAAGCTCGACTACCGGTGGCACCTGCGCGAGGTGATGGCCACCAAAGGAATGTTCTCCACCACCGACCTGCGGCCACTGCTGGCCGAGCGGGGCATCGAGCTGTCCGCCAGCCAGATCTACCGCCTGGTGGTCGAAACGCCGGAACGGCTCAACCTCAAGGTTCTCATGGCCTTGCTGGACATCCTCGGCTGCACCATGGACGACCTGATCGAGCCCGTGTCCGCCGGCAGGCCGCGCGCGAAGAAGACAGCGAATGGCACTGAGGCCACCGGTGTCGGAGACTTCCGGCCCAAGCGGGCCCGCATCACCCGGCCCTCATGAGGGCTACCGCCCCGTTCGAGGCCGACCCGCATGCCGTGATCTGCGAGCTGGTCGCTGCGGCCGAGCCGGGACTGTCGCCCGAGACCGTTCAGGAGGCGATCCAGCGCGCCGTTGCCTCGAAGCCGGCAGCTGTGCGTCTGGCCCAGGCGCTGGAAGGCGGTCTGCTGACCTCGGGCCGGGCCGAAGGCCCGGCCTCGGTGGAGCGGTTCATCCGCATCCTGCAGGAGCTCGGAGCCGTCAACGTCGTCCGGCCACCCTGCTCGCGTTGCGGCAAACTGCGCCCGCTGACGAACACCAACGGAGCCGGCCTGCGGTTGTGCGCCTCATGTGGCAGCAGCAACAAGACGAAAGGCTGGGCCTGCGCGGTCTGCGGCAACAACGCCACCCCGCGCTACGGGCTCGATCGCACGGGCCGTGAGGCATGCCGCTCGTGTTTCAAGGCCGAATGCACCGAGGACCCGGCCAGCGACCTGCTGCAGTTCCTGGTCGGTCGCCCGCTGGGAGTGAGCGAGGACACTCTGCGGGCGGTCATTGCCGAGGTGACAGAAGGCAAGCTCACCATCTCGCGACGCCTGCACTGGGACGTGCAGAACGACCCTGCCCTGCTCACCGGCCAGGCCGACCACTACTCACCGCGGACTGTGCTCCTGGTCGACCGGCTCCACCACGCCGGCGCCACGGGTGTCTCCGCTCCGAAGTGTCCGCACTGCCAGCGCACCGTCCGGCTCGGACACTCGATCAAACGGCTCCGAGTCTGTGGCAGCTGCTACAACCGCTCCCTCGCCGAACCCTGCAAGTGGTGCAGTCGCTCCCGCACCCCCGCAGGCAGAGACGCCAGCGGGGCCCCGTTCTGCAACACCTGCCGCGACAAGGAGGCGACTTGCCAGGAGACGTGCATCGTTTGCGGCAAATACCGGGCTGTCTCCGCCCGCACTGATCAGGGGCCGATCTGCTCGGCCTGCCGAAAGCCGCCCACGATGACGTGTACCTCATGCGGCAACGTCCGTCCCTGCTTCCACAGCACCACCGACTCCCCCCGCTGCCGGGCCTGCCTGACCACGCCAGAACCCTGCACGGACTGCGGCCGGACGAAGCGGGTCGTTGCCAGGGTCGCCCGCGGCCCGTTCTGCGAAAACTGCTGGGAAGTGGCGCCCGAGGCCCGAAAGCCGTGCGAGGACTGTGGCAAGGTCGAGCGGTTGTTTCATTTCGGTCGGTGCCGTCGCTGCGCCGGTGAGCGGCATCTACGCAGGCTCCTGACGCCGCCGGACGGCAGGCCGCGTCCAGAGCTCGATCAGATCGCAGCCGCTTTGCTCGACCACAATCCCCGCAGGGCACTGCTCTACACGCGCGAGTCGAAAGAGGCCGCCAGCCTCCTGAACGACCTGGCGTCCGGGGTCTGTGAACTCAGTCATGAGGCTCTCGACGCCCGAAGCGCCGGGCACCGCCGCGACCTGGCCGTCGACTGGTTCCGGTCCGTGCTGGTTGCGGCCGGCATCCTGCCTGTCCGCGACGAATACCTCGCCCGCCTGGAACGGTGGATCGAGTACAAGACTGCCGCCCTGGATGATCCCGAGCACCGGCAGCTGATCACCGCCTACGCGCGCTGGGACCGGGTCGCACGCATCCGGCGACGAGCCCGCGGAAAGACGATCACCGCATCGACAGCGGATATCACACAAGTGCAGATCTCCAAGGCCGTGCTGTTCCTGGCCTGGCTCAAGAATCAGGGTGAGAGGCTGCCGACCTGCCGACAAGAACACATCGACCTCTGGCTCACCTCCGAACCCCACCAGGGCCCATACGCCGCCGGTCCTTTCGTCGCCTGGGCCGTCCGCAGCAAGTTCGCCTCCGAGATCAACATCCCCACCCGGGCCCATCGGGTCTCCTACCGCCCGCTCGATGCCGACGAACGATGGAAGATCGCCCGCCAGCTCCTCAACGACGACTCCTTCGAGACCAAGGACCGCGTCGCCGGCCTGATGGTCCTGCTCTACGGCCAGACTCCCGCCAGGACCTGCCGCCTGACCACCGACCACGTCCTGCACGACGAGGACGGCGTCGCACTGCGCATCAACAAGACACCACTCAGGCTGCCACCACCCCTGGACGCCCTTGTCCTGCAACTCGTCGACATCGCGCACAGCCACGAGCACGCGGTCAACAGCAACGAGACAAACGCGCCCTGGCTGTTCCCGACCCAGCGTCCCGGACGAGCACTGACCAGCAGCCGGCTCGCGACCCGTCTGCGGAACATCGGCCTTCCGTCCGAAGCCGGACGATGCGCCGCCCTGCTCGACCTTTGCACACAGATGCCACCGGCCGTGCTGCAACGGCTGCTCGGTATCAGCCCTATGGCGGCCGAACGATGGTCTGCCGGCGCGGTCAGAATGGCCTACGCAGCCGAGGTGGCCCGTCGATCGTGAGCTGCACGCTATCGGCCGCTATCAGGCTTCGATGCGAAGCCACGTGTCGCCAGCGCGAAGCCATAGAAGACCGTCGCGACCCTGACCGCAGCGCATGACCACCCGTCCGGGCACTCGAATCTTGCGCCGCTCGGTCACACCCCAGGTATCACCATCCAGCTCGGCTCGCACCACTTCGGTTGACCGCTGGTTGTGAACGCGCTTGGTCAGGACCGCTCGATGGTCGCGCACGGCGAACCCGTCCGGGTCCCGTACGGGGCTGGGCCAACTGGTCACCTCACCGGTCGACGGGGTGATCCGCGTCAAGAACGTGCCGCCCCGCCGACTGCCGGAATACCAGACCAGCCAGACCCGGTCCCCCTCGGTGGCAGCGGTGCATCCCTCCAGAGGCGCGTCAGGAAGGCGACCTCCCGGAGCCCAGGTTGCCCGACCATCGGCACTCCAGCCGGCAAGACCGGCTGCAGACTCCGGATGCCCTCCGTAGATGCCTTCGTCTCCGTAAGCCGTCCAGATCGATCCCCCGCGATCGGTCACCAGGGCAGGGATGTCGTCGCCGATGCAGAAGGTGGCCTCTTGATCACCACTTTCCAGCGAGAACACCACGGCGTTCGGGCTCCATGCTCCCGACTCCTCCTTGCCCGCTCGACCGCTTGCGATGAGAAGTCGGGTCTCCGGGAGGAGAGCGATGTGACTCGGCCTGACCGGGACGTCCTTGATCGGTCGCCGTTGAAGCGAACCGTCAGCCTGGCGAATCACGAGCACCGCATCGAATGGGACCTGCGGGCCCCATCCCACCCAACCCTTCACGTAGCGGCTTCGGCGTAGGCACTGCCGATGGACGAGCAGAACAGCCAGCTCCCCCGCCGGGCCAACGGTCCACCACAGAGGGCGTCGTCCCGCCCAGAGGTCCGTTACGGACGGCTTCCAGACCCTCTGCTCGTCGACCGTCGACATCACATCCCCCCTGCTTTCAGATGCAGCACCCGAACGTAAGTGCTGATGAGAGGAGTGTATTGATGCCAGAACCAGGAACCGCCCCTGCGTCGTCCGACTGCCCCGCGGTGGGCTCACAGACGCTATTCCGCACAGTCGAATATCCGAACCTGCCGATAATGACCGGGACATCAAGGCCGGCAAGGCGGATCACCTGCTGTGAACGGCTCCGGCCGGACGGCGGCGGGCCGCGTAGGACCAGGCGCCCAGGCCGAGCACCAGGGCCGTGCCGGTGCCGATACCCGCAATGCCCAGGATCCGCATGCCGGGGTTGCCCTTGGTCGCGTCGGCCGGGTCTCCGAGGCCGAAGCCTGCCGCCTCCGGATCACCCTCGTACGGCGGGCCTGACTGTGCCGTTCCCCTGAGATCGACGTCCATCCTCAGGGGAACGGTCTCGCGGGCGCGGTCGCCGAGGGTCACCTGGACGTAGTACCAGCCCTGGAAGCTCATCGCTCGCGCTGCTTCCGTTTCGGCCACGAAGCGGTTGGCGTACGCAGCGGGAGCGGTGCCGAACTCGACTCCGGTCGGCTTGCCCGTGTAGCCCACGGCCTGGTCGGCGACCCGGGCGCGAGCCGGGTTGTACAGCTCCAGGCGCAGACCGTTGGCTGCGAAGAAGGAGCTGCCCGTCCCGGAGCCGGCCACCTGCGCCCGCAGGGACAGCTGCTGTCCCCAGGCCACGGGGACTCGGTAGAAGCGGCTCTCACCGGGCCGGATGTCGTCCTGCCACACGCCTTCCCGGACGGCTGCCGCGTCGTTGAAGCCCGTGCCTCCGGCGGTTTCCTTCCGGGTCATGGTGCTCGGCGCGGGCGGGGCCTCCGAGCTCCAGCCGGTCGGCGCCCTCGGTACGTCGGCGCCGGGCTTCAGGCCGGGCTCGGCCATGTACGTCAACTCGATGGGCCAGGGCTCGGCGGCCTTCTCGGCACCCTTCCCCGAAGGGCCGGACCACTCCACGGTGTAGAGGTATTCCCCCGCCTCCTGGCAGTTCCGGTCGCGCTCCCTACGCCGGGACGCGGCCCCCGCGACGGGCCGGGTGGACTCGCCGCCGAACGTCAGGCTGACGTCGGTACCGCACTTCGAGCCATCGGTCGAGGTCAGCGAGAGCCGGACCCCGTCGGTGAAGCCGATCTCGGTGCCGGGGGGAGGCGCGACAACGGTGGAGACGAAGGCGTTCGACGAGTCGTCCAGGCGTACCCGGTAGTACTTCTTCTCGCCCGGGCCGATGGTGTCCGTGTAGACGGCCGCCTTCTCGATGAACGGGCTGTCGACGCCGGACTCCGCGCCCTGGATGCGCCGGGCGCCGGAGGCGGGTGTGTACGCGGGCCGGTCCTCAGCGGTGGCCGTCACCGGGACCAGGGCAACGCAGAGGGCAGCGGCTCCGACCACGGCACCGCCTCGGGACCACGCCATCATTCCGCTCCTCGCTCCCCCGCACCCGCGCAACCGGACCCACCCTTCCTACCAGGACAGGCGGAGGAACGGGGCACCGCGTCTGGCTGCCCGGCAGGCGCGTGCGTCCCACATCCGTCGCCGGCCGGTCAGCCGGCGACTGTGCCGCCGGCTGACCTGTGCGGGCCCAGCCTGGTCCACGCTCTCCCGCTGCCCGTACGGGTCTTCAGCCATTCGTCGGTGTGGCGAGGAAGGCGACGAGGCTGTCAAGGAGCATGGTGCTGCCCTGCTCCGCCATGTCGCGCTCCTCGGCGGTGTCACAGCTCTGCTGGAGCACGATCTGCGTGCGGTGGTCGTCCTGCTGGTCGATCTCCAGGGCCATCGCAGCGGGCTTCGGTCTGCCGGGGACGTCCATACCGATCACCAGCCGGCGGTTCTCGGCGACCTCGATGTAGGAACCGGTCAGCGGGAACTGCCCGCCGTCGGGGGTGACCATGGTGGCCTTCCACGCGCCTCCCGGCCGCACGTCCATCTCGACGGAGCCGGCGACGGCGCCTGCCCACCGGGCGTACTGCTCCGGGGTGGTCCACGCCCGCCACACCGTGTCCGCGCGGGCGCCCAGGGTGCGGGTCAGCGTGTAGGCGAAGCCGTCGGTCGTAGGGGTCTGTCCGGTGCTCATGAGGTGTCTCCTCGTCCTGTTCCGTGTTCCCGAGCGGTGGTCACCTCTGTAGACGGGCGCAGGCGGACATACTCATCGATAGCGCACGAGGTCACCACCAGAACCGCCGGCACTCCGGCTCCTCTCGTGTCTCCGCCGAGGCCGCCGGGCGTCATGGACACCACCGGCGCGGGCCCATGTCAGCCTGCTTCCACGCGTGCGGCCTGATCGGGCCGGTACGCCCCACTCCCACCCGGCGAGGGTCAGGCACGTCGACGCACGCCAGGCCGCGCGGGTGGTGGTACCGAGTCGTACTCCTCTCACGTTCCCGTGCCGACGTGCGACCGGTCCGCCAGCCACACCTGCAGCTCGCGGTGGCGGAACTGGTAGGCGAAGCCCTCGACGCGCATGATGCCCGCTTCGACGCACCATTCGAAGAAGCCGCCCAGCCCCACGGGGAGCCGGCGGGCAGCGGCGCACTTGAAGAGGACGTAGCGGCGCCAGGCCCTCGCCGCGAGGGTGAATGCGGGGAGGGCGGTGAGGATCGCGCCGTACGCGAAGCCTAGGAAGCTCTCGGTCCGCTGGGCGATCAGCGAGCCGACCCACAGCGAAGTGACGGTCGCCGAGAAGAAGGCGTAACGCAGTTCCGCACGCAGCGGGTCGCGTGGAGCGGTCAGGGTGGCCTGCGGGTGGTCACCCGTCCTCCAGACGGCCTGCGAGGTCACGAACGACAGCACGTTGGCGACCAGGACCAGCGCGAACAGCGTCGCTCCCACGCCTTGGTCCTTCAGGAACATCACCCAGCCGATGACGTACAGCACGTTCCAGCCGATCATCTTCGGCTCTCTCAGCAGCCGCCAGTCGAGGTGTCGTGGAACAGGCTGCCGCCGGGTGCTCTCCAGCACCATGGGGAGCACCGTCTGTGTCAGGAACAGCACGCCGAGAAAGGTGAAGAAACGCGGATACGGGAGGCTGTCCCAGGGCGTGAAGCCGAGCCATTCGGCCAAGCTGATCGAGAGGATGAAGGGCAAGGTCAGCAGCGTGACTTCGGCGTACCGCATCCCGGGACCGCTCTCCATCCGCCACAGCCGGTGCAGCACGAGATCCGTGTCGGAGACCACCTCGTCACGGGGGCGCGAGGCACCGTTCGACCCGTCCGGCTGGTGAGCGTCCCGCAGATGCCTGGCCAGGATCGTCAGCCACTCCTCGACCTTCGCAGGGTCCCGTCGGCCGGCGCCCGGCTGCTGGTTGTGTGTCGACGCGGCGGCGTGGGTGTACAGGGCGAGCAGGTGGGCCGGTACGGCCTCCAAAGGCATCGCCAGGAGTGCGTTGGGGTTGCGCAGCGGCCGGCCTTCGTCGCGCTCGGTGTACGCCGTGGTCAGCAAGGCCATCCGCCACGGGGTGCCGAGGACCCGGGCCAGCCCGCACGGGGTGCCGGTCCAGGTGAGTGCCTCGGCGAGCCGTCGCCATTCGGGCAACCACTCCCCCGTCTCGTCCTGGCCGCTCTCACCCAGGAACGCGAGCTGCTGTTCACTGGAGAGGCGCTGGAGGGTGACGACGGTGGCGCGTTCCAGCCTCTCCTTCGACTTGAGGGTGTTGTAGCGGGAGGCGCGGCAGACCACCACGAGGGGTGCCCGGCCCGTTCGGTAGTTGTAGTCCTCGTTGAGCCGTCGCAGAGCCTTCAGCGCACGCGTCTTCCCGGGTGGTACGTCAGGCGGGTCCATCTCGTCGAGGCCGTCGAGGATGGGCAGGACGAGACGGTCGTCGAGTAGCTGGCGTGCCACGGACCTGGAGGGAACCAGGCCTCTTTCCCTCAGATAGCCGGACAACCAGTCGACGAAATTGAGTTCGGTGTTCCAGGTGGACAGCGGGATGCGTACGGGCACCGGATCCCCGTCCCGCCACCCTTCCATCAAATGGGCCATCAGCTGGGTCGCGGTGACCGTCTTGCCGGAACCCGCGTCGCCGAGGATCACGAGGCGGGCCTTGCAGCGGGACGAGGTGAAGTAGTCCCCCAACGGAACCGACACTGTGGTACCCGGGTGGGCGGAGTCCTCGAAGCCTATGGGGATCACATTGTCGGAACCCGGGAAGTAGCCGCGCGGAGCGGCTATGAGACGCCGGTCCACTTGCCTCTTGAAATCGATCAGTCGGCGTGCGGGGTCGTGTCGTTCGGCCCTGACGGAGAAACCCAACCCGTACAGACTGACACCGACGGACGCCAGGCTGAACGCGGTCGCGAGGATGTCGGCCAGTGGGCTCTCGCGCAGCGGCGCGGTGTCCCTGAGGAAGAAGAGACCGCCCGCAGCCGCCAGACAGACGACAGCCAGAACAGCCCACACCGAAGCGCGATGCGTCCCCCGTGTCACTCTCATACTGCAGAAGTGTGCTGACCCGCAAAGCAGTTGGCAACACGCCGGCCACGCGGCCCCGTAGTCGCGCAGGGGCCCGGCGCACCCGGAGGAGCACGTCGCCGTGCTCGGCAGCGAAATGATTCGCGAGGCTCACACACCCGTGAACGGCGGCCGCACAGGTGCCGCCGCCGTTCTCGCCGTCAGGCCGCGAGGAAGTCCTGGGCTCCCGCGACTTCGTTCGGTTACATCAGCTCTGCGTGCCGCTGGTGCGCGGGAAGGAGACCTCCACGCGGCGGTTCTTCTTGCGGCCCTCTTCGGTGTCGTTGTCGGCGATCGGGTACTGCTCGCCGTAACCACGGATCTCGAAGGTGATGCTCGGGAGCTTCTGTGCCAGCACTCCCTGGACGGCGTTCGCCCGCTCCTTGGAGAGGACGTCACCATGGGCGGAGGAGCCGAGGTTGTCGGTGAAGCCGAAGACCCGCACCTTGGGAGCGTTCTGCGTCTGGATCTCCGCGGCGATGGCGTTGATACGGGCCGTCGCGGCGCTGCTCAGCTTGGCACTGTCCTTACCGAAGAGGACCTCGGCCTGAAGGGCGAAGGTGATGTCGGCGTTGGTGTCCTCACGGCGTTCCTCGCCGCCCATGTCCTCGACGATCGACTTGATGTCCAGGACGCGGACGTCACCGAGGGTCGCCCCGTCACCGAGCATCAGCCCGGGTGAGTTGGCGTCGACCTCGACAGGGGGCGAGGCACTCGGGACGGCGGTGGGGCCGTCGTCGGCGGAGGCTGCGGGGGCACTCCAAAGAGCCGAGGTGCCGAGGACGACCGCCGCGGCTGCGCAGAGACCGACACGGCGGCGCAGCGCGCTCCGCGCGGCAGCCGGTGCGGGGGTGGGTGACTGCATGGCGGTCGTCACCCCGAAATCTTGATCGTCGCGGTGGGCATGGTGGGGATCTGGAAGTCGACTTCGGTGGTGCTCTGCGGCGGGGCCGGGAACTGAGCGAAGAACGGAGTCTCCGCCCCCGGCGTCAGCCCCTCGAACTTGGTGCACAGGCAGCGGCCGTCGGTGTCCCGGAGAATGAGATAGCGCTTCTTCCCCTGTTGATCCACCAGCGTCGCCCCGGCCATGGATGCGCCGTTGCTCACCAACTCCTGCTCGGTCCCCTGCCAGCCAACCGCTGCCCAGATCTGTTTCGAGCCGTTCTTCACCCGCCCCTTGACCGTGACGAATCCCCCCGCTTCGCGCGTGGCCGAGCTGATGACCGCCTCGACACCGTCCTTGCCCTTGATCGAGGCAAGCACCTGAGTCTCGTTGTCCTCGGCGGGTGCGGCTTCCTCACTCTTCTGGCTGGAGGGCGCAGCCGATGAACCTTGTGGCTTGCTCTTCGGCTCGTCCGATCCACCATCGCCCCCACAGGCCGTCAGCACAACAGCCATGGCTACGGAGGCGGCAATGACGGCTGCCCCCTTGAAGCGAATCCGGGTCGTGGCTGCACGCATCGGCGTGTTCCCTTCGGTGACGTTCACTTACTTGTCGGCCAGGTGGACGGAGAAAAGGTCTGCCAGGTCCGGCAGCAGGTCAAGTTCTTTCGGGTCGATACTGAAGTCTTCGTCATCACAGACGACTTTGTACGACTTCTGGTCCTCGACCTCATCCGTGTCGCCGTCGTCGACCTCCTTCGAGGGACCCGGCGCGGGACGCATGTCCTCTTCGATACGGCAGCGGGGCTCGATGACCGCTCTGGCGGTTGCCCTGGCCTTCTCCGTCTTGGTACTGGCTATCACCGAACTGCCGACGGTCTTGTTGGTGGTGACCTCGACGACGTACGCGGCCTCAGGGCCGTCGTCCGGGCCACAGGTGTCCTGGTGGGCGTCGTTCTGCTCCGCCAGCCGGGCGCCCGCGGAACACGAGCCCGACCCGATGTCCTGACCGCTCAGCAGGTCGTCCCACCTCTCAGGGTCGAAGACTCCGGGCCACCGCCATGCGTCCCGCGCGTCCAGCGCCACCGCGAGCGCGGCGGCGTCGGCGGCTGTCTGGGCCTCGTTCTTCTTCACCGATGCCTGGCCGACGGCGAAGTAGGCGAACGCAAGGAAGAGCAGGCCCGCCACCACCGTGATGTAGATGGGGAAGGCCTGCCCTGCTTCACGGGTCCGTCTGGCGATCACGAACCGCCCGTGATCTTGCCGATCTGCGTGGTGATGGCCGTGGCGATCGTGGTTCCGAAGTTCGTCGTCATGAGCACCCCGATGATCGCCACGACCACCACGATGATGCCCAGGTACTCCACCGCGCCCTGCCCCCGGTCCGCCCGGGCCTTCATGCGCGCGACGGACGTGTTCGCCCAGACCTTGGCGTTGACGGACGCCTTCAGCATCAGCTTGCTCATGGTGTTCCCCTCCGGGTTCGGCCGACCGGGTGGCGGCCGACTCGCACGTCTTCGTGATGGCGCCTCCGGTACCGGCTTCCTCCTGGCCGGTGACGTCGGCGACAGGAGAAACGTACGGCCGGGCGGTCCGTTCGGCGCAGGGCCCCAGGGCCCAAAGGCGGGCCCAAAGCACGCGGTGGGCCCGTACTGCCGTCCCCGGGCCGGTCCGCGTCGCCGCGTCCGGGCCCGTCCTCCCCCGTTCAGCCATGGCGGCCTGTCCCCCTCGTCCCAGGTCCCGAGCCCGGCGCCGTGCCGAGCCAGCGGGCGATCGCTTCACTGCGGCTGCCACTGTGCAGCTTGGTGAAGATCCTGTTGATGTGGTTCTTGACTGTCTTCTCGCTGATGAAGCAGGTGGCGGCGATCTGATGGTTGCTCATCCCGGACGCGATGAGATCCATGACCTCCGCCTCCCTCGCACTCAGGTCGTACTGCCGCCTGTCGGGAATCGGCGGCCGGTTGCGGCTTCCGTCAGTCGAAGACTGTGCCACAACTGGTTGCATGTGCGAAAGACCTTCCGGTCGTCCCGTCGCTCCCACGCCGGCGGATCCTGGCGGCGGAGCGGACTGCGGGGCGCTCACCGGGGGCTGGGCCCGGTGGCCGGTCCCCTCCTGGCCGGTAGCGGGCGCCAGGGCCGTGCCCAGCCCCTCGGGGAGGTGGCCCGGCGTCTGGCCGGGGCCCTGGCGCATATGGGCGAGGAGGGCGCTGGAGGCAGTGGCGGTGAAGGGGGCGCGGCCGCTCCGGGTGTC
Organism: Streptomyces sp. NPDC020780; assembly: GCF_044334475.1. NCBI lineage: Bacteria > Bacillati > Actinomycetota > Actinomycetes > Kitasatosporales > Streptomycetaceae > Streptomyces > Streptomyces sp. NPDC020780. Next base: position 80,672 of record NZ_JBIRTB010000001.1, on the reverse strand, counting down.
CCGTACGGCCTGCACCAGCTGGTCCGCCGTGAACTCGCCGTGGACCAGGTAGCCGCCCGCGCCCAGGCGCAGCGCCTCGTGGACGATCTCGGTCTCGCGGCTGTACGTCAGCATCATCACAGGTGCAATCTGGACGAGGTGCGGCAAGGCGGAGATACCGTCCACGCCCGGCATCCGGACGTCCAGCAGGACGACGTCGGGCCGGTGGCGAACAGCCGCGTCGTAGGCCTCGCGGCCGTCCGCGGCCTCGGCTACGACCTCGATGTCCGCCCGGCCGCTGAGCAGGACTCCGAGTCCCGCCCGGACGACGGGGTTGTCGTCGGCGACCACGACCCGCAGGGGGCCGGGGGCCGGCAGGTCGGGGGCGCTGGGGAACGGGGGCAGGGCTTCGGCTGCCGGGGAGTGCTGCACGGCCGGGAAGCCGGATGAACTGCGTTCCACACTGGAGGGGTTGGTGTGCGGGGAGGTGTGCTGGGAGACGTGGGGCTGCGGCGTCCGGTTGCGGCCCGAAGCACGGGAGACATCGTCCGGCATTCTGCGACCTCCTCTCGGATGGGATGGGGACGGGTGTCGGAGCGGTGATCGAGTGGTTGTGGAGCGGTAGTCGAGTGGGTTCCTGCCGGTTCAACTGCCTCTGTGGGGACCGGAGTCCGAGTCAGGACCCGGCCCCCGGTCCGAGTCCGGGCGCTGCCCGTGGTCCGAGCCCGCGTACGGCCGCTGGTCCCAGGTCGGGCGCTGCCCGTGGTCCGCGGTCGGGTACGGCCCCTGATCCGAGGCCGGGCGGGACCCCTGATCCAGGCGCGGGTAGGGCCCGGACCGCGGTTCCCCCGGCGCCTCCCCTCCCGGCGCCAGGGCGGCCAGGGGAAGCTCCAGGCGTACCTCCGTCCCCTTGGCCGCCCTGCCCTTGCCGATGCGGATGCGGGCGCCGATCGAGGCCGCGCGTTCGACCATGCCGACGAGGCCGAAGTGGCCGGCCCGCCGGAGGTCGTCGAGGGTGGTGCCCCAGGGGAGGCCCTGGCCGTCGTCGTACACGCTGACGCGCAGGACGTCGCCCTTGATGCCGGCCAGGACGACGAGGTAGGTGGGGTGGGCGTGCCGGTGGGCGTTCTCCATCGCTTCGGAGGCGACCGTGAGGAGCTGGCGGGCGACGACCTGGGGGACCAAGGGGACGGGGGTGTCGCCGAGGGTGCGGAACACGGTGTCCGTGCCGTGGCGACGGGTGAAGTCGTCTGCTCGGGCGCGGAGTTCGCCGACGATGTCGACCCCGCCGTCCAGGCCGGACTCGCGGCGCAGGTCGGAGAGGAGCTCGCGGGACTCGGCGGCGGCCCGCCGGGCGGAGCGGGCCACCAGTTCGGCCTGGTGTCTGACGGTGAGCGGGTCCACGCGGTCGGCGGAGTGGGCCAGGCCGTCGGCGGCGAGGGCCAGGCCGTGGAGGGTCTTGGCGACGGAGTCGTGCATCTCGCGGGCCAGCCGCGCGCGTTCGCCCTCGACGGCCACGCTGACGGCGAGCCGGGCCCGGGTCTCGGTGAGTGCCTGGCTGGCCGAGCCGACGCGGAGCATCAGGTTGCGCAGGGCGACGCCGACCGCCCCGGCGAGGACGCAGAAGCCGGGGAGGAGCAGGACGGAGGCCAGGCCGCCGGTCCGCAGCTGGCCCTCGGCCGCGTAGGCGGCGGCCAGGATGAGGCACTGTACGGCGGCGAAGACGCCCGCAGCCCGCCAGCCGTAGAGCAGTCCGGCCAGGAGCGGGGTGCAGACGACGGCGTAGCCGAGGGACGACTCGGGGGTCGCCGTGAACAGGAGCAGGGCGCCGAATCCCGTGTCGGCGCCGAGCAGGAGCGGGTGGCGGACGAGGAGCGGCCCGAAGCGTTCCCAGTCGCGGTGCAGGGCGTACGAGGCGACGACCGTCACCAGGACGGCGGAGGCGACGAGCCAGCTCGCGAGGCCGGGGGCGGTGTTGGCGAGGGCCTGCGGGGTACCGATGGCGATCATGGCGAGCCGGAAGAGGAACACCTGGCGGGCCAGTGCCGAGAGGGCGTTGACCTGGATGGAGACGGTCGGCGCCGGTCCGGTGGGGGTGGACAGGGCGGCGTGCCGCGACTCCTCGGCGTCCGGGTGCAGGGAGATCGTCATCGGCGGCCGCTCACTCCCCCGTGAGGGATCCGAGGCTGGTGTCGGATCCGAGCAGCATGGCGGCGCCCATGAGGATCATGGTGGCGGGGATCATGAAGGTGGTGACCATCAGGGTGGCCTTCGGGACCGCTTTGGCGGCCTTGCGCCGGGCGTTCTGCGCGTCGGTGCGGCGCATGTCGTTGGCGATGGCGATGAGGGTGTCGACGATCGGCGCACCGAGTTCCTCCCCCTGCTGAAGGGCGGTGACGAACATGGCGACCTGCTCGGAGTCGTTGCGCCGGCGCAGTTCGTCGAAGGCCTGGCGGCGGCTCACGCCCATGTCCATCTGCCGCAGGGTGATGCGCAGTTCGTCGGACCAGGGGCCCTGGTACTTCTCGGCGACCCGGTCGAGGGCCTGGCGGAAGCCGAGGCCCGCGGAGACGACGACGGCGAGGACGTCGAGGAAGTCGGGGAGGGTGCGGTCGATGTCGTCCCGGCGCTTGCGGACGGCGGCCCAGATGCCCACCTCGCCCCAGAACAGGCCGAAGGCGACCATGAACAGGGCCATGAAGATCTTGCCGCTGCTGAGCATGGCGAAGGCGGCGAAGCCTCCGAGGGCGCTGTAGACGGCGCGGCGGGCGGCGTAGCGGTCGAGGGTGAGGCCGCCGGGGTTGCCGGCCATGTCGATCTTGCGGCGCTTCTCGTTGACCTTCTTGGGCCCCATCAGGCGCAGGACCAGGGGGGCCCAGCGCATGCCGAGCCGGTCGATGCCGGAGCCGACGGCGGTGGTGCGCGTCGAGCCGACTTCGAGGGCGAGCGCGAGGTCACCGGGGAGGGTGGCCTCGGCGCGGTACATCCGTACGCCCTTGAAGACGCCGAGCACGCTGAGGCCGACGACGAGGGCGAGCAGCAGTTCCATTCCGGTCCCCTCCTCAGATATCGATCTTGGAAATGCGGCGGATGGCGACGAAGCCCAGGGCGTAGAGGCCGAGCGAGACGATGACGGCGATCTGGCCGGGGACCGATCCCGTCATACGGTCGAGCGCTCCGGGGAGGATCGAGTTGACGAGGAGCATCGCGCCGATGCCGATGGCCGGGACGGCGTAGGCGGTGGTGTTGACCTGGGAGAGCTGGGTGCGGACCTCGCGCCGGGTCTCCTTGCGCTCCTCGAGGGTGACGGTGAGGTTACGCAGGGAGGAGACGACCTGGCCACCGGCCCGGTTGGAGAGGATCAGGGTCGAGACGAGGACGACGAGTTCGCGCGAGGGCAGACGCTCGGCGAGTTCGTCGAGGGCGTCGTCGAGGGTGCGGCCGACGGCGAGCTGGTCGGCCACGACCCGGAGTTCGTCCCCGGCGGGCGCCTCGAGTTCGTCGGCGGCCATGGCGATGGAGGTGCGCAGGGAGAGTCCGGCCTGGGTGGCGTTGGCCAGGACCCGGGAGATCTCGGGCAGCTGGCCGATGAAGGCCTCGGTGCGCTTGGTGCGGTGCCAGGTGAGGAAGGTGTTGGCGCCCCAGATCCCGATGATCCCGGCCAGCGGCCCGAAGAAGGAGGCGAGGACGGAGGCGGCGATCAGCCAGAGGGCCGCCACCGAGCACACGACGTAGAAGAAGTACTCGCCCGGAGTGAGGTCGAGGCCGGTGGCCGCGAGTTTCAGCTCGATCCTCTTGCCCAGCTTCGTACGGCGCAGCCGGCGGTCCAGTGCCCGGAAGCGGCGCTGGGGGCCCATGTCGATCTGCCCGGTCGAGGAGAGCCGGTCGACGAGTGCTTCGCGCTGGGCCTTGCCCGAGGTGTAGGAGTGCAGGCCCATGACGCCGAGTACGCAGCACAGCAGCGTGACGCCGAGGGTGAGCGGTGCGAGGTTGTCCATGTCGGGGTACCTATCTGGCCTCTCGGGTGGCGAGGTATTCGTCCGACGGGGCGACCCCGAAGGCCTGGGGGATCGGCTGGCCGGCCATGTAGAGCCGGTCGGCGATCCGGCGGGGGAGCGGGAGGGCCTGGAACTCGCCGTGGACCACCCCGTCGGTGGACATCGGCCGGGCGTCGAACCGGGCCACCGTGACGATCCGGTAGGGGTCGCGGCCGTGCGAGTCGAGCACCGCGATCTCGGTGACCTTCCTGGTGCCGTCGGCGTGCCGGGTCAGCTGGACGATCACGTCGACCGCGCTGTTGATCTGGTCGTGCAGCGCCTCGAAGGGGATCTTGATCTCGGACATCGACGCAAGGGTCTGGAGGCGCATCAGGGCGTCCTCCGCGCTGTTGGCGTGGACCGTGGCCAGCGAGCCGTCGTGGCCGGTGGACATCGCCTGGAGCATGTCGAGCGACTCTCCGCCACGGACCTCACCGACGACGATGCGGTCGGGGCGCATGCGCAGGGAGTTGCGCACCAGGTCGCGGATGGTGACCTGCCCCTTGCCTTCGACGTTGGCCGGGCGGGTCTCGAGCCGGATCACGTGGTTCTGCTGGAGCTGGAGCTCGGCCGAGTCCTCGATGGTCACGATGCGTTCGCCGTCGGGGATGAGCCCGGAGAGCGCGTTGAGGAGCGTGGTCTTGCCCGTGCCGGTGGCCCCGGAGACGATCACGTTGAACTTGGCCTGGACGAGGCCGGCGAGCAGCAGCAGCATCTGCTGGTCCAGCGAGCCGAAGCCGATCATCTCCTGGAGCGAGAAGGACCGGGGGAAGCGCCGGATGGTCAGGGTCGCGCCGGTGAGCGAGAGCGGCGGGATGATCACGTTGACGCGCTCACCGCTGGGCAGGCGGGCGTCGACCATGGGGTTGGCCTCGTCCACCCGCCGGTTGACCGTGGAGACGATGCGCTCGATGGTCTGCATGAGCTGCTCGTGGCTGGCGAAGCGCATCGGGAGCTGCTCGACGCGGCCCGCGCGCTCCACGAAGATCTGGTCCGGGCCGTTGACCATGATCTCCGTGATGGAGGCGTCCTCCAGGAGGGGTTCGAGGACACCGAGGCCCAGCGCCTCGTCGACGACCCGACGGATGAGCTGGGAGCGTTCGACGGTGGAGAGGACCGGGCCCTCACGGCTGATGATGTGGCCCAGGACGCGTTCCAGCCGGGCCCGGCGGTCGGCGGCGGCCAGCGAGGACATCTCCGCGAGGTCGATCTCCTCCAGGAGCTTCGCGCGGTACGTGGCGACCAGGTGGCCGTCCTCCCGTCCCCCTCCGCGCTCCTCGGGGGCGGTGATGCGGGCCCGCAGGCTCATGGGTCGTACTCCTCGGATGCGATGGGTGTGCTCAGTCGCGGGGCATGGTGGCGGACTTCTCCACGGTCCGGTCACCGAGCAGGCCGAGCAGGACGTCCGGGATCTTCACGCTGACCCTCACCGTGACCGTGTCGCCGCCCGTGGGCGGGGAGATCCGGGCGCGGTCGGCCACCCAGCCGGTCATCGACGCCCTGCCGACGCGCTCGTACGACCCGGACAGGTCGTCCTGCGAGGCGGTGCGGGCGGCCGCCCGGGCGCCGGTGCCCGCCTGCTGGGCGGTGTAGGCGACCAGCCCCAGCTGGAGGCCGGCCAGGCCGATGAGGATGAGCACGGGCAGGAAGCCGAGGTACTCGATGGCGGTCGAGCCGCGGTCCCCGCCTCTGCCCTGCCGCGGGCGGGCGGTACGGGAGGTGCGTACGGCTGCCCTCCGCCTGCCCCGCTCCGGCGGGGCCGTGTGTCGAGTGCGTACGGCCCGATCCGGCAGGGCCGCGTGTGGGGTGCGTACCGGTCCCATGACGCGTCACTTCCCTTCCGCGGCCGCGCCGGCGGTCGCGCTGACGGGGATGGGGAGGTCGGCGAAGCCCGGGAACAGGGCGGGGGCCTTGAGGGTGACGCTGACCGTGACCACGTCGTGGGAATCGGACGAGGGGCAGCGAGTGACCGCGGCACCCTCCCAGGCGCCCGGGAGCCGTTCGTTCACGGCGTCCTGGCAGCGTGCCGTCCGGTCCCGCCCAGCGGCCACCGCCGTGCGTACGCCCTCGTCCGCCGCACCGCTCGCCAGCGTGAACGTGTAGCCCACCAGGACCGCCTGCCAGAGCAGCACCAGCGTCACCAGGATGATCGGTACCATCCCGGTGAACTCGACGATCAGCTGTCCCCGGTCGCTCCTCAGACGCGCTCGTATCCGGTCCGGTGCACCCGTGGTCCGCATCGCTGTCAGCCTCCCCCGCCGCTCGTGCCGCCCTTGCGCCGTCGGCCCCCGATGGATCCCCTGTCGCCGCGCAGTACGCGGCCGCGCGACTCCGCTCCCGGGGAAGGCTTCACGAGTCCGAGCTCTCCCGCCAGGGCCCACAGGGCCTGTTTCACGGTGGAGCGTGGGTCCAGCTCGTGCATCCGCCCGGCGTCCACCGCGCCCTGGAGTTCCTTGAAGTTCGCGGGTACCGCCGTTCCTGCCATGCGGGTCCCGGTGATCCGCTGAATCAGCGGGGGCTGGATCTCCGTGTTGCGGTTGAAGCGGTTGACGAGCGTGACCGTCTCCTCCGCCTTGCGGATCTGGAGCCGGTCCCACATCCGGACGATGCGCTTGGCGCCCCGCACCGCGACCACGTCCGGAGTGGTCACCAGGACCGCGGTGTCGGCCATCTCGATCGCGGCGGCGTTGGCGCCGTTCATCTGGCTTCCGCAGTCGATGACGACGATCTCGTAGCGCGAGCGCAGGGCACTGACGATCTGGCGGGCGGAACGGTCGCTGACCTCTTCCCCGCGTTCGCCCTCGCCGGGTGCCAGCAGCAGCGCCAGGCCCGTGTCGTGCGAGAAGACGGCGTCGGACAGGACCCGCGGCGAGATGTCGGTGATGGCCGCCAGGTCCACGACGGAACGCCGGAACTGCACGTCGAGGTAGGCGGCGATGTCGCCGGTCTGCAGGTCCAGGTCGACGAGTGCCGCCGTGTACCCCGAGGCCTGCGCGGCGAGGGCCAGCTGTACGGCGGCGAGGGTCGCGCCCACTCCCCCCTTGGCCCCCGTCACGGTGACCACGGTGCCCCCGGGCCCGGTGAACACGTCGCTGCCCGCCCCCAGGTGGCGTCGCACCCCGGTGGACCACTGCGCGGCGGCCTGCACCCGGTTGGCGAGTTCCTCGTAGCTCAGGGGGAGGGTGGCCAGCCCCCTCGCCCCCGCGTCCATGGCCGCGGCGAAGAGTCCGGGACTCGCGTCCGCGGTGAACAGCACGACACCCACGGCGGGGAAGCGCAGGGAGACCTCCCGGATCAGTTCCAGGGCGGGCACCGGACCGATGCGCTCGTGCACCAGCACGACCTCGGGCAGCTCCTCGATGGACTCGCCGGCCAGCCGGGCGAGGGTGTCGATGAGCTGCGTCGAGTCGCCGACCGGAGCCGCCGGCTCCGCCTCGGGGAGCTGGCTGAGCAGGGTGGTGACGGACCTGGCCGCGTCGGCGTCACCGACGGCCGGGAGGATTCTGGTGGTCATCCCGTCCTCACTTGTCCTTGTCCAGCGTGTAGGTGCGGTCGCCCGGGCGGATGGTGCCGTCGCTGCCCGGCGCGATGAGTGCGAGACGTACGTGCAGGGCGAAGGACTCGGCGTAGGCCACGCGCTGGGTGTCGAGCGTGCTGAGCGCGAAGGTGATCGGCACGGCCTCGGTCGCCTGGTTCCTGTCGGTCCTGCGCGGCTCCAGCGGGGTCAGCTCGCCGACGTCGAGGACCTTGGCGTTGGAGACGATGACCTTGGACTGGGACGCCTCGCCGTCCCGCTCGCCCTCGAAGGTGGCGTAGATGTTCACCTTGTCGTTCGGCCGGATCTTGCCCGCCACACCGGTCGCGGCGTCGATCATGATGGCGATCTCCTGCTCGCCGGGCTTCAGTTCGGGGCTCCTCGCCATCATGTCGGACTGCATGAGGGAGCCGGCCTTGAGGTCGGTGACGGCGATCTTGCCGTTGACCTCGTCCAGATCCGTGACGGCGTTGTCCGACAGCCAGCGCTTGGGCATCGACACCTTCTCGAACTGCGCGGCGGACAGGTCCGTGTACGGCGATACGTTCTGCTTGAGCCGGTAGGCGGAGACCTCGGGCCCGACCTTGGAGTTGACGTCGCTGATCACCGAGAGCACCCCGGCGAAGGCACCGAAGGCGCACAGGACCGACAGGAGCAGGAGTATCACGCCGCGGCGCTGGCGGGAGTTCATGGCCGGACAACCTCGTTCGAATCGGATGGGTGGGCGGCGGACGGAGGGGGCTGAGCGGCGGAGGGACGGGGTGCGGTGTCCGGGCGGCGGCGCTCGGGTGCTAGGAGCCCGGTGGCGCGGACGCTCCATGGCTCAGGACAGCCGCGGGGCGCATTCGGTTCTCGGGCGGGGCCAGGGGCGAGGAACAGAACCCGCAGCGGTCGCCGATGAGTTCCATTCCGCACCAGGGGCAGTTCTCCCGGCGCACGGAGGAAACGAGTTGGTAGAGCACCGAGATGTCCGGCAGATAGGAGGCGAATTCCACCAGCCTTCCGGTGCCCCACCACCGCGGGGAACCCGAAGGCAGCGGGCATTCGTGAACGGCCTGGACGTTCCAGGCGGGAGCCAGGGTCTGCTGTACCCATTCGGATGACGACTGGCCTTTGGCCACGAGCAGATGAGTGCCGAACGCCGGTCCGGCCGGCGGCTCGGCCCCCGGTCCGATTCTGACGAGCCGGGGGCTGGGTCCGGCGAGTACGGCGAACTGGGAACCCGGCACCCATGACCTGGCGTGCGTCTTCAGGCTGACGGGGACCCGGTCCAGCCGGGCGACCGAGTTCAGCAGCGCGCCGGCGTGGATGTAGTGGGTGAGCAGCCGGGCCGCCGACGCCACCACACCGGGGCTGAAGTCGCAGATCGACAGCTGGCGCAGCTGACGCACCAGCACGGCCACCCCGAGCGGCGGCAGGTCCACCCTGAGCAGGGCGATCCGGTCGCTCTCCATGACGGAGCGGATGGCGTGCAGGCGTCGCTCGTGGGCCTGGCCGATCCCTGACGGATAGATCACGACGACATGGCCGTGCTGCTCCAGAAGCAGGTGCATGTCACCGATCGCGAGGTCGAGGGTCTGGGCGTCGGGGTCCTGCAACAGGGCCGCTGTCGGGGTCTGCTGATCGGTCGGCGGCAGCACCAGATCAGCGCTCGTCACTGCTATTGCGGTCGGCACGCTCTTCCCCGTTCGGCTCCGGCCGCGGTCGTCGTGACCCCGGCCGCAAACACTCCTGTTCCGCGCTTCTTCCTCAGCACTTTAGCCACGTCCTACCAGGCGGAGAACAGATAGCGGAGTCCAGTACGGCAACGTTCCGCGACAGGCGTTCGCAGGGCCTCCGTGCGAAACGGTACGAAAACCGAACTGGTTAACTCCTGTACCACTGCGCAGGGTTACCTCGCGCGCCGGGGTTTGAAGGGCGCGGCAATTCGTTCACCCACGTCAGGGCGGCCCGCGGCCGATCCGTGGCCCCGTGTGCGATATCCCGAGCACGCCCGCTCCGTGACGATCCGGGAAGTGCTCGCGGTTCCGCGGCGACTCACCCGCGCGAGTGCATCCACCGGATCCGGACGTCACCTTCCGGCACCCGCGAGGGCCGCCGGCGGACGCTCCCGGCCGCATCCGCTCCGCCGGAGGCCTTGACAACTCTATTGGTCTGGACCAGTTTATCGCCCAACGGTGGCCACCGTTCCCCGCCGGAACCCCCCGACTCCCCCACCGGAGGCAGCAAGTGGAACGCTCCGCACGCAGCAGACGCAGAAGCCGCCGTACCCGGCCCCTCCTCGGCGCGGCCGTCGCCGTGGTCGCGGCCGGGGCCCTGACCGTCACCGGGCCCGTCAGCAGCGCGGAAGCGGCCGACATCAACGTCGCCAAGAACGCCGGATTCGAATCCGGCCTCGCCGGCTGGACCTGTTCCGGCGGCAGCGGCACCACCGTGTCCTCCCCCGTCCACGGCGGCTCCTCGGCACTCAAGGCCACCCCGGCCGGCCAGGACAACGCCAGGTGCACGCAGACCGTGGCGGTGAAACCCGGCTCCACGTACACCCTGAGTTCCTGGGTGCAGGGCGGTTACGCCTACCTGGGCGCGAGCGGCACCGGCACGACGGACGTCTCCACCTGGACGCCCGGCTCCGGTACCTGGACGCAGCTGAGGACCAGTTTCACCACCGGCCCCTCCACCACTTCCGTGACGGTCTACACCCACGGCTGGTACGGCCAGGCGGCCTACCTCGCAGACGACGTCGCGGTCACCGGACCCGACGGCGGCGGCGGTACGGACGAGCCCGGCCCCGCCGTGCCCGGCGCCCCCGCCGGCCTGGCGGTGGGCACCACGACGTCCTCCTCCGTGGCCCTGTCCTGGAACGCCGTCTCCGGTGCGACCGGCTACACCGTCTACCGGGACGGCGCGAAGGCGGCCACCTCGACCGGCACCGCCGCGACGGTGACCGGCCTGGCCGCGGACACGGCGTACCAGTTCTCGGTGAGCGCAACCAACGCCGCCGGCGAGTCGGTCAGGTCCGCCACGGTCAGCGGCCGTACGGCGAAGGCGGACACCCCCGGCCCAGGCCCGGTGACCTCCGTGCCCAAGCACGCGGTGACCGGCTACTGGCAGAACTTCAACAACGGCGCCACCGTCCAGAAGATCAGCGACGTGCCCGCGCACTACGACATCATCGCCGTCTCCTTCGCGGACGCCACGGCGACTCCGGGCGCCGTCACGTTCAACCTGGACTCGGCGGGACTGGGCGGCTACACGGTCACGCAGTTCAAGGCCGACATCAAGGCCAAGCAGGCGGCCGGCAAGAACGTCATCATCTCGATCGGCGGCGAGAAGGGAACGGTCTCCGTCAACAGCGACGCCTCCGCCACCGCATTCGCCGACTCGGTCTACGCGCTCATCCGGGAGTACGGCTTCAACGGGGTCGACATCGACCTGGAGAACGGTCTGAACTCGACGTACATGACGAAGGCGCTGCGCTCGCTGTCCGCGAAGGCGGGTTCCGGTCTCGTCATCACGATGGCCCCGCAGACCATCGACATGCAGTCGACGTCAGGGGAGTACTTCAAGACGGCACTCAACGTCAAGGACATCCTGACCGTCGTCAACATGCAGTACTACAACAGTGGTTCGATGCTCGGATGTGACGGCAAGGTCTACGCACAGGGCTCGGTGGACTTCCTGACCGCGCTCGCCTGCATCCAGCTGGAGGGCGGCCTCGCCCCGTCCCAGGTCGGTCTCGGCGTCCCCGCCTCGACCCGGGGCGCGGGCAGCGGCCACGTCTCCCCGTCCGTCGTGAACGCGGCGCTGGACTGCCTGGCCAAGGGCACCGGCTGCGGTGCGTTCAAGCCGTCCCGGACGTACCCGGACATCCGGGGGGCGATGACCTGGTCGACGAACTGGGACGCCACGGCCGGCAACGCCTGGTCGAACGCCGTCGGCCCGCACGTCCACGGCCTTCCGTAGCCGAGGACCCGAAGCCGCAGCGCCGCCGCTCCCCCGGCGGCGCTGCCGGCGTTCCGGGCCCCTCCCCCGCCGTGTGCGCCTCTCTCCCCGGGCGGAGCCCGCAGGCGTCACCAGGGCAGCTCGCGCACCTGCTGGACGCACAGCACGACGAACAGCAGGCCCGCCGCCGCGAGCATCCCGTTGCTGAGCCATCCGTTGCGCCACTGCGGCGGGGTACGGGAGGAGTTGAGCAGCCACAGCAGGGTCAGGGCCAGGAAGGGCATGAAGAACGCGCCGAGCACTCCGTAGGCGATGACCAGGCCGAACGGCTCGTCGAGCCAGAGCAGGGCCATCGGCGGGAAGGTCAGCCAGAGCAGGTACGCGCGAAAGGGCAGGGACCGCTCCTGGCGGCCGACCGCGGCGCTCCCCGCGTGCTCCGCGCCCTCGGGGCGGCGGCCGGCCCCCATCCGCTCGACGAAGTCGGCGAACATCAGGCTGACGCCGTGCCACACGCCGATGAGCGATGAGAACGACGTGGCGAAGAAGCCGACCAGGAACAGTTTCGCGGTGGCCGGGCCGAAGCGGTCCTCCAGGACCTGTCCGAGGTCGATCAACCCTCGGTCGCCCTTGGCCAGAGCGAGGTGGGAGGCGTGCAGCAGTTCGGCCCCGACGACGAGCATGGCGACGACGAAGATGCCCGTGGTGATGTAGGCGACCCGGTTGTCGAGCCGCATGACCTTCATCCAGGACGAGTCGGACCAGCCCTTGGCGTTCACCCAGTACCCGTAGGCCGCCATCGTGATGGTGCCGCCGACCCCGCCGATCAGCCCGAGCGTGTAGACGAGGGAGCCGTCCGGGAGCACGGGGAGCAGTCCGGCGAACGAGGCGCCGACGTCGGGGACGACGCGGGCGGCGACGTAGACCACGACGACGAACATCACGCCGACCAGGACCGTCATGACCTTCTCGAAGACGGCGTACTGGTTGAACCAGACGAAGACCAGCCCGACCAGCCCCGTGATGATCGCCCAGGTCTTGAGCCCGGGGCCGTCGGGGAAGAGGGCCACGATGGGCAGGGCGCTGGAGGACATGGCCGTCGCGCCGTACACGAAGCCCCAGACGACGACGTACACCGCGAAGTAGACGGTGGTCCATCCGCCGAGGCTGCGCCAGCCGTCGAACAGGGTGCGGCCGGTGGCGAGGTGCCAGCGGCCGACCGCTTCTGCGAGGGAGATCTTGACGAGGCAGCCGATCACGGCCGCCCACATGAGGGTGTAGCCGAATCTGCTGCCGGCGATGAGCGTCGCGACCAGGTCCCCGGCACCGACGCCGGTGGCGGCGACGACGATACCGGGGCCGATGTACCGCCAGCTGGACGCGCGCTGCGGGGAGCTGGACTCCCCTGTTCCCGTGGTGCTGTTCGTCTCCGCCATGCCGATCAACGAAGCGTACGGAGAGGGATCGCGCAAGAGGGCGTGCGCCGCCGTCCGTCCTCGTGGGGAGCGGAACCTCAGATGACCAGGCTCAGTGCGGCCGCGACCACGAAGCCGGCGACCGAGAGGACCGTCTCCAGGACGGTCCAGGACTTGAGGGTGTCCCGCTCCGAGATGCCGAAGTACTTGGACACCATCCAGAAGCCGCCGTCGTTGACGTGCGAGGCGAAGATGGAGCCCGCCGAGATGGCCATGATGATCAGGGCGAGGTGCGGCTGCGACATGCCCTGGCCCTCGACGAGCGGGACGACGATGCCGGCCGTGGTGACGATCGCGACCGTCGCCGACCCCTGGGCGACCCGCAGCACCACGGAGATCAGCCAGGCGAGCAGGATGACCGGCAGCCCCACGTCGTTGAAGGTGTCGGCGAGCGCGTTCGCGATGCCGCTGCCCTTGAGTACGGCTCCGAAGATCCCGCCCGCGCCGACGACCAGCAGGATGTTGCCGACCGGCTTGAGGGACGAGGTGGAGACCTTTTCGAGCGACGTGCGGGACCAGCCGCGCCGGATGCCCAGCAGGTAGTACGCCAGGAACAGCGCGATCGTCAGCGCGACGAAGGGGTTGCCGAAGAACTCGATGACGGAGCGCGGGGTGGAGGGGTCCAGGGCGATGGAGGAGAACGTCGCGGCGAGGATCAGGACCAGCGGGGTGCCGATGATGGCGAGTACGGTGCCGAGGGCGACGGGCTTCTCGTGCGGGGTGACCCCGGCGGCCCGCTGTTCGGCGGCGACGGCGGCCTTGGCCTCGGCGGCGGCCTCGACCATGTCCTGCGGTACGTCGACGAAGAGGCGCTTGCCGATCCACGCGGCGTACCCCCAGGCGGCGAGGACGGACGGGATGCCGACGACGGCGCCCATCACGATGACCCAGCCGAGGGAGACGTCGAAGAGTCCCGCGGCGGCGACCGGGCCGGGGTGCGGCGGCAGGAACGCGTGGGTCATGGAGAGCCCCGCCAGCAGCGGCATCGCGTACAGCAGGATCGATTTTCCGGAGCGCTTGGCGGCGGCGTAGACGATCGGCGCGAGGACGAAGATGCCGACGTCGAAGAAGACCGGGATGCCGAAGATCAGGCCCGTGAGGCCCATGGCGAGCGGCGCGCGCTTCTCACCGAAGAGGTTCAGCAGGCGGGCGCTCAGCGCCTCCGCCCCGCCGGACACCTCGAGGATCGCGCCGAGCATCGTGCCGAGGCCGATGATGATGGCGACGTGGCCGAGGATGCCGCCCATGCCGGACTCGATGACGGAGACGGCGGCGGACTTCTGGACCGTGCCGAAGAGTTCGGTGACGGAGAGGCCGGCACCCAGGCCGACGGCTATGGAGACGGCGAGCAGCGCGACGAACGGCTGCAGTCTGACCTTGATGATGAGGAAGAGGAGCAACGCGATGCCGAGGGCGGCGACGGTCAGCAGACCGGCGGTGCCGTCGATCAGGAGGAGGAGTCCACCGGTGTGGGGTGGCGCCTCGACCGGCGCGGGGGTGGCGGCGAGCAGCATGGTCGTTCAACTCCGGGGGTGACAGGGGTCCTTCGGGGCAGGGGGGAGCGCGGCACGGCGCTCCCGTGGGACGGGGACGGGGCGCCGGGCCGTGGTGCGGGGTGGTGCGGAGGGACAAGCCGGTCCGGTGGATCAGCCGAGGACCGCGAGGGCGTCGATCTCGATGAGGAGTCCCGCGGGGAGGCCCACGTAGACCGTGGTGCGGGCGGCGGCGGGGGCGGTGAGGCCCTGGGCCTCGAAGTACTCGTTGTAGATCGCGTTCATCTCGGCGAAGTGGTCGACGTCCGTGAGGTAGACACGCATCATCATCACGTCGTCCCAGCTCGCGCCGCCCTCCTCCAGGATCGCCTTGACGTTGGCGAAGGTCTGCAGGGTCTGCTCGCGCAGCGTCGGACCGGCCGGGGTGGGTGCCTGGCCCGGCACGGCGGGCAGGAAGCCGACCTGGCCCGCGACCTGGAGGATGTTCCCCTTCCGCACGCCGTGCGAGAACCTGGCGGGCGGCGTGGTGTGGGTGCTGGGGGTGAGAGCGGTCTTCTCGGTCATGGTGGTTCAGGCTTTCTTGGTGGGGGTGCTGCCGGAGTACTCCCGGCTGATGGCGTCGGCGGTGCGCCGCACCAGGGGGAGCAGGGTGAGGAGTTCCTCGGCCGTGACGACCACGTTCGGCGCGGACACCGACATGGCGGCGACGACCCGCCCGTCCGCACCCCGGATGGGGGCGCCGACGCAGTTGATGGACTCCTCGTGGCCGCCGAGGTCGGTGGCCCATCCCTGTTCGCGTACGACGGCGAGCTCCCGGAGGAACGCGCCGGCGTTCGGGACCGAACGGGACGTGTACATGGGGTAGTCGAGCTTCTCGGCGATCGCGCGCCGCTCCGGCTCGGTCAGGTCGGCGAGGAGCAGCTTGGCGACGGCGGCGACGGTGATCGCGACGGGCTTGCCGATACGGGAGTACATCCGCACCGGGTAGCGGCTCTCGACCTTGTCGATGTAGAGGACCTCGTTCTCCTCGTACACCGCGAGGTGGACGGTGTGTCCGCACTGCTCGTTGAGCTCGACGAGGTGGTTGTGGGCGATCTCGCGCACGTCGAGGTTCTCGACGGCCTCCTGCGCGAGGGCGAAGAGCCGGGCGCCGAGGCGGTAGCGCTGGTCCTGCTGGCGGTAGACGAGTCCGTGCTCGTGGAGCGTGCGCAGGAGCCGCAGGGCCGTGGACTTGTGGACGCCGAGCCGTTCGGCGACCTGTCCGAGATCGGCCGGTCCCTGGGCGAGCAGCGGCAGGATGCTCAGCGCGCGGTCGACGGTCTGGCTCATGTGACTCGTACCTCCTCGGATGCCTGGCCGGCCGCAGTCCAGCCGGGGCCGAGACGAAGTGTCTCCCAGGCGGTGTCGTCCAGTGCCGCGAGGCGGTCGGCATGGGCGCGCGCCGGGGGCGCGGTGAGGTCGCCGGGGGCGGTGAGCACGGCCGCGGCCGCCAGGTGGCCGTGCCGGGCCCGGTCCCGCACGGGCAGGCCGCGCAGGGTTGCGGAGAGGAACCCGGCGGCGAAGGCGTCACCCGCGCCGACGGCGGCGACGACGTCCACGTGCAGGGCGGGGACGGTGGTGACGGTGTCCTCCCGCTCGCCGTCGGTGCGGGCGAAGACCGTCGCACCGTCGGCGCCCCGCTTCACGACGAGGACCTCGGGCTCCGGCAGGGCGGCACGGATCGCGTCGGCCCCCCGCACCCCCCAGGCGTCCTCGGCCTCGTCCTCGCCGACGAAGACGAGGTCGCTGCGGCGGGCCAGGCCGAGCAGGACCTCGGGGCCCGCGTCGCCCGTCCGCCACAGTCCCGGGCGGTGGTTGACGTCGAAGGAGATCAGCGGGCGGCCCTCGCGGGCGGCGGTGAGGTCGTGCAGCAGTGCCAGGCAGTCGGCGGAGAGCGCCGCCGTGATGCCGGACAGGTGCAGGACACGCCCGGTGAGGAGGTCTTCGTAGGGGACGTTGTGCGGGGACATCGCGGAGGCGGCGGACCCTGCCCGGTAGTACGCGACTTCGTAGGTGTCGGTGGCGCGGTCCGTGGCGGTGCGGAAGTAGATGCCGGTGGGGCGGTGCGGATCACGGCGTACGGCGGAGGTGTCGACCCCGTATCCGGCGATCGTGTCGACGAGGTGGTCGCCGAAGCCGTCGGCGCCGACCCGGCCTACCCACTTCGCCCGGTGGCCGGAGGCGGCCAGCGCGCAGGCGACGTTGGACTCGGCGCCGCCGATGCCGCGCGAGAAGGACGGGACGTCGGCGAGGCGGCCGGGCCGCGAGGGCAGGAACGTCACCATGGACTCGCCGAGGCAGACGACGTCCGCGTCCGCCGCGCTGGTCCTGGTCGCGGATCCGGGCACTCTGGGCTCCTCCTGGTCGGCCGTGGGCGCCGGTGCTCACCATTGACCCGGCATCGGCTCGGATGTTAGACAGCGGTTAGCGAGATGCGCAATGGGTGTTGCACAGGATGCAACACCACGTCATCCAGTTCGTCACCGTCATCGAGGAGGCTCCCTTGGCCGCCGAGCAGTCCGCCGAGCAGTCCGCCGAACAGCCCGCCGGGTCCGCGGGTCCGCCCGCCGGGGCCGCAGGGGCTCCCGCGCCGGGGCTCGGCCGGCAGGCCGCACCGGGGACCGACGGCGGGTCCCTGGCGTCGCTCGCCGGGGAGCGGGTCGACCACCGCTTCAAGGCGCTGCCGCCCGACGCCGAGGGCCTGACCGTCGGCGCGCTGGCGGCCGAACGGCGCAACCTCTTCACCGGCGGGTTCACCACGCCCGTGCTGGCCCTGTCCGCCGAGGCGCTCGAAGCCAACCTCGCACTCCTGCAGACCTACAGCCGGCGGCACGGCCTGGCCTTCGCCCCGCACGGCAAGACGTCGATGTCACCGCAGCTCTTCGCCCGCCAGCTGGAGCACGGCGCGTGGGGGATCACGGCCGCCGTGCCCCACCAGGCACGGGTGTACCGCGCCCACGGCATCCGGCGGATCTTCCTCGCCAACGAGGTCGTGGACGCGGTCGCATTGCGCTGGCTGGCCGGCGAGCTGGACGGCGACCCGGACTTCGTCTTCGTCTGCTACGTGGACTCCGTCCGCGGCGTCGAGCTGATGGACGAGGCCCTGCGCGCGGCCGGCGCCGTTCGCCCCGTCGACGTGGTGGTGGAGCTGGGCGCCGGCCAGGGCGCCCGCACCGGCGCCCGCACGGAGGCCGACTGCGCGGCGGTCGCCGACGCGGTGGCCGCCACGTCCACGCTGCGCCTGGTGGGCGTCGCCGGTTACGAGGGCGAGGTGCCGGACGCCTCCCAGGAGCGGGTGAGGGAGTGGCTGCGCCGGCTCGTCGCGCTCGCCGCCGGCTTCGACGCCGCGGGCCGCTTCGGCGAGTTGGCGGACGGCGAGGAGATCCTGGTCAGCGCGGGCGGCAGCGCCTGGTTCGACGCCGTCGCCGAGGTCTTCGCCGAGATCCCCGGTCTCAGCCGCCCGGTGTGCCGACTGCTGCGCTCGGGCGCCTACGTCAGCCACGACGACGGCCACTACCGCCACCTCACCCCCTTCAACCGGGTCCCCGGCGAGGGCGCGCTGCGGCCCGCCTTCCGCCTGTGGGCGCAGGTGGTCTCCCGCCCCACCCCCGAGCAGGCCTTCGTCAACGCCGGCAAGCGGGACGCCGCCTACGACCTGGACCTCCCCGAGGCGCAGGTCGTCCGCTCCGCGCGGGACGGCTCGGTGCGGCCCGCCACCGGAATCACCGTCAGCGGGCTGTCCGACCAGCACGGCTGGGTCCGCACGGAGCCGGGCGCCGAGCTGGAGGTCGGCGACTGGATCGGCATGGGCCTCTCCCACCCCTGCACGTCGTTCGACAAGTGGCAGCTGATCCCGCTGGTGGAGGCGGACGGCACCGTCACCGACTACATCCGCACCTTCTTCTGATCCCGGCGGGCCCTCTCCCCCACCCGAAAGGCGACCTCCCATGGACCTGGTCATCCGCGACGCCCGCGTCGTCGACGGCACCGGTACCCCCTCCTACCGCGCCGACGTGGGCGTCACGGACGGCCGGATCACCGAGATCCGCCGGGAGGGCGGCGGCCCACGCCTCGCCGCCGCCCGCACCCTGGACGCGGACGGCCTCGCTCTGTCGCCGGGCTTCATCGACATGCACGCCCACAGCGACCTGGCACTGCTGCGCGACCCCGACCACAGCGCGAAGGCCGCGCAGGGGGTCACCCTCGAAGTCCTCGGCCAGGACGGCCTGTCGTACGCCCCCGCGGACGACCGGACGCTCGCCGAGGTGCGCCGTTCCATCGCCGGGTGGAACGGCGACGGGTCGGACATCGACTTCGACTGGCGCACCGTCGGCGGTTACCTGGACCGCCTCGACCGCAACTTCGGCGGCCAGGGCATCGCCGTCAACGCCGCCTACCTCGTCCCGCAGGGGACGGTACGGATGCTCGCCGTCGGCTGGGAGGACCGCCCGGCCACGGACGCCGAGCTGGCCCGGATGAGGGAACTCGTCGCGCAGGGCATGGCCGAAGGGGCGGTCGGCATGTCCTCGGGCCTGACGTACACGCCCGGCATGTACGCCGACGACGCCGAACTGACCGAGTTGTGCCGCGTGGTGGCCGCCCACGGCGGCTACTACTGCCCCCACCACCGCTCGTACGGGGCGGGGGCGCTCGCTGCGTACGAGGAGATGGTGGAGCTCACCCGTCAGGCGGGCTGCGCCCTCCATCTCGCCCACGCCACCATGAACTTCGGCGTGAACAAGGGCAGGGCCCCCGACCTCCTCGCCCTCCTGGACGACGCCCTGGCGGCGGGCGCGGACATCTCCCTGGACACCTATCCCTACACCCCCGGCTGCACCACCCTGGTCGCGATGCTGCCCAGCTGGGCGGGTGAGGGCGGTCCCGCGTCCGTCCTGTCCCGGCTCGCGGACGACGCCACGGCGGAGCGGATCCGCCACCACCTGGAGGTCCTGGGCTCGGACGGCTGCCACGGCGTCCCGATCGAGTGGGACACGATCGAGATCTCGGGCGTCGGCGCTCCGGATCTCACCGGATACGTCGGCCGTACGGTCGCGGAGTCCGCCTCCCTGCGCGGCGAGGAACCGTGGGTGACCGCCCGCCGGCTGCTCGTCGAGGACCGGCTCGGCACGACGATCCTCCAGCACGTGGGCCATGAGGAGAACGTGCGCCGGATCATGCGCCACCGGGTGCACACCGGAGGCAGCGACGGCATCCTCCAGGGCGACAAGCCGCACCCCCGCGCGTACGGCACGTTCCCCCAGTACCTCGGCCGTTACGTGAGAGAGCTGGGCATCCTCTCCCTGGAGGAGTGCGTCGCTCACCTCACCTCCCGCCCGGCCGCCCGCCTGCGCCTGCCGGACCGCGGCCTCGTCCGCGAGGGCTACCGCGCGGACCTGGTCCTCTTCGACCCGGCCACGGTGGCGGCGGGCTCGACCTTCGACGAGCCGCGCGTCCTCCCGGTCGGTATCCCGCACGTCCTGATCGACGGCCGCTTCGTCATCGAGGACGGCAGACGGACCTCCACCCTGGCCGGCCGCGCGGTCCGGGGGACGGGCCGCGGCGCGGCCCGGACCGCGAGCTGACGGCCGGGCTCGTTCCTCGCACCGGCCGCCGCCCGTCCGGCTGTCCGCGAGGGCGCTCCCGCGCTTCCCGGTGGATCGGCGCGCGGCGTCGGATATGGTGCGTCGCACGGCGAAGGAGCGTCCGCATACCGGATGTATGCGGACGCTCCTACAACCCGGCGAGGTGCCGTGGCTGTCGTCGCGTGCCCGCCGGGAAGTGCGGGACGGCCCTACGGCTTGGGAAGGGCGCAGCCCGCCCGGGTCAGGTCGATCTGGCTGCCGGGGCCGACGCAGGGCACGATGCCGTACGTCTGCTGCGCGTAGTTGATGCCCTGGCGGACCGTCACCACCCCGTTGGCGTCGACTTCGCACGGATTGTTGTCCGTGCACCGCTGACCGTCCTCGTTACCGGTGTTGTTGACGGCGACGACCTTCCCGGTCGCGTCGTCGATCACCGGCGAGCCGGACGTGCCGCCGATCGTCCGGCAATCCGAGGTGTAGCGGACCGAGTCCTTCCAGGTCCAGGCCCCCTCCTTGAGGCGGTACGCGAACCCGTCGATGGCACAGCTGTACGTGCGCTTCCAGTACCCCGAGACGACCGTGATCGCCGTCCCCTGCACCGGGCGCGCGGCGTTGAGCTCCAGGGCCTTGATGCCGTAGGTGCTCTCGATCTGGGCGTACGTACGGGTGAGCCGGTAGAGCGAGACGTCGGTGTCCGTCATCGTCCCGTACGCGATCCTGTCGGCGCGCAGGGTGCCGACGCCCGTGCCCGCCGCGTTCAGCAGGGTGAAGCTCCGGGTCGACGCCCTGTTGAGGACGACTTCGCCGGGGCCCGGGAAGCCGGTCTCCAGGCAGTGGCCGTTGGACAGGACGAGGGCGGGGTCGCCCGGCAGGGACGAGGGCGTGCGGACGACCGAGCCGGAGCAGTTGCTGAGCGCCACCGTGCCGGCGAAGCCGACCGCCTTCGCGCGGACCTCGGCGGTCTTCGTGCCGGCGTCGGCCGTCCGCGCGGTGACGCCGGTCCCCGTCGCACGGGCCTGGGTGGCGCCCGGGCCCGTGGTCGCGGCCGCGGGGGCTACGCCCGCCCCGAGGAGCAGAACGGCAAGAAATGCGCCGACGAGAGGCTTCTTCATGTGGGGGTCCCCTCCAGATGCGTCTGTCACCGGAGTTCTTCCGGTTTGACATGCGCATGTTGGCGTACACGGAGGGGGCCCACAAGGGGCGGAATCCAGCCGTCGCTTGACGACCCGTCAACCGGAGCCCGCAGCGCCCGCCCCCGCCGTTCCGCGCCCGGGACACCGGGGGCGCCCCGCCCGCCTCACCGGCCGGCCGCCTCCCTGGTGTACGTCACCGCCGCCAGGAGGCTCAGCCCGGGTTCGGCCTTGCGCAGGATCCTGACGGCCTCCACCGAGTCGGCCGGCCCCTCGTACCCGGCCGCCGCGAGCCGCTGCCGCACCCAGCGGCCGCGCACCTCGGAGTCCGGGACGGCCGCGGCCCGCTCGACGAGGGCGAGGGCGCGCTCCAGACCGGGCCGCTCGTCGTCGGGCGCGGTGCTCAACGCCTCCCGCAGGCGCGCGCCGACCTCCTCCGCCTCCCGGAGCACGGTCACGATCTTCTCCTGCCTGGCCCTGCCCGTACGGATCATGAGGTCACCGTTCCCCGTACGCCTCACCGCTGCACCGGGTTTGAGAAACATCTGAGGTGTCTGCGTACTGTCGGGGCATGACTCTCGACCTCGACGCCTACCTCGCTCGCATCGGCTGGTCCGGTGAGCGCCGTCCCACCCCGGAGGTACTGCGGTCCGTGCACCGCGCCCACCTGCTCGGCATCCCCTTCGAGAATCTGGACCCCGTCCTCGGCCGTGTGCCCTCCCTCGCCCTCGCGGACCTGGAGGCCAAGCTCGTCCGCGGCGAGCGTGGCGGGTACTGCTACGAGCACAACACCCTGCTCGCGGCCGCCCTCACCCAACTCGGCTTCCACGTGACGCTCCTGGCCGCCCGCGTGGTGGTGGGCGCCGCCCCCGGCGACATCCGGCCGCGTACCCACATGCTGATGAAGGTGGAGGCGGAGGGCGCCGCCACCCCCTTCCTCGCCGACGCGGGCTTCGGATCGAGCGGGGCACTGCTGGAACCGATCCCCCTGGCCGAGGACACGGAACTGCTCGACACCCCCCGCCACCACCGGCTCGTGCACGCCCCGCACGACGGTCCGCTGGAACTGTGGGAACTGCAGTCGGAGAAGGGCGGTTGCTGGGAGCCGCAGTACGAGTTCACGCTCGAACCGTTCGAGCACCCCGACTTCGAGGTCATCAACTGGCACATCGCGACGAACCCGGACTCACCGTTCCGGCAGGCGGTGTACGCCATGCGCACCCTGCCCGGTCTGCACCGGGCGCTGTCCGGACGCACCCTGGTGGAGACGGCCGACGACGGCACGATCACCGAGTGGGAGCTGAGCGGCCCGGCCGAGGTGCTGCGCGTACTCGCCGACGACTTCGGCCTGCGGCTTCCGGAAGGGACCACCCTGCCCGGCTGAAGCCGCACCAGGGGCCGCGTACGGCCGTCGCCCCCGCCCCGCGTGGCGCATCTCACCAGCCAGGTACGGCACGCCCGCATTCCAAGCCCGCGCGCCGCCCCGACCGGAGGTTCACACGGTCGGCGGCCGGGGCGGCATGCCGATGAAAGAGCGGGCCCGGCGGAGTGCGCCTACGGAGGGGACAACGCGTACGCGAACGGGGCGCAGCGCGCGAAACGCGGCCGTAAGCTCACAGACATGCAGGTCATCCAGTCCACGAAACTCTCCGGCGTCTGTTACGAAATCCGCGGCCCCGTGCTCGAGGAGGCCATGCGGCTGGAAGCCGCCGGTCACCGCATCCTCAAGCTCAACACGGGCAACCCCGCCGCGTTCGGCTTCGAGTGCCCGCCCGAGATCCTCGAGGACATACTGCGCAACCTCTCGGGGGCGCACGGTTACGGGGACGCGAAGGGCCTGCTGTCGGCGCGCCGGGCGGTGATGCAGCACTACCAGACCAAGGGCATCGACCTCGGGGTCGAGGACATCTACCTGGGAAACGGCGTCTCCGAGCTGATCCAGATGTCGATGCAGGCGCTGCTCGACGACGGGGACGAGGTGCTGGTCCCCGCTCCGGACTACCCCCTGTGGACGGCCTCGGTCTCGCTGGCCGGCGGTACGGCCGTGCACTACCGGTGCGACGAGCAGGCCGACTGGATGCCGGACCTGGCCGACATCGAGCGGAAGATCACCGACCGCACCAAGGCGCTCGTGATCATCAACCCGAACAACCCGACGGGCGCGGTCTACGACGAGGAGATGCTGCGCGGGCTGACGGAGATCGCCCGGCGCCACCACCTGGTCGTCTGCTCCGACGAGATCTACGACCGGATCCTGTACGACGGCGCCACCCACACCCCGACCGCGACCGTCGCGCCCGACCTGATGGTGCTCACCTTCAACGGGCTGTCCAAGAACTACCGGATCGCGGGATACCGCTCGGGCTGGATGGCGGTCTGCGGGCCGAAGGCGCACGCCTCCTCGTACATCGAGGGGCTGACGATCCTGGCCAACATGCGGCTGTGCGCGAACATGCCCGCCCAGCACGCAGTGGCCACCGCGCTCGGCGGCCGGCAGTCCATCGACGACCTGGTGCTGCCGGGCGGGCGCATCCTGGAGCAGCGGGACGTGGCGTACGACCTGCTGACGCGGATCCCCGGGGTGACGTGCGTGAAGCCGAAGGGGGCGCTGTACCTCTTCCCCCGGCTCGACCCCAAGGTGTTCAAGGTCAAGGACGACCGGCAGATGGTCCTCGATCTGCTGCGGGCCGAGAAGATCATGGTCGTGCACGGTACGGGCTTCAACTGGCCGGATCCCGATCACTTCCGGGTGGTGACGCTGCCGCCGGCCAAGGACTTGACGGACGCCATGACCCGCATCGGGACCTTCCTGGACGGTTACAGCCAGCCGTAGACCCACCAAGACCGGATCGTACACAACTTTAGACTGAATCCAAGCTAGGATGGTTCTCCTGCACGACCAGGAGGCCATCCATGTACGAGCCGATCCGTGCGAAATCGGTCCACACACCGGCCGACGACGCCGGCTTTCCGCACCGCAGCCGTGAGGAGGAGCTGGACATCCAGCTCGCGGGGCACCTCGCCGCACTCCTCGCGGTGACCGACGAACTGGGGCTCGCCACCACGGGCGACCGCATCGCCGAACAGGTGGCCCGACTCCGCGGCGCGCCGCCCGCCCGGCACGCCGGACGGACCGCCGCGACGCCGGCCGCTCTCCACCACCGCGCCCACGCCCTGGCGGGCCGGGCCCTCCTCGTGGCGGCGTCACGCGCCGACACGGCCGCGGCGATCCTCGCGGCCCAGGCCATGGACGCCCACACAGCGGCCCTGGCCGCGGAGCCCGCTTCCGCACCGGTCGGCGCCCGCTGACGGCCCCGGTCCGCGGGCCGTGAAGGCGGCGTGGACCGGGCCCCCGTCCAGCCCGGTCCTGACGGCTCGGGGCCGGGCGCACGCCCCGCGCGTACCGGGAGGCTCCCCTGGAAGGGGGCGGCCCCCGGAACCGAGGGAGTTCCGGGGGCCTTCCGCGGCCGGCCGTCGACCCCACAGGTCAGGGCGGATGTCCTACGGGCCGGGCCGCGGGGTCGGGGAGACGCCGGGCCGGACCCGGCGCCGGTTCGTACCGGGCGGGGTCAGCCCAGGCGCTGGACCAGCGCGCGGTACTCGTCCCACAGCTCCTTCGGCGTGTGGTCGCCGAAGGTGTTCAGGTGCTCGGGGATCAGCGCGGCCTCCTCACGCCAGACCTCCTTGTCGACGTTCAGCAGGAAGTCGAGGTCGGACTCGGAGAGGTCCAGGCCGTCGGTGTCCAGCGAGCCCTTGGCCGGCAGGATGCCGATCGGCGTCTCGACGCCTTCGGCCGTGCCGTCGAGGCGCTCGACGATCCACTTGAGGACACGGCTGTTCTCGCCGAAGCCGGGCCACACGAACCTGCCCGCGTCGTCCTTGCGGAACCAGTTCACGTAGTAGATCTTCGGCAGCTTCGACTGGTCCGCCTTGTCGGCGCCGACCTCGATCCAGTGCTTCATGTAGTCGCCCATGTTGTAGCCGCAGAACGGCAGCATGGCGAACGGGTCGCGGCGCAGCTCGCCGACCTTGCCCTCGGCGGCGGCGGTCTTCTCCGAGGCGACGTTGGCGCCGAGGAAGACGCCGTGCTGCCAGGTGAAGGACTCGGTGACCAGCGGAACGGCGGAGGCGCGGCGGCCGCCGAAGAGGATGGCCGAGATCGGCACGCCCTTCGGGTCCTCCCACTCCGGCGCGATGATCGGGCACTGCCCGGCCGGCACCGTGAAGCGGGCGTTGGGGTGGGCGGCGGGCGTACCGGACGCGGGGGTCCAGTCGTAGCCCTTCCAGTCCGTGAGGTGTGCGGGCGGCTCCTCGGTCATGCCCTCCCACCACACGTCGCCGTCGTCGGTCAGCGCGACGTTGGTGAAAACGGAGTTGCCCCACATGGTCTTCATGGCGTTGGCGTTGGTGTGCTCGCCGGTGCCGGGAGCGACGCCGAAGAAGCCGGCCTCGGGGTTGATCGCGTACAGCTGCCCGTCCTCGCCGAACCGCATCCAGGCGATGTCGTCGCCGATGGTCTCGACGGTCCAGCCGGAGATCGTGGGCTCCAGCATGGCGAGGTTGGTCTTCCCGCAGGCACTCGGGAAAGCGGCGGCGACGTACCGGCTCTCACCGCGCGGCGGCGTGAGCTTGAGGATCAGCATGTGCTCCGCGAGCCAGCCCTCGTCGCGGGCCATGACGGAGGCGATGCGCAGCGCGTAGCACTTCTTGCCCAGCAGGGCGTTGCCGCCGTAGCCGGAGCCGTACGACCAGATCTCGCGGTCCTCGGGGAAGTGCGAGATGTACTTGGTCGAGTTGCACGGCCACGGAACGTCCTCCTGGCCCTCGGCCAGGGGCGCGCCGAGAGTGTGGACGGCCTTGACGAAGAAGCCGTCGGTGCCGAGCTCGTCGAGGACCTCCTGGCCCATGCGTGTCATGGTGCGCATGGAGACGGCCACGTAGGCGGAGTCGGTGATCTCGACGCCGATCGCGGAGAGCGGTGACCCGACGGGGCCCATGCAGAACGGGACGACGTACATCGTGCGCCCGCGCATGGAGCCGCGGAAGACGCCGTTCGCGCCGGTGAAGATCTCCCGCATCTCCGCGGGGGCCTTCCAGTGGTTGGTCGGGCCCGCGTCCTCCTCCTTCTCGGAGCAGATGAAGGTGCGGTCCTCGACGCGGGCGACGTCGCTCGGGTCCGACGCGGCGTAGTACGAGTTAGGGCGCTTGACCGGGTCGAGCTTGGTGAACGTCCCCTTGGCGACGAGCTCCTCGCACAGGCGCTCGTACTCGGCCTCCGACCCGTCGCACCAGACCACTCGGTCCGGTTCGGTGAGGGCCGCGATCTCGTCCACCCAGGAGACGAGCTCCGGGTGGTCGGTGGGAACAGTGAGGGGAGCCGCGATGTCGCGCGCCACGATCGCTCCTTGAAGTGGGTGTCTGTGGAAGGGGCCCCGTGGGGGCTGCGACCCGGATGCTTCGATTCCCTCTACGCGCTCATCCGGTGCCGACCGCACTCATTTGATGGTCCGCTGCTCGCGCCCATATGTCCAGAGGGCCGCCCAGGTGAGCACAGTGAGTATCGCCACTCCCGCGCACCGGAATCCGACCCGCATGTCCGACAGAACGGGCATACAGCGCCGTATCGGTGTGCAGCGCGGGATACATGACCCCCATACCGGACCGCACAGGGCGTCACGGCAGCGCGAGAAGGTGCTGCGGCCCTCGCCGCCCGTCCGTTCGCGACGACGGGGGCCGGGCCCTACCTACGGTTGCGTAGGTAGCATGCGAACATGACTTCTGCTGCCGCCGCGTCGTCCGGACCCGTAGAACTCACCGACCCCGTGCCGGTCAAACCACGGATGCGCGGATGGCTGCACGCAGGGATGTTCCCCGCCGTGGTGATCGCCGGCATCATCCTGATCGCCCTGGCCGACAGCACCCGCGCGCGGGTGGCCTGCGCGGTCTACATCCTCACCGCCTGCATGCTGTTCGGCGTGAGCGCGGTCTACCACCGCGGTACCTGGGGCCCGCGCGGTGAGGCAGTGCTGCGCAGGCTGGACCACGCCAACATCTTCCTGATCATCGCGGGCACCTACACGCCGCTGACCCTGCTCCTGCTGCCGGAGTCCACCGGCCGGCCGCTCATGTGGGCGGTCTGGGGGGCCGCTGCGGCCGGGATAGCCTTCCGGGTCTTCTGGGTCGGCGCCCCGCGCTGGCTGTACACGCCGTGCTACATCGCCATGGGCTGGGCGGCGGTCTTCTTCCTGCCCGACTTCATGCGCGCCGGCGGCGTCGCGGTGCTCGTCCTGGTCGTGGTGGGCGGCCTGCTCTACAGCGCGGGCGGCGTCATCTACGGCCTCAAGCGCCCGAACCCGTCACCGAACTGGTTCGGTTTCCACGAGGTGTTCCACTCGCTGACGCTGGCCGCGTTCGTCGTCCACTACGTCGGCATCTCGCTGGTGGCCTACCAGCAGTAGAACGCCCTCAACGTGCGACGGGCCCGGCCACCACGGCCGGGCCCTTCGCACGCCGGGACGGCCGGACCCGGGCCCGGCGCCGGTCAGCCGCCGGTCAGCCGCCCAGCTTCGCGGCCAGGTCCGCCGCGTCCGTCGTCGGGGCGTCGCACACGAAGTGGCGGCAGACGTACGCCGTGGGCGCACCGCCCACCGGCGGCCGGTCGGCCAGCAGCGGGAACTCGGTGCCCGCGTCCGGCCCCTCGCCCGCCGCCACGACCGCGCCCGGCGCCCGTCCCAGCAGAGCCGTGCGGTGCAGCTCCCCGGCGACCGGGCCCGCCACCGCCACCTCGCGCGGCCCGTCCAGCAGCGCCTCAGCGACGGCCAGCCCCCAGCCGGTGAAGCGGGGCGCCTTCGGACCGAGCGCGCCCACGATCCCGAGCGCGCCCTCGGCCGCCGTGCGGTGCGCCTCGGAGCCCGTGTGCGCGGCGTACGAGAGCAGGGCGCCCGCGGCGGCGGTCCAGCCGGCCGGGGTGGCACTGTCCGCGGGGTCCTGCGGCCGCCTGATCAGCTGCTCCGCGTCATCGGCGGTGTCGTACAGCTGACCGTTCTCGCCGGTGAAGCGCTCCAGCACGATGTCCAGCAGGAATCCGGCGAACTCCAGCCAGACGCCCTCGCCCGTGACCGAGGCGAGCGCGAGGAAGCCCTCGGCGACGTCGCCGTAGTCCTCCAGCACCCCGGAGTTGTCCCCGGCCCGGCCGTCCCTGGACGTACGGCAGAGCCGGGCGGCGTCGCCCATGTGCACGCGTACCAGCAGGTCGGCGGCCTCGGTGGCCCGCTCGACCAGGTCCGGCCGGCCGAAGTAGGCGCCGGTCTCGGCGAGCGCGGCGACCGCCAGGCCGTTCCAGGCGGCGACGATCTTGTCGTCGCGCTCCGGCCGCACCCGCGTCTCCCGCGCCGCGAACAGCCGGGCCCGCACGTCCGCGGCCCGCTCGGCGTCCCGCGCCTCGCCGGTGCGGGTGAGCCGCAGGACGGAGGAGCCCTCTTCGAAGGTGCCTTCCTCGGTCACCCCGAAGTGCTCGGCGGCGAAGGCGGCGTCCTCCTCCCCCAGGACCTCACGCAACTGCGCGGGCGTCCAGACGTAGAACGCGCCCTCCACGCGACGGCCCCGCGCGTCCTCGCTGTCGGCGTCCAGCGCGGAGGCGAAGCCGCCCTCGGCGGTCCGCAGCTCGCGCACCATGAAGTCCGCGGTCTCCAGGGCCACCCGGTGGGCCAGGTCCGAGCCGGTCGCCCGCCACAGATGGGCGTACACGCGGCACAGCAGCGCGTTGTCGTAGAGCATCTTCTCGAAGTGCGGGACGATCCACTCCCGGTCGACGGAGTAGCGGGCGAAACCGCCGCCGAGCTGGTCGTAGATCCCCCCGTGCGCCATGGCGGCGCAGGTGTCGGCGGCCATCTCCAGGGCGCCCTCGGCCCCCGTACGGGCGTGGTGGCGCAGCAGGAACTCGAGGACCATGGACGGCGGGAACTTGGGGGCGCCGCCGAAGCCGCCGTGCTTCTCGTCGTAGTCCCGGGTCAGCCGCAGCAGCGCCTGCGCGAGCTCGGGTCCGCCGGGCAGCTCCGTGCCACCGTGGGCGAGGGAGCGGCCCGCGAGGTCGCTGACGATGCGCCCGGCCACCTCCGCGACCTCCTCCCGCCGGTCCGTCCACGCGGCCACGACGCCTTCGAGCACCTGGCGGAAGGACGGCATGCCGTGGCGGGGCTCGGGCGGGAAGTAGGTGCCGAAGTAGAAGGGTTCGGCGTCGGCCGTCAGGAAGACCGTCATCGGCCAGCCACCCTGGCCGGTCGCGGCCTGCACGGCCTCCATGTACACGGCGTCGACGTCGGGCCGCTCCTCGCGGTCGACCTTCACCGGCACGAAGTGGGCGTTGAGGTAGCCGGCGAGGGACGCGTCCTCGAACGACTCGTGAGCCATCACATGGCACCAGTGGCACGAGGCGTAACCGACGCTGAGCAGCACCGGCACGTTCCGCTTTCTGGCTTCCTCGAACGCGCCGGGCGACCACGGCCACCAGTCGACGGGGTTGTCGGCGTGCTGGAGCAGGTACGGGGAGGTGGTCTGCGCAAGTCGGTTGGCCATGGCCCCCATCCTCGCGCACCCGCCCCTACGGCACCCGCGCGCCACGGGACGGAAGGCGACCGGGCAGGCGGGACGGGTGCGCGCCGCCGAAGCCGGGCGGCCCGGCATCGGCGGACAGTAGGCTGGCTCCAGCAGCACCGGGACTGCCGAGGCTCCTCGAAGGAGGTACACCATGACCGCCGAGATGGTGGCGCCCGCGTGGATGCATGCGCAGATCAGCGCGGAACAGTACGACTCCTGGTCCGAGGAGCAGTGCGCCGGCATCGAGATCGTGGACGGGATGGTCGTCGTGAGCCCGAGCGCCTCCAAACGGCACAACCGGTTGGCCCGGATCCTGGCCAATGCCCTGGACGCAGCCGCGGGCCCGGACTGGAACGCGGACACGGACTTCGACGTCCGCCTGCAGGACGTTCCGCTCACCAACCGTCGTCCGGACGTCATCGTCTACCGGGCGGAGACCATCGACCTCACGCCCACCCGGCCCGAGCACGTGCTCCTGGTCGTCGAGGTCGTGTCACCCGGTTCGGAGACGACGGACCGGATCGTGAAGGTGGACCAGTACGCCAAGGCCGGCATCCCTTTCTACTGGCGGGTCGAGCAGGCCGCCGCCGGTGTCCCGATCGTCTGTACGTACGTCCTCGACCCCGCCACCAGGGCTTACCGAGACGGTGAGATGTTCACCAGCACGGTGAAGGCCACCGTGCCTTTCTCCGTCACGGTCGATCTTGGGGTCCTGTAGGACGGAGAGGTCCCCCGCTTCGGACGGCTGACCGGCAGCGCCCGGACAGTCGTTGTTCGCGGACCGATCGGACCTCCCCCCGCCTCCGGGCCGGCGACGCCCCACCTGCGGGTGCCGTGCCGGCTCGTGAGCGATCGTTCAGCCGTGCCCGTCAGGAACTGATCAAGGTCTCGTCGACGGAAGATCGCGCCGACCCGGGCAGCTGCTCACGCAACTGATCCAGGTCTCGGCATCCGGTTGCGGCTCATCGACGCGAACGGGCCACGACTGCCCCGCTCTGCCATCGCGTACGCGGCTCCCCGCCCGGCTGATCGCCTCGCTCCCTCGCGCTGACGCCCCGTTCGCAGGACACTGGGTGGCCATGACGGCCGGCCGGACCGGCATCGCACGGGACCTAGGGGGACGCATGCGGGACAGCCATCGGGCGGAAGCCGAAAGGCTGTTGGTGCGCGCCGTGGAGGAGGAGGCGCGGCGGACCGGTGGCCGGACCGACTCCGGCGCGCTCCTGGCGCGGGCGCGGGGCCACCTGGACGCCATGGCGGCGGGCGCGGCCGAGGAGTACGCCGCGTACACCCAGGCACTCGACGCGGCGGACGCCGGGAAGCAGCCGCTGTCCGAGCGGTTCAGTGGCGCGACCTTGGGAACGCCTCTGCTGGTGACGGGAGTTGCCGCCGCCGCTGCTTTCGGCGCGGACCTGGCGCTCGGCACCGCGACCGGTCTGGCCCTGGGAGCCGGGGCCGTCGTCGCCGTGGCCGGGACGACGGCGACGGTGGCCCGGGTGACCGCCTCGCACTGGCCCGCCGCCCACCGCAGGGCGGGCGCGCTGAACCAGCCCGGCGGTCCCGAACAGCTGAGGCTCGCGTGGCTGACGGCGCTGGAGGTACGCGGCATCCGCCCGTTCCTCGACCAGCAGCGGGTGCTGACGGCGGCGGCCCGCCCCGCGAAGAAGAGGGCCACCGCCTCCGTGGTGCCGCAACTGCGGGGCGGGGACCGCAGCGCGGCCGCCCGCACCCGTGCGGTCCTCGAACAGTCCTTCGGTCATCTGCCCGCCGCAGACGGCCCGTTCGCGGGGCGGAAGGCGGAACTGGCGCAGATCGCCCGGTGGGTGCACGCCGCCCGCGCCACCACCTCGACCGAGCCGACCGTCGTCGTCCTGCACGGCGCGCCGGGCGCCGGGCGCACCACCCTCGCCGTACGCGCGGCGCACGCGCTCAGGGACCAGTTCCGGGGGGCGTGCGTCGTCGACCTGCGCGGCGACGTGGCCGGGGAGGCACCCCTGCCGACCCGGGACGCGCTCCTGCACCTGCTCAACCGGCTGGGCGCGCCCCGCGAACAGTTGCTGTTCCGCGAGGGCGCCGGCTCGGACCGGGCGGAGCCGGGCTCCCGGGGGAGGTCGTCGGCCGAGCAGCAGGTGCGCCGCCTGAGCGAGCTCTACCACCAGCACCTGACGGGCACGCCCGTCACGATCGTCCTCGACGACGCCACCGACGCCGCCCAGGTCCGCACGCTGATTCCCGAGCGCTCCGACAGCCTGGTCCTCGTCACGGCCCGCGAGCCCCTCGCCCTTCCCGACGACGTCCCGGCCCGGGTGTACCACCTGCCGGTCGCCGGGCTGGACGCGGCGGGCGCCGAGGAACTGCTGCGGGAGGCGGCGGAGGGCGAGGAGGACGGCCCGTACGACTACCCGTCCACCGACGCCGTCGCCGAGCTCTGCGGCGGGCTGCCGCTGGCCCTGCGGGTCGCGGGCTCCTCCCTCGGTACGCGTACCCGCGCCGAGCTCGCCACGGCGCTCGGCGCGTACGGTCCGGTCGGGCCCGTCGAGCGGGCCCTGTGGCTGCGTTACACCGACCAGCCCGAACAGGCCAGGCGGCTGCTGCGGCGTCTCGCCCTTGCGGGGCGCGCCAGCCTCGGGGCCGCCGCCGCCGCGTCACTGCTGTCGGCCGGCGAGCAGGAGGCCGGGCGGCTGCTGGACGCGCTGTGCCGGGCGGGGCTCCTCACGCATGTGCGGGGCGCGCGCTACCGGCTGCACGACCTCGTACGCGACTTCGCGCTGGCCCGGCTGCTGGACGAGGAGGAGGAGGCGGACCGTACCGCTGCCCAGGAGCGTCTCGTCCAGAACTACGCGGAGCTCGCCGACGCCGTGATCCGCATGGTCGACGGCAAGATGTCGACCCGGGCCGGCCAGTTCGGCTCGCACGGCTTCAGCTCCCTGGACGCGGCGCTGCGCTGGCTGGACGAGGAGTCGAGTTTCATCACCGCGGCGCTGCGGCACGCCGAGGGCGTCGACCAGGGGGCGGTGCTCCACCTGCTGGGCGCGCTGTGCGACTACTGCCTGCTGCGCGGTGACCTCTACCGGCTCGGCGAGATCGGTGAGCTCACCCGGGCCGTCGACAAGGGGCTGCTCGACCGGTCGGTCCAGTGGCGCACGGGCATCGCGGCCCGGCAGCTCGGCGAGCTCGACAAGGCCGCCACGACGCTGTCGTCCGTCGTCGGTCTGTACCGGGAGGCGCAGAACGACGCGGGCGCCGCACTGGCCCTGTGCTCCCTGGGCATCACGCTGCACCACCAGGGCAATCTGACCGAGGCCTCGGCCCGCCTGCGCGAGGCAATCGCCCTGCAGGCCTCCGACGAGCAGGCCGAGGACCGGGCCTGGTCCCTGCACGCCCTGGCCGCCGTGGAGCGCGACCGGGCGAACCTCGCCGAGGCCCTGACCCTGCTCGACACCGCGCTCGTCCTGCACCGCGAGGGCGAATCCCT
The DNA here is from genome assembly GCF_044334475.1 of Streptomyces sp. NPDC020780. Classification (NCBI taxonomy): domain Bacteria; kingdom Bacillati; phylum Actinomycetota; class Actinomycetes; order Kitasatosporales; family Streptomycetaceae; genus Streptomyces; species Streptomyces sp. NPDC020780. The sequence continues at coordinate 47,393 of NZ_JBIRTB010000001.1, read as the reverse complement.
GCACGGCGAGGCGTGGTCGCACTTCCAGCTCGGGCAGGTCTGTCTGCGGATGGGCGAGGTGGCGCGGGCCGAGGAGGAGCTCACGACCGCGCTGGACCTGTACGGCCGCACGCAGGACGAGCGCGGCGAGGCGTGGGCCCTCACCCAGCTGGCCCGCGCCCGGCTGATGGAGGGGAACGGCGGCACGGCCACCGCGGTGGAGGAGCTGCGCGGCGCCCTGGACCGGCACCGGGCGAACGAGGACGCGCGGGGTGAGGCGTGGACGCGGTACTACCTCGGGCAGGCGCTGGAGGAGGACGGCGACACCGACCAGGCGGTACGGGAGCTGGAGCGGGCCCGCACGATGTTCTCCCGGATGCGGGACGTGTACGGGCTGGCCTGCGCCCGCCACCACTCGGGGCGGGTCACCCGTGACCAGCGGGCCGCGCAGACGGGCAACCTCCGCAACTCCGGCTTCGCCCGCCAGCTCCTGATGGACGCCCGCGCCGACTTCCGGCGGATCGGGGTGGCCCACGGCGAGGCGTGGACCTGTCTGGAGCTGGCCCTGATCGACGGCGGCAACAACCGTACGGCGCAGGCGCTGCGGCTGTGCGACGAGGCGATCGGCCTGTTCGCCTCGTACGGGGACGTCCGGGGCGGGGACTGGGCGGTGTTCCTGCGGTGCACGCTGCTGCCCTACGCCTCCCCCGGCGGCAGCGAGGTGGGCACGGCGGTGGCCCAGCAGGAGCTGGCGGACCTGCTCCGGGACGCGCATCCGCTGCGGGACCCCGGGCTGGAGGACTGCGCCGAGGCCTTCCGGGTGGTCCTCAACCGCGGGGTGGACCTGGACGACGGCTGGCAGGCCTGGCGCCTCGGCCTGACCCCCTCCCGGCACGCCCGCGAGGTGATGGGCGTACCGGTGGGCGCACGGCCGTGACGTCCCTGCCCGGAACAGGCGGGGCAGGGACCGCGGCACCCACCCGGAACACGCGGGGCGCGGACTGAGCCACCCCGCCCGCTGCGGGACGCCCGGACCCGGCCCGGCCAGGCGCGCCGCGCCGGGCCGGGTCCGGGCGAGTGCCGGGCGTCAGCCCTTGCGGGCGGTGTCCGCCTTCGCGCCGACGGCGGCCTTCGCGCCGGATCCGCCCTCGTCCCCGGCGGCGGCCTTCTCGGCCGGGTCGGGGGCCTCCTCGAAGTCGACCCTGCCCATATGGCGATTCATCGACTTCATCAGCAGCCACACCCCGACGGCGAGGGCCGCGAAGACGAGGAAGCCGAGGACGCCGGGGGTCACCTTGTTCTTGTCGAGCTCCTCGGCGGCGAACGGAACGAGCTGCGTCAGTGCCTGGGTCGCGTACATATCAGGCATTGTCGCGGATGCCCGCGAAGAGGTCGCTCTCGGGGAGGGAGGTATCGACCAGGGACTTGGCGAGCTCGTACTCCTCGGTCGGCCACACCTCCCGCTGGACGTCCATCGGGACCCGGAACCAGCCGCCGTCCGGATCGATCTGCGTGGCGTGCGCGATCAGCGCCTTGTCACGGATCTCGAAGAAGTCGTCGCACGGGACGTGCGTGGTCAGCGTGCGTTCGGCGCGCTCGAACTCCTTCCAGCGCTCCAGCCACTCGCCGTACGGGGACTCCATTCCGCGGGCGAGCAGGGCCTCGTGGAGGGCGACCGTGCGCGGCTTGTTGAAGCCCTGGTTGTAGTACAGCTTCTGCGGCTGCCAGGCCGGACCGAACTCCGTCTCGGGGAACTTCTCGGTGTCCGCGGCCCCGTCGAAGGCGATCATCGAGATGGTGTGCGTCTTGATGTGGTCGGGGTGCGGGTACCCGCCGTTCTCGTCGTACGTGGTGATCACCTGGGGCCGGAACGCGCGGATCTTCGCGACGAGGCGCCCCGCCGCCTTGACGTCGTCCTCCAGGGCGAAGCAGCCCTCGGGCAGCGGCGGCAGCGGGTCGCCCTCGGGAAGGCCGGAGTCGACGAAGCCGAGCCACTCCTGCTTGACGCCCAGGATCTCCCGGGCCTCGTCCATCTCCTTCTTGCGCACCTCGTGGATGTGCTCCTCGATGTACGCGTCCCCCTGGAGCTTCGGGTTGAGGATGGAGCCCCGCTCGCCCCCCGTGCAGGTGACGACGAGGACGTCCACCCCCTCGGACACGTACTTGGCCATGGTGGCCGCACCCTTGCTCGACTCGTCGTCGGGGTGGGCGTGGACGGCCATCAGTCTCAGCTGCTCGGTCAAGACTCGGTCCTCAGTCATCGGTCGCGGTGGTCGGCTTCTATAGTGACTGAACCGGGGGGTGGAAAATTCCTCGGTCCCCGGTACGGGAGGAACGATCATGACGGCGGTGCGGGAGGCCGTGCCCGACGGGCGCTACGGCCGGTCACGGGACGAGCGCGCGGACCGCGGGCTGAAGATCACCGGTTCCGTGTTGGGCGTGCTCCTCCTCGCCGTGATCGGCTGGTTCGGTTACGACTACGTCGCCGGCCAGGACCTCAGCGCCGAGCTGATCAAGTCCGACGTCGTCTCGGACACCCGGGCCGAGGCGCATCTCGAGGTCCGCAAGGAGCGGGACGCCCAGGGGTACTGCACGGTCCGCGCCCTGAGCAGGGACGGCGGCGAGGTGGCCCGCAAGGACTTCCGCTTCGACGAGCGCTCCGAGCGGATCGACCGGGTCGTCGCGCTGCGCACGACGTCCAGAGCGACCGCCGTGGAGCTGATGGCCTGCACCGCCGACGGCTGAGGACCGTGCGGGGCGCGCACCGCACCCGCCGCGGGCGGCGGTGACGCGCGAGCGCCGGTTTACCTTCTCCCCCTTTTCGCGGGGAATTGTTAGGCTCGTTGTTTCGCCCACCCGTGGCAGCGCATGCTTGGGGTAGGGCGATGCTTTGTATTCCCAGTACCGACGAGGAGCACCCTGTGACCCAGACCAGCGATAACGTCACCTGGCTCACGCCGGAGGCGTACAACCAGCTGAAGGCGGAGCTGGAGTACCTGTCTGGTCCCGCGCGCACGGAGATCTCCGTCAAGATCGCGGCGGCCCGCGAGGAGGGTGACCTCCGCGAGAACGGCGGGTACCACGCGGCCAAGGAGGAGCAGGGCAAGATGGAGCTCCGGGTGCGTCAGCTCACCCAGCTCCTGGAACACGCGAAGGTCGGCGAGGCACCTGCCGACGACGGCGTGGTCGAGCCCGGCATGGTCGTGACGATCGCCTTCGACGGTGATCCGGACGACACGATCACCTTCCTGCTCGCCTCCCGCGAATACGCCAGCTCGGACATCGAGACGTACTCGCCCCAGTCCCCGCTCGGCGTGGGCGTGAACGGCAAGAGGGTGGGTGACGAAGCCGAGTACGAGCTGCCGAACGGCAAGAAGGCCTCCGTGAAGATCATCTCGGCGAAGCCCTACACCGGCTGATCCGCCCCTCGCACGGAGAAGCCCCGGCCGATCGCGGCCGGGGCTTCGTGTGCGCCGGTGCGGGTGGTCAGGCGGTGGCCGAGCGGTACTTGCGGACCGCGAGGGTCCGGAAGACCACCAGGATGACGATCGACCACAGCACCGAGGCGATGACGGGGTTCCGCATGGGCCAGGCGTCCGGGGTCACGAAGCCGGGTGGCAGGTTGCCGAAGAGCACCCGGCAGGCCTGCACGGTGGCGCTGAAGGGGTTCCACTCGGCGATGGTGCGCAGGAACACCGGCATCTGGTTGGCGTCCACGAAGGCGTTCGAGATGAACGTCAGCGGGAAGAGCCAGATCAGCCCGCCGGACGTGGCGGCCTCGGGCGTGCGGACGATCAGGCCGATCAGCGCGCCGATCCAGGAGAACGCGTAGCCGAGCAGGAGCAGCAGCAGGAAGCCCAGCAGCACCTTGCCGAAGTTCTCGTGGACCCGCCAGCCGACGATGAGCGCGACGCCCGCCAGCACGACGAGGGTGAGCGCGGTCTGCACGAGGTCGGCGAGCGTACGTCCGGTGAGGACGGCGCCCCGGGCCATGGGCAGGGAACGGAAGCGGTCGATCAGCCCCTTGTGCATGTCGTCGGCGATGCCCGCCCCGGCCCCCGCAGTGGCGAAGGTGACGGTCTGGGCGAAGATGCCGGCCATCAGGAACTCGCGGTAGGCCGCGGGCGAGATGGTGGCGCCGACCTTGATGGAGCCGCCGAAGACATAGGTGAACAGCACCACGAACATGATCGGCTGAACCAGCCCGAAGACCACCATTTCGGGGATCCGGATCATGCGGAGCAGGTTCCGGCGGGCGACGACCAGGGAGTCCACGACCGACTGCGCGAGCGCGCCCCGGTTCACCCTGGGGGTGGCTTCCGACGGCGGAGTGATAACGGTCACCGTGCGTCCTCCTCGGGGTGCGGGTGGTCCTCGGCCGGTCCGGGCCCGTTGTTCCTCGCCTGCTCGGCGGCGTGCCCGGTGAGTGAGATGAAGACGTCGTCGAGGGTGGGCCGGCGCAGCCCGATGTCGTCGATCTCCACTCCGCGCGCGTCGAGGTCGCGGATGACCTCGGCGAGCAGTCTGGCCCCGCCGGCGACCGGGACGGTCAGCTCGCGGGTGTGCGGGGAGACGGCGATCTCGCCCTTCCCGAAGGTGGCGAGCACCGAGCGGGCGGGCTCGATCTGGTCGCTGCGGTGGACGACGACCTCGACGCGTTCACCGCCCGTGCGGGCCTTGAGCTGGTCGGAGGTGCCGCGGGCGATGACCTTGCCGTGGTCGATCACGCAGATGTCGTGGGCCAGGCGGTCGGCCTCCTCCAGGTACTGCGTGGTCAGCAGCAGGGTCGTACCGCCGGCGACGAGGTCCTGGATGACCTCCCAGAGCTGCTGCCGGTTGCGCGGGTCGAGTCCGGTGGTGGGCTCGTCCATGAACATGACCGGCGGGGAGACGACGAGCGCCGCCGCCAGGTCGAGACGGCGGCGCATGCCACCGGAGTACGTCCTGGCGGTGCGGTCGGCCGCGTCGGCGAGGTGGAACCGCTCCAGCAGCCGGTCGGCCCGTTTCTTCGCGTCCCGCGCGCTCATCTGGTAGAGCTGACCGACCATCCGGAGGTTCTCGCGGCCGGTGAGGTACTCGTCGACGGCCGCGAACTGGCCGGAGAGGCCGATCGAGCGGCGTACCTCGTCGGGGTTCTTCAGTACGTCGATGCCCGCCACGACCGCCCGCCCGCTGTCCGGCTGGAGAAGGGTGGTCAGGACGCGCACGGCGGTCGTCTTGCCGGCCCCGTTGGGCCCCAGCAGTCCCAGGACGGTGCCCTCCGGTACGTCGAGGTCGACGCCGTCCAGTGCTCGTACATCGCCGAAGGTCTTCACCAGACCTTCGGCGTAAATGGCGCCTGGCATCGTGGGATCCCCCAGTTGCTGTCGGGTGACTTCCTCGGCAGATCGTAGATTCGCCCGTGCCCCCTGGCCCGGAGGCACGGACGGTCCGGCGCGCACGCTAGGGCGATACGGCACGGCCCACAACCGGTTTTGGCCCTTTGTCCCGCCTCGGGCGCTCAGTCCCGCACGAGGTAGCCGGCGGACCGCAGCGCCGAGGCGACCTCCTCGCAGTGCTCCGGCCCCTTGGTCTCCAGGTGCAGTTCCACCTCCGCCTCCGTGAGACCGAGCCGGGGATCGGTCCGTACGTGGCTGATGTCGAGCACGTTGGCATCGGCGACGGACAGCGTGGCGAGCATCGCGGCCAGCGCCCCCGGGCGGTCGGTGAGCCGGAGCCGCAGGCTCAGGTAGCGGCCCGCCGCGACCATCCCGTGCGTCAGGATGCGCTGCATCAGCAGGGGGTCCACATTGCCGCCCGACAGCACGGCGACGACGGGCCCGCGGAACGACTCCGGGTCGCTCAGCAACGCCGCGACGGGGCTCGCACCGGCGGGCTCGACCACCATCTTGGCCCGCTCCAGGCACAGCAGCAGCGCGCTGGAGAGCTCGTCCTCGGAGACGGTGCGGACCTCGTCCACCAGCTCCTGGACCAGCGGGAACGTGAGGTCGCCGGGCCGTCCCACCTTGATCCCGTCCGCCATGGTCTGCACCGGTCCGAGCGCCACCGGACGCCCGGCGGAGAGCGAGGGCACAAAGGCGGCCGCGCCCGCCGCCTGCACACCGACGATCCTGACGTCGGGGCGCAGCGCCTTCACGGCGACGGCGATCCCGGCGGCGAGTCCGCCGCCGCCGATGCCGACGACGATGGTGCGGACCTCGGGGCACTGTTCGAGGATCTCCAGGCCCACGGTGCCCTGCCCCGCGATGATGTCCGGGTGGTCGAAGGGGTGGATGAAGACGGCCCCGGTCTCCTCGGCGTACTCCTGGGCGGCGGCGAGCGTCTCGTCGACGACCGTCCCGTGCAGCCGCACCTCGGCCCCGTACTCGCGGGTCGCTGCCACCTTCGGAAGGGGCGCGCCGACCGGCATGAAGACCGTGGAGCGTACGCCGAGCAGCGAGGAGGCCAGTGCGACACCCTGCGCGTGGTTCCCGGCACTCGCGGCCACCACTCCGGCGGCCCGTTCGACGGGGGTGAGGCCGGAGATGCGTACGTACGCGCCCCGCAGTTTGAAGGAGCCGGTGCGCTGGAGGTTCTCGCACTTGAGGTGGACCGGGGCGCCGACCAGTGCGGTGAGGTGGCGGCTGCCCTCCATGCCGGTCGTTCTGGCCACCCCGGACAGCATCTTCTGCGCCCCCCTGATGTCGTCGAGGATCAGCGGGGGGAAAGGACCCGGGGTACGGAAGCTCATGGCAGCAAGTCTTGCAGCTCGCAGGCCTCGGAGCCGTCGCATCTCATGGCGGGCTGCGGTGGTGTCCACAGGTTTGTGCGGCCCTGGCACGCGTTGCCCCGGGGCCGCGTACTCTGTCCCCCACCCATCCGACACCGCACGAAGAGAGCCCCCGGCCATGCCCCCTCAGGACATGACGACTGCTGCGTCTCCTTCCGGGGGCGCGACCCCCGGACATCCGGGATCCGACCACCTCCTGGACGCTCTTCAGCACCAGGTGGCCGTCTTCGCCCGCCGTGCCGAGCAGACCCGCCTCGGCGGTGTCGGCCAGGTCCGCAACTCGATGGACCGGGCTGCCTATCTGCTGCTCAACCGGCTCGACCTGGAGGGGCCGATGGGCGTCAAGGCGCTGGCGGCCGGCATGGGGATCGACTCCTCGACGGTGACGCGCCAGGTCGCGCCGCTCGTCGATACCGGTCTGGTCAAGCGCACCTCGCATCCGGAGGACGGGCGCGCCGTGGTGCTGCAGCTGTCGCCGCGCGGCCAGTCCCGTCTGGAGGAGGTCCGTGCCTCGCGGCGCGAACTGATGTACCAGGTGACGGGTGACTGGAGCGAGGAGGAGCGCGACACCTTCTGCACCCTGCTGACGCGGTTCAACGCCTCGCTGGCGGCCCGGCAGGCCGCGCACCACCCGGTCCAGGAGAGCTGAGCGGCACCGTCCGGGCCGGCCCGGACGGCCGGAGCCGTTCCATCCCGCCTTGACCTGCTCGCGGTTCTATGCTGGAAGAGTCGCTACGGCACCCGAGTCGAGGAGGCCGTCATGACACGGAAGATCGCCGACTGCCGTAAGTACCCGAGCGTCTCCAACTGCTCGCTCACCATCTCGGGCGAGGAGGACGAAGTCGTGCGCGCCGCCACCGAACACGCCGTCTCGGTCCATGAGCACACGGACAGCCCGGAGCTGCGTGAGCAGGTCAGGGCCTCGCTGGAGGACGAGAAGGCCGCCGTCTGACGGCGGACCGCGGACGTCCGGCGGCCGGGATCCTCTCCCGGCCGCCGGACGGATTCCCAGGGCGTGTGTCGAAAGTAGCGCCGTCTGCCCGAAGGGCAGGCTCGCGGTGTCCGGTGCGTGCGATCGCAAGGCGGAGGGACGCCCCGATACTGGATGTATCGGGGCGATCCCGACAACGCGGCGAGTGTGCGTGCCGGACACCGCCGGGCAGGCGGAACTTTCGATACACGTCCTAACCGAGCGCCTGCGTCAGGTCGGCCAGCAGGTCGTCGGCGTTCTCGATGCCGACGGAGAGCCTGACCAGGTCGGCCGGGACCTCCAGCAGGGAGCCGGCGGTGGACGCGTGCGTCATCCGGCCCGGGTGCTCGATCAGCGACTCCACGCCGCCGAGCGACTCGCCGAGCGTGAACAGCTTCGCCCGGTTGCAGACCTCGACCGCCGCCTCCTCACCGCCCGCGACGCGGAACGACACCATTCCGCCGAACGCCTTCATCTGCTTGGCGGCGATCTCGTGCCCCGGGTGCTCCGGCAGCCCGGGATACAGGACCTGCGTCACCTTGGGGTGCCGGGTCAGCAGGTCGGCCACCTTGGTGGCGTTCTCGTCGTGGCGGTCCATGCGCACCGCGAGCGTCTTGATGCCACGCAGGACCAGCCACGCGTCGAACGGACCGGCAACAGCCCCCATCGCGTTCTGGTGGTAGGCCAGTTCGTCGGCCAGCGCCGGGTCGCTGACGACGAGCGCGCCCCCGACGACGTCCGAGTGGCCGCCCATGTACTTCGTCGTCGAGTGCACCACGACGTCCGCGCCGAGGGCGAGCGGCTGCTGGAGGTAGGGGCTGGCGAAGGTGTTGTCGACGACGAGGCGCACCCCGGCCTGCCGGGCGACGCCCGCGACGGCCGCGATGTCGGTGATGCCGAGCAGCGGGTTGGACGGGGTCTCGACCCAGATCGCCTTGGTCCGGGGGGTGAGGGCCGCGCGCACCGCGCTCACGTCGGAGGTGTCGGCGACCGAGAACTCGACGCCCCAGCGCGAGGCGACCTTCGCGAACAGCCGGAACGTGCCGCCGTAGGCGTCGTTCGGGATGACCACGTGGTCGCCGGGCGTGAGCAGCGTCCGCAGGAGGCAGTCCTCGGCGGCCAGGCCGGAGGCGAACGCGAGCCCGCGGCGCCCGCCCTCCAGTGCCGCCAGGTTCTCCTCCAGGGCGGTGCGGGTCGGGTTGGCGCTGCGGCTGTACTCGTAGCCGCCGCGCAGGCCGCCGACGCCGTCCTGCTTGTAGGTGGACACCTGGTAGATCGGCGGGACCACGGCGCCGGTGCGGGGATCCGCCGTGTTGCCGGCATGGATCGCAAGGGTCTCGAAGCTGTGCTGGTCGCTCATGAGGCCCGAGCGTAGTTCGTCAGGAGGGCCCTCACGGGCCACTGCGCAGTCCGGGTACCCGTCCGGGGACAATGGGCCGCATGGAGATTCTGTGGTTCCTGCTCGCGCTGTGCATGCTCGCCGCGGTCGCCGGCCCGATCATGCTGCGCCGTCGTGGCGGTATCCGCCAGGTCGCGCCCGGTTCACCGGACGCGGCCGACCCGGACACCTACGGCTTCGTACGCCAGGAGGAGCTGGACGTCCGGCTGCCGGGGCCCGACCAGGACCTCCTGGACGTCCTGGACGTCGTGCAGGGCACGCAGAACTGGCGGGCCGCCTCCCAACTGCTGGCGGGTACGCCCAAGGAGAGCGAGACACGCTGGCAGCGCGTGCAGGCGTTCGCGGGAGCGGCCTCCCTGGAGCTGGCGCAGCGGCCCGGCGCGGGCGGGGCGTGGCTGCGCGCCTGGCGGGCCGAGGCCCCGAAGGACGCGGGCGCCGCGGCGGTGCACGCGGAATTCCTGGTGCAACAGGCGTGGCGCACCGGCACCGTGGGGACCGACGACTTCCGGATCATCCTGGAGGAGGCGCGTACGGTCTGCGGGGAGGCGGCCCTGCTGGCTCCGGGCGACCCGGTCCCGTACATCGTGGAACTGGCCGTAGCCCGCGGACTGGGCTACTCCCCCGAGCAGTTCGACCAGCTCTGGGCGAAGATCATCGACCGGGCGCCCGCGCACATGGGCGCGCACATCGCCGCCCTGCACTTCTGGTGCGAGAAGTGGCACGGCTCCCGCGAGGACGCCGCCCGGTTCGCGACGGCCGCCGCCGCCCGCGCCCCGCAGGGCTCGCTGCTCGCCGCGCTGCCGCTGTTCGCGGTGTACGAGCATCTGCCGGAGGTCAACCTCGTGCAGGGCTTCTACCGGAGCGCCGTCGTCACGCAGGCGGTCGAGGGCGCGATGTTCGCGGTCCACGCGGCCCGCGCGGACGACCCCGTGCTCGCCCATGTTCGACACCTGCTGGTCCTCTTCCTGGTTCGCATGGAACGCTGGTCGGAGGCCGTGCACCAGCTCGTCCACATCGACGGGCACGTGGGCGCCCTGCCCTGGACCCAGAGTTCCGACCCGGCCGCCGAGTACACGGTGTACCGGGCGCTGGCCGTCGCCGGATTCGAGGCGAACGGCGGCAGCCCGGCGAGCCTGCCGCACTGATCTGTCACTCCTCCTGGATGGGAACGGCCCCCCTATGACCCGACTGATCCCGCTCGTCCTGATAGCCCTCGCACTCTGGTTCTGGCTGCGGGCCAGAAGGAAGACGGCCGCGTACATGGCCTCCTACGAGGCACCCGAGGCGAACCGGGACCACCGGGACCACCGGGAACCTCCGGCCCCTGCTCCCTGAGGCGGCGGAATCCCGACCGCCCCCGGCGTGTTGTACGCCATGGAAACCGACCCCCGGAGGAGCCCCCGCATGTTCCTGAACCACCGCACCCCGCAGCTCCCCACCCGTGAGGAGGCCCTGCGCGGGCGCCCCGTCCCCGAATTCACGGTGCCCTCCCGCCACACGGTGCTCGGCAACCCGCTGACCGGCCCGTACCCCCAGGGCCTCGAAATCGCCGACTTCGCCCTGGGCTGCTTCTGGGGCGCCGAGCGTAAGTTCTGGCAGACGGAGGGCGTCTGGACGACCCTCGTCGGCTACCAGGGCGGTTACACGGAGAACCCGGCGTACGAGGAGGTCTGCTCGGGCCTGACGGGCCACACGGAGGCCGTCCGGGTGGTCTTCGACCCGCAGGTCGTCAGCTACGCGGAGCTCCTGAAGCTCTTCTGGGAGTCCCACAACCCCACCCAGGGCTTCCGCCAGGGCAACGACGTGGGGACCCAGTACCGCTCGGCGGTCTACACCCACTCCCCCGAGCAGGCGGAGGGCGCGGCGGCGTCCCGCGAGGCCTTCCAGCGGGTGCTGACCGGCGCGGGCTTCGGCGAGATCACCACCGAGATCCTCCCGGCCGAGGGCCGCACCTTCTGGCCCGCGGAGGCGTACCACCAGCAGTACCTCGACAAGAACCCGGACGGCTACTGCGGCATCGGCGGTACGGGAGCCACCTTGGAGTTCCCCTCCGAGACCAACTGGGGCCGCGCCTGCCCGACGGGCATCGCCCCGGCTCCCGCGGCCGACTGACCGCGGCGGACCGCGTGACCGCACCCGCTTGAAGAAGGCGGACCGAGGAGCCGGGCCGCCGCCGCCCGGCCCCTCACCCGCGCGGATCGCGGCACGGTGCTCCCGGGCGCTCTGCCCGCGGCGAATCTGCTGCGGGCCGAGATTCCGGACATCGGGCTCCCGGCGGGCCAAGAGTGGAGGGAGCGCGGCCGAACCGGCCGCCACCGTCACCGGGAGGTCCGATGTCACCCCACTCCGCCGTCCGTCCACGCGCCGCCGACGAGGACACACCCCCGACCCGGTTCGACGACCACCTCGCCGCACAGCTCCTCGGCCGGCGGATCGTCCTCCTGGGGACCCAGGTGGACGAGGTCTCCGCGAACCGCGTCTGCGCGCAGCTGCTGCTCCTGTCCGCCGAGGACCCGCGCACCGACATCAGCCTCTACATCAACAGCCCCGGCGGGTCCGTCACGGCCGGGCTGGCGATCTACGACACGATGCAGCTCGTCCCGAACGACGTCTCCACCCTGGCCATGGGCTTCGCCGCCAGCATGGGGCAGTTCCTGCTCACCGTCGGGGCGCCGGGCAAGCGGTTCGCCCTGCCGAACGCGCGGATCATGATGCACCAGCCGTCGGCCGGCATCGGCGGGTCGGCGTCCGACATCGCGATCCAGGCCGAGAACCTCGCGTTCACGAAGCAGGCCGTCGAGCGGATCACGGCCGCGCACACCGGGCAGAGCGAGGAGACGATCTCCCGCGACGGCGACCGGGACCGGTGGTTCACGGCCGAGCAGGCGAAGGCGTACGGCATGGTCGATCACGTCGTCGAGTCCCTCGACGACGTGAGCCCCGCCGGTTCGCGGCGACGGATGGGACTCTGACATGGGCCGGTACACGATCCCCCACGTCGTCGAACGCACCCCGCAGGGCGAACGCTCCTACGACGTCTTCAGCCGGCTGCTGTCCGAGCGGATCATCTTCCTCGGTACGGAGATCGACGACGATGTCGCCAACGTCGTCATCGCGCAGCTGCTGCACCTGGAGTCGTCCTCCCCGGACACCGAGATCGCGGTCTACATCAACTCACCCGGTGGCTCCTTCACCTCGCTCATGGCGATCTACGACACGATGAGTTTCGTGACCGCCCCCATCTCGACGTTCTGCGTCGGGCAGGCCGCTTCGACCGCCGCGGTGCTCCTGGCCGGCGGGGACCCGGGGCGGCGATTCGTCCTGGAGCACGCGCGGGTGCTGCTGGGGCAGCCGGCCAGCGGTGGCCGGCAGGGGACCGTGTCGGACCTCCGGCTGCACGCGAAGGAGATGCTGAGGGTCCGCTCGCAGGTCGAGGAGGTCCTGTCCCGGCACACCCACCACGACCCGGCGACGCTGCGGGCCGACACCGACCGGGACAGGGTCTTCACCGCGCGGGAGGCGGTGGACTACGGCCTCGCGGACGAGGTCCTCAGCCGCCGGATCCCGTCCGCCGCCTGACCACCCGCACCCGGCCCCCGCCCCCTCCCGGGCCCGCCGTCAGGCGGCCAGCCGCACCTCGCCCATCGGCGCGCGGGAAGAGGACGACATCCGGGACGGGGACAGCCAGGTGGAGGACAGCTGGGTGGAGGACAGCCGGGCAGGGGCCGGCCGGGCGGCGGTCGTACGGGACGGCAGCCGGACCCGGCTCCGGCGGGCGAGCTCCTCCTGGGCCAGGGACAGCACCTCCGCCAGCCCGAGTCCGAGGGAACGGGCCGCGGCCGCGAGGACCTCCGAGGAGGCCTCCTTGCGGCCGCGCTCGATCTCGGAGAGGTAGGGCATCGAGATGCGGGCGGCCTCGGCCACGTCCTTGAGCGTCCGCTCCTGGGCGAGCCGCTCGCGGCGCAGGACGTCACCGACGACATCCCGCCAGAGAGGTTCTCTGGGAGCGGGAGCCGGGGTGGGCCCCGGCGTCACGGTGACGAGTCGAAGGGAGACGACGCGGGCTCGGGCTCGGTTCTGCGCGTGGCTGCTCATCGCCCCAGCCTAGGAGCGCCGTGCCCGGCGCGGGAGGTGGAAGCGTTCCGCGCCGGGCGAATCTGCTGGTGGCTAATCCGCGTGTGGACGACCGACCGGGGCCGTACCGGACTCCCGGCGCCCCGAGCGTGCGTCAGATCAGGCCCTGCGCCAGCATCGCGTCCGCGACCAGCTCGAAGCCCGCGATGTTCGCGCCGGCCACGTAGTTGCCCGGGCTGCCGTACTTCTCGGCCGTGGTGAAGCAGGAGTCGTGGATGTGGCGCATGATCTCGGCGAGGCGCTCCTCCGTGTGGGCGAAGGTCCAGGAGTCACGGGAGGCGTTCTGCTGCATCTCCAGGGCGCTCGTGGCCACCCCTCCCGCGTTGGCCGCCTTGCCGGGGGCGAAGGCGACGCCTGCCTCCTGCAGCACACGGACCGCCTCGGGGGTGGTCGGCATGTTGGCGCCCTCGGCGACCGCCTTCACACCGTTGCGTACGAGGGCGAGGGCGTCGGGCTCGTGGAGTTCGTTCTGGGTGGCACAGGGCAGTGCCACGTCCACGGGGACGGCCCAGACGCCCGTGCCCTCGACGTACCGCACGTGCGGGCCGCGCCGCTCGGCGTACTCGGAGATCCGGCCGCGGCCGGTCTCCTTGACCTCCTTGAGCAGGGCCAGGTCGATGCCCTTCTCGTCGACGACGTAGCCGCCCGAGTCGGAGCAGGTGACGACGGTCGCACCGAGCTGCTGGGCCTTCTCGATGGCGTAGATGGCCACGTTCCCGGAGCCGGACACGCTGATGCGCTGGCCGTCGAGGGATTCGCCGCGGACCCGGAGCATCTCGGCCGTGAACAGCACGCAGCCGTACCCGGTCGCCTCCGTGCGCACCAGCGCGCCGCCCCAGCCGAGGCCCTTGCCGGTGAGGACGCCGGACTCGTACCGGTTGGTGATGCGCTTGTACTGGCCGAAGAGGTAACCGATCTCCCGGCCGCCGACGCCGATGTCACCGGCGGGGACGTCGGTGTACTCGCCCAGGTGGCGGTGGAGTTCGGTCATGAAGGACTGGCAGAACCGCATGATCTCGGCGTCCGTGCGGCCCTTGGGGTCGAAGTCCGACCCGCCCTTGCCGCCGCCGATCGGCATACCGGTCAGGGCGTTCTTGAAGATCTGCTCGAAACCGAGGAACTTCACGATGCCGAGGTTGACCGAGGGGTGGAAGCGCAGTCCGCCCTTGTACGGGCCGAGTGCGCTGGAGAACTCGACGCGGAAGCCGCGGTTGACGTGGATGTCCCCCGCGTCGTCCGCCCACGGCACCCGGAAGATGAGCTGGCGCTCCGGCTCGCAGATCCGCTCGATGATCCGTGCGTCGACGAACTCCGGCCGCCGGTTCAGCACCGGGCCGAGGGTTTCGAGGACCTCGCGTACCGCCTGGTGGAATTCCGTCTCGCCCTGGTTGCGGCGCAGCACCTCCGCGTAGAGCGGCTCGATGACGGGGTTGTCGACGGTGTGCTGGATGACGGGGTCGGAGCTGGCCGGCATGTGATCAAGACCTTCCGTGGGTGGGCTCGTGCGCGTCGGCGCTCCCTGTCCCCGGAGGCGCCACCGGTCCATGGCGGACCGCCGCACCGGCCGATTGTCCCAGCGGGTCGTCGCATTCCCGGGAGCCGTTTCACATAGTGGCCTCGCGCCCCGGCTCCCGGCGGGGGCGCCGCGGATCCCGGGGACCGCTTCCGGCGGGCCGGAACGGGTCGCGGGTGTCCGGACCGCACCGCGCCCCGGCGTGGCGAACCTCACAGCCCGGCGGGAGGCGCCGTGAGGGTCCTGGCCGCCGCCCGGCCGCCGGTGCGCACCGGCCCGCGACCTTGGCCATGCGTCCGCTCGCGCCCGAGGAACCGAGCCGGGCGGTGAGGGGGTGGGGCCGACGGCGGTCACGGCGTACCCGCCGGCGACTGACCGGCGCCCCGGACCTCGCACCGCGGCTGCCCCTGGCCGCCGCCCGTGCCCCTGCCCGGAGCTCCGGTCGGAATCTCCCGGGCCCGCGTACGCCGAAGGCGGCGGCACCCGGTGAGTCCGGGTGCCGCCGCCTTCGGAAGGGGGAAGAAGCGCGGGGGGATCGCGCGGTCAGGCCTGGGAGCCCGCCGTCCACTGCGACCAGCTCATGTTCCAGCCGTTGAGCCCGTTGTCGGGGGCGATGGTCTTGTCCGGGGAGTTCGTGACGACGACCACGTCACCGATCATGGAGTTGTCGTAGAACCACGCGGCGGCCGTGTCGGGGTCGTCCGCGCCCTTGGTGTCGGACAAGCCGACACAGCCGTGGCTGGTGTTGGCGCTGCCGAAGATGGACTTGGCGCCCCAGTAGTTGCCGTGGATGAAGGTGCCCGAGGTGGACAGCCGCATGGCGTGCGGTACGTCCTTGATGTCGTACTCGCCCTTGCCGTCGTCGTCCGTGAAGCCGACCGTCGAACCGTCCATGCGGGTCTCCTTGAACTTCTCGGAGATCACCATCTGGCCGTTGTACGTCGGGTTGTCGGGGGATCCGGCGGAGATCGGGATCGTCTTGACCGTCTTGCCGTCCCGGGTGACGGTCATGGTCTTCGCCTTGGCGTCGACGGTCGAGACCTGGTTGCGGCCGACCTTGAAGGTGACCGTCTTCTGCTGCACACCCACGACGCCGTCGGCACCCTCGACGCCGTCCAGCGCCAGCTTCAGCGTGACGGTGGAGCCGCCCTGCCAGTAGTTCTCGGGGCGCAGGTCCAGGCGCTGGCTGTTGAACCAGTGGCCGACGACTTCCTGGCCACTGCTCGACGTCACCGTGATGCCGGCCTGGACGGCCTTCTTGTCGGTGATCGGCTTGTTGAAGTTGATCGAGACGGGCATGCCGACGCCGACCGTGGAGCCGTCCTCGGGGGTGAAGTTCCCGATGAAGCTGTTCTCCGGGGAGACGGTGGTGAAGGAGCTGTTGCCGTGGGCCGCGCGGCCCTTCGAGTCGGCCGCCGTCGCACTGATCTTGTACGTGGTCGAGCGTTCGAGCTGACCCTTCGGCTTCCAGCTGGACCCGTCGGCGGCGAGGGTGCCCTCGACGGCGTCGCCGGACGCCGTGGCCATGGTGACCTGGGTCAGCTTGCCCTTGGCGACGGTGACCAGGGCCGCGTTGTTGATACTCGCGTTGACGGCGCCGTTCTTCGGCGCGATCGTTATCTGCGCTTCGGAGGTGTCCTTGGCGGCCGCCTCGTCCACCTGCGCCTGCGACGCCTTCGAACTGTCGGCGCTCGCGCTCGTACCACCGCCGCCGTCATTGCAGGCCGAAAGCACCAGCACACCGCCGAGCAGTGCGGACGCGGCCATGAGGCCCCTGCGCCGCTTGCTGACCGTCATCACACGCTTCTCCATCGTTGCCGATTCCCCGAAAAGATCCCCGGACGAGGCCGCCTGACGGCGAACCCGTCAATGTTCCAAGAACACCTGGAACAGGTGTTCCGTTCCACGTCTGCCGTATATGTGGGGAACACCACTCATCGACGCGTGCGCGGCGCCCGTGGTTCCCGCACTCCCACAGACGTGTCCGCCGACGTCAGCGTTCCGTGTTCCCGCCGATTTCCTCGTCGTCCGTGGCATTCTCCCCGACTCCGCAGTAGGTCTCGTCCTCGTCCTGCCCCGCCGACCGGTCCTCGGCGTCGGGGTCGTAGTCGACCGTCTCGCTGCTCCATGACGCCTCGGCCAGTTCCACCCCGGGCACCTGGCCGATCAGGTCGAACGGGTCGATGAGCGAGGCGAGGGCCTCCGCTCCGTCTTCCCTGACCGTCTCCTCGGCATGCGTACGTTCCTCGGCGGACTCGTCGGACGACGCTCCCGAGGCGGTGAAGTCGGCGGCGATGCTCTCGAGCGCGGTGCCGGTCAGGGCGTCCGGGTCGGTGATCTCCAGCACCATCTCCACGCGAAGCCGAACAAATACGGGTGTCTCTGCACTGGTCATACGCCGGAGCGTACGGCTTGCGGGACCTGCGGGTTTCCTCCGGCCCGCAGGTTTGCTTAGCATCGGCGTACGGGGTCAACCGATGGCTGTCGCAAGGGGATCGATTACGTGTCCGTCGCTCGTCGCATGCTGCTGACCACCACGGCGGCAGGCACCCTGCTCTGTGCTCTCTGGTTCGTCCCCTCCGCCAACGCCACCGACGGGACGGCTCCGCGCAGCGGCTCCGCTCCGTCGTCCGCCGGCTCCGCGGCCCCGGCGACGCAGGGCACGCAGGAGGCACCTGCCGCCCCGGCGGGGGAACCCGTCCCGCAGGACAGGCTCGCCGACACCGGCGCCGGGGTCGACACCACCCCGTACGTGATCGGTGGCACGGTCTCCCTGGCCGTCGGCGCGGGCCTCGTCGCCTACTCGGTGCGCCGGGCCGGCACGGCCGCCTTCTGAGACCGGGCCCGGCCGGGAGCGCGACGGCCGGGACGGCCCGCCGCGCTCCCGCCCCGGCTCAGGCCAGACGCCCGGTCACCGTCTCCGCGACCTCGACCAGCTTCCCCTCGCGTACGAAGGCGTCGGCGGCGGCCAGGTCGGGGGCGAGGAAGCGGTCGGGTCCCGGCCCCTGGACCCCGGCGGCCCGCAGCGCCTCGATGACGGCCCGCGACGCGGGTGCGGGGATCAGGCCCCCGGCGGCGCGCAGTTCGACCGCGCGCGTTGCGGCGTACAGCTCGACGGCCACGATGCGCGCGAGTCCGGTGACGGCCGTACGGAGCTTGCGCGCGGCCGACCAGCCCATGGAGACGTGGTCCTCCTGCATCGCGGAGGACGGGATCGAGTCCACGGACGCGGGGACGGCGAGCCGCTTCAACTCGCTGACCAGCGCGGCCTGGGTGTACTGGGCGATCATCAGCCCCGAGTCGACCCCGGCGTCGTCGGCGAGGAACGGCGGCAGCCCGTGCGAACGGTTCTTGTCCAGCAGGCGGTCCGTGCGGCGCTCGGTGATCGACCCGAGGTCGGCGGCGACGATGGCGAGGAAGTCGAGGACGTAGGCGACGGGCGCGCCGTGGAAGTTGCCGTTGGACTCGACCCGGCCCCCCGGAAGCACGACCGGGTTGTCGACGGCGGCGGCCAGTTCGCGGTCGGCGACGAGCCGGCCGTGCGCGAGGGTGTCGCGCCCGGCCCCGTTGACCTGGGGCGCGCAGCGTACGGAGTAGGCGTCCTGGACCCGGGGCGCGTCGCCCGTGACCTCGGAGTGCCGTCCGGTCAGGCCGGAACCCGCGAGCACCCGCATCATGTTGTCGGCGGAGGCACCCTGACCGGGGTGCGGGCGTATGGCGTGGAGCTCCGGCGCGAGGACCTTGTCCGTGCCGAGGAGGGCTTCCAGGGAGAGGGCGGCGGTGATGTCGGCCGAGGTGTAGAGGTTCTCGAGGTCGGCGAGGGCCATCACCAGCATGCCGAGCATGCCGTCGGTGCCGTTGAGGAGGGCGAGCCCCTCCTTCTCGCGCAGTTCGACGGGTGTGATGCCGTGGGCGGCCAGGAGCTCGCCGGCGGGACGTACGGTCCCGTCGGGGCCCTCCGCGTCCCCCTCGCCCATCAGGGCCAGGGCGCAGTGCGAGAGCGGGGCCAGGTCGCCGGAGCAGCCGAGCGAGCCGTACTCGTGGACGACGGGCGTGATGCCGGCGTTCAGCACATCGGCCATGGTCCGGGCGACCTCGGGGCGTACGCCGGTGTGCCCGGAGGCGAGGGTCTTCAGCCGCAGGAACATCAGCGCCCGGACGACCTCGCGCTCGACGCGGGGGCCCATGCCCGCCGCGTGCGAGCGGACGATGTTGCGCTGGAGCTGCGCGCGCAGCTCGGGGCCGATGTGCCGGCTGGCGAGGGCGCCGAAGCCGGTGGAGACGCCGTAGACCGGTTCCGGCCTGGCGGCGAGCGCGTCGACGATCTCGCGGGCGGCGGCCAGCGCCTCGACGGCGGCCGCGGAGAGCTCGACCCGGGCGCCCTTGCGGGCCACGGCGATGACGTCCTCGGCGGTGGTGCCGGACGTCCCCACCACGACTGTATGCATATCCATATTCAGAAGCGTACGGACTGAATCGCCGCATGTCACCAGTGATCGCCCGGCCGACCCCTTACCGAGGCCTCAGCCCCCGCCCCCGGGCGGGCTCCCCCGGAGCCTGCGGCGGTCGTGCGGGGAGCGGGGCGGGGAGTCGGCGAGCCGGATGACCTCGCCGTCCCGCCCCGCCACCACGGGCGTCCTGGAGTGTGCAGCCTTCGCCTGGTACTGGGCGGCGTCGGCCAGCCGGAAGAGCCGGCGCGCGGAACGTACGGGACCGATGTCGTCTCCGGTCGACGCGACGCCGCAGGCGACGCCGTTCCCGAGCTCCAGGCGGACGGCCCGCGCGCAGAGTTCCTCGGCCACCCGGACCACCTCGTCGGCGCCGGGCCCCACGGTCAGCAGACAGAACTCGTCCCCGCCCAGCCGGGCCGCCAGCGCCCCGGGAAGTATCGCCCCGCAGAGCGAGAGGACGGAGCCGAATCGTTCCAGCAGACGGTCGCCGACGGCGTGGCCGTGCGTGTCGTTGACCTCCTTGAGGCCGTTCAGGTCACAGACCACCAGGCTGACCACCGCATCCTCCGCCCGGTGCCGCTCCACCGCCTCGTCGAGCCGGATGTCGACCGCGCGGCGGTTGGCGAGCCCGGTGAGGGGGTCGGTGAAGGCCAGCTTCCGGACCTCCTCCAAGCGCTCCGTCTGGGCGATTCCCGCCGCGGCGACGGCCGCGAGCACGGTCGCGAAGTCCGCGTCGTCCCGGTCGAAGACGGGCGCCCCCGCCCGCCGGGCCACGTAGAGCTCGCCCCAGGCGCGGCCGTGCAGGACGATCGGCGCCACGACGCAACAGCCCCGGCCGCGCCGCCGCAGGGCCGCCACCCGCTGGTGGCAGTACGGCCGGGACCCCCGGGCAGGGGCCCCGGCGGCACGGCTGCCGTCGGCGGTCTCCACCCAGGCGTCCGGCTCGCCGCCGCCGGCCCACCGCTCGTGCAGGAACTCGGTGATCTCCGGGAACTGGTGCACCGGGTAGGTCTCCTCCTCGGGGAACTCCTCCTCCCCCGGCGCCCGCTCCCCCACGTTCACCAGCACCCTGAGCCTGCCCCGGTCGCGTTCCCAGACGGACAGCGCGGCGAAGCTGCCGCCCAGGGCCTCGCACGCGCCGAGCGCGGCCGCCCGCCAGGAGTCCCGCGGGGTGGAGGCCGCCGCCATCGTCTGCGCCAGCGCCACCACGGCACGCAGCCGCACCTCATCACCGCCCATCGCTCCAGCTTAGGTAGGTTTGCGGCGATCCGAGCGGTTCACGGAGCTGATGATCTTCACTACGGGTGCGCCCGCACGCCCGGTCCCGCGGGGGCCCACCCCGCGGACCCGCACGGACGGTGCTCGCACCGGCCCGCCGGGGCCGCGCTCACTCCCCGGGCCAGACGGGCTTCCGCTTCTCGTTGAACGCGGCCACGCCCTCGGCCCGGTCCCCGGAGAACGCCACCGACCGCCAGGCCGCGTCCTCGACCTCCAGTCCGGCCCGCAGGTCGAGCCCGTGCCCGAGCCGCAGCGCCCGCTTCGCGGCGCGCAGCCCCACCGGGGAGTTGGCGGCGATACGGCCGCCGAGTGCCAGCGCCGCCTCCCGGTCGCCGCCCGCCTCGACCAGTTCGTCGATCAGGCCGAGCTCCCGCGCCTCGGCCGCCTCCACGCGCCGGGCGGTGAACACCAGCTCGGCGGCGCGCGCCGCGCCGACCCTGCGGGGCAGCAGCTGCGTACCCCCGCCGCCCGGGATGACCCCGACGGACACCTCGGGCAGGCCCACCACGGCCGTGCGGTCGGCCACGATCACGTCGCAGGCCAGTGCCAGCTCGAAGCCGCCACCGAGGGCGAATCCGTGCACCGCGGCGACGACCGGCATCGGCAGTTCCAGCACGCCGGTGTACGCGGCCCGGGCGGTGGGCCGCTGCCGCACCAGCTCGGCGTCCGTGAAGGAGTTCCGCTCCTTGAGGTCCGCGCCCACGCAGAAGGCCCGGTCGTGACTGGAGGTGAGGACGGTGGCCCGCACCTCCGGGTCGGCGCCGAGCGCGGCGCAGGCCTGGCCGATCGAGCGGGCCATGGCGGTGGACACGGCGTTCATGGCCTTGGGCCGGTCGAGGACCAGTTCGGCGACATGGTCCTGGCCCTCGTGCCGCCGTACGACGACGAATTCCCCGAACCTCTGCTCGGACGTGACGGTCATGGCGCACCCCTCCGGTTAACGAGCGTTACCGGGATCCTAGGACGCGGGCGCCCCGAGCCCCAGGGGGCGGGGGCCCGAGGAGGAGCGGCGGGCGCACGGGCCGCGTCCCCCGGCCGCCGGGCGGGGTCAGGACGACGGCGTGCCGCGCCGCGCCAGCAGCCACGGCTCGATCACGCCCAGCCCGCGCACCGGCCGCTGCCACATCGGCTGCAGCCCGAAGCGGTACGCCGGCAGGGGCGGCTCCTCGTCCTGCCGGCCCTCCTTCTCGGCCAGCCGGGCGCGCTCGGCCGCGGCGGCGGCCTCCTCGGCCGCCTGGGCCTCGGAGGCGGGGGCGTCCCCGGTCCGAGTGAGCTCCTGGGCGAACGCGCCGTCGACCAGCACGGCGTCCTTCGGCGCTATCGACGTGAGCCTGCTGGCCAGGTTCACCGTCGTACCGAACACGTCGCCCATGCGCGTGGTCACCGTGCCGAAGGCGATGCCGACCCGCAGCGCGGGCATCGTCGTGTCCTGGCCCATCGCCTCGACCAGCCGGAGCGCTATCTCGCCCGCCGTGCCCGCGTCGTCCGCGGCGAAGAGGACCTCGTCGCCCAGCGTCTTGATGAGCCGCCCGCCGTGGGCGGCGACCAGGTCGGCGGAGGTCGTCTCGAAGGCCTCGACCAGTTCGCCCAGCTCCTCCTCCTCCAGCCGCCGGGTCAGCCGGGTGAAGCCGACGAGGTCGGCGAAGCCCACGGCGAGCCGCCTGTCGACCATCTCCTCGTCGTCCGCCGCCTGCACGACCCGCCCGGTCGCGGCGGCGAGCTGGCGCCGCCACACGTACACCAGGAACTCCTGGAGCTCGGGCAGGAGCAGCTCGATCAGCGGGTAGGTGACCTCCGTGCGGGTCATGCCGGGCTCGGGGGGCTCGGTCAGCCCCTCCAGGAAGGAGTCGATCTGCCACTCGGCGAGCCGGGCGGTGGTCTGCCCGGTCGACCGGGCCACCTGGATCGCCATCGGCTCACTGAGCAGCCCGGCCTCCACCAGACCGGCCAGCCGGCGCAGGGCCAGCACGTCGGCCTCGGTGAGCGCCTTGGCCTGCCCGATGTCGGCGAAGCCCATGGCCCGCCAGAAGCGGGACGCGAGGTCCATGGAGACCCCGGCGGTCCTGGCCGCCTGGAACGGCGTGTACCGGCGGTCGGCCCCCAGGATCAGCTGTTCCAGCCGGATCGCGAGGGGGTCGTCGCTCGGTTCGGCCGTGTGGTCGACCTCGTGGTGCGGCGTGGGATGGACCGAGGGCTCCGCCGGAGGGTCCGCACCCTCGCCGGAACTCGTGTCGTCGACGGTCACCGGCCGCCTCCTGCCCGTTCCCTGCGCACTGCCCTGCCGATCTGTCGCTGGATCGCCTCAACGATACGGCAGATGTGCCGTGGCTCACGTCCCCGGCCGTCCGGTCCGGGTGCCTCATGGACGACATCACCCGTGGTGGCGGCCCCACGCGGGCCGCCGGCCCGGTCAGGTCAGCCCGCCCTCCGCGCCGCGCAGGTGGACGATGTCGCCGGCCGACACGGGTTCCTGGAGCCCGTCGCCGGTCGCCAGGACCAGCCGGCCGTCGCCGTCGATCGCGACGGCCTCACCCACGAGCGTCCGGTCGCCCGGGAGCTCGGCCCGCACCGTCCTGTCCAGCGTGGCGCAGCCCGCCGCGTACGCCGCCTGGAGCCCGCACTCGGCGGCGTCGCCCTTCGCCTCGCGCCACCGCCCGTACCACTGCTCCAGCGAGCGCAGGACGGCCCGCAGCAGCGTCTCGCGGTCGGTGGAGACCGCGCCGGCGAGTGCCAGGGAGCCGGCGTGCGGGGCGGGCAGTTCGGCCGCGCGCAGCGAGACGTTCACGCCGATGCCGATGACGACGCCGTCCCCGGCCCGCTCGGCGAGGATGCCGCCGGTCTTGCGTTCCGTGTCCCCGACGGTCACCAGGAGGTCGTTGGGCCATTTCAGTGCGAGGTCGACGCCCGCGGACCGCGCGAGCCCGGTGGCGGCGCCGACTCCGGCCAGCAGGGGCAGCCACCCCCAGCGCTCGACGGGCACCTCCAAGGGCGTGAGGCGGACCGAGAAGAACAGCCCCGACCGGGGCGGTGCCGACCACCTCCGGTCCAGCCGCCCGCGGCCCTCGGTCTGCTCCTCGGCGACCAGCACCGCGCCCTCGGCCGCCCCGGGGCCGGAGACACGCGCCGCGAGGTCGGAGTTGGTGGAGCCGGTCCGCTCGACGACGTCGAGGGAACTCCACAGCCCGCCCGGCCGCACCAGGGCGCGCCGCAGCGCGGAGGCGTTCAGGGGCGGCCTGTCGAGGTCCGACCAGCGGTTGTGTGCGGCGTCCGGAGGTGTCATACGCCCCACATTAGGTGTGTCCAACGACGCACTGCCGAACGGTATCCGCGCCGATACGCTACGGATCAGTAGCAAGACCGGCCGGCGAGCAGGTTGCCGTCGAGCCGTCCGTGTCCGGCGCCGCACCGGAGGTGCCGGACAGCACGAACCAGCCGTCCCCGTGACCAGGCAGGGAGCCGCCACCCGATGTCCGAGCCGCAGAGCGACATCCACACGACCGCGGGAAAGATCGCGGACCTGCAGCGCCGTATCGACGAGGCCACACACGCGGGTTCCGCACGCGCCGTGGAGAAACAGCACGCCAAGGGCAAGCTGACCGCCCGTGAGCGCGTGGAACTCCTGCTCGACGAGGGTTCCTTCGTGGAGCTCGACGAGTTCGCACGTCACCGGTCCACCAATTTCGGCATCGACAAGAACCGCCCCTACGGGGACGGGGTCGTCACCGGCTACGGCACCGTCGACGGGCGCCCCGTCTGCGTGTACTCGCAGGACTTCACGATCTTCGGCGGCTCGCTCGGCGAGGTCTACGGCGAGAAGATCGTGAAGGTCATGGACTTCGCGATGAAGACCGGATGCCCGGTGATCGGCATCAACGACGGCGGCGGCGCCCGTATCCAGGAGGGCGTGGTCGCCCTCGGCCTGTTCGCCGAGATCTTCCGCCGCAACGTCCACGCCTCGGGTGTCGTCCCGCAGATCTCCCTGATCGTCGGCCCGTGCGCCGGCGGCGCGGTCTACTCCCCGGCGATCACCGACTTCACGGTCATGGTCGACCAGACCTCGCACATGTTCATCACGGGCCCCGACGTCATCAAGACGGTCACCGGCGAGGACGTCGGCTTCGAGGAGCTGGGCGGCGCCCGCACGCACAACACCACCTCCGGGGTGGCGCACCACATGGCGGGTGACGAGAAGGACGCCATCGAGTACGTCAAGTCCCTGCTGTCGTACCTCCCGTCGAACAACCTCTCCGAGGCCCCCGCCTTCCCGGAGGAGGCCGACCTGGGGACGACGGACGAGGACCGCGAGCTCGACACCCTCATCCCGGACTCGGCGAACCAGCCGTACGACATGCACACCGCCATCGAGCACGTGCTCGACGACGGCGAGTTCCTGGAGACGCAGGCGCTGTTCGCGCCGAACATCATCACCGGCTTCGGCCGTGTCGAGGGCTATCCGGTCGGCATCGTCGCCAACCAGCCGATGCAGTTCGCCGGCTGCCTGGACATCGACGCGAGCGAGAAGGCCGCCCGCTTCGTGCGCACCTGCGACGCGTTCAACGTGCCGGTCCTGACCTTCGTGGACGTGCCCGGCTTCCTGCCCGGTGTCGACCAGGAGTACGGCGGCATCATCCGCCGCGGAGCCAAGCTGATCTACGCCTACGCCGAGGCCACCGTCCCGCTGATCACGGTGATCACCCGCAAGGCCTTCGGCGGCGCGTACGACGTCATGGGCTCCAAGCACCTGGGCGCCGACCTGAACCTCGCCTGGCCGACCGCGCAGATCGCGGTGATGGGCGCGCAGGGCGCGGTGAACATCCTGCACCGCCGCACGATCGCCGCGGTCGAGGACGCCGACGAGAGGGAAGCCGCCCGCGCCAAGCTGATGGCGGACTACGAGGACACCCTCCTGAACCCGTACGTCGCGGCCGAGCGCGGATACGTCGACGCGGTGATCATGCCGTCCGACACCCGGGCACACCTCGTCAGGGGCCTGCGCCAGCTCCGTACGAAGCGAGAGTCGCTGCCGCCGAAGAAGCACGGCAACATCCCCCTCTGACCCAGCCACCGGGAGCCACCATGATCAAGGTCGTACGGGGCAATCCGACCCCGGAAGAGCTCGCCGCCGCGCTCGCGGTGGTCCGGGCGCGTGCGGCGGCGGTCGCCGCCCCGCCGCCCGGCGCCCCTCTTCCCCCGGAACAGTGGTCGGACCCGGGCCGAATCGCCCGCCAGGGGGCGCCGCGCCCCGGTCCGCGCTCCTGGGCACGGACGTACTGGCCCGTGTGACGGCGCACCGAGCGGGAGCGCCGTGGGGGGGGGGGGGGGGGGGCGGGGGGGCCCCCCCCCCCGGCGCGCGCCGCCACGAGGAGGTCGGGGGTGGGGGGGAGGGGCGCCAGGCCGCGGCCCCATCCCGACGCGC
>NZ_JBIRTB010000001.1:0-21474 GCF_044334475.1 Streptomyces sp. NPDC020780 | reverse complement strand
GGCTCCGCCGTGCGTCTGGGGGGCGGCCGCGGGGGGGGGGGGGGGGCGCGCGGGCGCCCCCCCCCCCCCCCCCCCCCCCCACGGCCGTGTCCGGAGCACCATCGGTTGCATGCTGTGGTCGGACCCCGAGGACAAGCCGCCGAAGGAACTGCGCGACGCCCAGGAGATGCTGCGCCGCGCGGGGCTGCTGCTCGCGCTGGCCATGGTGGTGGCGATGTTCGTCCTGGGGATCCGCTGAGCCGCGGCGCACGCGCCGGGGCCGGGAGCCCCCGGATCCCGGGAACCGGTCCTCCTGGCCCCCGCCGAGCGGGGCTCCGGAGGCTCCTGCGGCCTTCTACGATGGCCCGTATGACTGATCAGCGCCGTCTCGTGCTCGCCTCCGCGTCCCCCGCCCGCCTCGGCCTGCTGCGCCAGGCCGGTTTCGCCCCCGAGGTGATCGTCAGCGGGGTGGACGAGGACGCGCTCACCGCGCCGACCCCGGGTGAGCTGGCGCTCGTACTGGCCGAGGCCAAGGCCGCCGCCGTGGCCGCCCGCCCCGAGGCCGCCGGCGCCCTGGTCATCGGCTGCGACTCGGTGCTCGAACTGGACGGCGAGGCGCTCGGCAAGCCCGCGGACAGCGAGGAGGCCACCGCACGCTGGAAGTCCATGCGCGGCCGCTCGGGAGTGCTGCGGACGGGGCACAGCCTGATCGACACGGCGGCCGGCCGCACCGCGTCGGCGACCGCGTCCACCGTCGTCCGCTTCGGCGAGCCGACCGAGGCCGAGGTGGCGGCGTACGTGGCTTCGGGCGAACCGCTGCACGTCGCGGGTGCCTTCACCCTGGACGGCCGCTCGGCGCCGTTCGTCGAGGCGATCGAGGGTGACCACGGCAACGTCATCGGCCTCTCGCTGCCCCTGCTGCGCAGGCTGCTCGGCGAACTCGGTCTGTCCGTCACCGACTTGTGGGCCTGAGGGCCTGACCGGCCGAAGGGCTGAGGGGCTGCGGACTGAGGGTCCGTCAGCCGCGCACGGGCGCGGGCGCTCCGGCCTCGGCGCCCGCCCCACCCGCCTCCGGTTCACGCGGCTCGTACGCCAGCAGGGTGAGTACCAGCAGCGCGAGCACGGCCATCATGACGACGAACGCCGCCCAGCCGACCAGGCCCACCGCCAGGGCGCCCAGCACACCGTGCACGACCGCGCACCCTATGAGGGCGATCCTGGCGAACCGGCCGGGCGGCCGGTCGCGTACGGCGGCCAGGAGCGGTATCAGGCCGCACAGCACCAGCAGGAGGCCGAAGAGGCCGCCCATCACCCGGGTGCCCGTGGCCATGACACCGGGGTCCATCCCGGCCAGTGACATGCTCTGGTTGTCGACGACCCTGGCGAGGACGACGTTGACGAGCACGATGCCCGCCGCCTCCCCGAACAGGGCGAGTGCGGTCACGACAGCCACCGATCTGCGCACCACGGCGCCCACCTCCTGTTACCTGCGGTACGTGGAGTACAGCGCGGACCCTACACGCGCGTACCCCCACTCCTTAAGGGCCTGGGAGAGACCGATCGTCCCGCGCACCGCACCCACCCGTGCCGCGGCGGCCGTCTCCGCCCGGGCCCGTGCCACTGCAAAGATGGAGTCGACCGTTCGTAGGGACTCCACAAAGAAACGCCGTGTGGCGTTGCAGCAACAGACAGAGACTTGCACCACACTTCGTGGCTACTGTGCGGTCAAGGATCCCGGCGTACCGTGATGCGACAAGGGATTTCGCGACTCGAGCAAGCCTCGAATCACACTCCGTGTGGGCAAGTTCACCATTGGGGACGGGTCGTACGGCCGTGTCGGTAGTCCCTAAACTCAGCTTGTTCTCAAGGAGGGAGTCATCGTGCGCAAGGTGCTCATCGCCAACCGTGGCGAAATCGCTGTCCGCGTTGCTCGGGCTTGCCGGGATGCCGGAATCGCGAGCGTAGCCGTCTACGCCGATCCGGACCGGGACGCTCTGCATGTCCGCGCGGCCGACGAGGCGTTCGCTCTGGGCGGTGACACCCCGGCCGCCAGCTACCTGGACATGGCCAAGGTGCTCCAGGCGGCCAAGGACTCCGGGGCGGACGCGATCCACCCGGGCTACGGCTTCCTCTCGGAGAACGCCGAGTTCGCCCAGGCCGTGCTGGACGCCGGCCTCACCTGGATCGGCCCGCCTCCGCAGGCGATCCGGGACCTGGGTGACAAGGTCGCCGCCCGGCACATCGCGCAGCGCGCGGGCGCCCCCCTCGTGGCCGGTACGCCGGACCCGGTGAGCGGCTCGGCCGAGGTCGTGGCGTTCGCCGAGGAGAACGGCCTGCCCATCGCGATCAAGGCGGCCTTCGGCGGCGGCGGACGCGGTCTGAAGGTGGCCCGCACGCTGGAGGAGATCCCGGAGCTGTACGACTCCGCGGTCCGTGAGGCCGTCGCGGCCTTCGGGCGCGGCGAGTGCTTCGTGGAGCGGTACCTGGACAAGCCCCGGCACGTGGAGACCCAGTGTCTGGCCGACACCCACGGCAACGTGGTCGTCGTCTCCACCCGTGACTGCTCGCTGCAGCGCCGCCACCAGAAGCTGGTCGAGGAGGCGCCCGCCCCGTTCCTGACCCAGGAGCAGAACGCGGAGCTGTACGCCGCGTCCAAGGCGATCCTCAAGGAAGCCGGTTACGTCGGCGCGGGCACCGTGGAGTTCCTGGTCGGCCTGGACGGCACGATCTCCTTCCTGGAGGTCAACACCCGCCTGCAGGTGGAGCACCCGGTCACCGAGGAGGTCACCGGTCTCGACCTCGTACGCGAGATGTTCCGCATCGCCGACGGTGAGGAGCTCGGCTACGGCGACCCGGCCGTGCGCGGGCACTCCTTCGAGTTCCGGATCAACGGCGAGGACCCGGGCCGCGGCTTCCTGCCCGCCCCCGGCACCGTCACCGGGTTCGCCCCGCCGGCCGGCCCGGGTGTCCGGCTGGACGCCGGTGTGGAGACGGGTTCGGTCATCGGCCCCGCCTGGGACTCGCTCCTGGCCAAGCTGATCGTGACCGGCGCGACGCGTGAGCAGGCGCTGCAGCGCGCGGCGCGCGCCCTGGCCGAGTTCGAGGTCGAGGGCATGGCGACGGCCATCCCGTTCCACCGCGCGGTCGTCGTCGATCCGGCGTTCACCGCCGACCCGTTCCGGATCCACACCCGGTGGATCGAGACGGAGTTCGTCAACGACATCAAGCCGTTCGCGGCCCCGGCGGACGGCGAGGCGGACGAGGAGTCCGGCCGCGAGACCGTCGTCGTCGAGGTCGGCGGCAAGCGACTGGAGGTCTCCCTGCCCTCCTCGCTGGGCATGAGCCTGGCGCGTACGGGCCTGGCGGCCGGTGCGAAGCCCAAGCGCCGCGCGGCGAAGAAGGCGGGCTCCGCCGCCTCCGGCGACACGCTGGCCTCCCCGATGCAGGGCACCATCGTCAAGGTGGCCGTCGAGGAGGGCCAGGAGGTCAAGGAGGGCGACCTCGTCGTCGTCCTGGAGGCCATGAAGATGGAGCAGCCCCTCAACGCCCACCGCTCCGGCACCGTGAAGGGCCTGTCGGCGGAGGTCGGCACCTCGGTCACGTCCGGCGCCGCGATCTGCGAGATCAAGGACTGACCGCTCTCTCCTGCCACCGAGGGCCCGGGCACTGCCCGGGCCCTCGGTGGCATCCTGGTTCCAGGGCGGAGACCAGGAGGACGGCGCGATGGCGATGAGCACGGCAGGAACTCCGGCCCGTCCGATGCGCGCCGACGCGCGCCGCAACTACGACCGGCTGGTCGGTGAGGCCCGCACGTCCTTCGCCGAGCACGGCACGGACGCCTCGCTGGAGGACATCGCCCGGCGGGCGGGGGTGGGCATCGGCACCCTGTACCGGCACTTCCCGAACCGGCACGCGCTGATGAACGCCGTGTTCCAGGAGACCCTGAGTGCGCTGCTCGCCCGGTCCGGCGAACTGGCGCAGGCGCCGGAGCCGTGCGCCGCGCTGATGGAATGGCTGCGTGCCCTCGTCACTCATGCGGGTGAGTACCGCGGACTGGCGCAGGCGCTCATGTCCGCCTCGGGTGACGAGACGTCCGCTCTGACCCCGTGTCATGTTCCGCTCCGGCAGGCCGGGGAGCGGCTGCTGCGGCGGGCACGGTCGGGCGGCGCGGTGCGGGCGGACGTGTCGATCGACGATCTGCTGCAGCTGACGAACGCGATCGCGCTGGCCGCGGAGCAGACTCCCCGGGACCCGGCGTTGGCCGACCGCCTCCTGCGGCTGGCGCTGCAGGGGATCAAGGTGTCGAACCCGCCCCTCTGAGGGCGAGCCCGTTACCGCCGCCGCAGGTCCGTGACGCGGCCCCGCTCCACGGGGCCGTCCGTGAGCGGGGCCGCACTCCGCAGCTGCGGGCCGAGCCCTCCGGGGCCGCCCTGCGTGCGCCGCTGGCCCGGCAGCGGCATGTCCCGCCGGGGCTGCCGCCCCTGGGGCAGCCCCTCCGCGGCCGGCGAGTCGCTGTCGGGGCCCGCCACCATGATCTCCACACCCTGGTCCGCCAGGGCCTGGAGCTCGGTGGCCGCACGTTCGTCGTGGGCCGGTGGTCCGTCGGTCACCAGGCGGGTGATCAGCTCCGTCGGCACCGTCTGGAACATGGTGTCGGAACCGAGCTTGGTGTGGTCCGCCAGGACCACCACCTCTGCCGCCGCCTGCACCAGCGCGCGGTCCACGCTCGCCGAGAGCATGTTGGACGTGGACAGACCGCGCTCGGCGGTCAGCCCGCTCCCGGAGAGGAACGCCCGGGAGACCCGCAGCCCGTGCAGGGACTGCTCGGCCCCGCTGCCCACGAGCGCGTAGTTGCTCCCGCGCAGCGTTCCGCCGGTCATCACCACTTCCACCCGGTTGGCGTGAGCCAGCGCCTGGGCGACCAGGAGTGAGTTGGTGACGACGGTCAGACCGGGAATCCGCGCGAGCCGGCGGGCCAGCTCCTGCGTGGTCGTACCGGCGCCGACCACGATGGCCTCGCCCTCACCGACCAGCCCGGCGGCCAGGTCGGCGATGGCCGTCTTCTCCGCGGTGGAGAGATGGGATTTCTGCGGAAAGCCGGACTCCCGCGTGAAACCGCCCGGCAAGACCGCACCGCCGTGCCGGCGGTCGAGGAGTCCTTCTGCCTCCAGTGCCCGCACGTCCCGCCGTACGGTCACTTCGGAGGTCTGGACGACGCGGGCGAGCTCACGGAGCGATACCGCCCCGTTGGCACGCACCATTTCGAGGATCAACTGACGACGTTCTGCAGCGAACACGAAACTGACAGTAACGTGGCCATGGGGTGCTTTTCAGCAGTTTGCGCCGAATAACAGAAGTTGTACATGCACGGGACCTCTCGGTGGTATAGGAGGTCCCGCTGTCGTTCACGCGCTGTCAGGAACTGCCGGCACCCCTGGGCCGGACCTGTGGATCATGGCCCGGATCCCGGGCCTCGGGACCCCGGACCGCACTCCGGCCGCCTGACCGGAGAAGGAGCGCCCGGCCGCTCAGGCCTCGCCGGCCCGCTTACGGCTGTGCAGCTGCCGTGCCACCTCGGCGATCGAGCCGGACAGGGAGGGGTAGACCGTGAACGTGTTCGCGATCTGTTCCACGGTCAGGTTGTTGTCGACCGCGAGCGCGATCGGGTGGATCAGCTCGCTGGCCCGCGGGGCGACGACGCAGCCGCCGACCACGATGCCCGTACCGGGGCGGCAGAAGATCTTGACGAAACCGTCCCGGATGCCCTGCATCTTGGCGCGCGGATTGCGCAGCAGCGGAAGCTTCACGACCCGGGCGTCGATCCTGCCGGCGTCCACGTCGGCCTGGCTGTAGCCGACCGTGGCGATCTCGGGGTCCGTGAAGACGTTCGAGGAGACCGTCTTGAGGTCCAGCGGGGCCACCGCGTCGCCGAGGAAGTGGTACATGGCGATACGGCCCTGCATCGCCGCGACCGAGGCCAGCGCGAAGACCCCGGTGACGTCACCGGCCGCGTACACGCCGGGCGCGCTGGTGCGGGAGACCCGGTCGGTCCGGACGTGCCCGGACTCCTTGAGCAGGACCCCGGCCTCCTCCAGGCCCATGCCGGCGGTGTTCGGGATCGCACCGACCGCCATGAGGCAGTGCGTGCCCGAGATGACCCGGCCGTCGGCCAGCGTGACCTCGACCCGGTCGCCGACGCGCTTGGCGGACTGGGCGCGGGAACGGGCCATGACGTTCATGCCGCGGCGCCGGAACACGTCCTCCAGGACGGCGGCGGCGTCCGGGTCCTCACCCGGGAGCACCCGGTCGCGGGAGGAGACGAGGGTCACGCGGGAGCCGAGCGCCTGGTAGGCGCCGGCGAACTCGGCGCCCGTCACCCCGGACCCGACCACGATGAGCTCCTCGGGGAGCTCGTCCAGGTCGTAGACCTGCGTCCAGTTCAGGATCCGCTCGCCGTCGGGCTGCGCGTCCGGGATCTCGCGGGGGTGGCCACCGGTCGCGATCAGGACCGCGTCGGCGGTGAGCCGCTCCTCCGTGCCGTCGGCCGCCCTCACGACGACCTGCCGGGACCCGTCGGCGGCCTGGAGGCCCTCCAGCCTGCCGCGCCCGCGCATGACCCTGGCCCCCGCGCGGGTCACGGAGGCGGTGATGTCGTGGGACTGGGCCAGCGCCAGGCGCTTGACCCGCCGGTTGACCTTGCCGAGATCGACGCCGACGACCCGGGCGGCCTGTTCGATGTGCGGGGTGTCGTCGGCGACGATGATGCCCAGTTCCTCGTACGAGGAGTCGAAGGTGGTCATCACCTCGGCCGTCGCGATCAGGGTCTTCGAGG
This sequence comes from Streptomyces sp. NPDC020780, assembly GCF_044334475.1. Taxonomy (NCBI): domain Bacteria; kingdom Bacillati; phylum Actinomycetota; class Actinomycetes; order Kitasatosporales; family Streptomycetaceae; genus Streptomyces; species Streptomyces sp. NPDC020780. The sequence goes on along the minus strand of NZ_JBIRTB010000001.1, from coordinate 14,663 downwards.
GAACGCAGTCGGTGAGGACCGACGCGCCGCCGAGGCCGTCGCAGTCGACGACGGTCACCTCGGCGCCGAGCTGGGCGCCCACCAGTGCCGCCTCGTAGCCGCCGGGGCCGCCGCCGATGATCACGATCCGGGTCACGAAAAGTCCGCCTCGCGTGGTGTCATCCCCCGGCCGTCTGCCGCCCCGGCCGGGGGTCCGGGGGATCGCCCCGGGGAATGCAGTACGTAGTTCATTGTCCCGCACGCGCCAACCTGCTTCCCCCCGGGGCCCTCCATACGGGAACGGCCCTGGCGGGGCGGGGCCCTCCCGGCCCCGCCCGGCTCCTGCGACGGACGGCTTCCTCGCCGGAACCCGCACACCAGGCGTCACCTCCCGTACCCTCGACCACATGTCGCTCTACGCCGCGTACGCCGGCAACCTCGACGCGCGGCTGATGACGCGCCGCGCTCCGCATTCCCCGCTGCGCGGCACCGGCTGGCTCAACGGCTGGCGGCTGACGTTCGGCGGGGAGCAGATGGGCTGGGAAGGCGCGCTGGCCACGGTGGTCGAGGCGCCCCGCTCCCAGGTCTTCGTGGCGCTGTACGACCTCGCGCCCATGGACGAGGACTCCATGGACCGCTGGGAGGGTGTCGGCCTCGACATCTACCGCCGGATGCGGGTCCGCGTGCACACCCTGGAAGGCGAGGAGCCGGCCTGGATGTACGTGCTGAACGGCTACGAGGGCGGTCTTCCCTCCGCCCGCTACCTGGGCGAGGTGGCGGACGCCGCCGAGTCCGCGGGCGCGCCGCACGACTACGTGATGAGCCTCCGCAAGCGCCCCTGCTGAGGCGCCCCCCACCCCCTTCTGTACGAAAGTACGAACACGACCGGCCAGACTGTGCGCGACCAGATCTACGCGCGTAGGGAATCACCGGTTACCCTCGTCCGCGTGAACGCATCTGTTATTCCGGACCACATCCAGGGCGACCCGCACGCCGCCGCATCCGTCGCCGCCGCCCGCCTGCGCGAGCTGACCGGCGCCGAGACCCACGACGTCGCTCTGGTGATGGGCTCCGGGTGGGCCCCCGCCGGGGACGCGCTCGGCGCACCGGAGGCCGAGTTCCCGGTGACCGCGCTCCCGGGGTTCCCCGCCCCGGCGGTGGAGGGCCACGGCGGCACGATCCGCTCGTACCGCATCGGCGGGAAGCGCGCCCTGGTCTTCCTCGGCCGCACGCACTACTACGAGGGCCGCGGGGTCGCCGCCGTCGCCCACGGCGTCCGTACGGCCGTCGCCGCGGGCTGCGGGACCGTCGTCCTGACGAACGGCTGCGGCGGTCTGCGCGAGGGCATGCGCCCGGGTCAGCCGGTCCTCATCAGCGACCACATCAACCTCACGGCGGCGTCGCCGATCGTGGGCGCCAACTTCGTCGACCTGACGGACCTGTACTCGCCGCGGCTGCGCGCGCTGTGCAAGGAGATCGACGGAACGCTCGAAGAGGGCGTGTACGTGCAGTTCCCCGGCCCGCACTACGAGACGCCGGCCGAGATCGGCATGGTCCGGGCCATGGGCGGCGACCTCGTCGGCATGTCCACGGTCCTGGAGGCCATCGCGGCCCGTGAGGCGGGCGCGGAGGTGCTGGGCATCTCCCTGGTCACCAACCTCGCCGCAGGACTGAGCGGAGTGCCCCTGAACCACGAGGAGGTCCTCCAGGCGGGCCGCGACTCGGCCGCCCGCATGGGCGCGCTGCTGGCCCGGGTGCTGGACCGGATCTGATCCCCGGGGCCCGCGAGCCTTGCCGGGCATGTGCGGCGGAGGCGGAGACGACCGACTCCGGCCTCGCCGGGACGTGAGGTGCGGACGGCAGCCCCGTCCGCACCGCCACGTGAGGCGCGGGCCGCCGAGCCCGGCCCCGCCGACGCGCGAGACCCCGACAACCGGCCCATCCCAGCCCCGCCGACGCGCGAGACCCCGACACCCGGCCCATCCCAGCCCCGCCGGCGTTTGAGGCGCGGGGGTCCGGGGGCGGAGCCCCCGTAGCGGGTCCGGGCGGAGCCCGGTTTCGGGAAGGGGCGGGTAGGGGAACAGCCCGCCGCAGGCACACCCCGCCGCCCCGCACCCCCGGCCGGCCTCGCCCCCGCACCCGCACCCGCCCCCGACGACCCCACCCGCACAGCCCCCCGGCACCACCACCCCCGCAGAAAGGCGGACACCGTGCAGCAGGACCTCATCGCCCGGGCCAGGACCTGGCTCGCCGAGGACCCCGACCCGGAGACCCGCGAGGAGCTCGCCGGCCTCATCGACGTCGGCGACCGGGACGCGCTCGCCGACCGCTTCGCGGGCACGCTCCAGTTCGGCACCGCCGGCCTGCGCGGCGAACTCGGTGCCGGCCCGATGCGCATGAACCGGTCCGTCGTCATCCGGGCCGCCGCCGGCCTCGCCGCGTACCTCACGGCCCACGGCCACGCGGGCGGGCTCGTCGTCATCGGCTACGACGCCCGTTACAGATCAGCCGACTTCGCCCGCGACACCGCGGCCGTGATGACCGGCGCCGGCCTGCGCGCGGCCGTGCTGCCCCGTCCGCTGCCGACCCCCGTCCTCGCCTACGCCGTACGGCATCTGGGAGCCGTCGCGGGCGTGGAGGTCACGGCCAGCCACAACCCGCCCCGTGACAACGGCTACAAGGTCTACCTCGGCGACGGCTCACAGATCGTGCCCCCGGCCGACACCGGGATCGCCGCCGCCATCGCGGCCGTGGGCCCGCTCGACGGCGTACCGCGCCCGGAGTCCGGCTGGGAGGTCCTCGGCGAGGAGGTGCTGGCCGCCTACCTCGCCCGTACGGACGCCGTCCTCAGCCCCGGCTCCCCGCGCACGGCCCGGACCGTCTACACGGCGATGCACGGCGTCGGCACCTCCGTGCTCACGGCGGCGTTCGCCCGGGCCGGCTTCCCGGAGCCGGTGCTCGTGGCCGAGCAGGCGGAGCCGGACCCCGCGTTCCCCACCGTCGCCTTCCCCAACCCGGAAGAGCCCGGCGCCATGGATCTCGCGTTCGCGACCGCGCGCCGGGCGCGGCCCGACCTCGTCATCGCCAACGACCCGGACGCCGACCGCTGCGCCGTGGCCGTCCCGGACGCCTCGGCCGAGGGCGGCTGGCGGATGTTGCGCGGCGACGAGGTCGGCGCCCTGCTCGCCGCGCATCTGGTGGACCGCGGCGTCTCCGGCGTCCTCGCCGAGTCGATCGTCTCGTCGTCCCTGCTCGGCCGGATCGCGGAGAAGGCGGGCCTCGGCTACGAGGAGACCCTGACGGGCTTCAAGTGGATCGCCCGCGTCGACGGCCTGCGCTACGGGTACGAGGAGGCGCTCGGCTACTGCGTGGACCCCGAGGGCGTGCGGGACAAGGACGGCATCACGGCCGCGCTGCTGGTGGCCGAGCTGGCCTCGGTACTCAAGGAGCGGGGCCGTACGCTCCTGGACCTCCTCGACGACCTCGCGCTGGCGCACGGACTGCACGCCACGGACCAGCTGTCGGTCCGGGTCGAGGACCTCTCGGTCATCGCGGACGCGATGAGCCGCCTGCGGGAGAACCCGCCGACCGTTCTGGCGGGCCTTCCCGTCACCTCGGCGGAGGACCTCTCACAGGGCACGGACCGTCTGCCGCCGACGGACGGCCTGCGCTACCACCTGACGGGCGCCCGGGTCATCGTCCGCCCGAGCGGCACGGAGCCGAAGCTCAAGTGCTACCTGGAGGTCGTGGTCCCGGTCCCCGACGCGGCCGGCCTCCCCGCCGCCCGGGAGCGGGCCGCGGCCGTCCTGGCGGCGATCAAGCACGACCTGGCGGCGGCGGCCGGCCTCGGCTGACCGCTGTGAGGAACGCGACACACACGCGTCCGGTTCGACGGCCTCCCGGGGTCCCTCACCACGCCGGAGGGCCCGGGGAGCGTCAGCCGACGGCCAGGAGGACCGCGAGCAGTACCGCGCCCACGGCGGCCGGGACGATCACCTCGTAGGCCCATCGCAGTGACGCCGTGGTCGTGCTCTCCTCCCGGCGGCCCTGCGCGCGCTCGGCCAGTTCCCGCAGGTCGGCGACCGTGCGGTCGGCGAAGGCGGCGCGGGCCTGGGCGTCGGTGACGTCGGCGTGCACGGAGGTCCGGCCGTACGGGTCGTCGTGCGCCTCCCGGGTCGCCTTCCTGGCCGCCCGCTTGCGCTCGCGCAGGGAGACCGGCACGGCCCAGAGCTGGTACTTCGTGCCGGCCTTGGTGAAGAGCTCGCTCGAGTACGACGCCCGCACGTCGGAGACGTCCGTCCAGGGCAGCACGATGGTGCGGAACGGGTTACGGATCCGGATCCGCTCGTCGTTGGCGAAGACCGCGGGCCGCAGGGTGAACGCCACGATCAGCGGGATCACGGTCAGCAGCGCGGCGAGGGCCCCCCACGGCACGTTGCCCTCGCCCTGGGCCACCGCGTCGCCGCCGATCCAGCCCACCAGCAGGATCAGCAGGACTCCGGTGACCAGCCCGGCGCCCGACCGGTAGGTCCGGTCGGCGTAGGCGGGCTCGGAGGGAGGTGTGGGGCTCGTCATGGTCCGATTCTGCCTGACGGGATCACGGGGTGCGGAGAGGCCTCGTGCGCTCGGCCGGGGGCACGGAAAAGAGGAGGCCCCTGTACAGGTCGCTACGCGCGTAGATATGCTCCTCTGGTGACCATGCCCACCACTGCTCCCGCATTCGCCGACGCGACGGCGTCCGACAGTGCGCTGCGCCGCTTCCTGCACGGGCTGCCCGGCGTCGACACCGTCGGCCTCGAAGCGCGCGCCGCCGCTCTCGGTACCCGATCGATCAAGACGACCGCCAAGGCGTACGCCATCGATCTCGCCATCTCGATGATCGACCTGACGACGCTGGAAGGTGCGGACACCCCGGGCAAGGTCCGGGCTCTCGCCGCCAAGGCCGTCAACCCCGACCCGACCGACCGTACGACCCCGCGCACCGCCGCGGTCTGTGTGTACCCCGACATGGCGGCGACGGCCGTCGCCGCGCTGGCCGGCTCCGGGGTGAAGGTGGCCTCCGTGGCGACGGCCTTCCCCGCCGGGCGGGCCGCGCTGGACGTCAAGCTCGCGGACGTCCGCGACGCGGTGGCGGCCGGGGCCGACGAGATCGACATGGTGATCGACCGCGGCGCCTTCCTCGCCGGCCGCTACCTGAAGGTGTACGAGGAGATCCTCGCCGTGAAGGCCGAGTGCGGCTCCGCGCGCCTCAAGGTGATCTTCGAGACCGGCGAGCTGTCCACGTACGACAACATCCGGCGGGCCTCCTGGCTCGGGATGCTTGCGGGCGCCGACTTCATCAAGACGTCGACCGGCAAGGTCGCGACCAACGCGACGCCGGCGAACACGCTGCTCATGCTGGAGGCCGTGCGCGACTTCCGGGAGCAGACCGGCGTGCAGATCGGGGTGAAGCCCGCGGGCGGCATCCGCACGTCCAAGGACGCGATCAAGTTCCTGGTCCTGGTGAACGAGACCGCGGGCGAGGACTGGCTGGACAACCACTGGTTCCGCTTCGGCGCCTCCAGCCTGCTGAACGACCTGCTGATGCAGCGCCAGAAGCTCAGCACCGGCCGTTACTCCGGCCCCGATTACGTGACGGTGGACTGATACGCCATGGCATCCGCATTCGACTACGCACCGGCTCCGGAGTCCCGCTCCGTCGTCGACATCGCCCCTTCGTACGGCCTGTTCATCGACGGCGAGTTCACCGAGGCCGCCGACGGCAAGGTCTTCAAGACCGTCAGCCCCTCCACCGAGGAGGCCCTCTCCGAGGTCGCGCGAGCGGGCATCGAGGACGTGGACCGGGCGGTGAAGGCAGCCCGCAAGGCGTTCGAGAAGTGGTCGGCGCTGCCCGGATCCGAGCGCGCCAAGTACCTCTTCCGCATCGCCCGGATCATCCAGGAGCGCTCGCGCGAGCTGGCCGTCCTGGAGACCCTCGACAACGGCAAGCCGATCAGGGAGACCCGCGACGCGGACCTGCCGCTGGTCGCCGCCCACTTCTTCTACTACGCGGGCTGGGCCGACAAGCTGGACCACGCGGGCTACGGCGCGGACCCGCGCCCGCTCGGGGTGGCCGGCCAGATCATCCCGTGGAACTTCCCGCTGCTGATGCTGGCCTGGAAGATCGCCCCGGCGCTCGCCACCGGCAACACGGTCGTCCTGAAGCCGGCGGAGACGACCCCGCTGTCCGCCCTGTTCTTCGCGGACGTCTGCCGCCAGGCGGGTCTGCCCAAGGGCGTCGTCAACATCCTCACGGGGTACGGAGACGCGGGCCAGGCCCTCGTCGAGCACCCCGGCGTCGACAAGGTCGCCTTCACCGGCTCCACGGCCGTCGGCAAGGCCATCGCCCGGCAGATCGCGGGCACGGGCAAGAAGGCCACGCTCGAACTGGGCGGCAAGGGCGCCAACATCGTCTTCGACGACGCGCCCGTCGACCAGGCCGTCGAGGGCATCGTCACGGGAATCTTCTTCAACCAGGGCCAGGTCTGCTGTGCGGGCTCGCGGCTCCTCGTCCAGGAGTCCGTCCACGACGAGGTGCTGCACGCGCTCAAGCGCCGGCTGTCCACGCTCCGCCTCGGCGACCCGCTGGACAAGAACACCGACATCGGCGCGATCAACTCGCGGGAGCAGCTGTCCCGGATCACCTCGCTCGTCGAGACGGGGGAGGCCGAGGGCGCCGAGCGCTGGACGGCACCGTGCGAACTGCCGTCCGCGGGTTACTGGTTCGCGCCGACGCTGTTCACCGGCGTCACCCAGGCGCACACCGTGGCCCGGGACGAGATCTTCGGCCCGGTGCTGTCGGTGCTGACGTTCCGCACGCCGGACGAGGCCGTCGCCAAGGCGAACAACAGCCAGTACGGACTCTCGGCCGGCATCTGGACGGAGAAGGGCTCCCGCATCCTCGCGGTGGCGAACAAGCTCCGTGCGGGCGTCGTCTGGGCCAACACGTTCAACAAGTTCGACCCGACCTCGCCGTTCGGCGGATACAAGGAGTCGGGCTTCGGCCGCGAGGGCGGCCGTCACGGTCTGGAGGCCTACCTCGATGTCTGACGGGCGACTCAGCGTCTTCAAGACCTACAAGCTGTACGTCGGGGGCAAGTTCCCCCGCTCCGAGAGCGGCCGGGTGTACGAGGTGACCGACTCCAAGGGCACGTGGCTGGCGAACGCGCCGCAGTCCTCCCGCAAGGACGCGCGCGACGCGGTCGTGGCCGCCCGCAAGGCGTTCGGCGGCTGGTCGGGAGCGACCGCGTACAACCGCGGCCAGGTCCTCTACCGCGTCGCCGAGATGCTGGAAGGCCGCCGGGACCAGTTCGTGCGGGAGGTGGCGGACGCCGAGGGGCTGTCGAAGTCGAAGGCGGCGGCCGTGGTCGACGCGGCGGTCGACCGCTGGGTCTGGTACGCGGGCTGGACCGACAAGATCGCCCAGATCGCCGGCGGGGCGAACCCGGTCGCGGGGCCCTTCTTCAACCTGTCCACCCCGGAGCCGACGGGTGTCGTCGCGGTCCTGGCACCCCAGGAGTCGTCCTTCCTGGGCCTGGTGTCCGTGATCGCCCCGGTGATCGCCACGGGCAACACGGCGGTCGTCGTCGCCTCGGCCCGCTCTCCGCTGCCCGCGCTGTCGCTGGGTGAGGTCCTGGCGACGTCGGATCTGCCCGGCGGTGTGGTGAACATCCTGTCGGGGCGGACGGCGGAGCTCGCGCTGCCGCTGGCCTCGCACCAGGACGTCAACGCCATCGACCTCACCGGCGCCGCACCGGACGCCGGGCTGGCGAAGGAACTGGAGACCGCGGCGGCCGACAACCTCAAGCGGGTCCTGCGTCCACAGCTTGTGGACGGCGCGGACGGCAAGGACGGCGCGGGGAGCGCGGGCCGCACCGACTGGACCGCCGACCCCGGTACGCGCCGCCTGACGGCCTTCCTGGAGACCAAGACGGTCTGGCACCCGACGGGCGCCCTGGGGGCCTCCGGCTCCTCGTACTGACGGACGGGCGCACCGTCGGCGGAACGGCGCACGCGCCGTGGGGCCGCCCCTTGCCGGGGCGGCCCCACGGCGCGTGCGCGCCCATGGACAGGTCAGCCGGTGACCAGGCCCGTCACCTGGCCCACCACGGGCAGGTCTCCGAGTGCCGCGCCGCTGGTCAGCGGGTCGGTGACCAGCGCCGTGGTCACGGGCTTGAAATCGGCGACCTGGGCCCCCACGGCGTTGTCCAGGGGGTCCACGCCGGTTCCGGCCAGCGGGTCGATCTGGAGGTCGGTGACCGGGGACACGGCCCCGGCCAGCCCGTAACCGAGCGCACTGGTCAGCGCCGGCGCCGCCGTGTCACTGACCGCCCCCAGCGTGCTGTCCGCCGTGTCCGAGCCGGTGGCGGGGGCGGCGGGCAGCGGCGCCGCCTGGGCCGCCGCACCTCCCGCGCCGAACGCCGCGCCCAGGGCGGTGAGGGTCAGACCGGCGCGCAGCAGAGCGCGGTGCCGGGGCTTGGACAGTGCGTGACGTGCCATGTTTTCCCACCTGATCGGGGCTGTTGCGGTAATCGTCCGTGTGCGCAGAGTAGTTGAGGTGTGATGCTCGATACCACCAGCACCTCCCGGGGATCCCCCGCGCGGGTCAATGCCTCACACTTCTGTTCTGTGAGTCCCCAACCGATCCCCACTCGAGTCGTGCTGCTCGCCGGTCCCTCCGGCTCCGGCAAGTCGTCCCTCGCCGCCCGTACCGGTCTGCCGGTGCTGCGTCTGGACGACTTCTACAAAGAGGGCAACGATCCGACACTGCCCCTGGTCACCGGCAGCACGGACATCGACTGGGACTCGGCGCGGTCCTGGGACGCGGACGCGGCGGTCGCCGCCATCGCGGAGCTGTGCCGCACGGGGCGTACCGACGTACCGGTGTACGACATAACCACCAGCTCACGGACCGGCCGTGAGGCGCTCGATATCGAACGCACGCCCCTCTTCATCGCGGAGGGCATCTTCGCGGCGGACATCGTGGAGCGGTGCCAGGAGCTGGGCCTGCTCGCGGACGCCCTCTGCCTGCGCGGACGTCCGTCGACGACGTTCCGGCGCCGGCTGCTGCGGGACCTGCGCGAGGGCCGGAAGTCGGTCCCGTTCCTGCTGCGGCGCGGATGGCGGCTGATGCGGGCCGAGCGCGGCATCGTGGCCCGCCACACGGCACTGGGCGCGCACCCCTGCGGCAAGAAGGAGGCCTTGGGCCGGCTGGCGGCCGCCGCTGCGGGCCGCTGCCGCCGGGCCTCCTCGACGGCGGTCTGACGGGAGCGGGCGGACCCGGCCGCGCACAGCGACGCGACGGGGCCGGACGGGACCCCCCGGCCCGTCCGGCCCCACCGCGTCACGTCCCCCGTGCCGCCGCCTCCCCCGAAGCGGCAGCCGTCCCCCGTGTCCCCCGTACGCCTCAGGCCACCAGCTCGCCGAAGGACTCCTCCTCGTCACGGCCGAAGCTGAGGACCTCGTCCTCGCGGAGCCGGCGGAGCGACCGCCAGATGCTCGACTTCACCGTGCCGACACTTATGCCGAGTATCGACGCGATCTCCGGGTCGGTGCGGCCCTCGTAGTACCGCAGGACCAGCATCGTGCGCTGGAGTTCCGGCAGCCGCGCGAGGGCCTGCCAGAGCACCGCCCGCAGTTCCGTGCCGCGCATCGCGTCCGTGTCGGCCACCGTCTCCGGCAGCTCCTCGGTCGGGTACTCGTTGAGCTTGCGCCTGCGCCAGGCGCTGATGTGCAGGTTGGTCATGGTACGGCGGAGGTATCCGCCCACCGCGGCCTTGTCGCTGATCCTGTCCCACGCCCGGTACGTCGAGAAGAGGGCGCTCTGCAGCAGGTCCTCCGCCTCGAACCGGTCGCCGGTCAGGTGGTAGGCCGTCGCGTACAGGGAGGCGCGGCGCTCCTGGACGTAGGCGGTGAACGCCGCTTCGGCGTCCGGTGCCCCCTCCAGGGGCTTCTGCTCCCCCGTCGTCTCCCCGTACGCACTTCCCCCGTCGGCCCGCCGCCCCCCGCTCTCCCCCGTGGGCGCGTCAACCATCGTCAGGTACGACGGATGTTGACGCCCGGCGCCGCGAACACACCCCCGATGGTTCGCACCGCCGGACTTCTCCTGGCTCCGGCCGACGTCGTGGAGACGCGTGGCAACTGCGCTCGAGGTGGTGCTGTGCAGTGCGTTCATCTCGCGCCCCCCATCGGTGGAGTCCGTTCGTTCCTTGTGCCAACGAGCTTGCCGGGGCAGTTTCATGGCCCTGTCCTGCCACTGTCACAGACCTGTCACAGGGGCTGCCGGTGCATCAGGGCGGGGGGATTGTCGAACCGGGGCACCACCATGAGTCAGAATGACCCCTGTGCCTTTCCTGTTGCTGATCGAGGACGACGACGCCATCCGCACGGCCCTCGAACTCTCGCTGTCACGCCAGGGCCACCGTGTGGCCACCGCGGCGACGGGAGAGGACGGCCTGGAGCTGCTCCGCGAGCAGCGGCCCGACCTGGTGGTGCTGGACGTGATGCTGCCCGGGATCGACGGTTTCGAGGTCTGCCGGCGTATCCGGCGCACCGACCAGCTGCCGATCATTCTGCTGACCGCGCGCAGCGACGACATCGACGTCGTGGTGGGACTGGAGTCCGGCGCGGACGACTACGTGGTGAAACCCGTGCAAGGCCGGGTGCTCGACGCCCGTATCCGGGCGGTGCTGCGCCGTGGGGAGCGTGAGTCCACGGACTCGGCGACCTTCGGGAGTGTCGTCATCGACCGCTCGGCGATGACCGTCACGAAGAACGGGGAGGACCTGCAGCTCACGCCGACCGAGCTGCGCCTCCTGCTCGAACTGAGCCGCAGGCCCGGACAGGCCCTGTCCCGGCAGCAGTTGCTGCGTCTGGTGTGGGAGCACGACTACCTCGGCGACTCGCGGCTCGTGGACGCCTGTGTGCAGCGGCTGCGCGCGAAGGTGGAGGACGTGCCGTCCTCGCCGACGCTGATCCGTACCGTGCGGGGTGTGGGCTACCGGCTGGACTCGCCTCAGTGAGCGGTTCCGCGAAGCGTTCCATACGGGCGGGTCTTCGCTGGACCAGCCTGCGGTTGCGGCTCCTGGTGGTGTTCGCGCTGGTGGCGCTGACGGCCGCGGTGTCCGCGTCGGGCATCGCGTACTGGCTCAACCGCGAGGCGGTCCTGACGCGTACGCAGGACGCGGCGCTGGGGGACTTCCGCCGCCAGATGCAGAACCGGGCGGCCTCGCTCCCGCTGGAGCCGACGGCGGACGATCTGCGGGGCGCCGCCGAGCAGATGGCGAGCAGCGGCCCCGGTTACCACGTCCTGCTGATCGGCTCCCACGGCGGCAAACCGGTCGTCGGGTCCTCCGACATCGACGCGTTCACCAAGCAGGACGTGCCGGCCTCGCTGCAGAAGCAGGTCGGCAAGAAGCAGCCGCTGACCTCCGGCAACACCTTCGAGTACCACCTGTTCTGGCAGCGTACGAGCATCGGCGGTACGCCCTGCCTGGTGGCCGGCACGAAGATCATCGGCGGGGGGCCGGCCGGGTACATGCTGAAGTCGCTCGACCAGGAGCGCCAGGACCTCAACTCCCTGGCGTGGTCCCTCGGCATCGCGACCGCGCTGGCCCTCGTCGGCTCGGCGCTTCTCGCCCAGGCGGCGGCGACCACGGTGCTGCGGCCCGTACAACGGCTGGGCGACGCGGCCCGCAAGCTCGGCGAGGGCAAGCTCGACACCCGTCTCGTGGTCTCCGGTACCGACGAACTGGCCGATCTCTCACGTACGTTCAACAAGACCGCGAGCTCGCTGGAGAAGAAGGTCGCCGACATGAGTGCGCGGGAGGAGTCGAGCCGCAGGTTCGTCGCCGACATGTCGCACGAGCTGCGGACCCCTCTGACGGCGATCACGGCGGTGGCCGAGGTCCTGGAGGACGAGGCGGACAGCCTGGACCCGATGATCGCGCCGGCCGTGCACCTGGTGGTGAGCGAGACCCGGCGGCTGAACGACCTGGTCGAGAACCTCATGGAGGTCACCCGCTTCGACGCGGGTACGGCCAGGCTCGTCCTGGACACGGTCGACGTCGCCGACCAGGTGACGGCCTGTATCGACGCCCGTGCCTGGCTGGACGCGGTCGACCTGGACGCGGAGCGCGGCATCATGGTGCGGCTGGATCCGCGCCGGCTCGACGTGATCCTGGCGAACCTGATCGGCAACGCCCTCAAGCACGGCGGTTCCCCCGTGCGGGTGGCTGTGCGCACCGATGACGACGAGCTGGTCATCGAGGTGCGCGACCACGGTCCGGGCATCCCCGAGGACGTCCTGCCGCACGTCTTCGACCGCTTCTACAAGGCGAGTGCGTCGCGGCCGCGCTCCGAGGGCAGCGGGCTGGGCCTGTCCATCGCGATGGAGAACGCGCACATCCACGGTGGTGACATCACGGCCTTCAACTCGCCGGACGGTGACGGTGCGGTGTTCGTGCTGCGGCTGCCGCGTGACGCGGAGCGGCTGACGGGCGCCCCGCGGGACGAGGACAACGACCGTGACCGGGACGGGAAGGGCGGGACGACGTGATGCGAGGCGAGCGCGCGGGGCGCGCACCCCGCCGCGCCCGGCGGACCGCCGGGGTGCTGGCCGCCGTGGCCGCCTGTGCGGTACTGGGCGCCGGATGCGGGATCAGGAGCACCTCGGTGCCGGTGGACGCCGGTGCGGCGCCCTCGCGGGTCCCCTGCCGAACGGCCGCGGGGCAGGCGGACGCCCCGCCGCCGGAGACCGTCGCCGTGCGCGTCCACCTGGTCTGCGCCTCGCAGTTGGTGACGGTGGAGCGCACGGTCCAGGTCGACGGGTCCCGGTCCGATCCGCTCCCGGTCGCGCAGGTGCTGCTGGGCGAACTACGGCGCGAGCCGTCGGCCGACGAGCGGCGTGCCGGCTTCTCCACGGCCGTCCCGGCGCAGCTGCGGGTCGGGGCAGCCCGCAAGGGCGATCCGAAGGGCACGTTGCGCCTGAGCGAGCAGCCCGAGGAACTGCCGACCGAGGCGCTGGCGCAGGTGGTGTGCACGTACGCCGAGAGCGAGCTGCTGGGGAGCGGCGGCTCGGTACTGCTGGGCGGGCCGGGCACGTACGCGCCGCGGAACTATCTGTGTACGCCGGAGACCAGGAGCCGGCCCGAGAACGTGCCTACGGTGAGCGCGACCGAGCTGCCCTGAGGCGGCGCGGCATGGCTGCCTGGGCGCCCGAGCGTGGCGGGGTGTCCGGGGCCCGAGCGCGGCAGCGCTTACGGGGCGTCGGCCGGGCCCCGGGTGGTCCTCCGGCGGCCTGAGCGGGCCGGGGCTCCGCCGTCCGTACCGGAGCGGGGTCTGCCGTGCGGCGCGCGGCGCGGGGCCGTCCCGGACGGTTCCGGTCGGTGCCGCCCGTCGCAGAGCCTTTCGCCTCGGTGCCGTCCCCGCCACCCTGCCGTCCGTCACAGAGCCTTCCGCCGCGGTGCCGTCCCCGGCCCCCCTGCCGCCCCGTCGCAGAGCCTTCCGCCGACGGCGCGGTCCAGGTCCGTGCCGCCCGTCACAGAGCCGTCCGGCGCGGTGCGGAACCGATCCTGCCGCTCGTGGCGTCTTGGTGCGTGTGCGTCAGAGTCCGGACGGCAGTGCCGTCATCCACTTCCGCGCGGCGGGGGTCCTCCTCCTCCTCGCGCATCTGCTGTTCGTCGGCTGGCTGACCCTGCGCCCGCTCGATGTGCCCTGGATGACGGCCGCGAACCTGCGGCCGTTCGACGGGATACGGGCAGACCTGGCGCTCGGCCCCGTCGAGGCGGCCCACCGCATCGGTGAGGGGCTGCTGCTGCTGGCGCCGCTCGGGGTCCTGCTCCCCATGGCCGGAGGCAGACTGCTGGTCTCCCCGTGGGCCTCCATGGCACGGACGGTCGCGGCGGGAGCGCTGATCTCGATGGCCATCGAACTGGCGCAGACGGGCGTGCCGGGCCAGGTCGTCGACGTCGACTCGCTGCTTCTCAACACCACGGGTGTGGCGCTCGCGCATCTCCTGGTCGTCCCGGTGTCCCGGGCCCGGCTGCGCCGGGGCAACCGGGCGGGGGCCGGGGACCTGACCCGGCCCGTGAACGAGACGTGGACGCCCAGGGGTGAGGCCCCTCAGGGATCGACCCCGACGATTTCCAGGGTCGGCATCGCCCCGTAGAGCGACGTTTCGCACCGCTTCGCGGGGCCACCATGGAGATACCGGGAGCACGACGGAGCTGCTCCCCGAACGGTTCGCGAAGGAGCCCACCATGGCCGCACTTGCCCGTCCCCGCGAAGGACGCATGATCGGTGGAGTGTGCGCGGCGCTGGCCCGGCGCTTCGGCACCTCCGCAGGGACCATGCGCGTGATCTTCCTGGTCTCGTGCCTGCTTCCCGGCCCCCAGTTCCTGCTCTACCTGGCGCTGTGGCTGCTGCTGCCGTCGGAGAAGGCCTCGTCCGCGACGGCCTGGTGACCGGCGGGACCACGGGGGAGGACGTACGAGGGGACAGCTGTGGGGGGGGCCCCCCGGCCGGGGGGCGCCCCCCCCCGGGGGGGGGCCCCCCCCGGGCCCCCCCCCCCCCCCGCCCCCCCGCCCCCCCCCCCCCGGCCCCCCCCCCCCCCCGGCCGCCCCCCCCCCCGCCCCCCCCCGGCCCCC